>CAZMTA010000002.1:0-259057 GCA_964569085.1 uncultured Gemmatimonadaceae bacterium | reverse complement strand
GGGGATCCTGCTGTCGGCGCAGAAGGCGGGGACGCTGTACGACTGAGGCGCGGGGCCCACCACCCCCGCCGCCACCCGAAGGCTACCGGCGATCGCCGGGCGTCGGAATGGCCCGATCGGCCGAAGCCACAGCCCGCCCGACGGGCCCGCCGGGCCTCGCCCGCCCTACCGCCCCCGGGGTGTGAGCGTGGCCACCGGGACGATCATCTCCTCGGGGCTGATGCCGCCGTGGAGGAAGGAGTTCCGGTAGCGGGCCTGGTACTCGCGGAGCTTCGTCGGATAGACGAAGAAGTGGTCCTCCAGCGCGACCATGTACGTCTGGCCCAGCCTGGCGTCGGGAAAGCGGAGATCGTTCTCGTCCCGGGTGGTGAAGGTGTGGTCCGGGGTCTCGGCCCGCAGGTCCTGGCCGAACTTGTAGCGCAGGTTGCTGGTGGCGTCCCGGCGGGCGAAGACCGTGGTGGGGCGCTGGCAGAGGATCGAGCCGTGGTCGGTGGTGAGCACCACCTTGTGCCCGGCCCGCGCCGCCTCCTTGAGCACCTGGAACGCGACGCTCCGCTCGAACCAGGAGCGGGTGAGGTCCCGGAGCGCCGCCTCGTCCTTGGCCACCTCCATGAGGATGGGGGACTCGGAGCGGCCGTGGGTCATGAGGTCCACGAAGTTGAAGACCAGCGCCACCACCGCCCGCGGGGTCTTGAGCGCCCGGTTCACCCGGGCCCGGACCTGATCGCCCTCTCGGTCGGAGAAGATCTTCTCGTAGTGGACGGGGAGGCTCTCGCCCCCGCGAAGCCGCTTCAGGTGGTCGAAGAGGAGGCGGTCCTCGAAGGCGTTCAGGCTCCCCTCGTCGTCGGAGGAGTCCCACCAGTCGGGGTGGTCCCGGGCGATCTCGTCGGGGAACTGCCCGCTGAAGATGGCGTTGCGGGCGTACGGGGTGGCGGTGGGGAGGATCGAGTAGTGCCACTTCTCCTCGATCTCGAAGTGGGGCGCCAGGAGGGGGGCCATGGCGCGCCACTGGTCCAGCCGCATGCAGTCGAGGACCACGAAGAAGACCTGCTCCTCGCCGACCAGCGGGAGGAGGAACTCCTCGACCACGTCCACCGACAGGAGGGGCCGGTCCTCGGCGCCCCGCATCCACCGGGGGTACTCCCGCACCACCCACTGCCCGAAGTCGCGGCGGAGGTCGGTCATGAGGGAGCGCACCGAATCCAGGAGCCCGTCCTCCCCGGCGTTCTCCAGGCGGATGTGCCAGTCCGAGAGCTCGGTGAAGGCGGCCGCGAAGGCGGAGGCCGTCGAGGCGTCCTGCACCTTCATGGAGAGGCTCGGGAAGCGGGCGGCGAAGTCCTGCGCCGCCTGCTGCTGCCGGATGGAGGAGCCCTCCAGGATCCGGGTGACGACGCTCAGGACCTGCCGGGGGCTCGTGGGCTTCACCAGGTAGTCGTCCACCCGGCGCCCGATGGCCTCGGTCATGGTCCGGTCCTCCTCGGACTTGGTGATCATGACCACCCGCGCGTGGGGGTCCTGCCGTCGGAGGATCTCCAGGACCTCGAGGCCCCGCCGGCCGGGCATCTGCTCGTCCAGGAGGACGAGGTCGTAGGTGTGGGTCCGCAGGAGGGCCAGCGCGTCGTCGCCGTTGGAGATCGCGTCGACGTGATACCCCCGGGCCTGGAGGAAGAGGAGGTGGGGACGGAGAAGCTCGATCTCGTCGTCCACCCAGAGGATCCGCTTGGTGGCCCTGCCGGTCGGGGTCGTCATGCCGGGAAGCTAGCTGTCGGCCCCCCCGCGCTCCACCCGGCTCCCCGACCTGGACGGGGCGGCCGGAGGCGGCACGGCCCGGGCGCCCCCGGGTAGCCGGGCTCCAGGTGCTTCCGGTTCCGACCCGCTCCTCCGGCCCCGCTCCTCCATGAACGCTCTTCCCCTCCTGGGCCTGTACGCCCTCACCGCGGCCGTCTTCTTCGCCATCGACCTCGTCTGGCTGGGCGTCGTGGCCAAGGACTTCTACGCCGAGCAGATCGGTCACCTCCTGCGGGACGACGTGGTGTGGCCCGCGGCGCTCCTCTTCTACGCCCTCTACATCGTGGGCATCCTGGTCTTCGCGGTCCTCCCCGGGCTCGAGGCCGCGTCGCTGGGGCGGACGGTGGCGTTGGGCGCCTTCCTGGGCTTCTTCGCCTACGCCACCTTCGACCTCACCTGCATGGCCCTCTTCCGCGACTTCCCGCTGGTGGTGGTCGTGGTGGACCTGGCCTGGGGGGCGGTGCTGACCGGGACGGTGGCGGCCGCGGGCTACCTCATCGGGGGCTGGCTGGGCGTCTGAGGGCGGCGGCCCGGGCCACCGCGCGCCGCAGCTCCGCAGGCTGGATCGGCTTCCCGACCCACCCGTCGAACCCGGCGGCGGCCAGGTCGGCGGCCACCTGCTCCTCGTCGTGGCCGGTGACGGCCAGGAGCGGGAGGTGGGCGCCGGGCTCCTCCCGGCCGCGCAGCGCCCGGGCGGTCTCGAACCCGTCCCGCCCGGGCATCTCCAGGTCCAGGAGCACCACGTCGAAGCTGTCCCGGGCCGCGGCCGCGAGGGCGGCGTCGCCCCCTTCCACGGCGGTCACCTCGTGACCCTCCGCCTCCAGCAGGGCCCGGATCAGGGTCCGGAGGGACCGGCTGTCGTCGGCGAGGAGGATCGACAGCGGCCCCTCCGCCGCCCTCGAGCCCTCCTCCTCCGCCCGGACGCCCGCTCCCTCCTCGCCGTCCTGCCCGGGAACGGGCAGGCGGACCGAGAAGGTGGTCCCCTCCCCCAGCGTGCTCTCGACTCCGATGGCGCCCCCGTGCCCTTCCACGATCCGCCGCACGATCATGAGGCCGAGGCCGGTGCTCTCTTCGCCCCCCGTGGTGGTCGCCGACGTGGTGCTGAACGGCTTGAAGAGCTTCCCCAGCTCGTCCTCGGGAATCCCCTGCCCCTCGTCCTCCACCTCGACCAGCACCGCGTCCCCGTCGCGGGCCGCCCGGACCTCGATCCGGCTCCCCTCGTGGGAGTACTTCACGGCGTTGCCCACCAGGTTGTTGAGGACCTGGTCGATCTTCCCCGGGTCGACGTCGAGCTCGGGAAGGGGGTCCTCCACCCGCAGGACCACGGTCATCTCCTTCCGGTCGGCCAGGACCGAGTTGAGCTTGACGTTGTGCTCCAGGAGGGCGCGGAGGTCGGTGGGCTCCCGCTTCAGCTCCAGCCGCCCCGACTCGATGCGCGAGACGTCCAGCAGCTCGTCCACCATCCCCAGCATGAACTCGCTTGAGGAGTGGATCACCTCCAGCATCTCCCGCTCGCCCTCGGCCAGCCCGGGTCCGACCGTGTCCAGGAGGAGCTCCGCGTAGCCGAGGATGACGCCGAGGGGATTCCGGAGGTCGTGGGCCGCCATGCCGAGGAACTGGCTCTTCTGGTCGTTGAGCCGTTCCAGCTCGATGTTCTTCTTGGCCATCTCGCGCTGGGCCTGGGCCAGCTCGTTGTTCAGGCGCGTCATCTCGATGTACGGATCGGGCGCCCCGGGCTCCTCGCGCCGGGCCCGCTCCTTGACGAGGGCGCGGACCTCGTTGGTCTGCTCGTTGGAGAGCCGCATCATCTCGTCGTAGAAGACCTCCATCTCCCGGGGGGTCGACGCGCCCACGACGAGGAGGCCCTCGCCCGCGCGGCCGGCGGCGAAGTGCATGGAGCGGACCTCGCCCCGGTGGGGCACGGCGAGCTCCCACCCGAAGACGGCGCCCCGGTCCCGGATCTCGGCCAGCATGCGCTCCGCCTTCCGGCGACTCCCGGCGTCCACCACGTCCAGGAGGGTGGCCCCCTCCTCCACATCCGGTCCGACGAGCGTGGACGAGAGGACCCGGCGGATCTCCCCCTCCGGACCGCACAGGACCGCCAGGTCGGCGCGCCCCGCCCGGCCGAAGGCGTCGTCCGCGCTCATGCCCGGGCCTGAACGAGGCGCTCGGCCTCCTGCACGGCGGAGAGGGCGTCCCGCGCCATGGCGTCCGCCCCGATGTCCCGCCACAGGTCCCCGTCGAGGGTGAAGGGGTACCCGCCCACGAGGATCCACTTGTCCGTGGCCTCGGGCTCCGCCCGGACGGCCTCCACCACGTCGCGGGTGGCGCGGACGTGCGAGGTCAGGGTGGCGGAGAGCGCCAGGCCGTGGGCGTCGCTGGACACGAGCGCCTCCACCACCGACTCCACCGGCGAGTTGGCGCCCAGGTACAGGGTGTCCCACCCGTCCATCTCGAAGAAGTCCGCCACCATCCGCGCCCCGAGCTCGTGGAGGTCCCCGGACACCGACGCCACGACCAGGCGCCGGCCCACCCGCTTCGAGGCGAACACCCGGTCGTAGAGCCGGGACATGATGAGCTGGGTGGCGGCGGTGCAGAAGTGCTCCTGGGCCACCGACACCTCGTTGCGCTCCCAGCGGCGCCCGATCTCGCGCTGGGCGGCCTGGAAGACGTGGAGGTACAGGTCCTTCACCGACGCGCCCCCGTCCAGGGCGTCCATCACCAGGCGGGACGCGCCGTGACGGTCGCCGGAGAGGAGGGCGTCGACGTAGCGCCGATGCAGGTCGCCGAGGGGGTTGGCGTCTCCGTCCCCCGCGTCGCCGACCTCGAGGTCGTCCAGGCTCCGGAGCGCCTCGGCCAGGGGGGCGGCGGCCAGGCCCGCGGCCTCGCCCTCGAGCGTGGCCCGCACCTCCTCGTCCGCGACGCGGAGCCGGCGGCGCAGGATCTCCAGGGGCACGTCGTGGCTGACCGCGTAGCGCTTGGCCCAGCGCACGTAGTCCAGGAAGAGCCCGGGGCGGTCGGTGGCCACCGCGTCGGCGAGGTGGGCCAGGAGCTGACGGATCTCGTCCCGGAGCGCCCCGGCGTCCTCCAGCCCACCGGGCTCGGCCTCCCCTTCCGCGGCCTCGGACCGGAGTCGGCGGAGGACCAGGCCGACCACCAGGTCCTGGTCCTGCTGGAGCGCGTCGGCGGCCTGGGTGGGAGAGACGTCCATGTCGGTTCGTCGTGCTCGGAAGCGGTGTCGTCGGCCCAGGGGACCGCGAGGGGGTCGGCAAGATACGGCCGCCGGGTCCGGGCACACCACCGGCGGGTTCGGTGCGGGTCTCGTCCCGGCACGGGGAGGGCCCTCCGGAGCCTGGCTGTACAACCATCCGGAAACGCCTCCGGGTCCCGGGTGTAGGCGCCGCACATGGAGATCGCCGTCGTGGGTTCGGGCATCGCAGGCCTCGCCGCCGCCTACCTCCTCGACCCGGACCACGAGGTCACGGTCTTCGAGGCGGCCGGGCACGTGGGCGGGCACACCCGCACCGTCGCGCTCGACGACTCGCTGGGCGTGACGCGCCGGGTGGACACGGGCTTCGTGGTCTTCAACGAGGCCACCTACCCCGGGCTCCTGGCCCTCCTGGGCCACCTGGGGGTCGGCTGGAAGGACTCGGACATGAGCTTCTCGGTCGCATGCGAGCGCACGGGGCTCGAGTACGCGGGCACGTCGCTGGCCACCCTGTTCGCCCAGCCCACCAACCTCCTGCGCCCCCGCTTCCTGGGGATGCTGCGCGACATCGCCCGCTTCAACCGGCGCTCCGTCGAGCTCCTGGAGCGGGATGCGGTGGAGACGCCCACGCTGGGGGAGTACCTGGAGGAAGGGGGGTACGGGGAGGCGTTCCGGGAGCACTACCTGGTGCCCATGGGCGCGGCCGTGTGGTCCTCCAGCCCCGACCGGATGATGGGCTTCCCGGCTGGCTTCCTCCTCCGCTTCTTCCGCAACCACCGCTTCCTCACGGTCGACGACCACTACACGTGGAAGGTGGTGGAGGGCGGCTCGGACGCGTACGTCCAGGCGATCCTGGCCCGGATGCGGGGCACGGTGCGGACCCGCACCCCGGTCACCGCGCTGCGGCGCCATCGGGAGGCCGACGGGACGACCGGGGTGATCGTGGAGCACGGGGGCGAGACGCCGGGACGCGCTCGCTTCGACGCGGTGGTGCTGGCCACCCACGCCGATCAGGCGCTGGCCCTCCTGGACGACCCCTCGCCCGCCGAGGAGGAGGTGCTCTCGGCCTTCCCCTTCGCCGACAACGAGGTGGTGGTCCACACCGACACCCGCCTCCTCCCCGACGCGCCCCGGGCCCGGGCGAGCTGGAACTACCACGTCCTCCCCGAGGACCCGGACCGGGCCGTGGTCACCTACGACATGACCCGCCTCCAGGGGCTGGGGGGCCCGGACCGCTTCCTGGTGACGCTGAATCGCACCGACGCCATCGACCCGGACCGGATCCACCTCGCCTTCCGCACCGGCCACCCGATCTTCACGGTGGACGGGTGGGAGGCCCAGGGGCGCCACGGGGAGATCTCCGGGGTGGACGGGATCCACTACTGCGGCGCCTGGTGGCGGAACGGCTTCCACGAGGACGGCGTGTGGAGCGCGCTCCGCGTGGCCCGCGCCCTGGGCGTGGACCCCGCCGCGCGGCTCGACGCGCCGGGGCTGACGGACCTCCTCGACGAGGCCGGGCACCGGGCAGCCTCCCCGGTGCCCGCCGACGCCGCGCCGGTCCCGGCGAGCCGGGTCCCGTGACGGCCAGCGCCCTCTACTTCGGCCACGTCTCCCACCACCGCACCGAGCCGGTGGCCCACGGCTTCCGCTACGCCGTCTACCAGACCTGGCTCGACCTGGACGAACTGGACACGGCCTTCCGGGGGAGCTGGAGCTGGTCGGCCCGCCGCCCCGCCCTCTCCTGGTTCCGCCGCGCCGACCATCTGGGCGATCCGGCGGTCGACCTCAAGACCGCCGTGGCCGACCTGGTGGAGCGGGAGGCCGGGTGGCGTCCCGCCGGGCCGATCCGCCTCCTCACCAACCTGCGGACCTTCGGCTACTGCATGAACCCGGTCTCCTTCTTCTACTGCTACGACCGGGACGGAGACGAGGTGGAGGCGGTGGTGGCCGAGGTCCACAACACCCCCTGGGGCGAGCGCCACTGCTACGTCCTGGACGCCCCGGACCAGGTCACGGCCGACGGGAAGCGCGTCTACCACACCCCGAAGGAGTTCCACGTGTCCCCCTTCATGGACCTGGAGATGTCGTACCGGTGGGTCTTCTCCCCGCCGGGGCCGACGCTCTCCGTGGCCATGACCAACCTGGTGGACGGGGAGCCCTTCTTCGTGGCGGGCACCACGCTGGAGCGCCGCGAGATCACCCCGGGCCTCCTCCGCCGCACCCTGCTGCTCCACCCCTTCATGACGGCCCGGGTGGTGGGGCGGATCTACTGGAACGCCCTCCTCCTGAAGCTCAAGGGGGTGCCCGTGCAGGACCACCCGAAGCACACGGGCGAGCCCCACCCCCGCCGCCTGCACCGCCCCGGGCCACCCGGGCGGGACGCGGGCCGGGCCCGATCCTCCCACCCTCCCTCCCCCCGCCCATGACCGAGACCCGACTCCGCGTTTCGCCCCCTTCCCGTCGCTCCGGGACCACGGAGCCCCGCCGTCCCACCCTGGGCGAGCGCTTGGCCCGATGGCTCGTCCTCCGCGACCTCCGGGACGACCTGGTGGGCCGCCTGACGATCCGGGAGGAGGAGCCGGGAGGGGAGAGCGCGATCCGGGTGGGGACCGAGGCGCCGGACGGGCTGGCAGCCGAGATCCGGGTGCGCTCGCCGGAGTTCTGGACCCGGGTGGCGCTGGGCGGGAGCATCGGGGCGGCCGAGGCCTTCGTGGAGGAGCTCTGGGCCAGCCCCGACCCCACGGCGGTGGTGCGGGTGGTGGCGCGGAACCCCTCGCTGAACGACGGGCTGGAGCGGGGGCTGGCGGCCTGGGTGCAGCGGGCCTACCGCCGGTGGCACGAGGGCCGCGCCAACTCCCGGGACGGGAGCCGGACGAACATCGCCGCCCACTACGACCTGGGGAACGACTTCTTCCAGCGCTTCCTCGACCCCACCATGATGTACTCGTGCGGGGTCTTCCCCCGCCCCGAGGCCTCCCTGGCCGAGGCCCAGGAGGCCAAGCTCGACCTGGTCTGCCGTCGCCTGGGTCTGCGCCCCGGCCACCGGGTCGTGGAGATCGGGACCGGGTGGGGCGGCTTCGCCATCCACGCGGCCCGTACCGTGGGATGCCGGGTGTGGACCACCACGATCTCGCCGGCCCAGCGGGAGGAGGCGCGACGCCGGATCCGCGCCGCCGGGGTCGAGGACCGGGTGACGCTCCTCTCCCTGGACTACCGGGACCTCCCCGCCGAGCTGGGCGAGGGCTCCTTCGACCGCCTGGTCTCCCTGGAGATGATCGAGGCCGTGGGGGAGGAGTACCTGGACGGGTTCCTGGACGTCTGCGCGCGCATCCTGAAGCCCGACGGCCTGGCCCTCCTGCAGGCCATCGTCATGGCCGAGGACCGCTACGCGGGGTATCGGACCGCCACGGACTTCATCCAGCGCTACGTCTTCCCGGGGAGCTTCCTCCCGTCGGTGGCGGACCTGCGGCGACGGCTCGGGCGGACCGGGCTCCGCCTGGCGGACCTGGACGACCTCACGGCCCACTACCCGCCGACGCTGCGGGCCTGGGCCGAGGGCGTGTGCACCCACTGGGATCCCCTCCGCGAGGCCTACTCCGAGGACTTCCTCCGGCTCTGGCACTACTACCTGGCGTACTGCGAGGGGGGCTTCCTGGAGCGCACCATCGGGGACGTCCACCTCCTCCTGGCGGGGCCCGAGGCCGCGGCCCCCGCCGATCCGCCCCGGGTGCCCGTCTACCCCGACGGGATGCCCTCCTTCGTGGGCCCGGCCGGGGGCACGCCCGCCCTCCGGGACGCCGGGGCCGTCGACGACGCCGGGCTGGAGGGGGTCGCGTGAGCGCCCTGGCCACGGAGCTCGTCGAGCGGGGGCTGGTGCCCGACGCGCTGGTGCGCCGGGGGATCCGGGCGCTCCTCGAGCGCCGCCTGGCCGACGACGTGCCCGACGACCCCGACGCCCGGGAGCGGGCGGCGGCCGCGGTCCGGGCCGCCATGGCCGAGGCCCCGGTGGCGGTGGCCACCGACGCCGCCAACCAGCAGCACTACGAGGTCCCGCCGGGCTTCTACGAGCTCGTCCTGGGCCGCCACCTCAAGTACTCGAGCTGCTACTACCCGACGGGCCGCGAGACGCTGGACGAGGCCGAGGCGGCCATGCTGGCCCTCACCTGCGAGCGGGCGGCCCTCGCCGACGGCCAGGACGTGCTGGAGCTGGGGTGCGGGTGGGGGTCCCTGAGCCTCTGGATGGCGGAGCGCTACCCGGCGTCGCGGATCACCTCGGTGTCGAACTCGGCGCCCCAGCGGCGCTTCATCCAGCGGCGGGCGGCCGCCCGGGGGCTGGACAACCTCACGGTCCGGACGGCGGACATGAACGACTTCCGGCCCGAGGGCGCCTTCGACCGGGTGGTCTCCGTGGAGATGTTCGAGCACATGCGCAACTGGCGCCTCCTCCTGGACCGGGTTGCCTCGTGGCTGCGCCCCGACGGCCGCCTCTTCCTCCACGTGTTCTGCCATCGGGACGTCCCCTACTTCTTCGAGGACGAGGGCGACGACGACTGGATGGCGCGGCACTTCTTCACGGGGGGCCTCATGCCCTCGCTGGCGCTTCCCGGCGAGGTCGGGGCGGCGCTGGAGGTGGAGGACAGCTGGGCGGTGGACGGGACCCACTACCAGCGGACCGCGCGCCACTGGCTGGAGAAGCTGGACGCCCGGCGGGGCGCGGTGACCTCGCTCTTCCGCCAGGTCTACGGGCCGTCCGAGGCCGAGCGCTGGGTGCGGCGCTGGCGGCTCTTCTTCATGGCGTGCGAGGAGCTCTTCGGGTACCGCGACGGCCGGGAGTGGCTGGTGGGCCACACGCGAATGCGGCCGACGGGGGGCTGACCCCCCGCCGGCCGCGGGTCGACCACGTACGCGCTCCGGCGCGGGGCCGGAGCCGGCTCACGTCAGCCGGACTGCACGGTGGCCGTGGTGGCGGCGACGATCTCCGCGTCGCTGGCCGTGCGGGACTCGGCGGACTGCTGATCCACCCAGGTCTCCGAGTTCAGGTCGAACCGGATCCGGGTGTCCGCGTCGGCGCGGACGGTGAAGGGCGTCACGTTCTTCTCGATGACCACGCGCCCGTCCGATCCGCCCATGGTGATGGTCACGGCGGCGTCCAGCGTCAGGCCGCCCAGGACCGCGCCGGCCTGCACGTCGGCGTCGAAGCCCTCCATGACCAGGCGCACCCGGGTGTAGGTGTCGGCCTCCACGGTGGCGGAGCCCACCGTGGCGGTCTCCTCGCTCTGCATGGTGAGCGAGGTGTTGCTGGCGCTGCCCAGCTCGACCCAGCCTCGGGCCTCGGAGTAGATGGACGCCTGGGCCGTGCCGGACATGGTGCCGGACATGGCCGAGGCGGCCGCGGCCTGCTGGGACGCCGGGGCGGGCCCGGTCGAGCTCGAGCCCGAGCCGTCGTAGATCTCGGCGCGGGCCGTGCCCATGACGCCCGGGCCGGTGGCGTCGTCGTCGCCGCAGGCCGCCAGCGTCAGGGGGGCCAGCAGCGCGGCGACGGCGAGGGTACGGATATGGGGGACGGACTTCATGACGGTCCTCCGTCGGAATGGGGTTCTTCGTGCGATGGATCTCACGTCCCCGGCGCCGCCGCAGCGGGCCGGAGAATACCCCGCGGAAGGCTGCAAGCCGCATACCACCCGAAGGCCCGCAGGCGACCCGCCACGCCCCCCGTCCCGCGCGCGCCGGCCTCTCGACGAAGGCCGAAGGGCCCCGTCATCCGGGCGGTCTCACCACCGCGCCCGGGTCCCCCGCGCGTCCACGTGGACGAACGGGCCGTGCACGGCGTTCCGCCGGTACACGGACAGCCCGCCGGGCCGAACCCCCGGCGTGCGCGCCACCTCCTCGACCCACGCCGCCAGCACCCGGGCGTCCCGGACGTCGACCCGGCCGTCCCCGTCCAGGTCGTCCATCTCGCCGTCGCCGTCCTCGTCCAGGTAGACGTCGGCGGCGTCCCCCCAGAGGTGCCGGCTGTAGCTGGTCGTGTTGCCGATGGCCCGGTTGTAGGCCGGGGTCCGGAAGCCGGACATGACGACCAGCGCCTCCGGGCTCCGGCCCGCCCTCGCCACCCGGTCCATGAGGCGCTCGAGCTTGTCCAGGAGGGCCGGGGACAACGCCACGAAGCGCGGCTCCCCGGGCTGCTTGCAGAGGAGCTGGCCCAGGGTCAGCCGCGGCGAGACCAGGAGGTCCCGGGCCTCGGCCTCCACCTGGGCGAAGCCCACCGGAGGCAGGTACGCGGGGTCGCCACGCAGGGGGCGGGAGAGGTATTCGCCGATGGCGTACCCGTGAAGCGCCCCGCCCCGCACGTGCGCCGCCGGGTGGAGGACGAAGGCGGTGACGTGGGCCACCCGCTCCCCGTCCGCGACGCGGAGGGCGTACGCTCCGGGCTCCTCGGGCGCCGTCCAGCGCCAGCCGTCGTCGCCCAGGGGGTCCGCGGCTCCGTCCTGGTAGATCAGGGCGGCCCCGGGGGCACCCGGCAACCGCAGGTCCACGCGGCCCCCGGGGAGGACGGGAACGGCGGTGAGGGCCAGGCGGGTGGGCGCGCCGGCCACCTCCAGGGGGAGGGCGAGGGCGGCTCCGGACAGGTCCCCCCGGCGGAGCGGCCGCAGGGACGGGTCGCGGGACACCCGGGCCGGAGCGACCCCGGGGGCAGGGAGCGGGGGGCCCACGACGCCCGGGGTCGGCGCCCGCGCGGGCAGCCGCCCGGCCGCCGGCACGGCCGCCACCAGGAGGAGCGCGGCCGCGAGGGCGGCACGACGACGACCGGGGGCCTTCACGGGGGACACGGGGTTCTCCGGGGGAGGGTGGGGCTCACAGGGACGGAGGGTCCTCGGCGAGGGCCCGGCGCACGGGTGCGTCGCGGTCGTAGACGTCGGGACGGAAGTGGACCGTCCCTTCCTCGTCCGCGAACGCCGTCCAGTAGAGGATGTGCACCGGAACGGGCTCCCGGAGACGGACGGTCGTTTCCTGGGCTCCCGACGCGACGCTCCTGATACGCGCCGACGGCCAGTCGGGGTCCCCGGCCAGGAGGTACTCGGCCAGCTCCAGGGGACGCTCCAGGCGGATGCACCCGGAGCTGAAGGCCCGCTCCACCCTGCCGAAGAGCTCCCGGGACGGGGTGTCGTGGAGGTAGACGTTGTGGCGGTTGGGGAACATGAACTTGACCCGGCCGAGGGCGTTCAGCGGGCCCGGGTCCTGGCGGATCCGGTAGCGGCGGTTGAACTCGGCCCCGGTGAGGGACTGGAAGTCCACCGAGGCCGGGTCCACGGGCCGGTTCGTGGCCAGGTCCAGGAGCGTCATCTCCTGGGAGGCGAGGTAGCCGGGATTCCTCTTCAGCTCCGGGACCTTGTCGTTGGCCGCGATCCCGGGGGGAACGTGCCAGTACGGCGCCAGCACGAGGTAGGTCATGAGCCCGCTGAACATGGGCGTCTGGCGGTAGGTGCGACCCACGACGGCCCGCATCTCCAGGGCCACGCTCCCCTCCTCCCGCACCTCCACGCGGTAGTCGGCGATGTTCACCCGGACGTGGGTGGAGCCCAGCTCCTGGGGAAGCCAGCGCCACCGCTCCATGTTCACGGCGAGCTGTCGGATGCGGGCCTCCACCGGGACGTTGAGCGCGGCGACGGTGCGGGCCCCCACGGCGCTGTCGGGCTCCAGCCCGTGCCGCCTCTGGAAGCGGGCCACCGCGGCCGCCAGCGCCGGGTCGAAGAGGCGGCCCCCGGCGTCCTCCTCGGCGGAGAGGCTCCCGCCGGTCACCAGCCGCCGACGAAGCGCCGTCACCCGCGGATCCTCCTCCCCTGGGCGCAGCGTGGGGCCTTCGGCCACGGTGCCCCACCCCCCGGCGGCCGCCACCCCCCGCAGCCGGGCCAGCTCCTCCCGGAGCCGGTGGTAGCCGGGCTGGGCCGGGACCAGGGTCTCCAGAAAGCCCCCGGGGTCCCCCCCGGCCAGGGCCTCTTCGAGGGTGGCCGCCATGTCCAGGTTCCGCCGGTTGGCGAGCCATTCCGGCTCCAGCAGCACCGGGTCCACCCGCCCCTGGAGGAGGTGGGAGCCCAGGGTGAGCCAGGCGTCGGTCAGGAGGAGCTCCAGGTCCACGAGCTCCGAGGGGTCGGTGGAGCCCTCCCCCAGCCCCGCCAGGAGCTCGTCCAGGGGCTCCAGGTGGTAGTCCGCCGGATCCAGGGCGTCCACGCCGGCATCCCGGATCCGCTCCACGACGGCTCGCGCGCACGAGGAGAGGACCCGACCGTCGAGCCAGACGGGAGTCCACCCCCGGCGGAGGTAGAAGTCCGGGAGGGCGTTCCGGGCCCGGATGCGCTCGCCCGCCGCCGACAACCGGCCCATGGCGCCCAGGGCCTCCAGGCGGTTCCGCACCAGGGGCGGCACGGCGGCGTCCCACCCGGCGGCACACGCCCGGGGCGCGGCCCCCGGCGCGTCCGCGGAGAGCGGCCCGGGGAGCCAGGGAGCGCCTCCGGCCGCGAGGACCAGGAGGAGGCCGGAGACACGGAGGGGCGCGGAGGAGCGCATGGGGCCCGGACGGGAGGAGGTGGAGCTGCGCGAGGGAATGTAGACCGGCGGGGGGGCGGCGTCACGGGGGAGGGACCCGGGGGCTCGGCCGTGAGCGGACAAACTCCTGCGCAGCAAGGAGATACGACCTCCGACGCCGGAGTGGAACGCATGTTGCACACTGGTCCGGTACGCATCGCCCCCGTCGGTCTTCCGGCGGTGGGTCGCGTTCCCATCAACAGACACCAGAACAGGCAGATATTCGAACGATGCGCACCACATTTACGGTACTCAGCATGGCCGCCGCGCTGGCGATGGCCGTTCCCGCCACCGCCCAGGGCCAGGTCTCCCTCGAGCTCCGAGGCTCCATCAACAAGTCCATGGGCGACTTCGGCGACCAATCGGACGGCGAGGCCGGCTTCGGCGCGGACCTGCAGTACGGCCTGAGCGACAACGTCACCGCCTACGTCGGCTACGACCGACAGCTCTTCGACTGCGCCCAGTGCGCGGAAGAGGACGACGGCATCCAGTCCCAGGCCTTCGCGGGCGGATTCAAGGTCCACACCTCCGGAGACGGCCTGCGCCCCTGGGCCAAGGCCGGGCTCGGCGCCTACACCCTCGACGTGGACCAGGCCGCCGGCGACGCCGAGACGGATCCCTCCATGGGCTATCACCTCGGCGCCGGCGTGGACATCCCCCTCGGCGACGTCCTGACCTTCTCCCCGGGCCTCCGCTTCAACCAGTTCGACCCCGACTTCGAGCCCTCCGATCAGACGCTTCTCGACACGGAGAACATCAAGTTCGTGACGTTCGACGTGGGCGTGACCATCCACTTCGACTGACCTGCCCGAGCCGCGTCCGGCCCCGGTCCCCGCGCAACGGGGGCCGGGGCGGTCGCGGACGATCGATCGCTCCCTTCAGACCTGAGGCATCATCATGCGCATCACCCTGAACACACTCGGCGCCACCGCTCTCGCCGCCGCCCTGGCCTTCGCGGCCCCGTCGGCCGCCCAGGGCCAGCTCGCACTCGAGATCCGCGGCTCCATCAACAACCCCATGGGCGACTTCGGCGACGACGGCGGCCTGGACGCCAAGAGCGAAGCCGGCTTCGGCGGAGACCTCATCTACAGCGTGAGCCCCAACCTCAGCGTGTACGGCGGCTACGAGCAGCAGATGTTCGGCTGCGACGGCTGCGGTGACGACGAGGGCGCCACCTCCTCGGGATTCGAGGGCGGGGCCAAGCTCATCGCGTACCGTGACGGCCTGCTTCCGTGGCTGAAGGCCGGCGTCGTCGGCCGGAAGCTCCAGCTCGAGGACAACGGGTTCGAGGTCGAGTCCGACACCGGCGTCGGCTTCCAGGTCGCGGCCGGCGTGGACATCCCCCTCGGCGACGTCCTGTGGTTCTCCCCCGGCGTGCGCTACGAGGCGTACGACGCCGAGTTCGACATCGTCGACGAGTTCGTGACCGCCGAGCAGTCGGTGCAGTTCCTCGCGCTGGACCTGGGCCTGCACATCCATCTCGGGAACCTGTCCAACTAGGAGATCCCCTGGAGCGCGCCCGTCCGGCCGCCCCGCGGGGCGGGCCGGGCGGGGACGCCTCCTCCCACCGATCCACCCCTCATCGATCCATCGGAGCACGAGCCATGAGACGTCGCAGAAGGAAAGCCACCCGGTCCGCCGCGACCCGGAAGATCCTGTTCGGGGCCGTCGCCACCGTCCTCCTGGGGACCGGCGCCTGCGCCACGAACCCCGTGACCGGGGAACGCGAGCTCTCCTTCATCAGCGAGGAGCAGGAGATCCAGATGGGGCGCCAGTCCCACGAGCAGGTCATGGCCTCCATGGGCGTCGTGGACGACCCGGAGCTCCAGCGCTACGTGGACAATCTGGGCCAGCGCCTCGCCCGCGTCTCCGAGCGGCCGAACCTTCCCTGGACGTTCACCGTCGTGGACGATCCCACGGTGAACGCCTTCGCGATCCCCGGCGGCTTCATCTACATCACCCGGGGCATGCTCACGCACCTCGATTCCGAGGCGCAGCTCGTGGGCATCCTCGGCCATGAGATCGGCCACGTGACCGCGCGCCACTCGGTGAACCAGATGAGCCGGGCGCAGCTCGCCAACCTGGGCCTCGGCCTCGGCATGATCTTCGTGCCCGAGCTCCGCGGCCTCGGCGACCTCGCCGGCGCCGGCATGCAGCTCATGTTCCTCAAGTTCGGCCGGGACGACGAGAACCAGTCCGACGAGCTGGGCGTGAAGTACATGACCCAGCTCGGCTACGAGCCCGCCGCCCTCTCCCGGGTGTTCGCGCTCCTGGAGCAGAAGAGCAGCGATGCCGGAGGGTCGCTCCCGAGCTGGGCGTCGACCCACCCCGCGCCCGCCGACCGTCAGCAGCGCATCCTCGCCATGGCGGACGCCCATCCCGACGCCCGCATGGTCGACCGGACCGACTTCCTCCGACAGCTCGACGGCCTGGTGTTCGGAAACAACCCGCGCCTCGGCTACTTCGAGGACAACGTCTTCCACCACCCCGACCTCAAGTTCCGCTTCGGCGTGCCCCGGGACTGGAACGGGATGAACGGGAACCAGGCCGTGCGCCTCGTGAGCCCCGAGCAGGACGCCATGGTGGCGCTGACCTTCGCGCCGGAGAACGGCGCCCGGGCCGCCGCCGAGGCCTTCGCCTCGCAGCAGGGCATCCAGGTGACCGACAGCGGAGCCGGCGACGTCCACGGCCTCCCGGCGTACTGGCTCGCCTTCCGGGCCCGCACCGAGAACGGAGAGCTCGTGGGCCGAGCGGTCTTCCCCGAGCTCGACGGGAACGTCTACGCCTTCTACGGCGTGACCCCCGCCCAGGCGTGGTCGGCCCGCGGCCGCACCATCCAGGCCGTGCTGGAGAGCTTCCAGCGCGAGACCGATCCCGCGGTCCTGGGCAAGCGCCCCGACCAGGTGGATCTGGTGAACCTGGACCGTTCCCTCACCCTGGGTCAGTTCATGAACAGCTACCGGGTGGACGCCGACGCCCGGACCATCGCGCTGATCAACCAGGTCTGGGACACCGAGCGGCTCTCCGCCGGCCTCCAGAAGCGCGTGGTGACCCGATGAACGCCTCCCTCCGCCTCCGGACCCTCACCGCGACCGCCCTGCTGGGGCTCGTGGGCGCCCTGGGCGCCTGCGGCGGGGACGACTCCGAGGACGACACCCTCGAAGCCGCCACCCCCGACGCGTCGTGGGACGTGTCCGCGGCCCGCCTGGGACAGGCCGTGGCCGCCCGGGTGGACTCCGTGGGCTCGGAGCGCCTGACCGCCCTCTACCCCGCCGACCGCCCCACCCTCTTCTGGGTGGCGGACGACGGGCTCACCGAGGACGGAGGCCGGGCGTTCCGGACCCTGGCCACCATCGAGGCGGAGGGCCTCGCGCCGGAGCGGTACAACGTCCCCCGGCTCCGTGAGCTCGCCATGAGCGAGGACATCGACGAGCACGTCCTGGCGGAGCTGGAGACGGCCATGAGCGAGGGGCTGGCCGTGCTGGCCGGCGACCTGGCCCGGGGCCGCCTGCGCCAGGCGAACTTCGAGACCGGCTGGGAGATCGACACCGAGGACCCGGCGCTGCCCGACAGCGTGCGGAGCGGTGCCGACCTCCTGGACCACCTGGACGCCGTCCGGCCGCAGGTGGAGCAGTACGAGCGCCTCAAGGGGCTCCTCGCCGAGCTCCGCCGCATCCGCGCCGACGGCGGGTTCACCCGGGTGCCCACCGAGGAGGTCTTCGAGGTGGGGGACTCCGCGCCCGTCATCGCCACCCTCCGGACCCGGCTCGGAGAGAGCCTGAACCCCGAGGAGCAGGAGCTGGCGCGAGCGGGCTCGTCCCGCCCGCAGGTCTACGACGAGTCCCTGGCCCGGGCGGTGGAGCTGTTCCAGACCCGGAACGGCATCGAGCAGGACAGCGTGATGGGACCGGCCACGTCCCGGGAGCTCAACGCCTCCATCGACGAGCGCATCAGCGAGGTCGAGGTGGCGCTGGAGCGGTGGCGCTGGCTCCCGGCGGACCTGGGCTCGCCCTCCATCTTCGTGAACACCCCGGGGCTGCGGCTGCACGCCATGTCCGGCGGCCAGCCGGATCTGACCATGAAGGTCATCATCGGCCAGCGGGACTGGGAGACCATGCTCTTCGAGGACGTGATGGAGACCGTGGTCATCAACCCGTACTGGAACGTCCCCGAGAACATCCTCCAGCGGGACATCCTCCCGAAGCTGCGGGAGAACCCGAACTACCTCCGCGAGAACAACTTCGAGGTGGTCTCCCGGGAGACGTGGGAGCCCGTTCCCCTGGAGGCGTTCGACCCGTCCCGGTACGACCGGTTCCTGCTGCGTGAGAAGCCCGGCGAGCAGAACTCCCTGGGGTACGTGAAGTTCCTCTTCCCCAACGACCACGCCATCTACCTCCACGACACCCCGGCCGACGACCTCTTCGAGGAGCGGATCCGGACGTTCAGCCACGGCTGCATCCGGGTGCAATACCCCACCGAGCTGGCCCACTGGGTCTTCTCCAACGGGACGGACGTCCCGCCGTCCCGCTTCGACGAGCTGAAGGCCACCGGGGAGCGGCACGAGGTGCCGGTCAGCAAGGAGATGCCCGTCTACATCGCCTACCAGACCGTCTGGGTGGACGACCAGGGCGTGCCCACCTTCCATCCCGACCTCTACGACCGGAACGCCCGGGTCGTGGCGGCGCTGGAGCGGCTGGCCTCCGACGGCTCCCTGGGCCAGGAGTGACCGTGGGGAAGGTCCGGAGCGTCGTGTCGAGCGTGGTGACGGGCGTCTTCTGGGTCATGGCCGCCGCCATGGCCGCCACGCCCCTCGTGCTCGACTCGGCGGTGCGCCCCGACCCCGGGCCGGCCGCGGCGAACGCCGCGGAGCCGGAGGGAGAGGAGACGGCGCCCCCGGGGCCCGACGGAATCGACCCCGACGTCGGCCCGGCCCAGCCCTCCGACCACGCCGTCCGCGCCGGCGGGCTCCGGGAGCGGCCGCACGGCGCCCGGGCCGAGGCGTGGCTCGACGGGACGCCGGCACGCTATTCCCCCATCGCCACCTCCGTGCTGCCCGGGGAGGAGCTGCGCATCGACGTCGCCCCGGACGAGGAGGACGAGCGCCTGGTCCGGATGGACGGGCGCGAGGACGCGGGGGAGGTCGAGGTCGTCGACGAGGACGCATGGATCTGGACGGCTCCGGACGAGCCCGGCTTCCACCGGCTGCGGGTCCTGGAGGACGGCGGGAACGTGGACCTGGTGGTCCACGCCTTCGTCACCGTCCCCGAGTCGGAGATCGAGGACGGCGTCCTCAACGGATACCGCATCGGGTCCTACCCCCGGGTCCCCCTCCGGGGCGACACGATGTACATCCGCCCCCGGGGCTTCATCGAGGTCACGGAGGAGAACCGGGACCTCCGGGTCTCACCCCGCTTCCTCCTCAAGCACTTCGAGACGAAGCAGGGCGGAGGCTTCCCCCGCTACGTCGTCCTCCAGAGGCGCCTGCTGACCAAGCTGGAGCTCCTCGTGGACGCCCTGGTGGAGCGGGGCCACCCGGTGACGTCGCTCCACGTGATGAGCGGCTACCGGACGCCCTCCTACAACCAGGCCATCGGCAACACCACCTCCTACAGCCGCCACGCCTGGGGGGACGCCGCCGACGTCTTCGTGGACGAGGACGGCGACAACCTCATGGACGACCTGAACGGGGACGGTCGGATCGACCGGAGCGACGCCCGGATCCTCTACGAGGTGGTCGACAGCCTCGACCGGGATCCGGACACGCGCCATCTCATGGGTGGAGCCAGCATCTACGGGGCCAACGCCGTCCACGGACCCTTCGTCCACGTGGACACCCGGGGAACGCTGGTCCGCTGGTGACTCAGGCGTCCTTCCGGACCCCGTAGACCAGCGCGCCCACCCCCACCAGAAGCACCAGGCCCGCCACCACCGGCGGCAGGGCCGCGGTGTCCCGGGTGGTGGCCGTGGCCTCGATGGGCCCCATCTCCATGACCGTCTCCTCCTGGGTCCAGGAGAAGGAGCCCCCCAGGAGGGAGTAGCCTCCCAGGACCACGAGCAGGGCGCCGACGACGAGGGCTAGGGTTCGCATGGCGATCCTCCGGGGAAGGTGGGCTCTGGGAAGCGGGTGCGCGTTCCCACCTTAGCGCCCCGGGGGGCCCGGGGCGACCCGGCCGCCACGCGCCGGAGCCCGGCGTCCGTGCCGTGCCGGGGCGGTGGTCCCCCGCCCGGCCCTGGACGCACACCGTCTCGACGGCGCCTGGCGGTCGGGACCCGGGTTCGCGAACGTGGAGGACGATTCCCGCCCGGCCCCGGTGGCCGGCCCGGTCCTCCCGACCCGACCCGCCGACCCCGTGCCCCAACGCTCCCGTCCCAGGAACCACACCGAGCCAGACGCGCCGGTGGCCGCCCGGGGCGGCGGCGCCGGATTCGGCACCTTCGCCGGGGTCTTCACGCCGTCGATCCTCACGATCCTCGGCGTCATCATGTACCTGCGGTTCGGGTGGGTGGTGGGGAACGTGGGGCTGTGGCAGACGCTCCTCATCGTCACCATCTGCACCTCCATCACGGCGCTGACGGCGCTCTCCATGGCGGCCATCGCCACGGACCGGAGGGTGGAGACGGGGGGCGCCTACTACATGATCAGCCGCTCCCTGGGCGTGGAGACCGGAGGGGCCGTCGGGATCCCGGTGTACTTCGCCCTGGCCTTCAGCGTGGCGCTCTACACCATCGGCTTCGCCGAGTCGGTGACCCGGGTCTTCCCCCAGGTGCCCCAGACGCTGCTGGCGGCGGTGACGACCGTGGTGGTGGCGGTCCTGGCCATCGTGAGCGCCCGCCTGGTGATCCGGGCGCAGTACTTCATCATGGCCGCCATCGTCCTCAGCCTCCTCTCCTTCCTGTTCGGGAGCCCCCTGGAGGCGACCGAGATCCAGTTCCAGCCCGCCGCCAACCCCGAGGCCGGCTTCTGGGTGGTCCTGGCCGTCTTCTTCCCCGCGGTCACGGGGATCGAGGCCGGCGTGAACATGAGCGGGGACCTGAAGGACCCGGCCCGCTCCATCCCCCGGGGCACCCTGGCGGCGCTCCTGGTGGGGTACGTGGTCTACATGGCCCTCCCCGTCGTCCTCTCGACCCGGGCGGACGCCCAGACCCTCATGGACGACCCGCTGGTCATGCGGCGGATCGCCTTCTGGGGGGACGCGATCCTCCTGGGGGTGTGGGGCGCCACCCTCTCCAGCGCGCTGGGGAGCATCCTGGGCGCGCCCCGGGTCCTCCAGGCGCTGGCGCGGGACGGCGTGCTTCCCAAGTGGATGCGCATCGTGGGCCGGGGGAGCGGGCCGGACGACGAGCCCCGCATCGGGACGGCGGTGACGCTGGCGGTGGCGCTGGCCGCGGTCTCCCTGGGGGAGCTCAACGTCATCGCGCCGATCCTGACCATGTTTTTCCTCGCCTCGTATCTGACGGTGAACCTGGGCGCGGGGATCGAGAGCCTGGTGCAGAGCCCCTCCTTCCGGCCGTCGTTCAAGGTGCACTGGTCGGTGTCGCTGCTCGGGGCCGCGGGCTGCCTGGCGATCATGTTCCTCATCAACGCCGTGGCCACCCTGGCCGCCGCCCTGATCATCGGAGGCGTCTTCCTCTGGCTCGAGCGCCGGGAGATGCGGACCACCTGGGGCGACGTGCGCCGGGGCGTCCTCATGTCCATGGCGCGCTCCGCGCTCCTGCGCCTGGAGGAGGAGGAGCCCGACGCCAAGAACTGGCGGCCCAACCTCCTGGTCCTCTCCGGCGCCCCCACCGGGCGCTGGCACCTCATCGAGCTCGCCCGGGACCTCACCCACGGACGGGCCCTCATGACGGTGGCCACCATCCTGCGCTCCGGCTCCCGCGGGGTCGGCGGCCGCGCCAAGATGGAGAGGAACATCAAGGACTACCTGGAGAAGCGGGGCGTGGAGGGGCTGGTCCGGGTGGAGGAGGCCGACACCCCCTTCGACGGGATGGAGCGCCTGGTGTCCACCTACGGCTTCGGGCCCCTGGTTCCCAACACGGTGCTCATCGGCGTGAGCGAGGAGCCGGAGCACGTGGCCGAGTACTGCGATTCCCTGGCGGCCATGCACGAGCTCCGGCGGAACGTGATCATGCTTCGCCACGACGACGAGAGGGGCTTCGGGGAGCGGAAGCGCATCGACGTCTGGTGGGGCGGTCTCCAGAAGAACGGGGGCCTCATGATGCTCCTGGGCTACCTCCTCCGGACCAGCCGGGCGTGGCGCTCGGCGGAGCTCCACGTGAAGCTCGTGGTCGGGGACCAGCGGGCCGCGGACTCGGCCCGGGCGAACCTCGAGGCCATCGTCCGGAGCCTGCGCATCGGGGCGCGCACCGAGGTGCTGGTGGGCTCGCGCTCCGAGTTCCCGGAGATCCTACGACGCTCCTCCGCCGACGCCGACCTGGTGCTCCTGGGGCTCGCCCCGCCCGGGGCCGTGGACGACTTCCCCGGCTACTACGGCCGGCTCCAGGAGATCACCGCGGGGCTCCCCACCACGGCCTTCGTGCTGGCCTCGGAGGAGCTGGACTTCGCGGAGGTGCTGCTCTAGGAGGCACGGGAGGCCGGTCGGGCTTCCCCCTACGGCCGCGGCGGGGGATCCCGGCGGAGCCCCACCCCGACGCGCAGGAGGGGGAGCCAGTCGTCGGAGCCGACCCCCAGGGCCAGGTCGCCCCGACCGCCGAGCTCCACGCTCCACCGGTCGGCCACCGGGAGCCGGACCCCCGCCCCGAGGGACAGGCCGGGTGCCGGGGTCCACTCGGAGTAGGCGTAGGCGGGGGGCGCGTCGTCGTCCGTCCGCCGGGACGACTCCCGCGTCGGGTAGACGCCGACGCCCAGGGAGAGCCAGGCGGTGCGCCTCGCGCCGGGAGCGAAGAGCCGCTCGGCCTGCATGCGGACCCCCGAGAGGTCCCAGCTCCGTCGGACGGTCCGGGTCCGGAGGACGCCGTCCCGGTCCTGGACCTGGAAGGAGTACTCGTCCTCGGCGCGCCCCAGGTACTCCGCGGCGACCCCCACCCGGACCCGGTCGGTCACCCCGCGCGCCACCTCGAGCCCCAGGTCGGGACCCACGCCGTCCACGTCCCCGGCCAGGGCGGCCCGGCCGCCGACCCGGGCGGTCCAGCTCCACCCGCCCACCGCCGCGCCGCCCCGGGGGAAGGCCGAGCCGATCACGGTGCCGGCCCCGGCCCCGGCGGCGCCACCCAGGAGCGCGCCCACGACGAAGCCGTCGGCGAAGGTGCCGTCGCACTCCGCGGCGTCGCAAAGGCCCCAGGCCAGCGTCCCGAGGCCCAGCCCTCCCAGCACGCCGCCGACGGCCGCGCCCCAGGCGGCGCCCCGGACGGCCAGGGTGCCGGTGGCCACGGGCTGCTGGGCCGTGGCCGGGGACGCGGCGAGAAGCGCGGCCGCGAGAGCCAGCGCCACCACCGGCCCGCCCCCGCCGCCCGGCGTCCGTCCTCCCCGTCCTGTCCCCGTCATCCCGCCTCCTCGGCGTCCCGGTTCTCCGTCGGCCCGCGACCGGCCCGCTCCACGACCCCCGGACAGCCGGGTCGGGCCCACCCACGCACCACCATACGCGCCACCCCCTCCCGCGCTACCGGGTCGGACGCGGGGAGGGTCCGCTTCCCGGCCGTCCCGAGGCCTCCCGATCCGACCCGGCGCCCCTCCCCTTGCAACCGTAGGGGAGTCCGCGCTATCCTGTTCCCCTAGAAACCCGAGGGGGCCGGTCGATCCCGCCCCCTCCCCCTCCGGCCCCGACCCGCGACGGCCGGACCCCTCCGGCCCCCGACGCCCGTGACCGACCGCAGCCTGGCCCTCCTCCGGGGGACGGTGGACCTCCTGATCCTCGAGGCCCTCTCCGGGGGCGAGCGCCACGGCTATGCCGTGTCGGAGTGGATCCAGAGCGCCACCGACGGGGCCCTCCTGGTGGAGGAGGGCACGCTCTATCCGGCGCTCCACCGCCTGGAGGCCAAGGGGTGGATCGAGTCGGAGTGGGGCGTCTCGGCCAACAACCGGAGGGCCAAGTACTACGGGCTCACCGCCGCCGGCCGGGACCAGCTCGAGCGGGAGCGCGCGGAGTGGAGTCGCTACGCCCGGGCGGTGGGGCAGGCCCTGGCCCGGGACACGGGCGGCTGAGCGTGGACGCCGGTGGCCCCCCGGGGCCCGACGCCCCGGACGGGGGTCGGAAGCGGCTCTTCCGCCTGAGCGTGGACGCCGACGGGCGGGAGGCGGAGCTGGACGACGAGGTGCGCTTCCACCTGGCGGAGAAGGTGGCCCGGCTGGTGGCCGCGGGGTGGAGCCGGGAGGACGCCGAGGCCGAGGCCCGGCGGTCCTTCGGGGACGTGGACGAGGTGAAGGACGGGATGCGGAAGATGACCCAGCGCAAGGAGCGGAAGATGAGGATGGGGATGTGGCGCGACACGGTGGTCCAGGACGTCCGGTACGCGGCGAGGCAGCTCCGCCGCCATCCGGTCTTCGCGGTGGTGGCGGTGGTCACGCTGGCGCTGGGGATCGGGGTGAACACCGCCATCTTCAGCGTGGTGGACGGGATCCTCTTCCGCCCCCTCCCCTTCCCCGAGTCCCACGAGCTGGTGAACGTCTGGTCCGACGTGACCCGGCGGGGCGGACCCGACGACGAGTGGCTCTCCTACGCCAACTTCGCGGACCTCCGGGACCAGGCCGGGACCCTCGAGGCCGCCGCGGCCTGGGGCGGCTGGTCGCCCACCTGGACCGACCCGGAGGAGCCCCAGCGCCTCCTGGGCGCCCAGGTCACCGAGGGGATGTTCTCCCGGGTGCTGGGGGTCGAGCCCCAGCTCGGCGGGGGCCTCCGCCCCGAGGACGACCGCCCCGGCGCCACCCCGCGGGTCGTGCTCAGCGACGGCTTCTGGCGCCGCGCCTTCGGGGCCGACCCCGACGTGGTGGGCCGCACGCTGACGTTGAACGGCACCTCCATGGAGGTGGCGGGGGTCATGCCGGCGGGGTTCCGCCCTCCCTTCGTGCCCGGCGCCGACGTCTGGACCGCCCCTGGGCTCGACCCCGCCGTCCAGGCCGGGCGGAGGGGCGGGTTCTCGTGGCGGGCCGTGGCCCGCACCGCCCCGGGGGTCGACCCGGCCGGCGCCGACGCCGAGCTCCGGGAGATCGGGGCCCGGCTGGCGGCCACCTACCCCGAGAGCAACACGGACATGACCTTCCGCGCCGTCTCCCTGCGGGAGGACCTCACGTCCTCGGCCCGGACCGGGCTCCTCATCCTCCTGGGTGCGGTGGGCCTCGTCCTCCTGGTGGCCTGCGTCAACGTGGCCAACCTCCTTCTGGCCCGGGCCACGAGCCGCTCCTCCGAGCTGGCGGTGCGCTTCGCCATGGGCGCGGGAGGTGGCCGCATCGTGGCCCAGCTCCTCACCGAGAGCCTCCTCCTGGCGGCGCTGGGCGGGACCGCCGGGGTGCTCCTGGCCTTCGGCGCCACGGACCTCCTGGTCTCCCTGGCCCCGGCCCAGACCCCGCGCATCGAGGAGGTGGCGGTGGACGGCCGCATCCTCGCCTTCACCGCCGCGGTCACCCTGCTGGCGGGCATCCTCTTCGGCCTGGCTCCGGCGCTCCGGGGGGCGCGCCCGGATCCCCAGGACGCCCTGCGCGAGGGCGGCCGCGGCGCCCTGGGCGGCTCGGGCGCCCGGCTCCGGGAGCTCCTCGTATCCGGCCAGGTGGCGCTGGCGCTGGTCCTCCTGGTGGGCGCCGGGCTCCTGGTACGGAGCTTCGACAACCTCCGCTCGGTGGACCTTGGCTTCGACCCGGCGGACGTGACGACCATGCAGGTCTTCCTCACCGGCGGGTACGAGACGCCCGACCGGGTCACCTTCGTCCAGGCGCTGGAGGAGCGCGTCCGGGCCATCCCCGGCGTCGAGTCGGTGGGGGTCACCGGGACCCTCCCCCTGGCCGGGTTCGACGGGGACGCCTCCTTCCACGTGGAGGGGCGGCCCCTCCTCCACCCCAGCGAGCAGCCGGCGGCCTGGATCCGGCAGGTGACGCCCACCTACCTCCCCACCATGGGCATCGAGCTGGTGCAGGGCCGCCACTTCACCGACGCCGACGTGGAGGGCGACCGGGAGGTCCTGATCATCAACGAGACGCTCGCCGCCCGCTGGTTCCCCGACGAGAACCCCGTCGGCAAGCGGCTCACGTTCGGAGACCCCACCGACGACCCCTTCTGGCGCGAGATCGTGGGGGTGGCCCGGGACATCCGGAACTTCGGGATCCGGGAGGAGAGCCGCATGGCGGCATACCTCCCGTGGGCCCAGGCGCCGGGCTTCGCGGTGTCGCCGGTGATCCGGAGCGCGCTGCCCCCCGACCGCATCGTGCCGGCGGTGCGCAGACACGTGGCGGAGCTGGACCCGAGCCTGGCCGTGGCCCGGGTCGAGCCCATGAGGGCGCTGGTGGACCGGGCCCTGGCCGGCGAGCGCTTCGTGACGCTCCTCCTCTCCCTCTTCGCGGCGGTGGGCCTCGTGCTGGCCGTGGTGGGGCTCTACGGGGTCGTCTCCTACAGCGTGAACGCCCGGGTCCGGGAGCTGGGCGTGCGCATGGCGCTGGGCGCCGAGGCCGGGCGGATCAGCGGGATGGTGGTGCGGTGGAGCGTCCGCCTGGTCCTCCTGGGGGTGGCCGTGGGGACCGTGGCGGCCCTCCTCCTGGGCCGGGCCGTGGAGAGCTACCTCTTCGGCGTGGGCGCCACCGACCCGACCACGCTGGTCACCGTGGCCCTGGTCCTGACCGCGGCCGCCGCGGTGGCCGCGGCGGTGCCCGCCGTGCGGGCGGCCCGGGTGGATCCCGCCCGGGCGCTCCGGAACGAGTAGCCCATCCACGGGCCCCGGGGCGGCGAGTTGCCCCGGGGCCGACGGGCTGCCTACCTTGCCCGCCCCACGGGCTATCCGCCCGCCCCCCTGGGTCCGAGCCGCATCACGCTCCTCTCTCCACGGACCCGAGACATGGCCGACACGACCCTCCTCGTACCCGGCACCCAGGCGACCTCGCTCGCGGACCAGGACGGCAACGTCGTCTACAACGCCGTCCGCGTGAGCCTCGGTCTCGACAAGGACGACCTGGGCGGCCGCCCCCCGGAAGAGTGGGAGCGCCTCCTCTCCATCGAGACCCCGCCAGGGGAGTGGGCGCCCTCGCGCACCTCCCTCGAGCCCGACACGGAGGTCACGGTCTCGTCGGTGGTGGGGGCGCCCTACGATCGCATGCTGTCCTTCGCGGAGCCCTGGCCCTACGACTGGCGTCTGGACATCCGGTACAACGCCCAGCTCCTCCTGGAGTACATGCGGGCCAACAAGCCGGAGAACGGACGCTTCAACCTCATCGGGCACTCCCAGGGCGGGCTGGTCATCATCCTGGCCAGCAAGCTGACCTTCGACGTCAACGAGTTCTCCCGCCTGGTGGCCCGCGTCATCCTGGTGGGGTCCCCCCTGGCCGGGACCATGCGCGCCACCGAGGCCCTGCTCTGGGGGAGCGAGGGGCTGGGGGCGGCCCACGTGAAGGCCGCCCGGGGCATGGCGCTGACCTGGCCGGCCCTCTACCAGATGCTCCCGTCGTGGAAGGCGGTGGTGGGCCCCGACGACGAGCCCCTCCCCGACGACCTCCAGTTCCTCGAGCCCGGCGGCTGGCCCGGTGCCTTCGGCGAGGGCATCGAGCCGGACCTCCTCCTGCGGGCCCGGGAGGCGGCGACGCTCCTGGCCGGCCCCCTGGCCCGCATGGGCTCGGGGACCATGAGCATGAGCTTCCTGGGCAAGCGCCAGATGACGCCGGTCTGGGTCACCCGGGACGGGGACACCCTCCCGGCCGACCGCCACGACGTCCGCAACCAGCAGGGGGACTCCCTGGTGCCCTACGAGAAGACGCTGGCGTGGGGCGGCATGCACTACGCCGACCAGGTGGTGGCGCTCACCGGCAAGCCCAACGCCCACGCCTTCCTCTGCAACGACCCCGAGGTCATGGACATGACCCGCCGGTTCCTGGACGCCGACGCGCCGCCGGCGCCCACCGCGCCGCCGGTGGAGGTCTCGATCCCGCCGCTCCAGCCCGCAGGAGGATCCGCATGAGCCGCTCCGACCTCGCCCGCCTCCGGATCCGCGCCGTCGCCACCGTGGCGGCCCTCGTCGTCCTCGTGGCCGGAGCCCGGCCCGCCGAGGCCCAGTCCATCCGCCTCCAGGGCGGCTGGGTGGCGGGCCACGTGGGCGGGGTGGCCCTGGGCGTGGAGGGCCGGACGCCCATCGGGCCCGAGCCGCCCCTCCCCCTCCCCGGCCGGCCCGGGAGCGGGCCGGTGGAAGCCCCCACGCGCCCGTGGCTCCTCACCGCCATGGTGGCGCCGGGGCTGAACGCGGCCACGCCGGACGGCGACCCCGACGTGGACTGGCTCGTCTACGGCCACGGCGGCGTGCTGTACCGGACGGGCTCCAGCCTGATCACGAACGTGGGGCTGGTGGGCGCCTTCTACCTGCCCGTGAAGGCGGTGGGCCCGGCGGCGCTCCTGGAGGCGGCGGACCTCATCGACGTCCAGGCGGGCGTGCTCCACACCCCGCGCGGGTGGATGGGCCACTCGGCCCTGACGGTCTCGCTGCGCTTCCTGAAGGACATCCTCGGGGGCTGAGGAGGGCGGGTCAGCCGTCCCCCGCCGGCATCGCCGGCATGCACAGCACCAGGAAGTTGTAGAGCCGCTCTCCCGGGAGGGGGACCACCTGGGCGTCCACCCGCTCCTCCGACTCGGTGAAGAGCATGCCGTCCGTGTAGTAGTTGAACAGGCAGTCGGCCCCGTCCTTGCGAAAGCGAAGCGAGGCCTCGTTGGGGGCGTCGGCCGGGTCGGGGGTGCGGGTCCACCCCGCCGCCCGGAGCTCCTCGTAGAAGGTGGCCACCACCTCCGCCTCGGGAATGCCCGCGGCGCCGGCGGCCGTGACCCGGCACCCGGGAACGTGCCGGCCGGTCCGCCAGTCGTCGATGGTGTCCGGGTCGGTGAGCGCGGCCATGCCCGCCACCTCCTCCAGGTGCCGGTGGGCCTCGGCACAGAGGGCGGTGTCCTGGGCCCCCGCCGGGGCCGCCAGGAGCGAGGCGGCCACCAGGACGAGCGGGGCTGTACGGAGGGCGGCGGAGCGGATCCCTGGGGCGGTCAACGGTGTTCTCCGGAGTGTGGGTTCTGCGTATCCTACGCGTAGATCAGTGACCTGGATCCCGCCCCGAGGCAAGGCACCCCCATGCGACTCCCCGTCCGCACCCGATTCCTGGCCCTTTCGCTCCTCCTTCCCGCGACGGCGTGCGGGGACTCGGAGGGCGGCGGCGGGATCGTCGAGCCCGTCGACCCGCCCACCAACGAGACCCCGGTGGCGCGCTTCGTCGTGGAGACGACGGGGAACGCCGCGCCGGTGGGTGCCCGCTTCAACGCCGGCGGCTCCACCGACGCCGACGGCGAGATCGTCTCGTGGGCATGGAGCTTCGGGGACGGCACCACGGGCTCCGGCCAGACGGTGGACCACGTCTTCGACACCCCGGGCGAGTACGCGGTGACCCTCCGGGTGACCGACGACGAGGGCGCCACGGGCACCACGCAGCAGACCGTCTCCGTGACCGAGCTGGCCCCCTCGGACATCGCCGGGATCGTCTTCTTCGACGTGAACCGGGACGGCGTGCAGCAGGCCGGCGAGGAGGGGATCCCCGGCATGACCGTCTTCCTGGACGCCGACGCCGACGGCGAGCTGGACGCAGGCGAGGTCCGGACGCAGAGCGCCGTGGCGGGCATCTACCAGTTCGGCGACCTGGCCCCAGGCACATACCGGGTCACGCAGGAGCTCTCGCTGGGGTGGACGAACACGGCCCCCGGCCCCGGCGCCGTGGTCCAGAGCGCCGCCGCCCGCGCCCCCCGACCGCCGGGACCGGCCCGCATCCTGGGCGGGAGCAACGCCGCCGACGCCTACCCCTTCATGGCCTCCATCCAGATCCCCCAGTGGGGCGACACGCCCCGGGAGCGCCACATCTGCGGCGGGAGCCTCATCGCGCCCCAGTGGGTCCTCACGGCCTCCCACTGCCTCTCGGACAACACCGCCGAGCCCTTCCCGGCCTCGGCGCTGGCCGTCTTCATGGGCTCGACCAAGCTCGACGGGAGCGGCGGGACCTCGATCCCGGTGGAGGCGACCTTCATCAACCCGGGCTACTCCCCGGCCGGCGGCTTCTACAAGCGGGACATCTCGCTGGTGAAGCTGGCCCGGCGGGTGGAGGACGTCCCCCGGGTCTTCCTCATGGACTCGGCGACCTTCGCGGCCAACGTCGAGCCCACGGACCGGGGCACCCTCATCGGGTGGGGCCGCACCGGCGACTCGGAGCCCATCCCGGTCGACCTCAAGATCGCCGAGATCCCCCTGCGCCCCGACTCGGACTGCGAGGACGCCTGGAACGACGGCGAGCAGGTCCGCTTCGAGGGGACCATGCTCTGCGTCGGCTTCCTCGCCGGCACGCCGGACTCGTGCTCCGGGGACAGCGGCGGCCCGTGGATGTTCGAGATCCGCTACGGGCGCCTCTGGCAGGCCGGGGCCGTGAGCTGGGGTCCCATCCCCTGCGGGCGGCCCACCGTCCCCAGCGCCTACGCCTCGGTGCCGGGGATGCTCGCCTTCGTGGAGTCCATCGTGCCGCCGGAGCCCTCGGGCGCCGTGGAGGTCACGCTGGACACCCGGGGCGGCCGGGCCGACTTCGGCAACTTCCACTAGCCTCCGGGCGGGACCGGGGGGCGGGCCTCCCGGGGCGAGCCGTGCGCTCGTCCCGCGCCGGAGCCGCCCCCTAGAGGAAGAGGTCCGTCTGGAGCTCCGCCCCGGGCTCCACGGCGTAGCGCTCCAGGTCCTCCACGCCCTCCTCGGCGAGCACGTCCTCGTCGATGAAGAAGTTGCCGGTGCAGGTGGCGGCGTCGCGGACCAGGATGGCGCGGGCCGCGTCGGCCACGATCTCCGGGGTTCGGGACCGCCGCTCCAGCTCCTCCCCGCCCAGGAGGTTGCGCACCGCCGCGGTGGCGATGGTGGTGCGCGGCCAGAGCGCGTTCACGGCCACGCCCCGGTCCCGGAGCTCGGCGGCCATCCCCAGGACGCAGTGGCTCATCCCCACCTTGGCCAGCGTGTAGGCCAGGTGGCGGGCCCACCATCCCGGCTCCTCGGGGATCGGCGGGGCCAGGTTCAGGATGTGGGGGTTGTCCGACTCCAGCAGGTGGGGAAGGCACACCCGCGAGGCCAGGAACGTCCCCCGCACGTTGACGTCGTGCATGAGGTCGAAGCGCTTCATGGGCGTGTCCAGCGTCCCGGCCAGGAAGATGGCGCTGGCGTTGTTCACCAGGACGTCGATGCCGCCGAACTCCTCCACGGCGGCGTCCACGGCGGCCCGGACCTGATCCTCGTCCCGGATGTCCATCCGCACGGCCAGCCCCCGCCCCCCCGCCTCGTCCATCTCCCGGGCGGCGGTGTGGATCGTGCCGGAGAGCTTCGGGTGGGGCTCGTCGGTCTTCCCCGTCACCACCACGTTGGCGCCCTCCCGGGCGGCGCGGAGCCCGATGGCCTTGCCGATCCCGCGGCTGGCGCCGGTGATGAAGAGGGTGCGGCCTTCCAGGGTGCTCACGGGAGCGGCTCCGATGTAGGTTCAGGGGGTGTGCCGGGCGACGCCGGCGGGACCCCAACATGGTTCCGCGGGACCGCGTCCGCCACGCGTCCGTCCGCGTCCCTCTCCCTTCCTCCCCCCGGCCCGTGATCCTCAAGGTTCTCGACCTCCTGGGCGTGGCCGTCTTCGCCGCCAGCGGCGCGCTGGCCGCCGGCCGGAAGAGCCTCGACCTCCTAGGGGTCCTGGTCATCGCGGCGGTGACGGCCATCGGCGGCGGGACGATCCGGGACCTCCTCCTGGACCGCACCGTCTTCTGGATGACGGACACGAGCTATCTCTGGGTGATCTCCGCGGCGGCGCTCCTCACCGTGGGGTGGACCCACTGGTTCCGACCGCCCCGGAACTCCCTGGCCATCGCCGACGCGCTGGGGCTGGGCTTCTTCGCCATCGGCGGCGCCCAGGTGGCCGAGGCGGCGGGGATGCCGGGCGTCATCGTGGTCCTCCTCGGCACCATGACGGGCGTGGCCGGCGGCCTGCTCCGGGACGTGCTCACCGGCGAGGTCCCCATGATCCTCCGCCGCGGGGACCTCTACGCCTCGGCGGCCATCGCCGGGATCACGCTCTACCTCCTGCTCCAGGTGGCCGGCATGCACCGTCCCGTGGCGTCCCTGGTGGGCATGGGCGTGATCGTGGCGCTCCGCCTGGCGGCCATCGTCTGGGGGCTGCACCTCCCCGTGTTCACCGTGAAGGAGTAGCGGTCCGACCGCGTACTCCCCGCCCCGTCCTCCCCCGAGCCCGCCGCTCATGAACTGGTCCGAGATCGGCATCCTGTACCGCCGCGAGCTCCGCTCCTCCTTCCGGGAGCGGAGCATCGTGGTGAACGGCGTCCTGATCCCGCTCTTCCTGTACCCCATCATGCTCTGGACCATGTTCACGGCCATGACCTTCGTCCAGGGCGTGAACGAGGGCTTCGTCAGCCGTCTGGCCGTGGAGGGACCGGTGCCCGAGGGGCACCAGGCGCTGGTGGACACCCTGGCGGCGCACGAGGGGGTGGAGATCCTGGGCGGGGCCGGGGCCGGGGAGGACGCCCTCCCGCCGGAGGCGTGGGACGGGGCGCTGGCCGACGGGGACCTGGACGCCGTGATGTCCTTCGGGGCCCCGGACCGGGCGGGGCTCCCGGGCAACTTCTCCGTGGAGGTCCGCTACGACCGCGCGGAGGAGCGGAGCCGCCAGGCCCGCGCCCGCGTCCAGGAGGTCGTGGGGGGATACCGGGACGGGTGGCTGGCCCGGGAGGGCGAGGCGCTGGAGCTGGGGGAGGCGGAGCGGGCGGTCTTCGCGCTGGCGGGGGAGAACGTCAGCTCCTCCGAGGAGGTCGGCCAGCGGATCCTGGGGCAGCTCCTCAGCCTCTTCCTGGTCATCATGGTGGCCATCGGCTGCCTCCTGCCCAGCGTGGACACCACCGCGGGGGAGCGGGAGCGCTCCACCTGGGAGACCACCCTCACCCTCTCGGCCTCCCGGGCGAGCGTGGTGGCGGCCAAGTACTTCTCCGTGGCCACGCTGGGGATCCTGGCGGGGCTCATCAACGTCCTGGCCATGATGGTGTCCATCGGCGCCGTGGTGCGCCCCCTCCTGGGCGGACAGGAGGACGCCATGACCTTCAGCATCCCCCTCCCGGCCATTCCGATCATGATGGTGGGCGCCGTGTGCCTGGCCCTCTTCTTCGCCGCCGCCATGATGGTCCTGGCCTCCTTCGCCCGGAGCTTCAAGGACGGCCAGGCCATGGTGCAGCCCGCCATGCTCATGGCCGTCGTCCCCATCTTCCTCGGCAGCCAGTCCGACGTGAACCTCTCCCTGACCACGGCGCTCATCCCCGTGGCCAACGTCTCGATGATGATCCGGGACGCCATCGGAGGGGTCTACCTCTGGCCGTGGATCGGGGTGACGCTGGCCGTGACCCTGGCCGGCGTGGCCGGCTGCCTCATCCTCGCCCGGCAGGTGCTCCGCTTCGAGGAGTTCCTCCTGGGCTCCTTCGACGGCTCCTTCTGGCGGTTCGCCAAGGAGAGGTTCTTCGCATGACCGAGTCCGTGCCCACCGTCCGAGTCGACGACCTCCGGAAGGCCTTCTACGACGAGTCCCGGGGCGAGGTGCGCGCCGTGGACGGGGTCTCCTTCACGTGCCACGCCGGGGAGGTGTTCGGCCTCCTGGGCGCCAACGGCGCGGGGAAGACCACGACGCTGCGCATGCTCTCCACGGTCCTGAAGCCCACGGGGGGCACGGCCACCATCATGGGCCACGACGTCCTGGAGGAGCCCGAGGCGGTGCGCCGCTCGCTGGGCTTCTACTCGGCGTCCACGGCCCTCTACCCGCGGCTCACGGCGCGGGAGACCCTCGACTTCTTCACCCGGATCAACGGCTACCCGAAGGACCGGGTCGAGGCCCGGGTCCAGGAGCTGGTGGACCGCTTCGGCATCGCCGAGTACGAGAACGGCCGGGTGGAGAAGCTCTCCAGCGGCATGAAGCAGAAGGTCTCCATCGCCCGGACCGTGGCCCACGATCCGCCGGTCCTGATCTTCGACGAGCCCACGGTGGGGCTGGACGTCATGAACGCCCTCGAGATGGTCCGCGTCGTGCGCGAGCTGAAGGAGGAGGGCAAGACGATCCTCTTCTCGAGCCACATCATGAGCGAGGTCGAGAAGCTCTGCGACCGGATCGGGATCCTCCACCGGGGCCGGCTCCTGGCGCTGGGGACGCTCGAGGAGCTCCGGGCGGCCACCGGCGAGCACTACCTGGAGGACGTCTTCCTCCACTACGTGAAGCGGGCCGAGGGGATCGCGGGGCCCGCCGAGCTGGGCCCCGGAGGCGCGCTGGAGGACCCCGCCGGGGCCCCGGCGCCCGGGGGTCCGGCCCGTCCCGGAGGGCCGGGCGCCCCATGATCGGCACCCTTCTCCGGACCGAGCTCCGGATGCTGCTGCGGGACACCCGCACCATCCTCATCGCGGTGGTGACGCCGGTCGTCCTCCTGCCCCTCTACATCGTGGGCCTCAACTGGGTGGAGGAGCGGGAGGCGGCGCGGCTCGAGGCTGAGACGTACGAGTACGCCGTGGCCGGCGAGCACGCGGCCTGGGCCGGGGAGATGGCCCGGGCCGCGGCGGGCCTGGCGGCCCCGGACGACGCCGACGGCGCGGAGCCGCCGGGAGGGGGGACGACGTCGGCGGTCACGTCGGAGGAGGAGGCCGAGCCCGCGATCCGGCCGGCCCGCTTCCAGCGGATCGAGTCGCCGGCCGCGGACTCCCTCCTGGACGCCGGCGAGCTCCACCTGGTGGTCGTGGGGCGGGACGCGGTGCCCGAGGATTCGGTGGCGGCGGGCGTCCGGGTCCTGGAGCTCCGCTACCGGGCCCGCAGCGACTTCAGCTCGAACGCCCGGCGGCGCATGGAGGAACGGCTCCGCCAGGTGCGGACCACCGCCCGGGACTCCCTCTTCCGCACGGCCGGCTTCCCGGTCCCGGTGGAGGAGGTGGCCGCGGTCCGCGCCCGCAACGTGGCCACCGCCGAGAAGGAGGCCGGCGCCTTCCTCGGGGGGATCCTGGTGCCCATGCTGGTGATCCTCATGGCCATGGGCGGGGGGATCGTCGCCGCCGACACCATCAGCGGCGAGAAGGAGCGGGGCACCCTGGAGACCCTCCTCACCACGGCCGTCACCCGACGGGAGATCGTCCACGCCAAGCTGGCCGCCATCATGGCGGTGGGGGTGGCGGTGGGGGGCATCACCATCGCCAACCTGGGGGTGTGGGTCGGGCTGGGCGTCTGGGAGCTTCCGGAGACGCTCCAGATCGGGCTGGGCCCCACGACGCTGGCCCTCCTGGCGGTCCTCTTCCTCCCCCTGGTGGTCCTGGTGTCGGCGATCCTCCTCCTCCTGAGCGGGATCGCCAAGAGCTACAAGGAATACCAGGTCTACCAGTTCCCGGTGATCCTCGTCCTCCCGGTGATGAGCCTGGCCGCCTTCATGCCGGGGATGGAGCTGGCCAGCGCCATCGTGCTGGTGCCGGTGAGCGGGGTGGCGGTGGCCACGCGGGCGCTCCTCATGGGCGACTTCTCCCTCCTCTGGGGGGCGGCGGCCGTCGCGTCCACCGCCGGCGCGGCCTGGCTGGTCCTGGCCCGGGCCGAGGCCACCCTGTCCAACGAGCGCCTCATCACCAGCGCCGGACCCGACGAGGCCGACTTCCGAGGCGGGGCCGCCCTCTTCCCCCGCCACGTCCTGCCGTGGTTCGTCGGGCTCTGGGTCCTCTTCTTCGTCCTCACCCTGTGGTTCGGCGAGACGCTGGGCCTGCGGGGCCAGATCGTCGTGAACCTGGTGGGGATCTTCTTCGGCGGCTCGCTCCTCCTGATCCACCGCTACGGCCTGGACCTCCGGGAGACGCTCCAGCTCTACATGCCCCACTGGCGGGCGTGGCCGGCGGTGCTGGTGGGCGCGCCGAGCTTCCTCATCCTGGCGCTGGGGCTGGCCGAGCTGGTGAACACGTGGCTCTTCCCGGTGCCCGACCAGCTCATCGAGGCGTTCAGCGAGAGCCTCACCCCGGACATCCCCCTCTGGCAGCTCGTCTTCTTCGTGACCGTCATGCCGGGGGTCTTCGAGGAGATCGCGTTCCGGGGCGTCCTCTTCACGGGGCTCCGCAAGCAGCTCCGCCGACCGTGGGCCGCGGTCCTGGTGAGCGGCCTCATCTTCGGCGTCTTCCACGTGAGCCTCTTCCGCATCGCGCCCACCGCGCTCCTGGGCGTGGCGCTGGCGGTGGTGGTGCTGCGCACCGGCTCGATCTACCCCGCCATGCTCTGGCACTTCCTGAACAACTTCCTGGCGCTGGTGCCCACAGAGCAGGGGTGGATCGAGCTCGATCCGTCCGAGGGCGTGCCGCTGGTCTGGTACGCCGCGGCGGTCCTCGGGGCCGGGGTGAGCTGGCTCCTCCTCCGTCCCCGCCCCGGCCAGCGACCGCCCGAGCCGGCGCGGGGGTCCGGGCCGTGAGGCCGGAGCCGGTCCGGAGCGCCCGGTGAAGGCCCCCTGGCGGGGAGGACCGGGAGGCGCCGCGCTGGCCGCCGCCTGCGCGGCGCTGGCGGTGCTGGTGGGGGTCGTCTTCCTGCGGACGCTCTCGGGCCCCCGGCTCCTCGAGCCCCCGGCGCCGGAGGGCGGCCCGGCGGCCACGCCCCTCCCCATGGAGTCCAGCTCGCTCGTGGTCCCGCTGAGCATTCCCATGGAGATCCTCCGGGAGCTCCTGGAGGAGGCGGTCCCGACGCGCTGGGGGGACCTGGACGAGCGCCACTCCATCCCGGGAGAGGACCGCACCGACCTCGCCTTCGAGCTCCGCCGCCGGCCCTTCCGGGTCGTCATGCGGGGGAGCACGGCGCGGGTGGAAGCCCTCGTGGAGTACTCCCTCCGGGCCTGGTACGACCCGCCCGTCCTTCCCGAGCTGAACGGCTCCTGCGGGGTGGACGACGAGGCGCCGCCCCGTCTCCGCGTGGTCCTCGAGGCCCCGGTGACCCTCACCGAGGACTGGTCCCTGGCCACCCGCACCCGGGTCGCGGCCGTGGAGCCCGCCGGGGACGAGGACCGGGACCGGTGCCGCATGACCTTCCTCGACTTCGACGTGACCGACCGGGTGGTGGAGGGGGCCCGGGAGTTCCTCACCGAGCAGGTCTCCGAGGTGGACGAGATGGCGGCCTCCGTGGAGCTCCGCCCGAGCTTCGAGGAGTGGTGGGCGATCCTGCGCGAGCCCATCGAGCTGGAGGACTCCATCTGGCTGGCCATGGGCCCCCGGGGCGTGACCCGGGGACCGGTCCGGGGCACCCCCGACTCGCTGCGGGTGGACCTGGCGCTGGACGCGAACCCCCGGGTCGTGGTGGGCCCGCGCCCCCCGCCGGACACCACGCCCCTGCCGCCCCTCCGCACCGGCGACGTGCAGCCCGGCCTGGACATCGTCCTCCAGGGGCGGGCCGAGTACGGGACGGTCAGCCGACGCCTCATGCAGGAGGTCGCGGGGCTCCGCCTGGAGCACGAGGGCCGCACGATCCAGGTGGACTCCCTGGAGCTCCGGAGCATCGGAGGGGGCCGGGTGGCGCTGGGCGTGCGGGTGTCCGGGGACCTGGCCGCCCGCCTCTGGCTCACGGGCACCCCGGTGGTGGACACCATCGGCCACATCGTCCACGTCCCGGACCTCGACTTCCACGTGGCCACCCTGAACGTCCTGGTGGAGGCCGCCTCCTGGCTCCGGCGCGAGGAGTTCCGGGAGCGCCTCCGGGAGAAGGCGCTCTGGCGGGCCGCGCCCGCCGAGGCGTGGCTCCGGGGATGGCTGGTGGAGGGGCTGAACCGGGAGATCTCCTCGGACCTGCGGATCCGGGGCGTCGTGGACACGCTGGTGGTGCAGGGGGTGCAGCCCCTCCCCGACCACTTCCTGATCCGCATCGGCGCCCGGGCCGACGCCGGGGTGCGGATCCTGCCCTGAGCCCGGAGCCTAGCGGGGCGGCAGCTCCGCCCCTTCCAGCTCCAGGAGCCACCGCTTCCGCCACAGCCCTCCGGCGTACCCGGTGAGGCGCCCGTCGGCCCCCACCACCCGGTGGCAGGGCACCAGGACGGCCACCCGGTTCTGCCCGTTGGCGCGGGCCACCGCCCGGGCGGCCCCGGGGCGGCCGAGGTCGGCGGCCACCTCCCCGTAGCTCCGGGTCCTCCCCCGGGGGATGCTCCGCAGCGCCGCCCAGACGGCCCGCTGGAAGTCGGTGCCCGGGAGCTCCAGGGGGAGCGGGTCCCGCTCCAGGGCGTCGGGTTCGCCGGCGAAGTAGGCCTCCAGCCGCCCGGCGAGGTCGTCCAGGAGCGGCGAGGAGCCCGGCGCGAAGACGCAGTCGGTCCGGCGGGCCAGGGCCCGGAGCTGCCCGGGGAGTCCGCGTCGGTCGGCGAACTCCAGGAGGAGGAGGGCCTCCTCGGTGGCCCCGGCCACCATGGGCCCCAGGGGCGTCCGGAGCCGCCGGACCCGGACCACCGCCCCCCCGGCGGCCTCGGTGGGCGCCTGGCCGGCGAGCTTCCGGAACGCCTCGCCGAAGCCGGAGAGGGAGTCCCACCCCACGTCGAACGCCACCCGGGAGACGCCCTCGCCGTCCTGGATGCGCTCCAGCGCCTCGCCCAGGCGACGGGCCCGGGACCAGGCGTGGAAGGTCAGGCCGTGGTGCGCCTTGAACCACCGCCGCACCCGGGCGGGCTCCAGCCCCATGGCCCGGAGGTCCTGGTCCCGCCACCGGCGGGTCGGCTCGTCCTCCACCCGGTCCAGGAGGGGGCGAAGCCAGTCCGGCGTCCCCCCGGCGGGCTCCAGGGGCCGGCAGCGGCGGCACGGTCGATAGCCCGCCGCCGCGGCCTCCCGGGCGCCCCGGAAGAACTCCACGTTCTCGGGCCGCGGCTTCCGGGCCGGGCAGGTGGGGCGGCAGAAGATCCCGGTGGTGCGGACGCCGGTGACGAAGATCCCCTCGTACCCGGAGTCGCGCTGGAGGAACGCCTCCAGCATCTCGGTCCGGGGAGGGAGGGGGGCGGGTCGGTGGGTGGGGGCGAGAGCGTTCATGGACCCAAGCTGGCGTCCCGTCCCGGAGGAGGCCACCGGAAAACCGACGCCGAACTCGAGGGCACGCAGCCTTGCGCCGCGGGCGGTCCGGGGAGGAGCTTGAGCGCCGTCCCCCCACGACCCCAGCCCGGAGCACGATCATGGCCCGTCGGTCCCCGTCGCCGACCCTCCTCCTCGCCGCGGCCCTGGCCGTCGCCGGCGTTCTCCCCGCCGCGGGGCAGGACGGCACCCGGCTCCTCCGCCAGCCCGCGCTGAGCGCCGACCGGGTGGCGTTCGCCCATGGGGGCGACCTCTGGGTGGCGCCCCTCGAGGGGGGGCGGGCCCTGCGCCTCACCAGCACGCCGGCCGTGGAGTCGGACCCGTGGTTCTCCCCCGACGGCCGCCGGGTGGCCTTCACCTCGAACCGCTCCGGCACGGACCAGGTCTACGTGGTCTCGGCGGAGGGTGGGACGCCCCGGAGGCTCACCTGGTACCCGGCTCCCTCCCAGGCGCGGGGATGGAGCCCCGACGGGAGCCGCGTGCTCTACGCCTCCACCCGGGAGACGGCCCCCACCGGGTACGAGCGCCTCTGGACGGTCTCGCCCGAGGGCGGGCCCAGCGAGCTCGTCCCCGCCCCCTGGGGCCACACCGGGTCGTGGGCGCCCGACGGCCGTCGCCTGGTGGTGGACCGCATGTCGCGCTGGGACGGGGAGTTCCGGGACTACCGGGGCGGCCAGAACACCCCGCTGGTGGTGCTGGACACCGAGACGCTGGAGGAGACCCTCCTTCCCCACGAGGGCACCACCGACACCCATCCCGTGTGGATGGGCGACCGGGTCTACTTCGTGTCGGACCGGGACTGGGCCTACAACGTCTGGTCGTGGGACCCGGCCTCCGGGGCCACCGAGCAGCTCACCGACTTCTCCGGCGCCGAGGTGAAGCACCTCTCGGGCAACGGGGAGCTCCTGGCGCTGGAGCAGGACGGGTGGATCCACACCCTGGACCCGGCCACCGGGGCGCTGCGGCGCCTGGACGTCGAGGTGGTGGGCGACTTCCCCTGGGCCGCCACCCGCTGGGAGGACGTGACCCCCACGGCCACCAACGGCGCCCTCTCCCCCACCGGCCGGCGCGCCGTCTTCCAGGCCCGGGGCGAGATCTTCACCGTCCCGGTGGAGCACGGGGACGCCCGCAACCTCTCCCGCTCCGCCGACGCGGCGGACCGGCGGCCGGTCTGGTCGCCGGACGGAGGCACCGTGGCGTGGTTCCGGGATCGCCTCGCCGGAAGCCCGGACGAAGGGTACGAGCTGGTCCTGGCCGACCAGGACGGCCTCGGCGAGCCCCGGGCCATCGATATCGGCGAGTCCGCCCTCGGCTGGGAGACGACCTGGTCGCCCGACGGGGACCACATCGCGTTCGTGGACGACGACGTCCGCATCCGGATCGTGGACGTGGCCTCCGGCGAGGTCCGGACCGCCGACACCGGCTCCAACCAGTCCGAGCGCGGCTCCATGGGGCTGGTCTGGTCCCCCGACTCCCGCTGGCTCGCCTACGCCAAGGCGGGCCCCAACAACTTCCGCCGCATCGTGGCGTGGAACGCCGAAACGGGGGAGGCCCGTCCCCTCACCGACGAGCTCGCCGACGCCACGGCCCCGGCGTGGGACCGGGACGGTCGGCACCTCTGGTTCCTGGCCAGCACCGACCTCGCGCTGAACTCGGGGTGGGCCAACACCAGCACGGTGCGCGCGGCCGCCCCGACGTACGCCGCCTACGTCATGGTCCTCCGGGACGACGACCCCTCCCCCTTCCCCCTCCGCTCCGACGAGGAGCCCGTCGAGGACGAAGGGGAGGCCGGGCCGGAGGAGGCGGAGGAAGGCGGGCCCGCAGAGGACGCCGGGACACCCGACGTCCGCATCGACTTCGACGGGGTCGCCCGACGCATCGTGGCGCTCCCCATGCCGGTGCGGGAGTACCGGGCCGTGGTGGCGGGACCGGCGGGCTCGGTCTTCATCGGCGAGGCCGGAGGGGACGGGCCCGGGCTCACGCTCCACAAGTTCACCCTGGAGGACCGGGAGGCCGTCCCCTTCGTCCGGGGCGCGTCCTCGGCCACCGTCTCCGCGGACGGCGGCTCCCTCCTCTACCGCTCCGGGCCCGCCTGGCACGTGGTGGAGACGGCGCGCCCCCCGGAGGCCGGCTCGGGGCGCCTGGACATGACGCTCCGCATGGAGCTGGACCGCACGGCGGAGTGGAGGCAGATGTTCGACGAGGCGTGGCGCTACGAGAAGGAGTTCTTCTACGACCCGGGCATGCACGGCGCCGACTGGGACGCGGTGTACGACCGCTACGCGCCGCTGGTGGAGCACGTCCGCCACCGCGCCGACCTGACGTACCTCCTGGACCAGATGAACGGGGAGATGAGCGTCGGCCACTCCTTCGTCTTCGGGGGGGACCATCCGGCGGTGGACACCTCCCGGGTCGGGCTGCTGGGCGTCGACTTCACGGCGGAGGACGGCGGATGGCGCATCGAGCGCATCTACACCTTCGAGAGCTGGAACCCCGGGCTGTCCGCCCCGTTGGATCAGCCCGGTCTGGACGTGGAGGAGGGAGACTTCCTGGTGGGCGTGGAGGGTCGACCCCTCACCGCCGACATGGACCCGTGGCGGCTGCTGGACGGGACCGCCGAGCGCCAGACGGTGCTCCATCTCAACGACCGGCCGGGGATGGCCGGGAGCCGCACGGTCACCGTGGAGCCGCTCCGCTCCGAGGCGGCGCTCCGGCGCCGGGCCTGGGTGGAGGACAACCGGCGCCGGGTGGACGAGCTCTCGGGCGGGCGGGTGGCCTACGCCTGGATCCCCAACACCGGGGGGCCCGGCGTGATCTCCTTCGACCGGTACTTCTTCGCCCAGCAGGACCGCCCCGCCGCCGTCATCGACGAGCGCTTCAACGGGGGCGGGCTGCTGGACGACTACATGGTGGACTACATGACCCGGACGGTCCGGGCCGCCATCACCAACGACATCCCCGGAGGCCGGCCCTCGGTCCTGCCCCAGGGCGTCCTGGGCCCCAAGGTCCTTCTGATCAACGAGCTGGCCGGCTCGGGAGGCGACTACTTCCCGTGGGCCTTCCGGCAGCAGCGGGTCGGCCCGCTGGTGGGCATGCGCACGTGGGGCGGCCTGGTGGCCTCCTCGGTCCACTACCCGCTGGTGGACGGAGGGGCACTCACCGCCCCCACCTTCGCGGTCTTCGACCCGGTCGCGGGCGCGTTCATCGCGGAGAACGAGGGCGTGCCGCCGGACATCCGGGTCTGGCAGGACGCGCGGGCCGTGGCCGAGGGCCGGGACCCGCAGCTCGAGCGGGCGGTGGAGGAGGCGCTCCGCCTCCTGGAGCGGAATCCGGTGCCGGCCGTCGAGCCGCCCCCCTTCCCCCGGCCCTCCCGCCCGGGCGGGGGGTGACGGAAGCCGGCCGCGCAGGGGGGGCGGGACCGCGGGCCGCCCCCCCCGGGGCCGCGTCCTCCCCGAGGGGGGATCTATACCTTTTTTTATACCCGCACCCTGTGTCGGGGCCAATATCCCGCGCTGGCCGATCCTCCGATCTTACGATCACGCTGCCCCGACCCGGACCCAGGAGCGATCATCGAGATGCGCGGCACCCCCGACCTCCCCCGTACGCCAGGCTCCCGCCCGAACGGGCGCATGCCGGAGCCGATGCCCGGCGGGGAGCACACCGTCCCGACCTTCCAGGCTCCCGGGACGAAGCCGGTGGTGCTCGTGGTGGACGAAGAGCCCTTCGTCCGCCGCGTCGTCTCCCGACTCCTGGGACGGGCCGGCTACCGGACCCTCCAGGCCGAGACCGGACGGGAGGCGCTGAGCCTTCTCCAGGACCCCGACCGTCGGGTCGACGTCCTGGTGGCGGACACGGGGATGTCGGGAACCGACGCCACCGAGCTCCTCCGCGAGGCCCGGAGCCGCGAGCCGGAGACCAAGGCGCTCTTCATGTGCAGCCGGGCCGCGGGCGGGCATACGGACGACCTTCCGCGTCCCGTCCTCACCAAGCCCTTCGGGTCCACCCGACTCTACGAAGCGGTGGAGGGTCTCCTCGAGGGTTCCGGACCCCAGGAGCCCCCCCTCACCACGGCGGCCGGAGACTGATCCGGCGCGGGTCGGGCCATCTTGCTCCGGCCGCGCACCCACCCTACCGTCGAGCCGTAGGGAGCGCTCTGCGCTCCGCCTTCGGGTTCATTCCCAGCGGGGGCTCTCGTGTCGCACTCCTCGCCAGGACCGGGCCGTGGCGCCACACGCCGCCGTGCCCTGGCCTCCGACATCCTCGGGAAGGAAGGCCTCCGGGAGGATCCCGCCGGCGCGCTCGCGTCGGTGCTGGGGACCCTGGACGACCTCCTCCGGCCCATGATCGGGACCGGCGGCTTCGGAGCCATCCTGGGACGGGCCACCGTGGTGGCGGCCCAGGCCCACCCCGAGCTGGGCCGGCTCCCCCTGACCGGGGACCGCGTGCCCTCGCCCGAGTCCCTGGCCGAGCTCCTGGGGGACCTGGAGGAGACCCGGGAGGCCGGCACGGCGCTCCTGTCCGAGCTCCTCACCTTCATGGGTCGCCTGATCGGGTGGCGGCTCACCCTCGTCCTCCTGGGGGAGCCGTGGCCCGACGTGGTCGACGGCTACTCCGCGGACGAGCTCGATCGCCCCGCCGCCTCCGACGAAGGAGAGGGCCATGCCGCGGATTGACCTGATCGACACCGGAGTGCCGGGGCTGGACGAGGTCCTGGGAGGCGGGCTCCCCGAGCTCTCCTTCAACATCATCGCCGGGGCGCCGGGAAGCGGGAAGACGACCCTGGCGCACCAGATCCTCTTCCACGCCGCCACCCCCGAAGCGCCGGCGGTCTACTTCACCCTGGTGGGCGAGCCGCCGGTGAAGATGCTCCGCTACCAGCAGCAGTTCGAGTTCTTCGACCAGGCGGAGGTCGGCAGCTCGGTGCACTTCGTGAACCTCACCGACGAGGCGCTGGCGGGGCAGCCCGAGGTTCTCCTGGAGCGCATCCTGGCGGACGTGGAGCGGCTTCGCCCGTCCCTGGTCGTGGTGGACTCCTTCCACTCCCTGCAGCGGTTCGCGGACGCGGGCGCGGGCTTCGGCGCCCTCTCCTTCCAGCGGCTCATCCAGCGTCTGGCCACGCACATGACGCGCTGGGCGGCCACCACCTTCCTCCTGGGGGAGTTCGAGCGGGACCGGCCGACCACCCCGGTGTTCACCGTGGCGGACGGGGTGATCTGGCTGCGCAGCTACGCCGAGGGCGACTCGGACGTCCGCAGGCTCGAGGTGGAGAAGGTGCGGGGGCTCCCCCAGATCCCGGGACCGCACGCCTACCGCATCACCGACGAGGGCGTCCGGGTCTATCCGCGCCTCCTCCGCGAGTTTCCGGAAAAGCTCGTCGAGGACGCCGACGAGCTCCGGCTCTCCACGGGCATACCCGGACTGGACGAGATGATGGGCGGCGGGATCGTGGGCGGGGACGCGGTGGTGGTGTCGGGACCGTCCGGCTCCGGGAAGTCGGTGCTGGGGATGCAGTTCGCGGGTGCCGGGCTGGCCGCCGGGGAAAGCGTGGTGGTGGCCACCTTCGAGGAGACCCTCACCCGGTACTGCGCCCGGGGCCTGCACCTGGGCATCGACTTCCCGGCCGCCCAGCGTGAGGGACGGGCCGTTCTCATGCGGCGCGCCCCGCTGGACCTCTCCATGTCCGAGTCCTTCGAGGACATCTGGGACGCCGCCATGAAGATCGGCGCCTCCCGGGTCGTCATCGACTCGCTGAGCGGGCTGCGCGTGGCCGCCAAAGGCGTGGATACGGAGCGGGTGATGCGGATCCGGGAGGCGGTGGCCCGCGTGGTCCACACCCTGACCAACGGCGGGATCACGGTCCTCATGACGACCGAGCTGGTCCAGCAGGCGGACCACCTACAGCTCACGCCCCACGAGACCTCGTTCCTTGCCGACGACGTGATCCTCCAGCGCTACGTGGAGGTCCGCGGAGAGCTCCGGAGCGTCATGTCGGTCATCAAGATGCGGCGCAGCGCGCACAGCCACTCCTTCCGGGAGTACCGGATCACCGCGGAGGGCATCGAGATGGGCGACCTGCTCTCGAGCCTCCACGGCATCCTCCACGGCGTCCCCAACCTGGAGCAGTCGGAGGACTCCGCCCTGGGCGGAGGGGGGTCCACCACGTGATCCGGGTCCTGGTCCTGGACCGGGATCGAGCCACCTGCCAGGCCTTGGCGGCCGGCCTCGCCGCCTCCGAGGACATGGAGGCGGTGGAGACGGCCCTCTCGGCGGAGGAGGCGCTGGAGATCATCGACCGGGAGGAGGTCGACATGGTCGTGGCCAGCGGAAACCTCCGCGCCAACGCCGTGATGGAGCTCGCCCGGACGCTGCGCGGGCGGGAGGAGCGCCCCTGTCTGGTGGTCACGGGAGTCGCGCCGTCCGACGCGGTCATCGTCCGGTACCTGGAGGCCGGGGTGGACGCCTACCTCACCGAGGAGCTCTCCATGTCGGGGCTCCTCCTGGTGCTGCGGCTCCTGGACCGGGGCGAGGTCCTCGTGTCCCCGCGCACGGCGCGCCGGATGGTGGAGCGGCTCCACGCCATGGCCGATCTGCTGGAGGAGAGCGGCGTGGACCTGGCGGGCCTGTCCCGCCTGACGCCCCGGGAGGAGGAGGTGCTCGACCTCCTCGGCCGGGAGCTCACCAACAAGGAGATCGCGGAGCGCCTGTACATCGGCGTGGGGACCGTGAAGACCCACGTGCATTCCATTCTGGACAAACTTGAAGTCCGGGACCGGGACGAGGCCCGGAAGGTCCTGATCCTCTCCCGGGCCCGGGAGCGCGAGGACGGAGCGGGATAGCGCCCCCTCCGGGACGGCCTTCGGGGGGGCGTCCGTCCTCCGCCCGCTCGCCCGCCACGGCCGGTCGCGCCCGAGCGGGAGCGCGCTAGCGGGAGCCCTCGGTCACGGTGCTCCGCCCGTTCCCGGCCGTCACCCTGCGCACGGCCACGAACCAGGCGAAATGCCTTGCGATCCGGGCGTTCTGGCCCGTGGGCAGGGTCACCTCGACGCCCTGGTCGTCGGCCGTCGCGGTGGTGAGGACCGAGCCCCGGCGGATGCCGAGCTCCCAGCAGTGGTCCTGCACCGCGCCGAAGAGGATGTCCTCCACCTCCAGCGCCTCCCCGGGGGGTGCGAGGGCCAGGCTGCGGCTCCAGGGCCACTTCGATGTCGTTCCGCTCATGGGTCGTGTCCGTGCGAGAGGGTCGAGCGCGTTCTGTCAGTTTCGAAGGCAAACCCCGTGCCCGACCATGGAGCGGGGTAGAGGAGGCGGATGGAGATTCGGATGGATCCCGGGGGTTGGCCGCGCCCGCCGGCCGCCATACCGTAGGTGTCCCGCCGCCCGTCCTTCCCCCCTTCCCCACCCCCGGAGCCAGCGTGACGCAGAAGAAGGTGGTCCTCGCCTACAGCGGCGGCCTCGACACGGCCTGCATCCTCAAGACCCTCCTCCAGCGCGGCTACGAGGTCCTCGCCTACGTGGCGGACGTGGGGCAGCAGGAGGACTTCGACCAGGTGGCCGAGCGCGCCCTCGCCACGGGCGCCAGCGACGTCTTCGTGGAGGACCTCCAGGAGGAGTTCGTCACGGACTTCATCTTCCCCGCCATCGCCGGGAACGCGGTCTACGAGAACCGCTACCTCCTGGGGACCGCCCTGGCCCGCCCCGTGATCGCCCGCCGACAGGTGGAGATCGCGCTGCGCGAGGGCGCCGGGGCCGTGGCCCACGGAGCCACCGGAAAGGGGAACGACCAGGTCCGCTTCGAGCTGGCCTTCGCGGCGCTCGCCCCGGGGCTCGAGGTCATCGCCCCGTGGAAGGACCCGGAGTTCCTGGCCCGCTTCCAGGGCCGCAAGGACCTCCTGGCCTTCGCCCGGGAGCACGGGATCCCGGTGGAGGCGACGGCGGAGAAGCCCTACTCCAGCGACGAGAACCTCATGCACCGCTCCTACGAGGCGGGCATGCTGGAGGACCCGGACGCCACGCCCCCCGACGACATGTTCAAGCTCACCCGGAGCGTGGCCGACGCCCCCGACCGGCCCGACGACCTGGTGATCCACTTCAAGGACGCCATGCCGGTGCGGGTGGAGAACCGGGAGGCCGGGGTCGACCTCACCGAGCCGCTGCCCCTCTTCGAGTACCTGAACGAGGTGGGCGGGAAGCACGGCGTGGGCCGGGTGGACATGGTCGAGAACCGCTTCGTGGGCATCAAGTCCCGGGGCGTCTACGAGACCCCCGGCGGCACGGTGCTGCACCACGCGCTCCGGGACCTGGAGGGCGTGGCCATGGACCGGGAGGTGCTCCGCCTCCGGGACATGCTCTCTCCGCGCTTCGCGGAGATCATCTACAACGGCTTCTGGTTCAGCCCCGAGATGGACTTCGTGCGGGCGGCCTTCGACCAGTCCGAGGACCTCATCGACGGTCAGGTCCGGGTGCGGCTCCTCAAGGGGAACGTCATCCCCCTGGGGCGGAGCTCCAGCAGCTCCCTCTACGACCAGGAGCTGTCCTCCATGGACGTGGCCGGCGGCTACGACCAGGAGGACGCGCGGGGCTTCATCCGCATCAACGCCCTGCGGCTGCGGGCCCACAAGCTCATCGTGGGCAAGGCCGGCGAAGCGGAGGACTGAGGGACGCCGCCCGGCGCCCTACCGCCACCGCTCCATGACCCGGCCGAGCTTCTCCTCGCCGGGGCAGAGCTCCTCCCACCCCACGTCGACCAGGGGGCGCGTGGTGGTGCCCATGATCTCGTGCATGGACTCCTGGTCGGGATCGACGTACAGGAGCCCGGTGGGCACCTCCGCCTCCCCGGCCCGGGCCCGCAGGTAGGCGTACACGGCGTCCCGGTCCGTGGGGTCGTACCCCTCGGGGACCTTCCGGAAGGAGACCACGCTCCCGTCGTGCATGCGGACGGAGCGGGCGGAGCCGGGCTCGTAGGAGGCGCGGATCTCGTCGGCGGGGAGGATGAAGTCGGCCTCGACGGCCCGCTCCAGGTGTCGCCGCGTGTACTCGTAGCTCTTGGTGGAGCCGACGTGGTCGTTGAAGGCCACGCAGGGGCTGACCACGTCGATGAGGGAGAATCCCTTGTGGGCCAGGCCGCCGATGATGAGCGGGACGAGCTGGGCCTTGTCGCCGCTGAAGCTCCGGGCCACGAAGCCGCAGTTCAGGGTCAGGGCCAGGAGCACGGGGTCGATGGGCTCGCTCCGGTTCACCTCCCCCTTCTTGGCCCGGCTGCCCAGGTCCGCCGAGGCGCTGAACTGCCCCTTGGTCAGCCCGTACACGCCGTTGTTCTCCAGGACGTAGAGCATGTCCACGTTGCGCCGGATGGCGTGGACGAGCTGCCCCACGCCGATGGACAGGGAGTCGCCGTCGCCGGACACCCCCAGGTAGGTGAGGGCGGAGTTCCCGGCCGAGGCCCCGGCGGCGATGGACGGCATGCGCCCGTGCACCGAGTTGAAGCCGTGGGCCTGGCCCAGGAAGTAGGTGGGCGTCTTGGAGGAGCAGCCGATCCCGCTCAGCTTGGCCACCCGGTGGGGCTCGAGGTCGGCCTGCCACGCCGCCTCGATGATGGCGGCCGTGATGGAGTCGTGGCCGCACCCGGCGCACAGCGTGGACATGGAGCCCTCGTAGTCCCGGCGGGTCAGGCCCAGCGCGTTGGTGGGCAGGGACGGGTGTCGGACCCGGGGCTTGGCGATGTAGCTCATGCTTCCTTCCTCCGTGCCGTGGTCGGGGCGACGCGGTGGGCGCCGCGCACCGGGGGCGCCTCCTCTCCGTGCCACTCCTCCAGCCAGTCCGCCACGCCGTCGATCACGTCCACGGCGGAGAGCGGCATGCCCCCGTACTGACGGATCGAGGCCAGCTTGTCCCGGTCGACCCCCGTCTCCAGGAGGAGCATGGAATGGAGCTGCGCGTCCCGGTTCTGCTCCACGACGAAGGTCCGGGCGTGCCGCCCGATGAACGCCTCCACCTCGGGGTGGAAGGGGAAGGCGCGCACCCGGAGGACGTCCACGTCCACGCCCCGCTCCGCCATCCGCGCCCGGGCCTCCAGGACGGCGCCCCGACACCCGCCCACGGTGATCAGCCCGTAGGTCGCCCCGTTCTGCTCGCCCACGATCTCCGGGGCGGGAAGCGAGACGGCCGCGTCCTCCACCTTCCGCAGCAGCCGCTCCATCACGTCCGTGTAGGCGGCCGCGTCCTCCGTGTACCGCCCGTACCGGTCGTGCCCCGAGCCCCGGGTGAAGAAGGCCCCCTTGGGGTGGACGCCCGGAAGGGTCCGCGCCGCCACGCCGTCGCCGTCCTGGTCCAGGTAGCGGTGGTACGCGTCCAGCTCCTCCAGCTCCCGGGCGGTGAGCACCTTGCCGCGGTCGGGGCGGTACGCGTCGTCCCAGGTGAGCTTCGGCACCACCCAGTCGTTCATCCCGATGTCCAGGTCCTGGACCACGAACACCGGGGTCTGGAAGCGCTCGGTCAGGTCGAAGGCCGCCACCGCGAAGTCGAAGGACTCGCCGGGGTGGGCGGGGTAGAGGCAGATGTGCTTGGTGTCGCCGTGGGAGGCGTACGCGCACAGGGTCAGGTCGCCCTGCTGGGTCCGGGTGGGCATGCCGGTGGAGGGCCCGGTGCGCTGGATGTCGAAGAAGACCCCCGGGATCTCGGCGTAGTACGCCAGCCCGATGAACTCGCTCATGAGGCTGATGCCCGGACCGGACGTGGCGGTGAAGCCCCGCGCCCCCACCCAGTTGGCGCCCACGACCATGCCCGCGGCCGACAGCTCGTCCTCGGCCTGGACGATGGCCACGTTGTTGTGCCCCTCGGCGTCGGTGCGGAGCTCGTCGCAGAAGCCCTTGAAGGCGTCGATGAGGGACGTGCTGGGCGTGATGGGATACCACCCCGCCACGGTGGCGCCGGCGTACACGCATCCCAGGGCCGCCGCCGTGTTGCCGTCCACGAGGATCGAGCCCGCCGTCTCGTCCATGGGCTCCAGGCGGTGGGGCAGCGGGCACTCCAGGTGCTCGAGCGCCCAGTCCCGCCCCAGGCGCACGGCCTGGAAGTTCGAGTCGAGCAGCCTGGGCTTGTAGCCGTACGTCTCCTCCAGGAGCTGGTCGACGACGTCCATGTCCAACTCGAGGAGGGCGGCCAGGACCCCGGCGTAGGCGATGTTCTTGAGGAGGATCCGCACCCGGGAGCCTTCGAAGGCCTCGTTGCACATGGCCGCCAGGGGCACGCCCACCACCGTCACGTCGTCCCGGCGGAGCGTCCGGGGCAGCGGCCAGCTCGAGTCGTGGAGCAGCCACCCGCCGGAGCGGACCTCGGCCACGTCCCGCTCGTAGGTGGCCGGGTTCATGGCCACCATGAGGTCGAAGTCGGGCGTCCGGGCCGTGTGGCCCTCGCCGTTGACCCGGATCTCGTACCAGGTGGGCAGGCCCTGGATGTTGGACGGGAAGAGGTTCTTCCCCGATACCGGGATGCCCATTCGGAAGATGGCCTTCAGGAGGAGGCCGTTGGCGCTGGCCGAGCCGGTCCCGTTGACCGTGGCGATCTTGAAGGCGACGTCGTTCACGGTGTCCCGCCCCCGCCCGCTCACGCCACGATCTCCGCGGGCACGCCGCCCTCGGGGGGGTGGAGGGTCCCCGCCTCCAGCCCGGCGTAGGGCACCAGGAGGTTCGACTTCCGCATGTCCCACGCCGCGGTGGGGCACCGCTCGGCGCACAGGCCGCAGTGGATGCACAGGTCCTCGTCCTTGAGCATCAGGCGGCCGGTGTGGGGGAGGGGCTCCGACGCGAACAGGGCCTGCTCGGTATGGATCTGGGGCACGGTCAGCCGCTCCCGCACCTCCTCCTCGGGCCCGTCCTCGGCGATGGTCAGGCAGTTGAGGGGACAGATGTCCACGCAGGCGTCGCACTCGATGCACAGCGGCCCGGTGAAGTGGGTCTGGACGTCGCAGTTGAGGCACCGCTCCGTCTCCTGGAGCGCCCTCTCCAGGTCGAACCCCAGCTCGGCCTCCACCTCCATGGAGGCCAGCCGCTCCCGGAGGTCGGCGTACGACATCTCGGCCCGGTTCGCGCCGTCGTAGTCGTTGGAGTACGCCCACTCGTGCAGCCCCATCTTCACGCTGCCCAGGTTCTGGCCGTACGGCGGGCGGTCCGCCACGTCCTCGCCCTGGCAGTGGCGATGGATGGAGATGGCGGCCTGATGCCCGTGCTCCACGGCCCAGATGATGTTCTCGGGACCCCACGCCGCGTCGCCTCCGGCGAACACGCCGGGCAGGGTGGTCTGGAAGGTGGCCTTGTCGACCACCGGCATCTCCCACTCGTCGAACTCGATCCCGATGTCCCGCTCGACCCACGGGAAGGCGGCGTCCTGCCCGATGGCCACGATGACCTCGTCGCAGGGGACGACCGTGGTGTCCAGCACCTTCTTCCGCAGCCGTCCGCTCTCGTCCGGGTGCCACTCGCAGAGCTCGAACTCCATGCCGACGAGCCGCCCGTCCTCCACGAGGAAGCGGGCCGGCGCGTGGTTCTCCAGGACCCGCACGTCCTCGCCCTCGGCGTCCTCCAGCTCCCACGGCGACGCCTTGAAGTGCTCCCGTGACTTCCGCGCCATGACCGTGACCTCGGTGCCCCCCAGCCGCTTGGCGCTCCGGCAGCAGTCCATGGCGGTGTTGCCGACCCCGATGACCAGCACCCGGGGCGAGATGGAGTCCACGTGCTCGAAGGCGATGCTCTGGAGCCAGTCGATGCCGATGTGGACGTGGTCCGGATCGTCCCACCGCCCGGGAAGGTCCAGCTCCTTGCCCCGGGGCGCGCCGGTGCCGATGAAGACCGCGTCCCACCCCTCGTCGAGGACCGCGGCCATGCTTGTGACCTCGTGGCCCGTGCGGAGGTCGACCCCCATGTCCAGGATGTAGTCGATCTCCTCGTTCAGGACCCGGGGCGGCAGGCGGAACTGGGGGATGTTGTTCCACATGAGCCCGCCCGGCTTCTCGAGCTTCTCGTAGATGGTGACCTCGTAGCCCAGCGGCATGAGGTCGTTGGCCACCGTGAGCGACGCCGGGCCCGCCCCGATGAGCAGCACCTTCTTCCCGTTCTTCTCCGTGGGGATCTGCGGCAGGAAGGGTCGGATATCATCCGCCCGCAGGTCCGCCGCCACCCGCTTGAGGCGGCAGATGGCCACCGGCTCCCCGTCCAGGCGGGTGCGCCGGCACGCCGGCTCGCACGGACGGTCGCAGGTGCGGCCCAGGATGCCCGGGAAGACGTTGGACTTCCGGTTGAGCATGTACGCGTCCGTGTACCTGCCCAGCGCGATGAGGCGGATGTACTCCGGCACGTTGGTGTGGGCCGGACAGCCCCACTGACAGTCCACGACCTTGTGGTAGTAGTGGGGATCGGAGACGTCGGTCGCGCGCATGGCCGCCCCTAGAAGGTGTGCGGGAAGGGGGGGGTGCGCCGGGCGCGGCGCCTGGGCGCGCCCCGCCAGCGGCGACGCTCGGCCTCCATGGCCTCGGCAAGGAGGTCCTCGGGGGGCACCGTGGGCACGGTGAAGAGCGGGCAGAGCCAGCCGGTGCACCGCACCCCGTAGTCGAGGCAGGTCACCGCTTCCACCCCGTCGGCGGTGAGGTCGGGGTTGGGCGGGTCGTCGGGGTCGACGGGGGGCGGGTCCGACCCGTCCCGGAGAAGGACCGGGACGTCCCTGAAGTGGGCCGAGCAGAACGCACGACCGATGCGGCCGTGGCCGAGAACGTCGTCGCCATCCATTGCGCACCTCCAGTGCACGGACCGATGGCCTGCCCGTCCCCGGCCGGGGAGGGTTCGGCCACGGTGCACGTGGCGCGTCGGAGAGGTCGGGCGGCGCAGGCCTTCTCGGGCCCGCCGGCCGGCCATCCGGAGCACGCCTGTTTCCTGGAACGGACCGAGCGAGCGGCCCGATGTACGCAACGGACGACGGCGTGAATGTAGGCGGGGACGGACGGTGGGGGAAAGCGAGGGCGGATCTCAGGAGGCCCGGTCGTAGATCCAGCTCTCCCTGTGGTAGGCGGCCCGGAAGCCCAGGCGCCGGGCGTTGCGATGGGCCGGAGACGGCCGCCCGGGCCGCTCCTCCACGGCCTCCAGGACGAGGTCCCGGCACCCGAGGCGGGACGCCTGGAGCGCCATCTCCGCCAGGACGGCCAGGTGCGCGCCCCGCCTCCGGTGGTCCGGGAGGGTGGCGGTGAGCCCCAGCCAGGCCCGGGGGCCCTGGACGTGGACGGCGCCCGCCGCCACCGGACGGACCCCGTCCAGCGCCACGAAGCAGCGCCAGCCGGGGCGCTCCACCAGGGCGGCCAGCCAGGACACGGTGAAGGTGGGGAGGTCGAGCGCGGCCCGGTACACCTCGCCGAAGAGCCGGCCCATCCCGTCGGCCGGCACCACGTCCAGGTCGGACAGCACCCAGGGGACGCCCCCCGCGGGCCGGTGGAGGCGGACCCACCGGGGACCGGGCCGGAAGCCGACCGCGGCGAGGATGTCCCCCGTCGCGGCGCCGTCCTCCCCGGGCACCGGCTGGAAGGAGAAGCGGGGCACCGCCCGGGCGCGGAAGGCCTCCACCAGCGCGGAGGCCAGCTCGGCCAGGGGCACACGGTCCGCCACCATGCCGAAGGCGCGGTTCACGGCCAGATCGTCGACGCCGGGGCTGAAGAGCGCCCCGCCGGCGCCGGTCCGCACGACCTCGCCGCCGGGGAGCCCGAGCTCACGCGCGGCCCGCGCCACGTCCTCCCAGGCCCGCAGCTCCACCTCCTCCAGGGCCGAAACGTCCACGCCCGCCCGTCCCGCGTGCCCCCGGTCCCGCCCGCCCCCCATGGCCCACAGCACTCGCGCCTCCACGTCGATGCCCGCGCTCCCCGTCCCCATCGGCCCCTCCTCCCGGCTCGCGTCCAGTCCACGGCGGCCCGCCGACGCGGAGCCCCCTCCCGGAACCGGATGCGCGAACGGGCGGACGGGCCGGACACGCCGGCGGAGCCGGCCCCGGGGACCCCGCCGGCCGCCGGCGCCGTATCTTGGAGGCATGGAGAGACGACACGGGACCCGGGTGGAGCTGGACGTCACCGACTTCGGCGCCCGGGGGGACGGCGAGACCCTCGACGGCGACGCGGTGCGCCGTGCGCTGGCGGCCCTGCCCGCCCACGGGGGGCGCCTCCGCTTCCCCGCCGGAGGGCGCTACCTCCTGGACTCGGTGGAGGTGGACCGCCCCGGGGTCACCGTCCTGGCCGCCGACGCCCACATCGTGAAGGCGCCGGAGCCGGCGTGGCACGTCTTCCACGACCACCGGGGCCGCGCCGACGGCTTCCGCTGCGTGGGCGGGACCTTCGACATGGCGCGCCGCCACTTCCGGGAGGGCGAGACCGTCTCCCCCTTCTTCTTCGTCCGGAACCGGGGCCTCTCCTTCGAGGGCGTCACGGTCCGGGACGGCATCGAGGAGGGGATCAAGCTCTACACCTGCCGGGACGTCCACGTCCTGGGGTGCGTGTTCGAGAACCTCCGGAACAACGGGGTGCAGTTCCACGCGCCGGAGGAGGACGGCTTCGCGGGGGACCGCCCCCTGGAGGACGCCCGGGGGCTGCGGGTGTCGGGGTGCCGCTTCCGGGGGATCGACGACCGGGCCCGGGGCCTGGCCGACGGCATCGGCGTGGCCGTCCACTCCACGTCCACCCGGATCACGGTCCGGGACGTGGAGGTCACCGGGTGCACGGTGGAGGACAGCGTCCGGGGCCTCTGGGCGGAGTTCAACACGCCGGGCAATCCGGGCCGGGACATCCACTTCCACCACAACACGGTGGTGGGCGCCCACTTCCACGGGCTGGGGCTGGTGGGGGTGCGCGGCGGCTCCATGCGGGACAACCAGGTGCTGGACACGGGCCGGGACTGGCCCGATCCCCCCCGCTCCTCCAACTACACCGCGGCGGTGATCGTCAGCGGGTCCCGGGGGGTCGAATGCGAGGACGTGGAGGTCCTCCGCAACGACATCCGGGACCGCCGCCCGCCGGGGGCGCGGAGGATGCAGTACGGGATCGTCGTGACGCGGGGGCGGGGCCTGGTGGTGCGGGGCGCCGACCGGGTGGAGGGCGCCACCGAGGAGGCGCTCCACCTCCCGGCCCCGGAGTTGGTGCGGGGGGAGGTCGGCTAGGAGCCGGTCGGGCTCAGTCCACCTCGCCGACCTCCGCCACCACCGGAGGCCGCAGCCGCTTCCACGCCCACGGCACCACCAGCGCCGCCGTGGCCAGCGCCCAGAGGGACACGGCCAGCCCGCTGGAGAACATCACCGACCAGTCGCCGGCGGAGAGGGCCAGCGCCCGGCGCAGGTTCTTCTCCATGAGCGGCCCGAGGACGAGCCCCAGGATCACCGGGGCCAGGGGGAACCCGCCCCGCCGCATGACGAAGCCCAGGACGCCGAAGGCCGCCATGAGCACGAGGTCGAAGGCGCTCTGGTTCACGGCGTAGACCGCCACGAAGGAGAGCGCGGCCACCCCGGGCATGAGCACCCAGCGCGGCAGCCGCAGCACCTTCACGAAGAGCCCCACCAGGGGGAGGTTCAGGAGGAGCAGGAAGGCGTTGCCCACGTACATGGAGGCCGCCATCCCCCAGAAGACCTCGGGATTGCGCTCGATGAGGAGCGGGCCCGGGGTCAGCCCCAGCCCCAGGAGCGCGCCCAGGAGGACGGCGGTGGTCCCGCTCCCGGGGATCCCCAGGGTCAGGAGGGGGATCATGGCCCCGGTGGTGGCCGCGTTGTTGGCCGACTCCGGCGCGGCCACGCCCCGGATCTGGCCCTCGCCGAAGGGCGGGTCGGCCTTCGACACCTTCTCCTCGAGCCCGTAGGCCACGAAGGAGGCGATGGTGCCTCCGGCCCCCGGGAGCACCCCGACGAAGAACCCGGTGACGCTCCCCCGGAGCATGGTCCCCACCGTGGCCCGGAGCTCCGAGAGGCCCAGCGTCACCTTCCCGTACGAGGCCGCCGCGGCGTCGCCCCACTCGGTGTGGCGGAGGACCAGCAGGACCTCGCTCACCGCGAAGAGCCCGATGGTCACCACCACGAAGTCCATCCCGTCGAAGAGCTTGAGCTGCCCGAAGGTGAAGCGGGGGACGGCGCTGTTGGGGTCCATGCCCACCGTGGCGAGGAGGAGCCCGAACCCGGTGGCGGCCAGCGCCTTGGGCACGCTCCGCCCCGCCACGCTGGAGAGGGCGCTGAAGGCGAAGATCATGAGGGCGAAGTACTCCGCCGGCCCGAAGCGGATGGCCCACGCCGAGAGCGCCGGCGCCAGGAAGACCAGCCCCACCACCGACAGCGTCCCGCCCACGAAGGACGCCACGGCGGACATGGCCAGCGCCTCCCCGCCCCGTCCGGCCCGGGTCATGGGATGGCCGTCCAGCGCCGTCACCACCGCGGACGCGGTGCCCGGGACGTTGAGGAGGATGGTGCTGATGGAGTTGCCGTACTGGCTCCCGTAGTAGATCCCGGCCAGGAGGATCAGCGAGGACTCGGGGGGGAGCCCCACCGCGAAGAGCAGCGGGATGAGCATGGCGATGGCGTTGATGGGCCCGATGCCCGGGAGCATCCCCACCACCGTCCCCACGAAGACCCCGCCGAAGGCGAGGGCCAGGTTGAGGGGCTGCAGCGCCACCCCGAAGCCCGACGCCAGGTGCCCGAGGGCCTCCATCAGCGGGCCAGGACGCCCAGGGGGAGCGGCAGCCCCAGGGCGTAGACGAAGACGACGAAGAGGACCACGGCGAACCCCACCCCCACCGCGAGGCCGGGGAGCGGGCGCCCCCCGAAGAGGACCGCCAGGGCGGCGAACTCCAGCGCCGTGGCCGGGACGAAGCCCAGGGGCGCCAGGAGGAGGGCGTAGACCACGAAGCTGGCGCTGGCCAGCGCCAGGCGCCGGGCCGCGCCGGGCTCCAGCGGCTCCGCGGCGTCGGGGCCGCCGGCCGCCTCGAAGAGGAGGGCCAGCCCGCCCAGCGCCAGGAGCCCCGCGGCCACCATCGGGAAGGCCGCGGGCCCCAGGGGGTCGGTGGGAAAGGAGACGGTGAAGGTGCGGGACTCGAGCGCCACCGCCGCCGCCACGACCAGGACCGCGGCGCCGCCGAGCCAGCGTCCGGCCTTCACCGCCGCCCCCCGCCCCACCGGCCGCCCGCCCTCACCGGATCAACCCGATCTCCCGGGCCAGCCCCCGGAAGTCCTCGACCTGCTCGTCCACGAAGGCCTCGAAGTCCTCGCCGACCAGGAAGAAGGGCCGGAGGCGGGCCTGGCGCCGCGCCTGCACCCACTCCTCGGACTCGCCCAGGACGGTCAGGCGGCGCACCCACTCGTCGTAGGCCGCCTCCCCGATCCCCGCCGGGGCGTAGAAGCCGCGCCAGGTGACCCACTCCACCGGGTAGCCCTGCTGGGTGGCGGTGGGCACGCCGGCCAGGAGGCCGTCCAGGGGCTCCGGGGCCAGGACGGCGAGCACCCGCACCGAGCCCACCTCCAGGTGGCTCTCCACCTCCGAGGCCTCGCCGGAGAAGACCTGGACGAAGCCGCCCAGGAGGGCGGTGAGCGCCTCGCCGCCCCCGTCGAAGGGGACGTAGCGGACCGTGCGGGGGTCGATCCCCGCCTCCCGTCCCAGGAGGAGGATCTTCATGTGGTCCTGTCCCGCCACCGCGCTCCCACCGCTCACCACGATGGCGTCGGGCCGGGCCGCCCAGTCCCGGAGGAGGGCGTCCAGGTCCGTCCACGGCGCGTCGGCGGCCACGGCCACGATCCCGTACTCGGCCCCCAGGGCCCCCAGCCAGCGCACGTCGTCGGGGCGGAGCGGGCCGAACTGGGCCTGGGCGAGGCGGAGGGTGGTGGCGGGGCTGGCCGCGAAGAGCACCCCGGCGTCCCCGTGGCGCTGGGCCACGGCGTGGGCGAAGGCCACCCCGCCCCCCGCACCGGGCATGTTCACCGTGGGCATGGTGCCCGGCACCAGGTCCAGGCGGTCCAGGATGCGGGCCGCCACCCGGCAGGTCAGGTCCCACCCGCCCCCGGCCGCGGCCGGGGCCACGCACTCCATGCCCCGCCGGCCCTCGGGGAGGGTGCACCCCGCCAGGACCAGGAGGGCCGCCGCCGCGAGGGCGGCCCCAGGGCCGGGCGCGCGCCGGCGACCCGGCGGTCGCCTCACGCCGGCTCTTGGGTCGGCACGAGGGGCAGGACGGCGTGGGAGGGCCGGCTCCGGTCCAGGAAGACGGTGTTCCGGGCCACCCGCACCCGGGTGGCCATCCCCTCGGGCTCCCCCGTGTTGAAGTTGAGGTCGAAGTGGGGGAAGTTGCTGCTCGACACGTCCAGGCGGATCCGGTGCCCGGCGGCGAAGAGGTTGCTCGAGGGGAAGGCCTCGATCTCGATCTCGTAGACCTCGCCGGGCGTCATGAGGGACGGCTCCTCCCAGGAGTCCCGGTAGCGGACCCGGAGGATGCCGTCGGTGACGTTCATGGCGTAGCCGTCGGGGTAGTCCTCGTTGGGCGGGTACACGTCCACCAGCTTGGCGGTGAAGTCGGTGTCGGGCGCGTCCGAGGAGATCCAGAGCCGCACCACCAGCGGCCCGGTGACCTCCACGTCCCGCTCCAGCGGCGGGGTCTGGAAGACGAGCACGTCGTCCCGCTCGGCCAGGGGACGGTACGGCTCCTCCGAGCCGAAGAAGTCCGGCCCCTCCCGCTGGTCGTAGGCCCCGCCCTCCATGATGGGCGCGCCGGAGGTGATGGTCCCGCCGACGCTGGGAACGGGCCGGCGGGGGTCGTAGTCGTAGGAGAGGGACGCCTCCTCCGCCTCCGGGGCCTCCGGGGAGAGCAGGCCGTCGGCGTGGAGGTAGTACGCCGTGTCCTCCGCCTCGGGAACGGGCCAGTCCGAGGCCGAGCGCCAGCGTCCGCCGTGATCCATGCGGCCCTGGGCGTTCCGCCGCCCGCTTCCGCCGCCCATGACGAAGTACCGGACCCGGGGCTCCTGGTCCACGCCGTTGTCCACGTCCCGCAGCCAGTGGTCGAACCAGCGGAGCCGGAGCTCCCAGTGGTCCCGGGCGAGCTGCCCGTCCAGGGTGGCCGCGGGCCCGAAGTCCACGTCGCCGGCCCAGGTGAGGGACCGGTCGCCGTGGGTCCAGGGGCCGAGGATGAGGTACTGGGGTCCCTTCCCCGCCGCCTTCAGCCCCATGTAGTTGTCGGTGGCCGTACGCGGGTACGGGTCGAACCAGGAGGACATGTGCAGGGTGGGCACGTCGGGCCACTCGCCCCAGTACCCCGCCGCCCAGATCTCCGGCTGCTTCCAGTAGTCGCCGAAGGAGCCCTCGCGCCACTGCTCGAAGAGGTAGGCCTCGTACTCCGGCGCCAGCGAGACCGGGGACCGGCCCGGCGCCCACGGCATCTCCCGGAACCAGCGGCGGATGTCCACCGCCTCCATGCGGGCCCGGAGCTCGGCATCCTCGAGCATGGCGGGGCTCACCAGCGCGTTCCGGTAGGCCCAGGTGGCCTGCTTCAGCTCGAAGGCGCCGCCCTGGCGGATCCCCCCCTGGTAGGCGTTGCTGAAGCCCCCCGAGTCGAGGAACATGGCGGCCACCCCCGGCGCCCCGGCCGAGGCCAGCGCCGCCTGGGTGTGGGCGGCGTAGGAGAGGCCCTTGGTGCCGATCTGTCCGTCGCACCAGGGCTGCTCCAGGATCCACGCGCAGGTGTCGAAGCCGTCGGCGGAGTTGCCCAGGTACTTGGTGTAGACGCCCTCCGAGTCGTAGCGGCCCCGGAGGTCCTGGTAGACCACCGCGTAGCCGTGCTCCGCGAAGATCCGCGCCACCTCCGCCCGACTCTTGGCCTCGTCGGGCTCCTCCAGGGAGCGCTCGGAGCGGGAGGGCCGCGACTTCCCGTACGGGGTCCGCTCCAGCAGGACCGGGAAGGGCCCGGGGAGCGCCTCGCCCCCGGAGGCGGGGAGGTGCACGTCCGTGGCCAGCCGGACGCCGTCCCGCATGGGGACCATCACGTCGGAGAGGACCACCGTGCCGTCCACGCCGGGGAGGGGCTCCTCCACCACCGCGTCGGGACGGCGACCGCAGCCGGGGAGGGCGGCGGTGACGGCCAGCGCGCCCAGGGCCTGGCCGAAGCGGCGGCGCGTCAGGGGGACGTCCCGGAGGAGGTCCGGGGAGAGGAAGTCCGGCACGCGCATGTGGGTCTCCTGTGGTGGCGGCGGGATCCGGCGATCTTACTCCGCCCCGGCCTCCACCACCAGTCGCCGGAAGAGCGCCTCGAGCTCGGATTCGGGGTCCTCGCAGAGGGCGGCCCGGACCCGGGCGGGCTGGATGACGTCGGAGCGCGGCGCGGTGAGCCAGTGGAAGCGCTCCGAGGGCGGATAGAGGGCCACCGGACCCGCGTTCTCCTCGCCCCGGGCGATGGCGCCGCACGAAGCCAGGTAGCGGGCCAGGAGCGGCACGTCGGCGTCGGGGACCCGCTCGGCCAGCCACGCCTCGTCGGTGACGGCCCGGAGCCCCAGGTACTCCTGGGTGCGGGCCTGGAGGACGACCCCCACCGCCACCGACTCCCCCAGGTGGGGATGGGGGACGGCGGTGAGGAGCGCCCACGAGCAGCGGACGCGGGCGTCCCCGGCGGCCGCGCTCATCGGCGGGCCCCCAGGCGCCGGGCCGGCTCGGCCAGACGGCGCTCCCGGGCGGCCGCCGCCTCCTCGACCCAGGCCCGGGGCTCCTCGAGCCGGAGCCGGAGGTAGCGCCGGTAGCGCGCCCGGGCCTCCTCCGCCCCCGAGAAGCCGTCCCGCTCGGCGGTGTCCAGGAGGAGCTCCTCGGGGACGGCGCCCAGGACCGCCTCCAGGAGCGCGTCCGTCACCCGGGGCGCCAGCCGGGCGTCGGCCCCGGCCAGGTCGTCGGCGCGGGCGAGGAGTACGTGGTCCTCCACCATGGGGAAGGGCGTGCGGGTCCGGGCGTCGTCCACCCGACTCCAGTTGTGGTGGGCGTAGAGCGCCGCCCCGTGGTCGATGAGCCACGGCGTCCGCTTCCAGACCAGGAGGTTCGGGTTCCGGGCGGTGCGGTCGAGGTTCGTGGTCAGGGCGTCGAGCCACACCACCTCCGAGGCCAGCGGGGGCTCGATGAGGTCCCCGGCGGCCAGGAGGTCCAGGTTGAAGGCGCCGTCCAGGTAGCGGAGCCCCACGTTCACGCCCCGGCTGGCGTCCAGCACGTCCCGGATCTCCGGGTCGCCCTGGTCCGCCCCCAGGTCGTCTCCCACCTCGACCACGGCCAGCTCCGGCACGGGGAGCCCCAGGGCGTCGGCCAGGAGCCCCACGACCACCTCCGCCACCAGGGCCTTGGCGCCCTGCCCCGCCCCCCGGAACTTCGTGACGAAGAGCCCGCCGTCCGTCTCCAGGACCGCCGGGAGGGAGCCTCCTTCCCGGAGGGGCTGGAGGTAGGCGCGGGCCCGGTGTCGGGGAAGGCGCATGGCGTGGCTCGGTGGGCAGGGGGAGCGGTCTAGTCGGCGGGGCGGGCCACGAGGACCGGCAGCGTGCTGGCGCGGACGACCTTGTCCGCGGTGCTCCCCAGGGCCAGGCGGTGGAGCGTGCCGTGGTGCGTGGCCAGGGCCACCATGTCGGCCCCGGCGTCGGCCGCCTCGGCCAGGATCCCCCGGGCGGCCTGGGCCGTGACCACCACGGCCCGGGTGGCCGGGACGTCGTCGGGCACCAGCCGGCCGAGGGCCTCGTCCAGGTAGGCCCGGGCCTCGGTCTCGCCCCGGTCCACGATCTCCCGGTTGAACTCCACGGCGTGGGGAATGTAGGGACTCGTGAGCGCGCGCGGGAAGGGCGCCACCCGGACCAGGTGCAGGCTCGCGTCCCAGGCCCTGGCCAGGCGCAGCGCGGGCTCCACGACCACCTCCCCGTCGGGCGTCCCGTCCAGCGCCACGACGATCCGCCGGGGGCGGGTCCACGCCCCCGCGGCGTCCTCCCGGGCCTCCTCGTCGGCCTCGCCGTCGTCCTCGGGCGGACGGAGGACGAGGAGGGGCACCCGGGCGCGGTGGAGGAGCGAGACCGCGACCTCGCCGAGCCAGGCGCCGGAGACCCGGCCCCGACCATGGCTCGAGAGGACGACGAGGCCCGCCTCCGCGGCCGTCGTCTGGCGGAGGAGCGCGTCGGTCACGTCCCCCTCGGGGAGGGCCGTGGTGACCGTGATCCCTTCCTCCCCGACCGAGTCGGCCACCCGGGCCAGGTACTCCGCCCGCCAGCCGTCCACCTGGTCCAGGGGCCAGCCCTGGGACGCCCAGCCGGGACCCCGCTCCCGCACCGAGACCAGGTGCAGCCCCGCCCCGGTCCGCCGGGCGAGGTCCGTGGCCGGACCCAGCGCCGTCTCGGCGAAGCCCGAGCCGTCCAGGGCCACCATCACCGTACCGCCCATGCTCGCGTCCATGGTCGCCTCCCGCGGGGCGCCCCTGGACGTCGACCGGCCGCCGCGGGCGCCCTTGCCTCGGCGGCGGGTCCGCCTCCACCCTCATGGAATCTCACGCCCGGGGGTCACGGAGGGAACCGCTCCGACCGCCCTCCGGACCTGCCCTCGGAGACCCCATGCCCCCACGCCGACCCGGCGACCGGATGTCCCGGCGCGCGCTCCTCGCCACCGCCGGAGGCGCCGTGGCCGCGGGGCTCGTGAAGACCCGGGCCGACGCCGTCCGGTTGGTGGCGGCCGACGCCCCGTCCTCGCTGCAGGAAGCGGGCCGTCCGGACCCGACGAAGGTGCCGGGGCGCGTGGTCTCGGAGCTGGGCAGCCGGGCCCCGGCCGAGCAGCCGCGCCGACTCCTCCGCTCCACCGAGATCTCCAGCTCCTCCCGGACCCCCCTCCAGGACCTGATGGGCACGCTGACCCCGGCGGACCTCCACTTCGAGCGGCACCACGCCGGCGTGCCCGACATCGTGGCCGAGGACCACGAGCTCCTGGTCCACGGCATGGTGGAGCGTCCGACCGTCTTCCGCATGGCGGACCTGAAGCGCTTCCCCGCCGTCTCCCGCATCTGCTTCCTGGAGTGCTCGGGGAACGGAGGGGCGGGATACCGCACCACGAACGTCCCCACCGAGATCACGCCCCAGGCGCTGGACGGGCTCCTCTCCACCAGCGAGTGGGTGGGGGTGCCCCTCTCCACCATCCTGCGGGAGGTGGGGGTGCGGGACGGCGCGAGCTGGCTCCTGGCCGAGGGCGGAGACGCGGCCATGCTGGACCGGAGCATCCCCCTGGCCAAGGCCATGGACGACGCGCTCCTGGCCTACGGGCAGAACGGGGAGGCCATCCGCCCGGAGCAGGGCTACCCGGTGCGCCTCCTCCTCCCCGGGTGGGAGGGCAACTCCCAGGTGAAGTGGCTCCGGCGCATCGAGGTCACGGACCGCCCCACCATGACCCGGGAGGAGACCTCCAAGTACACCGACCCCCTCGAAGGCGGACGGGCGCGCCAGTTCTCCTTCACCATGGACGCCAAGTCCCTCATCACCTTCCCGGCCTGGCCGTACGCCCTCCCGGACCGGGGGTGGTGGGAGATCCGCGGGCTCGCCTGGTCGGGGCGGGGACGCATCACCCGGGTGGACGTGAGCACCGACGGCGGCTCGACGTGGCGTCCCGCCGAGCTCCAGGGCCCGATCCTCCCCAAGTCCACGGTGCGCTTCCGCCACCTCTGGGACTGGGACGGACGGGAGACCGTCCTCATGTCCCGGGCCACCGACGAGACCGGATACGTGCAGCCCACCACCCGGGCGCTCCTGGCCGCCCGCGGCGAGGGGACCTCCTACCACTGGAACAACATCCGGGCGTGGAAGGTGGCCAGCGACGGCACGGTGACCTTCGGCCTGGCGGAGGTCCTGTGAGGCGCCGGGCCGGCGGCTCCCGCCTCCTGGCGCTCGGCTGCGCGCTGCTGGCCGGCGCCTGCTCCCTCGAGCCCGCCGGGGACGGCGGGAGGGACGCCGTGGGGGCGGACGCCGACGCCCGCCCCGCCGTGGCGGACCCGTACCTCCCCGACGTGGCCGCCGCGCCGGCCCACCCGGTGGGCGGTGCCGCGCCGGCCCGCTTCGGCTTCGGCGCCCCCGCCGACCCCGAGCGGGTGGCGCTCTGGGACGTGGACGTGCGCCCCGACGGCGCGGGGCTCCCCTCCGGATCCGGCACCGTGGCCGAAGGCGCCGCCGTCTGGGCCGCCGAGTGCCAGGCGTGCCACGGCGCCACCGGCACGGAGGGGCCGTACGACGCCCTGGCCGGGGGCTCGTGGCCCGAGGACGGCTTCCCCCGGGGACGCACCGTCGGGAGCTACTGGCCGTACGCCACCACCCTCTACGACTACATCCGGCGGGCCATGCCCCAGGACCATCCCGGGACCCTGACCGCGGACCAGACCTACGGCGTCATCGCCTGGATCCTGAACCGCAACGGCATCGTGGGCGACGACGCCCGGATGGACGCCGAGAGCCTGCCCGCGGTGGAGATGCCGGCGCGGGACCGCTTCGTCCGGGACGACCGGACCGGAGGGCGCGACACCCTCCGCTGAGGGGCGCCCTCCAGGGGCCACGTTCCCGGGCTGGCGCGGCGGGGCGCGGGTTTCGAGCTTTCGGGGCGGCACTTCCCCACCCCATCCGGGAGACGGACCATGGCACGGCATCTCGCGAGCTCCTCCTGCACGCTCCTCCTGGCGGCCCTGGCCGCGGCCTGCGCCCCCGAGGGCGGCGACTCGGGCGCCGACGACGCCGGCGCCCCGGACCTGGAGGCGCTCGCGCCCGCCCTGGAGGCGGTGGACGCCGAGGACCTCATGGCCCACGTGGAGGTGCTGGCCTCGGACCGCTACCTGGGCCGCTCGCCGGGCACCCCCGGGGAGGACTCGACCGTGGCCTACCTCACGGCCCGGTTCCGGGACATGGGGCTCGAGCCCGGGAACCCGGACGGGAGCTACGTCCAGGACGTCCCGCTGGTGGGGCTCGTGCCCGAGCCGTCCGCGACGCTCACGGCCGGGGGCCGGGAGCTGGAGATGACGCCGGGCCGCACCTACGTGGCCGTGACCCGCCGGGTCCGCCCCGAGGTCCGGGTCGAGGACTCGGAGGTCGTGTTCGTCGGGTACGGGGTGCAGGCCCCCGAGTACGAGTGGGACGACTTCGCCGGCCAGGACATGAGCGGGAAGACGCTGGTCATGCTGGTGAACGACCCCCCCGTCCGGGACCCGAACGACTCGACCCGCATGGCGCCGGAGATGTTCGCCGGGGACGCCATGACCTACTACGGCCGCTGGACCTACAAGTACGAGAAGGCCGCCGAGCTGGGAGCCGACGCCGTGCTCGTCGTCCACGAGACCGGGCCCGCCGGCTACCCGTGGGAGGTGGTGGCCGGAGGGTGGAGCGGGGAGCAGTTCGACATCCGCGCGTCCGACGACAACATGGGCCGGGCCCCGGTGGAGGGGTGGATCACCGAGTCCACCGCCCGGGCCCTCCTCGAGGCCTCCGGCGAGGACTTCGAGGACCTCAAGGCACGGGCGCGCTCCCGGGACTTCGAGCCGGTGCCGCTGGACGCCACGGCGAGCTTCACCGTCCGGAACCGGATCCGCGAGGCCACCTCCCGCAACGTGGTGGCCCGCCTCCCGGGGAGCACGAACCCGGACGAGCTGGTGGTCTACACCGCCCACTGGGACCACCTGGGCGTGGACCCCGGCCTCGAGGGCGACTCGATCTTCAACGGCGCGCTGGACAACGCCACGGGCACCGCCGGGCTCCTGGAGCTGGCCGAGGGCTTCGCGGCGCTCCCGGAGGCCCCGGACCGCACGATCCTCTTCCTGGCGGTGACCGCCGAGGAGCAGGGGCTGCTGGGCGCCAAGTACTACGCCACGGAGCCGCTGTACCCCCTGGAGCGGACGCTGGCGAACATCAACATCGACGGGCTGAACCAGTGGGGCCCCACCGCCGACATCGTGGTGGTCGGCTACGGGAACTCGACGCTGGACGACGTCCTGGCCCGGGCCGCCGACGCCCAGGGCCGCGAGCTGGTCCCCGACCCCGAGCCGGAGAAGGGCTTCTTCTATCGGTCGGACCACTTCGAGTTCGCCAAGCAGGGCGTGCCGGCGCTCTACACCGACGCCGGGGTCGACTTCCGGGACCGGGACGCCGGCTGGGGCGAGGAGCGGCGGGCCCGGTACACGGCCGAGGACTACCACAAGCCCTCGGACGAGATCAAGGAGGACTGGGACCTGAGCGGGGCGGTGGACGACCTCCGCCTCCTCCTCGAGGTGGGGTGGCGGGTCGCCGGGGCCGAGACGTGGCCCGCCTGGAAGGAGGGGACCGAGTTCAAGGCGCTTCGAGAGGAGCGGCTGAGGGAGGCGGGGACCGGGGGCGCCTCCCGGTGACGGGTCCGGTCCGCCGGGAGGTCCACGGCGTGACGGTGGCGTGCGTCCGGGGCGACATCGCCGCCCAGGACGACGTGGACGCCGTGGTGAACGCGGCCAACGCCCAGCTCCGCACCGGGGGCGGGGTGGCCGGCGCCCTCCACCGGGCCGCCGGCCCCGGGCTCGCCGAGGAGGCCCGGCCCCTGGCACCCATCGAGCCCGGGCAGGCGGTGGTCACGTCGGGCCACGGCCTGCCCAACCGCTGGGTGATCCACTGCCTGGGTCCGGTGTACGGGCGGGACGAGCCCGCCGACGAGCTCCTCCGCTCCTGCTACCGGAACGCCCTGGCGCGAGCCGAGGAGGAGGGGATGACCTCCGTGGCCTTCCCCGCCCTCTCCACCGGCGCCTTCGGATACCCCCTGGAGGAGGCCGCGGGGATCGCCGTGGACGCCGTGCTGGCCGCGACCCCGGAGCTGGGCTCGGTGCGCACGGTCCGCTTCGTGCTCTTCGACGAGGCGGCGCTGGAGGCCCACGCGCGAGCCCTGGAGCGCGCCACCGACGACCGCTGACGCCCCTCCTCCCCCAGGAAGACCCCATGAGCGACCATCCCCGCGACCCCGCCCGCTCCGCCCTCCTCCTGGTGGACATCCAGCCCGACTTCCTCCCGGGGGGCTCGCTCCCCGTGGCCGGCGGCGACGAGATCCTGGAGCCCACCGCCCGCCTCATGGAGGCCGACCTCTTCGGCGTGCAGGTCGCCACCCAGGACTGGCACCCCGCCGACCACGTCTCCTTCGCCAGCCAGCACCCCGGCCGGGAGCCCATGGAGGTCGTGCCGCTCCACGGCCACGACCAGGTCCTCTGGCCCGACCATTGCATCCAGGGTACGGGTGGCGCCGAGCTGCATCCGGAGCTCCCCTGGAGCCACGTCGAGGCGGTCATCCGCAAGGGTGCCGACCGGGGCGTGGACTCCTACTCGGGCTTCCGGAACAACTGGGGGGCCGACGGGACGCGTCCCGCCACCGGGCTGGAGGGCTACCTCCGGGAACGGGGCGTGGAGCGCGTGTACCTGTGCGGCCTCGCCCGGGACGTCTGCGTCCGCTGGACCGCGGAGGACGCGGCCCGGGCGGGCTTCGACACCTGGGTGCTCTGGGACCTGACCCGGTCCGTGGACCCCGACGCCGACGACGCGCTCCGCCGCGAGCTGCAGGAGCGGGGCATCGGCGTCCTCGACGCCCGAACCACCTTCGATCTCTGAGCGGCCGGCACGCTCCGGCCGCCTCCCGTACCCGAGAGGAGCACGCCGTGAGCGACGACGACCGGAAGGATCCCGAGAACACCCGCGCGGAAAACCAGCCCCCCGAGGAGCCCAAGGGGCCCGAGACCGGGCCCATCCCGGACCGGGAGAGCGACAAGGAGCCCCACCCCAGCAAGGGAGCCACGGACCGGGAGGGAGAGAACGTGCAGCACGCCCCGGAGGACCAGCGCAACACCACCAACCCGGAGCACCGCTGAGGGGGACCGGGACGCGGCGGAAGAGGGGGGGGGCGGGCACACAAGTTGCAATCGTTGCCCCACCCCCCCTGGTCGTGCCGCAACAAACGAAGAACCCGTCTCCGGAGGTCCCCATGACCCGCCTGCTCCGCTCCGCGCTGTGCGTCGCGCTTCCCGCCGTCCTGACCCTGGCCGCCACCGGCTGCGACGACGTCGCCGCCCCGGGTGAGCCCGTCCCGGTCTCCATCGCCTTCGCCTCCTCCACGCAACCGGCCGCCCTGGCCACCGCGCCCGCGCGCGCGGCGACGGTCGAGGGCTCGAACGGAACGCTGGAGCTCTCCTCCGTCCTCCTGATCGTGAGCGAGTTCGAGCTCGAGGGCGCCGACGACGCCTGCCCCGATCCCGGCGACGACGACGGCGACCTGGAGGACTGCGCCGAGTTCGAGAGCGGTCCCTTCCTCCTCGACCTGCCCCTGGACGGAGCGGCGGTGACCGTCGCGAACGAGGGCGTCCCGGCCGGCTTCTACGAGGAGCTGGAGTTCGAGATCGAAGACGTGGAGATCGACGAGGACGACGAGGATCGGGCCGAGGACGTCCTCGCCGTGCGCCAGGGTGCCCTGGCCGCCCACCCCGACTGGCCGGACGAGGCCAGCATGGTGATCGAGGGGACGTTCACGCCCGTGGGTGGCGAGGCCCGCGCCTTCCGCGTCTTCGCCGAGGCGGAGATCGAGATCGAGCGGGACCTCACGCCCCACCTCGAGGTCGTGGAAGGGGTTCCCGCCGAGATCACGGTGGTCCTGGACCCGGGGGCCTGGTTCACCCGGAGCGACGGAACGGTCCTCGACCTCTCCGCCTGGGACTGGACCGGCGACGAGGACGACCTGCTCGAGCTGGAAGCCGAGTTCGAGGACGGGGTGGTGGAGATCGAGATCGACGACGACTGACGCTCGGCCTCCGCGGCCGGGGGGACCCCCTGAGCTCAACGTTCCGGGAGGGGAGCGTGTGCTCGGAGGATAGGCTCGACGGGGCGCACGGCGGCCTTGCCCGCGGGTGAAGCACGTCCGTACTCTGTCGGCACCTCCCAGCCAGGCGGAACCTGAATGAAAAACCTCGTCGCGCTCTCCCTCGCCATGGGCGCCGGACTCGTCATCGCCGGGTCCTCCCCGGGCGTGCAGTCGGCCCCTCCTCCCTCCGGCACGCGCGCGGCGACGGTCCCCGCCCCGCTCACGCTGGCGGCCCACGCCGCCGCGGAGCGACTCGATCCCACCCGCGCGCCCGCGGGCCCGGACGAGGAGATCGATCCCGAGACCGTGGTCGAGGAGAGCTGCGTGCGCTGCCACAACGAGCGGCGCCTGCGGGGCAACCTCTCCCTGGAGGGCTTCACCCTCTCCGGCCTCGCCGACCAGGCGGAGGTGGGCGAGGAGATGATCCGGAAGCTGCGCGCCGGCTTCATGCCGCCGCCGTCCACGGACCCCCCCGGCGGCGACACCCTCCTGGTCCTGGTGGAGGCGCTGGAGCGACGCCTGGACGAGGCCGCCGCCGCCGACCCCAACCCCGGGTACCGGAGCTTCCAGCGGCTGAACCGCGCCGAGTACGAGCGCGCCATCCGTGACCTCCTGGGCCTGGACGTGGACGCCGGCAACTGGCTGCCCCTGGACCAGAAGCAGGCCAACTTCGACAACATCGCCGACGCCCAGCCCCTCTCGCCCACGCTGCTGGAGTCGTACCTGAACGCCGCGGCGGAGATCAGCCGCCTGGCGGTGGGCAACCGGGACGCGGTCCTGGACAACGTGGCCTACAAGGTGCCGGAGTACGTGTCCCAGCATCCCTGGGACCACGTCGAGGGCGCGCCCTACGGCACCCGGGGCGGCCTCGTGGTCGACCACGTCTTCCCCGCCGACGGCGAGTACGTCTTCGAGATGACCTTCGCCTCCGGCGAGAACGCGCCGCTGGAGGACCTGGACGTGTCCATCGACGCGGAGCGCGTGGCGCTCCTCCCGTTCACCCGCCGGGGCGTCGGCGCCGACGGCCGTGGCTCCGCGCCCATGCGCACCGAGCCCATCTTCGTGCGCGCCGGGCAGCACACGGTGTCCATCGCCTGGGTGAAGAAGACCGACGGCCCCTACGAGGACCTCATCAAGCCCCACGTCTGGTCCATGGCCGGGGGCGGGGCCGGTGGCGGCGGCATCACGACGCTGCCCCACCTCCGCGACGTCGTCATCCAGGGGCCGACCCGGGCGACGGGCGTGTCCGAGACCGAGCCGCGGCGCCGCATCTTCACCTGCCGCCCGACCTCGGCGGCGGACGAGGAGCCCTGCGCCCGCCGCATCCTGGCGCGCCTGGCCGCCGACGCCTACCGGCGCCCGGTCCGGGACGCCGAGGTCGACGCCCTCATGGGCTTCTACCGCGAGGGCGCCGAGGGGAACGGCTTCGAGATCGGCATCCGCTACGCCCTGGAGGCGCTCCTCTCCAGCCCGTTCTTCGTGCTGCGGCTCGAGGAGCAGCCCGAGGGCGTGGCGCCGGGCGAGACCTACCAGATCTCGGACTACGACCTGGCCTCGCGCCTGTCGTTCTTCCTCTGGGGCGCGCCCCCGGACGACGTCCTCCTCCAGGCCGCGGCCCGGGGCGAGCTCTCCGATCCCGACGGGCTCGAGCGCCACGCGCGCCGCATGCTCGAGGACGAGCGCTCGGCGGCGCTGGGCAGCCGCTTCGCGGCCCAGTGGCTGCGCCTCCAGGATCTCTACAAGGTCCGGCCGGACCCGAACTTCTACCCGAACTTCGACGAGAACCTGGCCGATGCCATGCACCGGGAGACCGAGATGGTCTTCAACTCCCTGGTGCGCGAGGGCGGCAGCATCCTGGACTTCTTCACGACCGACTACACCTACGCCAACGAGCGCCTGGCCCAGCACTACGGGATCCGCGGCGTGTCCGGCGACGAGTTCCGGAGGGTCGAGTACGGGGACGTGGCCCGACAGGGGATCCTGGGCCACGGCAGCGTCCTGGTCCTGACGTCCATGGCCAACCGCACCTCGCCGGTCCTGCGCGGGAAGTGGGTGATGGAGGTGCTCATGGGCACCCCGCCGCCCCCCCCGCCGCCCAACGTCCCGGAGCTGGAGGAGACGCCGGGCAACGAGGGGGGCCGCTTCCTCACCACGGGTGAGAAGATGGCCATCCACCGGCAGAACCCGAGCTGCAACTCCTGCCACAGCCTCATCGACCCCATCGGCCTGGCGCTGGACAGCTACGACGTGACCGGCAAGTGGCGCGAGCGTGAGAACGGCGCGCCGCTCCAGACCGAAGGCGAGTTCTACGACGGCACCCCCATCGGGTCGCCGGAGGACCTGAACGCCGCGCTCCTGAAGCGCCCGCTCCCGCTGGTCCGGAGCTTCACCGAGAACCTCATGGCGTACGCGCTGGGACGGCGGGTCGAGTACTTCGACCAGCCCACCGTCCGCGCCATCGTCCGGAACGCGGAGCCCGACGGCTACCGCATCCCGGACCTCGTCATGGGCGTGGTGCAGAGCGACGCCTTCCGCATGAAGCGCGCCCTGCCCGTGGCCACCGAGCAGACCCAGAACGACTAGAACCCGACACCCCGCACGCGAGCAGCGATACGGCAGCACCCCTCCCGAGGAGACCGATCACCATGAACTTCATCACCGGAACCCACATCGAGCGGCGGCACTTCCTCCGGGGCATGGGCGCCACGCTGGCGCTCCCCCTCCTGGACGCGATGGTCCCCGCCGGGAAGCTCGGCGCCGCCACCCGGAAGCTCATGGAGCCCGGCGCCACGCGCTTCATCGCCATCGAGGAGGTCCACGGGCTGGCGGGCTGCAACGACTGGGGCGCGACCCAGCACCTGTACGCCCCGGCCACGACGGGCAAGGACTTCGAGATCCTCGAGGAGAGCGCCCTGTCCTCGCTGAAGCCGTGGCAGGACCACCTCACGGTCATCAGCAACACCGACGTGCGCATGGCCGAGGCCTTCGCGCCGTCGGAGATCGGCGGGGACCACTTCCGGTCCAGCGCGGTCTTCCTCACCCAGTCCCACCCCAAGCAGACCCAGGGCTCCGACATCTTCGTCGGCACGTCCATGGACCAGCTCTACGCCCAGCGCTTCGGGCAGGACACGCCGCTGCCCTCCATGCAGTTCTGCATCGAGCAGCTCGACCAGGCCGGCGGGTGCACCTACAACTATTCCTGCGCCTACACGGACTCGCTCTCCTGGGCCTCGCCCAACGAGCCGCTCCCCATGGTGCGGGACCCGCGGGTGGCCTTCGACATGCTCTTCGGCGTGGGCGCCAACCCCGCGGAGCGGGCCGAGCGCCGCGCCTCGCGGCGTAGCATCCTCTCCTGGATCTCCAGCGACATCAACTCGTTCATGCGCTCCCTGGGCGCCGAGGACCAGCGGCGCATGGAGCGCTACCTGGACAACGTCCGGGAGATCGAGCGCCGCATCGAGATGGTGGAGGCCCAGAACTCCACCGGGGACCCGCGGGACATGCCCGAGGCGCCCCGGGGCGTGCCCGACTCGTTCGGCGAGCACATGGAGATCCTCTTCGACCTCCAGGTGCTGGCCCTCCAGACGGACATGACCCGCGTCATCTCCTTCAAGACCGGGCGGGACTCCCAGAACCGGGTCTTCCCCGAGAGCGGCTCGGATCGGCCCTTCCACCCGGCCTCGCACCACGGGAACCGGGAGGAGGCGATCCTCGACTTCAACAAGATCTGCCAGTACCGGGTGGGGCAGCTCCCCTACCTCCTGGAGAAGCTCCAGAGCACCGAGGTCGAGGGCGGCAACCTGCTGGACCAGAGCGTGGTCATGTGGGGCTCCCCCATGGGCGACGCCAACGTCCACAACCACCGTCGCTGCCCCCTCATCCTCCTGGGCAAGGGCAACGGGGCGCTGGAGGGCAACCTCCACCTCAAGGCCCACGACGGGACGCCCATGGCCAACGCCATGCTCTCGGTCCTCAACGGCCTCGGCATGGATATGGACCACTTCGGGGACTCCACCGGCGAGTTCTCGCTGCGCCAATCCGCCGTGAACGTCGCCGCCGACGGCATGGAGGGCTGAGGGATGAGGCTCCGTTCCGCCCCCCTCCTGGGGGTCCTGGCCGCGGTGCTGGCCGTGCTGGCGCTGTCGCCGCCGGACTCCCCGGTGGCCGATGCCGCCATGCGCGGCGACGTGGAGGCCGTCCGCACGCTCCTCTCCCAGGGGGCGGACGTGAACGCGGCCCGGGGCGACGGCATGACGGCCCTGCACTGGGCCGCCGAGCGCGGCGACTCCGACCTGGCGGGCATGCTGATCCAGGCCGGAGCCAACCTCGACCCGGTCACCCGCATCGGCGGGTACACGCCGCTCCACGTGGCGGCCCGCGCCGGCAGCCCCGAGGTGGTGCGGCTCCTGGCCGAGGCCGGGGCCGACGTGGAGATCCGCGCGGCCAACTCCGGCGCCACGGCGCTCCACCTGGCGTCCGCCGCCGGGGACGTGGCCTCCATCGGGTTCCTCCTGGAGCGGGGGGCCGACCCCGACGCCCGTGAGCATCAGTGGGGCCAGACGCCGCTGGTCTTCGCGGCGGGCTGGAACCGGGCCGACGCCATCCGGGTGCTGCTGGAGGCCGGGGCCGACCCGGACCTGGCCACCGACGTGGTGGACCTGGAGGAGCAGGAGGACGTCTACCAGGCCGCCGAGAAGCGTCGGGACGAGCTCCTGAAGGCGTTCCTGGGGGACAGCGAGCGGGAGCCCACCCCGTCCGAGCTCAAGGCCGCCATCGGGGCGGCCCGTGAGATCATCGAGTCGGGCGAGCTCGACGAGCCGCCGGAGCCGAGCCCCTTCGAGCGCTTCCGGGGCCCGCCCACCATCCTCAAGAAGGGCGGGCTGACCCCCCTGCTCCACGCGGTGCGGCAGGGCCACACCGAGAGCATGCGGGCGCTGCTGGAGGGCGGGGCCGACGTGAACCGCGTCTCCGAGAGCGACGGCACGAGCCCGCTCCTCATGGCCACGATCAACGGCCAGTTCGACGCGGCCGTCTACCTCCTGGAGCACGGCGCCGACCCCAACCTGGCGGCCACGCTCAACGACGTGACCCCGCTCTGGGCCGCCATCAACTCCCAGTGGCAGCCCCGGACCCGGTACCCCCAGCCCCAGGAGCGCGGGCTGCAGGAGACCGGCTACCTGGAGCTGGCCGAGGCGCTGCTGGCGGCGGGCGCGGACCCCGACGCCCGGATCAGCATGCACCCCTGGTACCTGGTCTACACCGGATGCGGGAACGGGAACTGCGGCCTGGTGGACATGCGCGGCTCCACCGCCTTCTGGCGGGCGGCCTACGCCACCGACGTGCCGGCCATGCGCCTCCTGGCCGAGCACGGGGCCGATCCCCACATCCCCACCACCGCCGGCAACATGATGTCGTTCGACGACTACAACCGGCTCCAGGTGGTGGAGCAGCTCGACGAGGAGGAGTTCGAGAAGAAGGACGCCGAAGCGAAGGCGTCCGCCCTGCGCACCGCCCGGGGCGACCTCTCGGAGGAGCAGCAGGCCGAGTACCCCGACTCCCTGGTGAACGCCGATCCCGACGCCTACTACGAGGCCATCAAGACCGCCTGGGAGCACCAGGACTCGGTGGCCCAGGCCGAACCCGACCCCTCCGGCCTGCCCCCGGTGGAGGAGGGTGATCCGGCCGTCTTCCCCATCCACGCCTCCTCCGGCGTGGGCTACGGCGAGGGCTTCGCGGGGAACGCCCACCGCCACGTCCCCGACGCGTGGATGGACGCGGTGCGCTACCTGGTGGAAGAGCTGGGCGCCGACGTGAACATGCGGGACGCCAACGGCTACACCGCGCTCCACCACGCCGCCTCCCGGGGCGACAACGAGATGGTGCGCTACCTGGTGGAGATGGGCGCCGACGTCACGGTGGTGAGCCGGGACGGCCAGACCACGGCGGACATGGCCAACGGGCCGGTCCAGCGGGTGTCGCCCTTCCCCGAGACCGTGGCGCTCCTGGAGCGCCTGGGGTCGAAGAACAACCACAACTGCCAGAGCTGCTGACGCGGCGACCGTAGCCCCACCGGGCTTCCGACGCCCCCGGGTCCCCACGACGGGATCCGGGGGCGTCGTGCGTCCGGGCCCGGCGGTCGGGGGGGGTCAGCCCAGGCGGCGCCGGCGGAACTCCCCCGGGGTCTCCACGGGGAAGCCCGCCTCGTCCCGGCGGGCCAGGAAGTGGTCGTCGTTGCTCACGAGGACGGCCCCCTCGCTCCGGGCCAGGGCGGCGAACTTCCGGTCGGAGAGGTCCGGAATCCACTCCAGCCCCCCTTCCTCCGGGGCGTCGGAGACCCGGGCGTCGGGGAGGAACAGGTCTTCGAAGTGCCCCCAGTCCAGAGGCGGGATCTTCCGGAGGACCGTCTCGATCTCCCCCCGGGTCCCGTCGGTCCAGGGCATGCGCAGGCGCCCCTCCCGGACGGCCCGCACCACCGCCGCGGACGCGCTCCTCCGGGAGAAGCCCGCGCCGACGAAGACGTTGGTGTCGACGACGACGGACGGGGGGTGGTCCCCCGAGCCCCCACCCACCCGGGGTCGGGCTTCCCCCGCCGGACTCATGCCAACGCCCGCTCCGCCGCCCACGCCATGGACAGAAGCGCCTCGTCGGCGCCGCCGGGCGCGACGAGCTGGAGCCCGACCGGCATGCCGGCGGCGTCCCTCCCCACGGGGAGCGTGAGGGCGCACAGCCCCATGGCGTTGGCCGGACAGGTGGGGCGGAGCACGCCCACGTTCACCTCGCGATAGCGGTCCAGGTCCGCCACCTCGGACACCGGGGGCGGCGTCATCAGGTGGCCCGGGAGCGCCAGGACGTCGACCTCCCGGAAGAGCTGCCGGGCCTCGGCCTCGAGCTCCTCCCTGCGCCGGAGGGCGCCCAGGTACGCGTCCGAGTCCAGGGCGGGAGCCCCCCGGAGACGGGTCCCCACGATGGGCTCCAGGAGGTCGAGCCACCCCGGGAGGTCCTCCTGGAGGAAGGCCCGGCACTCGGCGGCGGCGATCCCCGACGACATGTAGAAGCGCTGCGCCCGGTCCAGGAGCTCCCCGTCGGGCTCGGACCGGACCCAGCCGGCGCCCTCGAGCTCGGCGAGGGCCGTCCGGAGCGCCGCGGCCACGTCGGGCTGGCAGGCGTCCCAGATGGCGCACCGCGGCACCGCCACCCGGATCCCCCGCCCCTCCCGGCGGGCCGCGTCCTCGGCGTCCAGGCGGTCCAGGAAGGCCTCCGGATCCCCCAGGGCGGGGTCCACCGCGCCGAAGAACCAGGCGGCGTCCTCCACGGTGCGGGTCAGGGCGCCCACCGTGTCCAGCGTCGTGCTCAGGGGCACCACCCCGTCGGTGGGCCAACGCCCCTTCGTGGTCTTGTGGCCCACGGTCCCGGTGAGGGACGCGGGAATCCGGATGGAGCCGCCGGTGTCGGTGCCCAGCGCCACCAGGGCCGAGCCCTCCACGAGGCTGGGTCCGGCACCCGAAGACGACCCGCCCGGGATGCGGTGGACCTCCGCGTCCCGGGGATTCCGGGGCGTCCCCCAGTGGGGGTTGGCGCCCACGGCGCCGAAGGCCATCTCGACCGTGTGGGTCTTCCCGGTGAAGACGGCGCCCTGGGCCCGGATGCGGGCCACCAGCCAGGCGTCCCGGGACCAGGGGTCCGGGAGCGCCCGGGGCGTGCCCGCGAAGGTCGGCAGGCCGTCCATGCCGTACATGTCCTTCACCGAGACGGGGATGCCGCACAGGGGCCCCCCGTCTCCGCGGGCCAGGAGGGCGTCGGCGCGGCGGGCGTCGGCGCGGACCTCCTCGGGCTCGAGGCGCTTGTAGGCGTGGTGGGGCGGATCGGCCGTCCGGTGCCGGCGCAGCGCGTCCTCGGCCAGCTCGGTGGGCGACAGGGTGCCGGAGCGGAGCGCCCGGGCCACGTCGCGAAGGGAGGGATGCGCGGAGTCGGTCATGCGGGAGAGGGGCTGGGGGCGGGGCGGACGGGGGCGCCAAGGTAGGCGGGGCCCGGAAGCGACGGAAGGGAGGGGTCGAACACCCCTTCCCCCCGAGCCCGCGCAAGACCGATGTTACGACGAGGCCGCCGCGCGGTGGCCGAGCCGACGTCTCTCCGTGGGGGCTCCCCCGTGACCGACCGAGACCCGGCGCTCCGGGGCGAGGACGCCCGGAGCGTCCTCGACAGCCTGATGGCCGATCTCCCCGGCGTCGTCTACCGATGCCTGGACGACGAGCACTGGACCATGCTGGCGGTCTCGCCCAACGTCGAGGCCCTCACGGGCTACCCTCCCGCCGCCCTGGTGGAGAACGCGGAGACCTCCTGGGCCGAGCTGGTCCACCCCGCCGATCTCGACACCGTCCGGCAGGCCATCCGGGAGGCGCGCGAAGCGGGGGAGCCATTCCGGACCACCTACCGGCTGGTGACGCGGAGCGGAGAGGTCCGGTGGGTGCTCGAGCAGGGGCAGGCGCTGGGGACGGGGGACGAGCCGGTCCTCGCCGGATACGTACAGGACGTGACCGGCATCCTCGCCCGGCGCCTCACCGACACCCAGGAGCACCTGGCCGAGGCCCGCCGCGAGACGCGCCTCCTGGAGCTGCTCCATACCGTCACGGTCACCATCAACGAGCACCGGGACCTCGACGACGCCCTGGCGGCGGTGCTGCCCGGCGTGTGCCGCACGTTGGGCTTCACCCTGGGTCACGCCTGGAGGGCCGGCCCGGGAGCGGAGGCCGCGCTGCGCTCCGCCGAGGTCTGGTACCTCGACCCGGCGGTTCCCGGGCTGGAGGCCTTCCGTCGAGCCACCGACGGGGACCACTGGGACGTCGAGGCGGGGCTGCCGGGGCGGGTCCGTGCCACGGGGCAGGCCGAGTGGGTTCTGGACGCCGGGAGCGACCCGTCCTTCTTCCGGGTCGGGGAGGAAGACTCTCCGGTCCGGTCCGGGCTGGGCGTGCCGGTGCTGGCCGGGGACCGGGTGGTGGCGGTGCTGGAGCTGTACACCCACGAGCCCCTGGACCGCGACCCGCTGGTGGAGCGGATCCTCTGCCAGGTCGGCCTCCAGCTGGGGCGGGTCTGGGAGCGCCAGGAGGCCGACCGGGACCAGCGCTTCAGCGCCCAGCTGTTCGGGCAGCTCGCCATCCAGACCGACATGGTCTTCTGGCTCGCCAGCCTGGACGGCGAGGTGCTCTACCTGAGCTCCGGCTTCGAGCGGCTGATGGGAGCCGTCCGCGCCCCCCGGGACTGGAAGGACCTGATCCAGCTCGCCCATCCGGGGGACCGCGATCGCCTCGCCCGCCTCCTCGCCCGGAGCGACCGCGCCCCCTACGAGGTCGAATACCGGGTCCTCCGGGACGACGGGACCGTCCGCTGGGTGCGCCAGCGGGCCTTCTCGCTGGTGGACGCCGAGGGGGAGGTCTTCCGCGTGGGAGGGATGGCGGAGGACATCACAGCCGAGCGCAGGGCGGTGTCCCGGTTCGAGCGCACGAACCGGCTCCTGGCCCAGACCTTCAGCAGCCTCGAGGAGGCGGTGCTCGTCGTCGGCCTCGACGCGGCCCGACGGGTGGTGGTGGAGGCCAATCAGGCCGCCGAGCGGATGTTCGGCTGGTCCCGCGCGGAGCTGCTGGGTCGGACGACGCTGCAGCTCCACGTGGACGAGGAGCACTTCCGGCGGTTCGGGGAGGAGGGAGACGAGCTGCTCCGGAGCGGGGGGATCTTCCGCGCCACCTTCCCCATGAGACGGAGGGACGGAACCGTCTTCCAGGCCGAGCAGACCGTCACCCTCCTGGACGCCGATGCCGGCATCGACGGAGGTGGCGTCAGCGTCGTACGGGACGTGTCGGAACGGGCGGAGGCCCGGGAGGAGCTGCGGCGCACCGAGCGGCACTTCCAGGCGCTCATCGAGAGCTCGCTGGACGTGGTGGGGATCATGGACCAGGACCTGATCACCCGGTACGTGTCCCCCTCGGTGACGGCCATGCTCGGATACGACCCGGAGGAGATGGTGGGCACGACGGGGGTCATGCGGCTGCACCCCGAGGACCGCGAGGCGGCCCTGGAGGAGTTCCGCCCGGTGCTCCGCACGCCCGGCGCGGTCCACAAGCAGGAAGTCCGGATGCTCCACAAGGACGGGTCGGTCCGCCACGTCGAGGCGCGCACCCAGAACCTGGTGGACGAGCCCAGCGTGGGCGGCATCGTCGTCAACCTCCGGGACGTGACGGAGGAGAAGAACCTGGAGCTGCAGCTCCACCAGGCCCAGAAGATGGAGGCGGTGGGGCGCCTGGCCGGAGGCATCGCCCACGACTTCAACAACCTCCTCACCGTGATCCGGGGGCAGGCCGACTTCCTCCTTCTGGACCTCCCCGAGGACGGAGAGGTGGCCCGGGAGCTGGGCGTGATCCGGAGCGCCGCGGACCGCGCGGCCCGCCTCACGAACCAGCTCCTCGCCTTCGGCCGGGAGCAGGTCCTGCGGCCGAGGGTGGTGGACCTCGGGACCGTCGTGGGGAGCATGCACGAGCTCCTGGAGCGGGTCCTGGGCGAGGACATCGTCATCGAGACCGAGCTCGGACACGGGGTCCCCCCGGTCCGGGTGGACCCGAGCCAGCTCGAGCAGGTCGTCATGAACCTGGTCGTGAACGCCCGCGCGGCCATGCCCGAGGGCGGACACCTCCGCATCGGCGTGACGTCCGAGGAGGTGTCCGAGGACGACGTGCCCTCACCGGGGGAGCGGGTGCTCGCCCCGGGTACGGTGGTCCGCCTCGACATCGCCGACACGGGGGTCGGGATGAGCCCGGAGACCCAGGCCCAGATCTTCGAGCCCTTCTTCACCACCCGGGGAGACCAAGGCGGCAGCGGCCTCGGCCTCGCCACCTCCTACGGCATCGTCCGCCAGAGCGGCGGCACCATCCAGGTGGAGAGCGAGGAGGGGGTGGGCACCACGTTCACCCTCCGGTTCCCCGCGGCCGACCGCCCGAGGGAGAGCATGTCGGAGAGCGCCGACGCCGACGCCGTGCCCGAGGTGGGGACCGGACGGATCCTCCTCGTGGAGGACGACCCCAGCGTGCTCCGGGTCTCCCGCAAGATCCTGGAGCGGGCGGGCCACCAGGTCCGGACCGCCTCCGACGCGCCTCGGGGGCGGTCCGAGCTGAAGGCCCACGCCGGAGAGCTCGACGTCCTGGTGACCGACCTGGTGCTTCCGGGCGGAAGCGGCCGGGACCTGGTGGACCAGGTCCTCCAGCGCCACCCCCACATCGCGGTGGTGGTGGTGTCGGGCTACGCCGAAGGCTCCCCGGGGCAGCGGGGGGACCTCCCCGAAGAGGTGGCGTTCCTCCAGAAGCCCTTCACGCCCGACGGCCTGACGGCCGCGGTGGCGGCCAAGCTCGCCGAAGCCCGGGACGGACGCGGGGGCTGACGGCCCCCCGACCCCTCAGCGGCGACCCGGGACGTACGTCTCCTCGGCGTGGGCGTCCACGTCGGGGCGGTAGAAGCGCACCGGCCGGAGGTCGCCCGTGGCGTAGCGCTCGATCTGGTCGTCGAAGTGGGGCGAGGACGGATCCCCGCTCTGCCCGCCCGCGGTGATGGCCCGCGCCCGGAGGGAGTCGCCGAAGGACACCACCGCCACGAAGCTGTTGCCCCGCGTGCCGTAGATCCGGTCCGTCCCGTTGAAGGTGCGCTGGCCGTAGGCGGCCAGGGAGCCCCAGCGGGCCGAGGTGAAGCCCACCGGCGTGCTGGGACGGGCGTCGTCGAAGGGCTGGACGATGTCGCCGGTCAGCCGCTGGAAGCGGTTGATCTCGCCCCAGGGCGTGCGCCAGTCCCCGAAGGCCTCCTCCAGCCGTGCCACCGCCGCGGCCAGCGCCTCCAGCTTCCGGTCGTCCGACGCGCCGTCGGCCATGTACTCGTACACGTCCGTCCCGGCGGCCCGCGCCTCGTCGAGCACCAGGGAGCGCAGGGTGTCCCCGTAGAAGACCGCCACGGAGGTGGGGACCGACTCCTCGCCGAAGCGGAGGTTCCACTCCCGGAGGACGGAGACCGGCCCCTCCAGGGAGGACTTGGCCGGATCGCCCTCCGGGGCCGCGTCCCAGGCGGCCACCAGGGCCGGGACGATGTCCTCGAAAGCCGGCAGGTAGCTGTCGTAGGCGGCGTCGATGAGGCGCTGGAGGGTGAAGTCGGTGCGCCCCTCCAACACCATGATGGCGTGCTCGCCCCGGTAGTTCTGGCCGTAGGTGTCCATGTACGGCGGGTAGGCGTCCTGGTCGAGGCTGCCCTCGCCGGTCACGGACCAGGGGGCGTTGTTGGTGTTCTGGAGCCACCCCGTCTCCGGGTTCACCACCAGCGGCGACTCCTCCACGCTGTGCACGCCCTGGTACTCGGTGTCGGAGGTCATGCCGCTCACCGGCTCGTCCCAGTCGTACTCCGTGCTCCGGATGGGCACGTGGTTGGCCTGGAAGTAGGCGATGTTGCCCTCGGCGTCGGCGAACACCGTGTTGTTGGACGAGTTCGTGTGGAGGCGCATGGTCTCCAGGAACTCGTCGTAGTTGGCCGCCTTGGTGCGCAGGTACGACTGGGTGAGGGCGTTCACCGGGTCGTTCATGAGCTTCACCGCCACCCAGCGCGTGCCCTCGCCGCGCACGACGGGGCCGTGGTGGGTGAAGTAGGCCGTGACGGTCCGCTCGCCGGACCCGCCCTCGCCGGAGCGGAAGGGGAGCGTGATCGTCCGCTCCTCCATCTTCCGCATCTCGCCGTCGTAGGGGTAGTAGACGCCGTCGGACCGGACCTCGACGTCGTAGTAGTACTCGTCGATGGCGTCGGCGCCGGTGGAGGTGTGCATCCACCCCGCGGTCTCGTTGAAGCCCTGGTAGATGAAGAACTGGCCCCAGGTGGTGGCGCCGTACGCGTTCAGCCCTTCCTCGCTCGCCATGTGGTTCTCGGCGCGGAAGTAGAACGACGTGTGGGGGTTGATGAGGAGGAGGGTCTCGTCGCCGCTCTCGGTGTTGGTGGCGGCGATGGCGAAGCCGTTGGAGCCGGTGGGCTCGACGGTGGGGTCGTGGCCCGGCAGGGGGGCGAGGCCGGAGACGGCCGCCGGGTCCGAGGCGCCGACGCCGACGGGGTTCGCGGGCGATGCCATGGCGGGATCGGCCGACGCGAAGCGGACGGGCGAGTCCATGGCCGGATCGGCCGAAGCCGCCCGGTCCTGCGCCGCCGCGCCCCCCACCACCCGCTCCACCGTGCCGTCCTCGCCGTAGAAGGCCTCGAGCGCCGACAGCGAGGGCCGCTCCATGTCGCCCCCGATGCTCCCCTCGCTGAAGGTGAGCGCCATCCACGGCTCGAAGCGGTCCAAGACGCGGGGCTCCACGTCGGGGTGGGTGTGGAGGTAGTAGTTCAGCCCGGCCGCCCACGCGTCCATGAGGTCCCGGAGCCACTCCGGGCTGTCGGCGTAGTGCCCGCGCATGACCTCGGGATCGATGAAGAGCTTCATGCGGAGGTCCCGCCAGACGGCGTCCTCGCCCTCGGCCTCGGCCAGCCGGCCCTGGCTGTTGAGGAAGTTCACCTCGATGCGGTTGAAGTCGTCCTCCGCCTGGGCGTAGATCATGCCGAAGACGGCGTCGGCGTCGGTCCGCCCGTAGGAGTGGGGGATCCCCCACTCGTCCCGGACGATGGTGACCCGCCCGGCCCGGGCTTCCCAGTCGGCCAGCTCCGGGGGAGCGTCGGCGCCGGTGCCGGGATCGCAGGCGGCGAGGGGGAGGAGGACCAGGAGCGCGAGGAGCTTCTTCATGGGCGGCGGTGTGGGAGGAACGGACCGGGGCGGCTCCGCCCCCCCGGAAGGGGGAGGCGGGCGCCCGGGGGGGCAAGATGGGCGGCGAGGGCGGGCGTGTCGAGCCGGCCGGCGGCCCGATTCGTGCGTGCCCGGGCACCGAAGACCCCGCCGGCCCCCCGGCCCGCGGGGGTCCGGTGGACCCGAAGAGGAGCGAGGCATGCAGTCGTGGTGGTGGGATTCCGTGGAGAACCTGGGCGCCGCGCTCCTGAGCGCGGCCGTGTTCTACGCCGTCCTCATCGGGATCACGCGGGTGGCGGGGCTCCGGGCCTACTCCAAGATGTCGGGCTTCGACTTTCCCCTGACCGTGGCGGTCGGCTCCATCATCGCCTCGACGATCCTCGTGCCCGATCCACCCCTCGTCCGCGCCGCCCTGGTCATGGGCTGGATCCTCCTGCTCCAGGGGGGGGTGGCGTGGCTGCGCTCCCGGTTCGACCGGGTCCGGCGGCTGGTGGACAACGAGCCCGTGGTCCTCATGCGGGAGGGGCGGATCCTGGAGGAGAACATGAGGAAGGCCCGGGTCAGCCTCCCCGAGCTCCGGGAGAAGATCCGGGAGGCGGGCATCCACCGGCTGGAGCACGTGGGGGCGGTGGTCCTGGAGACCACCGGGAACGTGAACGTCATCCCCTCACCCGAGGGGGACCTCCCCCAGGACTGGATCATGGCCGACGTCCGGCAGTGGTCCGAGTCGGCCCGGGGCGGGACCTGGCCCGCCTGAGCCGCCGGCGCTCACTCCCCGCCGGGAATCAGCGCCTCCGCCGGGGTGGGACGCCGCTCGTCGAGCTCGTGGGCCACCTCGACTTCGTCCACGGCCTCCGGCGGGATCAGGCCGCGCTCCACGGCGTCTCCGGCCGCCACCCGGGAGTCCCGCACCACGAGCATGGGCGTGCCCGCCGCCCGGGTCCGCTCCGCCAGCGCCGCGACCGCGGCGTCCCGGGGCGGATCGGTGACGTCCCGGATGTAGATGGCCCGGATGCGGCCCGGGTGCTCGGCGGCCACGCGGGCGTAGATCTCCGGGTCCTTCTGGCCGCTGTCCCCCACCAGGACGAAGGGGAGGTGCGGGTAGAGGGCCAGGATGTCCTCGATCTTCCGGCGCTTGTGGTCGTGCCCCCCGGAGAACCAGCGCTCCCGGGTCAGCCCCAGGTCCCGGAGGAGGAAGACGCCCCGAGGCAGGTCGTGGTGCCGGAAGAAGTCGTCCAGCAGGTCGTAGAGGTTCCACGGCGAGCTCGACACGTAGAAGAAGGGGTTGGTCCGCCCGCCGTCCGAGCCCGCCTCCAGCGCCCGGTAGAGACCGCCCACCCCCTCGAAGGGGAGGCGGGTCCTCGCGTTGTGCAGGAAGGTCAGGCGCGCCATGGAGAGGAGGTCCGTGGCCCCGGTCACCAGGACCGTGTCGTCGATGTCGCTGACCACGCCGTACTCGGCCTCGTCCCCCGGGAGGAGGACGTCGGCGGTGGTGCGGGCGGTGCGCGTCCGGTCGGCCGGGTCCTCCACGGTGAGCGCCACCTCCTGCCATCGCTCGCTCCCCACCTGGGAGGGCGGGACCTCGAGCTCGAGGTGGAGATAGCCCTCGGCGTCGGTGGGACGGGTCCGGCGGATGGTGCCGAACTCGGCCGCCACCCGGGCCCCGGGGATCTCGTCGCTCTCGAAGCGGCGGTACGCGTCCAGGATGTTGTCCCAGAGGGACTCGTCGCCGGTGGCGGCGTCCAGGGGAGCGCCCCGCAGCGCCCGGGCGACGAGCCGGAACCGCTCCCGGGTCCCGTAGCCCCGGTAGGCCTGGAGGTGGAGCTCCCCGGATTCCGTCCCGAGACGGCGGGCCAGCCCGGCCTTCAGCTCCTCGAACCGTTCCTCCACCCCCACCGCGCCGTAGCGGCCGAGGGCGGACAGGGTCTCGAGAAAGCTCATGGGGATCTCCCGGGAGCGGGGAAGGGGGGCGGCTCGGGTAGACAGGCGGACAAGATCCATGCCACGTTCCGGGCCTTCCCATGACCGAAACCGCCCCCGACTCCCCCGAGCCCATCACCTTCCGGAACCGCCTCCACCGGTTCTGGACGCGGCACCGGACGCTGTTCTGGGTCCTCCACTCCGTGTGGGCGCTGGCCACCGGGGTCGCGGTGGTCGTGCTGGCCCGGGAGCGCTACGGCCTGGTGCCGTGGGTCGTGGGCTTCCTCGTCCTGACGTGGGCCTCGACGCTCTTCTTCGGGAGCCGGACGGCCGCGGACGCGCCGGAGGTGGCCGGACCCGGCGAGGACGTCGGCGGTGGGGAGGAGGCCGGCGGCGAGGACGGGGCCGCGCCCTCCGACGCCGGGCCCGGGGCGCCGGGGCTGATGGAGGAGTTCACCTCGTACATGACCCGGATCATGTACCAGGAGACGCTCTTCTTCATCCTCCCCTTCTACGCGTACTCCACGGTCTGGGGATCCCCCAACGCGGTCTTCATGGTCCTGCTGGGCGTCCTGGCCTTCGTCTCCTGCATGGACCTCCACTTCGACCGCTGGCTGCGGGCCAGCCCCGTGTTCGGGCTCGTCTTCTTCGCCAGCGTGGCCTTCGCCGCCATCAACCTGGTGGCGCCCATGCTCTGGAGCCTCCCGCCCCGGACGGCCACGCCGGTGGCCGCGGCGGCCGCGGTCGTGGCCGCCGGCGTCCTGGCGTGGCGCACCACCCGGGGGCGAGGCGGAGCGCGGCTCCGCCTCGCGTTGGCGGGGGCGGCCTTCCTCGGAGTGACGGTGGGCTTTCCCCGGCTGGTCCCGCCGGTTCCCCTTCGGCTGGAGAGCGCCGTCTTCAGCACCGGCATCGACCGGGGCGACCTGGTGCCCGCCGACACCCTGGGCGCGCAGGTCGGCCCGTCGGAGCTTCCCGACGGCCTGGTGCTCCTGGCCCGGGTCTTCGCCCCCTCCAGCCTTCCCACGGCGGTCGTGGTGGAGTGGACCCGAGACGGCGAGACGGTGCGCACCACCCGGGAGATCGAGCTCACCGCCCACGAGGCCGGGTTCCGGGTCTGGGACGCCCTCCGCCCCGACGGGGCCGCGCTCCCGCCCGGGACCTACCGGATCGTCATGCGGACGGCCTCGGGCCGGGTCTTCGGCGTGCACGGGATCCGCCTCACGGCCCCCTAGGCGACGAGGACGTCCTCCCGGGTCCCGGTCCGCGACTTGCAGGACGGGCGAGCATGCCCCGACCATAGAGCCGTCCCGACGGCGGTCCCTCCAACCCACGGGCGCCATGCTGAACTACATCTGGGGCGGGCTCATCATCTCGAGCCTGCTCTTCGCCATCGTCTCGGACGTGGCCGATCTCTCGGCGGACACGTACCGCAACGGCAGCCCCCTCCCGGTGGAGCTGGCCTTCCCCGAGGGATACGAGCCCGACGCGCGCCGGGTGCCCGTCGAGATCCAGGTGGATCCGGCACGCTACCGGGCCTTCTACGGCGTGGAAACGGCGCCGGAAGGACCCTACACCGGCTACCTCCGCCAGACGCAGGAGGGCGTGGTCCTCCGCTTCGACGCCGCGGCCGAGCTGCCCGAGCCCCTGGCCACCATCCAGGGCGTGTCCCAGTCCCGGGACGAGGAGCTCCAGGGGACGCTGGTCGGCTTCGCGCCGCCCGCCACCTCGGGCGTCGAGGCCGCGCAGGGAGCCGCCGGCGCGGAGGCGGGCGTCCGCTTCGAGACCGTGCGCTTCGTGAAGATGAACGCCATCGCCCAGGCGGCGCTGGACTTCGCCGAGACGGCCGCCGAGATCGCGCTGGGGCTGATCGGCGTGCTGGCCCTCTTCCTCGGGCTCCTCAAGATCGGCGAGGACGCCGGGGTCATCCGCTCCCTGGTGCGCTTCGTGCGCCCGGTGCTCCGCCCCCTCTTCCCCGGGGTGCCCGAGGACCATCCGGCGCTGGGGATGATCGCCCTCAACATGACGGCGAACATCTTCGGCCTGGGGAACGCGGCCACGCCCTTCGGCATCAAGGCCATGGAGGAGCTCCAGGAGCTCAACCCGTCGGAGGACACCGCCACCGACGACATGGTCATGCTCCTGGCCATCAACACCGCGTCCGTCCAGCTCGTGCCCCCGGTCCTCCTCCTGGCGCTCATGGGCCTCCAGATCAACCAGCTCATCTTCGCCATCATCATCACGACCGGGCTGTCGCTGATCATCGCCATCGTGGCGGCCAAGGTCTACGGGAAGTTCCCCGGGACCCGGGCGTCGGACCCCCGACGCCATCTGGACGACCGGGAGGTACCCGCCACCGCGTCCGCCTCCGGCCACGGGGAGGGCTGAGCCATGGATACCGTGCGCGGCGTCATCACCGTCCTCTCCTACTTCGTCATCCCCGCCATCGTGGTGGGCTTCCCCCTCTACGGCCTGTACAAGAAGGTCCCCATCTACGAGAGCTTCGTGGACGGGGCCAAGGAAGGCTTCCAGGTGGCGGTCCGCATCATCCCCTACCTGGTGGCCATCCTCTTCGCCATCGGGATGTTCCGGGCCAGCGGCGCCATGGAGTTCCTGGTCAGCACGCTCAATCCGGTGCTCGCCCTCATCGGCTTCCCCGGCGAGGTCCTGCCCATGGCCATCATCCGCCCCCTCACCGGGTCCGGCTCGGCGGGGATCGTGGTGGACATGATCGAGCAGTACGGTGAGGATTCGATCTTCGTGAAGATGGCCGCCACCATGTTCGGCTCCACCGAGACCACCTTCTACGTCATCGCCGTCTACTTCGGCGCGGTGAACATCAAGAAGACCCGGCACGCGGTGCCGGCGGGGCTCACCGCCGACTTCGCCGCCATGCTCGTCGCGGTCTGGACCGTGCGCCTCCTCTTCGGCTGATCCCCCTCTCCCCGGACCGCATGCACTACCACCTCATCGGAATCGCCGGCACGGCCATGGCCTCCCTGGCCGGACTCCTGCAGGCGAAGGGGCACGAGGTCACCGGATCGGACGAGGGGGTCTACCCCCCCATGTCCGACCTCCTGGACGACCTGGGGATCGACTACGCCGACGGCTACGCGCCGGAGAACCTCGAGCCCCGCCCCGACGTGGTGGTGGTGGGCAACGCCATCAGCCGGGGGAACCCCGAGCTGGAGGCCGTGCTGGACGCCCGCATCCCCTACGCCTCCGCGGCCGCCACGCTGCGCCGGGAGTGCCTGGAGGGGCGACACGTGCTGGCGGTGGCCGGGACCCACGGCAAGACCACCACCACGTCCCTGCTGGCCTGGCTCCTGGAATGCGACGGCCTGGAGCCCTCCTTCCTGGTGGGCGGCGTGGCCGAGAACTTCGGGACGTCCTTCCGGCTCACCGACGGCGAGCACTTCGTCATCGAGGCCGACGAGTACGACACCGCGTACTTCGACAAGGCGCCCAAGATGTGGCACTACCGTCCGTGGACGGCGGTGCTGAACAACGTCGAGTTCGACCACGCCGACATCTACCGGGACCAGGAGGCCTACGAGCTGGCCTTCCGCCGCTTCGTGAACCTGGTGCCCGGGAAGGGCACGCTGGTCGTGGGGTGGGACACCCCCGCCGCCCGGCGCCTGAGCGAAGGCTCCTTCGCCCCGGTGCACTCGGTGGGGATCGAGGGGGACGAGGCCGGGGGGGACGAGGAGCGCGGGCCGGCGCCCGATCCGTCCACCGCGCCGGGCACCGAGCGCGGACCGGTCCCGGTCGAGGACGAGGTCGACGCGTCCGACGACGAGGTGGCGGCCGTCATCGGGTCGGGGGCCGCCGGACCGGGGGCCGACGCCGCCCACCCCCGCTGGCGTGCCCGGGACGTGCGGTACGGCGAGTCCGGCACCTCCTTCGAGCTCGTCCACGACGGGGCCGTGGTGGGATACTTCGAGAGCGCCCTCACCGGCGGCTTCAACCTGCGCAACGCCGTGGCCGCCGTGGCCGCGGCCCGGGCGGTGGGCGCGTCCTGGCAGGGGATCCGCCACGGCCTGGCCAGCTTCGAGAGCGTGCGGCGCCGCATGGAGGTCCGGGGCGAGGTGGCGGGCGTCACGCTGGTGGACGACTTCGCCCACCACCCCACCTCGGTGCGGGGCACCATCGAGGCCGCCCGTCAGCGCTTCCCCGGACGCCGTGTGGTGGCCGTGTTCGAGCCCCGCAGCTACACGGCCCAGCGCCGGGAATTCCAGGAGGCGTACCGGGAGGCGCTCGCCGGGGCCGACCGGGTGGTGCTGGCCGGCCTCTTCCGCCCGGAGCGCTACGACGAGACCACCGGCATGGACCCGGAGGAGCTGGCGTCCGAGCTGCGGGCCGACGGCGTCGAGGCGACCCACGTCCCGGAGGTGGACGCCATCGTGGCCCGGGTGGTCGAGGAGACCGAGGAGGGGGACGTGGTGCTCATCATGTCCAACGGCGGCTTCGGCGGGATCCACGAGAAGCTCCTGGAGCGGCTGGCCGACGAGGGCTGAGGCGCCGCACCCGCGCCGGGCCCCTATGGGCCGGCCCGCCCCCGCTCACACTCCCCGCGCCTCCCCGCCCCTCCGCGGATCGCTGGCCCCCACCAGCGTCCCGTCCGGCTCCACGGCCACCAGATGGGCGTCCCCGGACATCTCCCCCCGCTCCTCCACGTCGTGGCCCCGCGCCCGGAGGTCGGCCACCACCTCCTCCCCGAGGCCGCCGGGCTCCACCTGGATCCGATCCGGGAGGTGCTGGTGGTGCACCCGGGGCGCGGCGAGCGCCGCCGCGGGCTCCAGCCCGTGGTCCACCACGCTGGACACGAGCTGCCACACGGTGGTGATGATCGTGGCGCCCCCGGCGTTCCCCAGGGCCATGCGGAGCGCGCCGTCTCCGTCCAGGAGGAGGGAGGGCGTCATGGCCGAGAGGGGACGCTTGCCCGCCTCCACCGCGTTGATCTCGCCCTGGACCAGGCCGAAGTGGTTGGGCTCCCCGGGGCGGGTGCTCAGGTCGTCCATCTCGTTGTTGAGGAGGACGCCGGTGCCCTCGGCCACCACCTTGCTCCCGTACCAGGTGTTGAGGGTCGTGGTGAGGGCCACGGCCCCGCCCCGGCCGTCCACCACGCTCAGGTGGGTGGTGTGGTCCCCGCCGCGCCACGCCTCCACGCCGGGACGAACCTCCCCCGACGGGGTGGCCCGGGAGCCCACCGACCCCATGCGCCACCGGGCGTAGGCCTCCGAGGTCAGCTCCTCCACCGGCGGGTCGGCGAAGGCCGGATCGGCCAGGTAGTGGTTCCGGTCGGCGAAGGCGCGGCGCCACGCCTCCGCCAGGAGGTGCACGTGCTCCGCCCCGTGCCAGGGGAGCGCGCCCACGTCCCGCTCCGAGAGCATCCGGGCCGTGGCCGCCAGCGCGATCCCCCCGGAGGAGGAGAGGGGCATGCTCACCAGGAGCCGGCCCCGGTACGGGATCTCCAGGGGACGACGCCAGAGCGCCCGGTACGAGTCCAGGTCGGCCCGGGTCACGCGCCCCCCGCCCCGCTCCATCTCCGCCACCAGGAGGTCCGCGGTCTCCCCGCGGTAGAAGCCGTCCGCCCCGTGGTCCCGGAGCCGCGCCAGGGTACCCGCCAGGTCCTCCTGCCGGAACGTGTCCCCCTCCCGGGGCGGCTCTCCCCCGGGAAGGAAGACCGCCGCCGCCGCGGGATGGCGCCGGAGCGCCGCCACCACGTGAGGCGGGTACGACCGGGTCAGGCGCGGGCGCACCGGGAAGCCCCGGGCCAGCGCCACCGCCGGCTCCACCACCTCGGCCCAGGGTCGGCGCCCCAGACGGGCGTGGAGCTCGGCCAGCCCCCGGGGCGACCCGGGGACGGCCACCGACAGCACGCCCTCCTCCGAGAGAGGTCCGTGACCCTCGGGGGGCTGGGCCCGGAACATGTCCCGGGTGACGCCCGCGGGCGCCGTGGAGCGGAAGTCGAGGGCGTGGAGCTCGCCCCCGGGCGTGCGCGCCACCGCGAACCCGCCGCCCCCCAGGTTGCCGGCCTCGGGGTTCACCACGGCCAGCGCCAGGGCGACGGCCACCGCGGCGTCCGCGGCGTTGCCGCCGGCCCGGAGGACGTCCACTCCGACCTGGCTGGCCAGGGCGTCGGTGCTGGCCACCATGCCGCCGGCGCTCCGCACCGGGTCGGGGTGGGGCGGGAAGGGCCAGTCGGAAGGCCAGTGGGCGAGGGGGTCGGGCACGGGGCGGTCGGACGGAGGGGCGAGGCGGCGGACGGGCCCACGTTGGCTCCTGCCGGGCCGACGGGAAAGCCCCGGGTCGGGACGGCGCCGGGACGCTCCCCGGACGGGCTCGAGCCGGGTCGTGGCCAGCTTCGGGCTCGCGGGCCGGCGGATCCGGCCCGCGTCGACCCGCCGCCCCGAGCCCCGGAGACGCCCATGCCCGTCCACAAGGTGGAGAACTACGTCCTGCGCTACGACCTGAGCGCGGACCGCCCCTGGATCATCGTCCACTACCAGGAGGACGGCTCGTGGCGCAACCACAACTGGTTCCCGCCCAAGGAGGACGCCGTCTACATCGGCGACATGCTCCGCAACGAGAAGCCGGTCTACCTGGTGAAGTCCGCGAGCCGCACCTGGCTCACCACCTCCTCCGAGCAGATCGGCGAGGAGGAGACCTGAGCCCGGAGGCCACCGGGGGGCGGCCGGAGCCTTCCGCGCGTTGCGGGCGCCGGGCCCCGTGCCGATCATGCGAGGGCCGGTCGGGACGAGCCCGCTCGGCCCGCCCCCCGGCCCGGAGGCCCCCCTGGAACGTTCCGGCTTCGCCCGACCCCGCGCCCTGGCACCCGGGGCACGCGTGGCGCTGGTGGCCCCGGCCGGCCCCATGCGACCGGACCGGGTCGACGCCTCGGTGGACCGCTGCCGCGCGCTGGGCCTCGAGCCGGTCCTCTACCCCGCCGCCTCGGGGCGCCACCGCTACCTCGCCGGCTCCGACGCGGACCGCCTGAGGGACCTCCAGGACGCCTTCGACGACCCCGCCGTGGACGCGGTGTGGGCGCTCCGCGGCGGGTACGGAACCCAGCGGATCCTGGACCGCCTCGACCTCGCCCGGCAGGAGCGGGACCCCATCCCCTTCGTGGGCTTCAGCGACAACACGACCCTCCACGTCCGCCACGCCGGGCTGGGCGTCGTGTCCTTCCACGGGCCCCATCCCGGGGCCGACTTCCCTCCGGCCACGGAGGACCACCTGCGCCGGGTGCTCTTCCGGGCCGAGCCCCCGGGCCTCCTTCCGACCCGCCCGGAGGACCCGGAGCCGCGGACGCTGGTGGGGGGTCGGGCGGAGGGACCTCTCGTGGGAGGGAACCTGGCCATGCTCGCCTCGCTGTGCGGGACCCGGGACGCCCTGCGAGCGGCCGGACGGGTGCTCTTCCTGGAGGAGGTGGGCGAGGCCGCCTACCGGGTGGACCGGATGCTCCTCCAGCTCCGGCGCTCCGGCGCCCTGGAGGGGGTGCGCGGGCTGGCGCTGGGGCGCTTCACCCCGGGGGAGGACGACGAGCACCCCGTGGAGGAGGTCCTGCGGGAGTACGCCGAAGCGCTGGGCGTCCCGGCGGTGGTGGACCTCCCCTTCGGCCACGTGGAGCACAACTGCACGCTCCCGGTGGGGGCACGGGCCCGACTCGACGCCGACGCGGCCTCCCTGGAGCTCCTGGAGCCGGCGGTCCGGGTGGGGTGAGGCGGACCCGACAGCCCCGGGCCCTCAGGCCGTAGGTATCCCGACCCCGACCCGATCCCGCCCCACCCGAGAGGACCCCGAGCATGATCGCCCGCATCTGGCATGGCTGGACCACCCCCGGGAACGCCGACGCGTACGAGCGCCTCCTCCGGGAGGAGATCCTCCCGGGCATCGCCGAGCGGGACGGCTGCCTCGGCGCCCACCTCCTCCGGCGCCGACCCGACGAGTCCGGGGAGGAGGTGGAGTTCGTCACGATCACCTGGTTCGACTCCATGGAGGCGGTGCGGGCCTTCTCCCACGACGGCGCCCGGGGCGCCGTGGTCCCTCCGGCGGCACGGGCCGTGCTGAAACGGTTCGACGAGCGCTCCGCCCACTACGACACGGTCCTTTCCCCGGAGGAGACGGCATGACGATCCCCGCCCCCCGCATCCCCCTCGCCGCGCTTCTGGCCGCGGCGCTCCTCGCCCTTCCAGCCTCCGCCGGGGCCCAGGAGGACTACCGCACCTTCGTGCCCGACGAGGGGCTCCGGGGGTTCTCCATCGGCGCCATCGCCGTCCGGGTCCTGGTGGACGAGGCGGCGCTGGGCGGAGGGGAGCTGGAGATGGTGGAGATGACCTTCCCGCCCGGCGGCCCCGAGGCCGGCGGGCAGCACCGCCACGGCCGGGTGGAGATCTTCTACGTCCTCGCCGGGGTGATGGAGCACGAGGTGAACGGCACCGCCCGCACGCTCCAGCCCGGGATGGTCGGGATCGTCCGCCCCGGGGACGAGGTGGCGCACCGGGTGCTCTCCGAGGAGCCGGTGCGGACGCTGGTCATCTGGGCCCCCGGCGGCGAGCTGGCCCGCTTCGACCGCCCCGAAGGGGGCTGACGGGGGGCGAGGTCCGGTTCAGCCCCCGGTCCCGCCCCGGGCCGAGCGCCCGGCCAGCGAGCCGGTGTGCTCCCCGTCCCGGAGGGTGACCGCCCCGCCCACCACCACCACCGGGATTCCCACCGGGTAGCGGTGGGGGTCGGTGAAGGTGGCCCGGTCCTCCACGGTGGCCGGGTCGAAGGCCACCAGGTCGGCCCGGAGCCCCGGGGCCACCCGGCCCCGGTCGCCCAGCCCCACGCGCGCCGCCGGCGCCGACGTGACCTTCCGCACCGCCTCCGCCAGGGAGAGGGCGCCCTCCTCGCGGACGTACCGCCCCAGGAGGCGGGGGAAGGCGCCGTACCCCCGGGGGTGGGGCGAGCCCGAGCTCAGCGGGCCGTAGGGGGCGTAGGCCCCGCCGTCGGAGCAGACCATGCCCAGAGGGTGCGCCACGAGGCGCGCGACGTTCTCCTCGCTCATGCCGTGGCCGATCATGCCCACGCCGCCGTCGTTGGACTCCAGGAGCCGGACCGTGAGCTCGTAGGGGTCGACGCCCCGCTCCCGGGCCAGCTCGCCCATGAGGCGCCCCTGGGCCCACTCCTCCCGGGCGCTGGAGATCTGGACCCGGTCCCAGTCCCCCAGGAGGGCGACCTTGTCCCGGGCCGCCCGCTCCAGCCCGCCGGCGGCGGCCGGGTCCCGGAGGCGGGCGAGGAACGCCCGGGTTCCCCCGGCGCGGAGCCCCGTTGGGAAGAGGTTGGACAGCCCGGTCTGGTAGGCCGTGTACGGATAGACGTCGAACATGACGTCAACCCCGGCCTCCCGGGCGTCGTCCAGGAGCCCCAGCACCGCGTCGGCCTTCCAGTAGTTCCGGGAGCCCTGCTGCTTGAGGTGCGAGACCTGGACGGGCACCCCGGCCAGCCGGCCCACCATGACGGCCTCCTCCACCGCGCCCAGGAGGCGGTCGTCCTCGTTGCGCATGTGGGAGGCGTAGGGCAGGCCCGTCCCCCGGAGCTCCCCGGCGAGGGCGGCCAGCTCCTGCGTGGACGCGAAGCCCGAGGGCGTGTACTCCAGGCCCGAGGTGAGCCCCACGGCGCCCCCGCGGAGATAGCGCCGGAGGAGCGCGCGCTGGCGCTCGATCTCCTCAGGGGTGGCGGGGCGGTCCTCGCCGCCCACGACGAAGCTCCGCAGCGCGCCGTTGCCCACCATGGTGGCCACGCTCACCGCCGGGCGCTCCCGGTCGATGCGGTCCAGGAAGCCCAACGGATCCCGGAAGTCGATCTCGACGCCCCGCTCCGCCCAGCGGGCCCGCACCGCCTCCAGCTCCTCGTCGCTCCAGGGGCCCACCGCCCCGCCGTCCTGTCCCACCACCTCGGTGGTGACGCCCTGGCGGATCCGGCTCTCGGCCCGGCGGTTCACCAGCAACGAGAGGTCGGCGTGGGAGTGGATGTCGACGAAGCCCGGCGCCAGCGCCAGCCCCCGCAGATCCAGCTCCTCGGTGCCGGCCGGGAGGTCGGGTCCCACCGCCGTGATCCGGTCTCCGGTGACGGCCACGTCCACCTCCCGTCCCGGGGCGCCGGTGCCGTCGAAGACCGTGGCGCCCCGGAGGACCAGGTCGGAGCGGACCCGCGCGCCCAGGAGGCCCGGGGCCACCAGGGAGCCGGTGGCGGCGAGGGTGGCGGTGCGGGTGAAGGAGCGGCGGTCCATGTCGGGTCCAGGTCTCGGGCGGGGTCGGAAAGCTCCAGGGAAACTTGTCCCGGCGGCCCATCCTCGCCACCGTGCCTCCTGTCCCGGGGCCGGCGCGAGGCCTGCCCCGCCACAGAGCCACGCGCGCCCGGAGCCGCATGACCTCGCAGCCCGAAGCCCTGGGGTGGCGCCACCCCCTCCTCATCCCCCTCGTGCACGCGGCGGGGCTGGGGGCCTTCTTCCTCCTCCCGTCGGTGCGGGCCCACCCGGTCCTGGGGCCCACCTTCCTGGGCACCATCGCCGTCATCGCGGCGTGGACGGCCTGGCTGTGGCTCCGGCGCCGGAAGGACGGGCGCCCCCTCACGGTGCAGCCCTTCCTGCGCCGCCCCCACTGGATCCAGATGCTGGCCCAGGGCGCCGTGCTCCTCTACTGGGGATGGTGGGTGCGCCCGGTCTACGACTACGCGCCCCTGATCCTGGCCCAGCTCTTCGTGGCCTTCGCGGTGGACGCGCTCCTGAGCTGGACGCGCTACCGCAACTACCGGCTGGGGCTGGGGCCCGTGCCCGTGGTCTTCAGCATCAACCTCTTCCTCTGGTTCGAGGTCCCCTGGTTCTACTGGCAGTTCGCCATGGTGGCCCTGGTCTTCTTCGGGAAGGAGTTCATCCGCCGGGAGTGGAAGGGGCGGGACACCCACGTCTTCAACCCGTCGGCCTTCGCCCTGGCCGTGGCGTCCCTGGGCCTGATCCTGACGTCCTCCACGGACATCACCCAGGGCGTGGCCATCGCCAACACGCAGTACATCCCGCCCCACATCTTCATCGCCATCTTCGTGGCGTCCATCCCCGGGCAGGCGCTCTTCGGGGTGGCGACGATGACCATGTCGGCGGTGGTGGCCATGGTGCTGTTCGGCGACGTGTACCTGGCCATGACCGGGGCCTACTTCTTCTACGACGCCTACGTCCCCATCGCCGTCTTCCTGGGGATGCATCTCCTCTTCACCGACCCGGCCACCTCCCCGCGCTCCGACGCGGGCCGGATCCTGTGGGGCGTGCTGTACGCCGCCGGCGTGCTGGCCTCGGTGCCGCTCCTGGAGGCCGTGGGCGCCCCAACCTTCTACGACAAGCTCCTCCCGGTCCCGATCCTGAACCTCCTGGCGCCCCGGCTCGACGCCTGGGCCACCGGGGTGGCGGAGCGGGTGAAGGTCCTGAACCCGCTGGCCACGCCGCCCGGGCAGCGGCGCGCCCTGATCACCACCGCGCTCTGGATCGGCGTCTTCTCCGTCTTCTACGCCACGGACCGGCTGGGCGACGACCATCCGGGCCAGTACCTCCCCTTCTGGGAGGAGGCGTGCGTCGAGGGCAACGGCCGCGCCTGCGACTACCTGGCGGTCATGCAGCAGAACTTCTGCGACCGGGGCTCGGGGTGGGCGTGCAACGAGTTCGGGATCTTCCGGGCCCGCCGGGACGGGAGCGCCCAGGGCGCCCTGACCGAGTTCGGCCGCGCCTGCGAGCTGGGCTACGAGCCGGGGTGCGAGAACGGGCAGCGCCTCCTGGCGGGCGAACCCGGCTTCCGCGCCGGCCCCGTCCCCGATCAGGAGCTCCCCATCGTCCTCCGGGGCAGCAAGGGCCCGGTGGAAGCCGCGAGCCTGGCCGACCTGTACGACATGGCGTGCGAGCGGGGGTGGGACGAGGTGTGCGAGCGGGGGGCGGGGTCGTCCGGGTGACGCGACCCGCAGTCGGGCCGGCTCTGCGCGCCGACTGAGGGAGCGGCACCCTCAGCCCGCCGGGCCGTCCTCCGGGGTGGCCGGCTCCGGGGCGGCCCCACGGGGCCGGAGGTTGCGGTACAGGGCCCCGATCCGGCTCGCCTCCTCGTCCCGCCCCAGCTCCTCCGCCAGCTCGGCCCGGAGGCCGAGGAGGTCGGCCAGCGGGGCCGAGGCGGGCAGGCCGTTGACGACGCGGCGCGTGGCGCCCAGCGCCCGCTCGGGCATCCCTTCCTCCCGGAACAGCTCGGCCAGCACGCGGGCCTGGATCCGGTCCATGGGATCCAGGAACGGGAACGCGATGCCCCGGAGCGACAGCGAGTCGGCCCGCTCCAGGAGCGCCCGCCGCTCCGGGCCGGCGGCGGCCCGGGCCCGGATCAGGAGCGAGCAGAGGCGGTCCCGGGCGGCTTGGACGTCGCCTCCGTCGGACGCCGCCTCGGCCCGCGTGGCGAGCAGATCCGCCAGCGCCAGGCCCCGACCCCGGTCGCCCCGCAGCACCTGCCAGTACCCCAGGGCGCAGGCCCCGGTGAGCCCGGACCCCGGGGAGGCCGCGGAGCGCTCGGACTGGCGCCCCTCCAGGAGCGCGACGGCGTCCCGGACCGGAGCCTCGACGCCGCCCCAGTGGAGGACCGCCCAGAGCGCCAGGGAAGCCGCCAGCTCGGGAGAGGCGGACCGCGCCAGCTCCCGGCGGTGCGTCTCGGCCGCCTCGGGGCGGCCCCGGGAGAGGTGCCACGCGAAGAGGGCGGCGTCGCGGAAGGCGGCCTGCCCCGGGGCCACCGTCCGGCGGGCGTACACCCGCGCCACCTCGTCGGCGTCCTCCACCGGAAGCTCGAAATCGAGGGAGAGGATGAGGGGCATGGCCAGCGCGGTGCCGGGACCGTCCTCCACCAGCTCCCGCCGGGCCTCGGCGCGCTCCTCCGGCGTGCCCCGGAGGGCGGCGGCGAGCCAGGCCAGCGCCGTGGAGAAGTCCGCCTCCGGGTCGGCCCGCCGCATCCGCTCCATCAGCTCCACCGCGGCCGCGGTGTCCCGCCGGGCCAGGAGGAGGTCGGAGACGTGCGTTCCGGCGGGCACGAAGAGGGAGTCGAGCTCCAGCGCGCGCCCCAGGTACTCCAGGGCCCGGTCCCGGAAGTCCTCGATCCCCATGCCGGGACCCCAGTGGTAGTAGACGTCTCCCAGGTGGTACCAGGCCGAGGGACGCTCGGGCATGGCCTCGACGGCCCGCTCGAGGAACGGGAGCCGATCCCGGTGGAAGGCCCAGGAGACGCCGGCCGCCTCCCGGGGACCGATGAGCGACTCCAGGTAGATCCGGTCGCGCCGCGCCAGGGACGAGGCGCCCCGACGCGCCACCCGCCGCCCGCGACCGAAGCTCCCGTTGGTGAAGCCGGCGGCCTCGATCTGGGTGAGGGCCGCCAGGACGAAGGTCGAGTCCTCGTCCAGCGCCTCGCCGGCGGCGTCCTGGGCCTCGGCGAACCGCCCCTCCCGGAAGTCGGCCCGGGCCTCCAGGTAGGCCCGCAGGGCCGGTAGGGAGGTGGTGGTGAGCGAGCCCAGGCTCTCCGACGCCTCGCCGGCCCGGAGGCTCAGGAGCTCGGCGGCCAGCCGGTCCACCAGCGCGGGGAGCGAGTCGGCGACCCCCTCCACCTCGGAGCGTGCCGCCACCCCGCCCTCGGCGGCGTCCAGGAGACGGGCGGACAGGGTGATCCGGTTCCCCCCGGTGGCGACGACGCTCCCCAGGACCGCCTGCCCCGCGCCCGCCGACCGCGCCACGGAGAGGGCGGCGTCCACGCCCAGCCCCTCCCGGGAGGAGTCGCGGGGGAGGAGCGTGAGCACCGTCCGGGGCTCCACGGCCTCGAGCCCCCCCTCCCCGGTGAACTTGGCGGCCAGGAGGTCCACCATCCCCTCGGAGAGGTAGTCGAGACCCGGAGCGCCCGACGTGCGGAACGGGAGGACGGCCACCCCGTCGGGATCGAGCCCTCCCTCCGGGGCCGTGGAGAGGACCCCGGGGCGGAGCGCGTCGAGGGCGACCCCGATGCCCACCCCGGCCAGCACCAGCGTGAGGGCGGCGGTCACCCCCAGGGGCACCACGCCGGGGCCCGCGCCGGCGTCCGGCCCGGGGCCGTCGTCGGTGCGCCGCACCCCCTGGGGCGTCCAGTCGAACGCCCAGGCCAGGCCCACGGCCACGGGGAAGCCCGCGAGGAGAGCGAGTGCCACCACGGTCTGCACCCAGGCGGGCAGGCGCAGCGCCGGGGCGAATTCGTTCACCACCTGCATGACCACGAAGGCCGCCACGGCGTAGCTGGCCACCGCCCGGTACACGCGCCGGCGGCGGAGCTCCTCGAGCCACCTGGAGAGGCGCGGCCGGGAGGGACGGTCGAGCTCGGACTCGTCTGGGCTCAAGGCGTCGGGGAGGGCGCGGGTCGGCAGGGGGGCGAGCCACCTAGACTCGTCGGGGTCGCCCGTGCGTGCAACCTGCCGCAGGAACCGCCCCGGGGGAGGCCGGGTAGCCCGACGCCGTGCCCGATTCCGCCGACGTGCCCGACCCCCAGGATCCCTCCTCCGTGGCCCGGCCCGTCCTCGCCCTGGGAACGGCCCGGATGGCGGACGCGGTGGCCAACTCCTTCCTGGTGGTGGTGCTGCCGCTCTTCGTGGCGGACCTGGGCGCGGAGGGCACGCTCCTCGGTCTCTCCGAGTCCGCCACCGCGGGGGTCATCCTGGCCGTCTTCGGCGTGGCCAACGCCCTCCTCCAGCCCTTCGCCGGGCGGACGTCGGACCGGACCGGGAAGCGGAAGGTCTTCGTGCTCGGAGGGCTGCTGGCCATCGCCGGGCTGAACCTGCTCTACCTCCTGGCCGACGGCACCTGGGACCTCCTCTTCATCCGCCTGGCCCAGGGGCTGACCGTGGCGTTCACCGTGACGGCCTCGGTGGCCTTGGTGAACGAGCTCTCGTCGGGCGCCAACCGGGGAGGCAACATGGGCAGCTACAACGCCCTGCGCCTCGTCGGCTTCGGGTCCGGACCCTTCGTGGCGGGCTTCGTGGTGGAGGGCGGACCGTACACGGTGGGCGGCCTCACGCTGGACGGCTTCGACGCCGCCTTCCTCATCGCGGCGGCCGCGGCCCTGGTGAGCAGCGCGCTGGTGGCCGTCATGGTGCGCGACCCGGACGTGGTGCGCGAGCGGGACCGCAAGGTGGAGATCCCCTTCCGGGCGCCGCCCGGGAGCGGACGGCGGATCCACACGATCCTGGCGCTGGGGATCGCGACCTTCGTCATGGCGACCTGCATCGCGCTCCTGGCCCCCATCGAGGCCGAGGTGAACCGCCACCTGGGTCAGGACGCCCGGTGGTTCGGGATCCAGTTCGGGGTCTTCATCTTCTCGGTGGCGGCGGTGCAGCCGGTGGTGGGGCGGCTCAGCGACCGCTGGGGCCGGAAGCCCTTCGTCTTCTGGGGGCTGCTCCTGCTCGTCCCGACCACCTTCGTCCAGGGGCTCGCCGGCACCCCCTGGGAGATGCTCTTCGCCCGGGTGGCCCAGGGCCTCTCCGGCGCCATGGTCTTCGCGCCGGCCCTGGCGCTGGCCGGGGACCACGCCCACCGCGGCCAGTCCGGCTTCCAGCTCGCGGTGCTCACCATGTCCTTCGGCCTGGGACTGTCCAGCGGCCAGCTCGTGGCGGGCTTCCTGGTGGGGCTGGGCTACCTCGTCCCCTTCTCCTTCGGGGCGGGGCTGGCGCTGCTCACCGCGGCCATGGTGCGGGCGGAAGTGGTGGAGGCGAGGACGGGCTGACCGCCCCCGGTCCCGCCACTCCCCCCCCTTCCTCGGGCGACCGCCCGAGGGAGAACCAGATCCGCGCGCCCTCGCCGGGCTTGCCCTCGGCGTGGACCGACCCGCCGTGTCGACGAGCGATGCGCGCCACCGTGGCCAGGCCCACCCCGGTGCCCTCGAAGTCCCGCTCCAGGTGGAGCCTCTGGAACGCCTGGAAGAGCTTGTCGGCGTACGCCATGTCGAAGCCGGCGCCGTTGTCCTCCACGACCCAGCCGGGCTCCCCCTCGGGCCCCGACCCCGCGTGCAGCTCCACCAGCGGCTCCGTCTCGTTCCGGGTGAACTTCCAGGCGTTGTCCAGGAGGTTCCAGAGTAGGATCCGGACCAGGTCCGGGTCCCCGTGGGCCGGGAGGCTCTCCGGAACGACCACCCGCACCTCCCGCTCCGGGTGGAGCTCCCTGAGCTCCCGGATCAGGTCCCGGGCCAGCTCCGCGAGGTCCACGGGCTCGATCTCCATCACCTGGCGGGACACCCGGGAGAGCTTGAGCATGTCGTCGATGAGCCCCGCCATCCGCTGCACGTTGGATTCGATGCGGCGGAGGAAGTCCTGCCCGTCCCCCTCCAGGACGTCTCCGTAGTCCTCGCGGAGGGCCTGGCTGAAGCCGTCCAGCGCCCGGAGCGGAGCCCGGAGGTCGTGGGAGACGGAGTAGGCGAAGGCCTGGAGCTCCTCGTTGGCGGTCCGCAGCTCCGCGGTCCGGTCCTCCACTTCCCGCTCCAGCACCAGGCGCTGGCGGCGCTCCCCGGAGATGTCCCGTATGTGGGCCACGAACTGGAGGGGGCTCCCGTCCACCTGCCGGAGAAGGGACCCGGTCAGATGGATCCACACCGTGTGGCCGTCGGCGTGGAAGTAGCGCTTCTCCATCTCGTACGTCTCGATCTCGCCGGCCAGGAGCTGTCGGACGTAGGCGAGGTCCCGGTCCAGGTCGTCGGGGTGGGTGATCTCCTGGAAGGTCCGGCCCACCAGATCCTCCGCGTCCATTCCCAGGATGCGGCAGAGCGCGGGATTCACGCTGGCGAAGGTCCCGTCCAGCTCCACCATGGCGATGCCGATGGGGGCCATCTGCTGGATCAGCCAAAGCTGCTCCTCCCGGAGGAGGAGGCGCTCGCGGGCGGGCCCTCGCACCGGAGGCTCGGGGACCCGTCCGCGATCCGGACTCACCCTCCGTTCCCGTTCAGCAACGACCGTACGCGTCCCAGCAGCTCCTGGGCGGTGAAGGGCTTCTGGAGGAAGCCCGTGCCTTCGGGCACCTCCCGCCCGGTGAGCACCTCGTCCCCGGAGTACCCGGACATGAAGAGCACCGATAGCTCGGGCCTGAGCGAGCGCGCGCGACGGGCGACCTCGCCGCCCGACATCTCGGGCATGACGAGATCGGTCACCAGGAGATCCACCTCGTCTCCCCGGTCCAGGCGCTCCAGGGCCTCCGTGCCCGAATCCACCGCCACCACCTCCAGCCCCGAGCGGTCGAGGATCCGGGCGGCCACCTCACGGACGGAGGGGTCGTCCTCCACCAGCAGCACCCGACGGAGGGGGCCCTGGGCCGCGCCGGCGACCGTCCTCGCCTCCGAGGTGCCCGCCGGCACTTCGTCGCTCCCCGGGAGGAGGACGTGGAAGGTCGTGCCCGCCCCCGGCGTCGAGTCCACCTGGATCTTCCCCCCGCTCTGGTGGACGATCCCGTAGACCGTGGCGAGCCCCAGGCCCGTACCCTCCTCCTTGGTGCTGAAGAAGGGCTCGAAGATGCGGCGCCGCACCTGCTCGGTCATGCCGGGCCCGTCGTCCCGCACGCACAGGCGGACGTAGTGGCCGTCGGGCAGCTCGGCGTCCTCCTCGAGCTGGACCTCGTCGACCTCCACCTCGACCCGCCCGCCCTCCAGCAGCACCTCCCGGGCGTTCACCGCCAGGTTCATGATCACCTGCTCGAGCTGCACCGGATCCACCCGGGCCGGGCAGGCCTCGTCGGGAACGATCAGGCGCAGGGAAACGTCGTCGCCCATGATCCGGTCGAGCATGTCCACCATCTTCTGCACCACGGAGCGGACGTCGACGATCCGGGGTTGGAGCACCTGCTGCCGGCTGAAGGCCAGGAGCTGGCGTGTGAGGGCGGCCGCCCGGACCGCGGCCTCGAGGAGCTGATCGGCGTCCCGGGTGGCCAGGCCGGCGGCCTCCAGATCGGCCCGGGTCATCTCGCCGTTCCCGATGATGACCGTGAGGAGGTTGTTGAAGTCGTGGGCGATGCCCCCGGCGAGCTTTCCGATGGCCTCCATCTTCTGGGACTGCCGGAGCTTCTCCTCGAGATCCTTCCGCTCGGTGATGTCGCGGGTGTTGACCACGATTCCCCGGACCGCCGCGGCGTCCACCAGGTCCCGGGCCACGCTCTCCACGTGTCGCACCTCCCCGTCCGCCGTCCGGAGCCGGTACTCCATCCGCTGCACGCCCGGCCCGCCGGCGGCTGTCCGCTCCAGGAGCTCCTGGACGCGCTTCCGGTCCGGCTCGTGGACGTGCGTCAGGAGGCTCGAGCCGAGGAGCTCCTCGGTGCTCCGCCCCAGGAGCTCCGCCACCGAGGGGCTGCTGAAGCGGACGGTCCCGTCGGCGTCCAGGACCCAGAAGGAATCGCTGGCGTTGCGGATGAGCGCCGAGTGACGGGCCCGCTCACGCTCGAGGAGCTCCGCGGCCTGGTCGCGCTCCCGCCGGATGCGCGCCTCGCGCAGCTCCCGCCGCACCACCGGGGCGAGACGGGCCAGACGGTCCTTGAGGAGGAAATCCCGGGCCCCGGCCTGGAGGATCTGGACCGCACGCTCCTCCCCGATGGCGCCGGACACGACGATGAAGGGGATGTCCAGGCCGCTGGCCCGGAGGAGCTCGAGCGCCGGCATGGCCCCGAAGCCCGGGAGCGAATAGTCGGCGAGGACCACGTGCCACGACCGCTCGTCCAGGGCCGCGGCCATCTCGGCGGCGGTCTCGACCCGGGTGACGACGGCGTCGAGCCCCCCGCCCCGCAGGGCCCGCTCGAGGAGGCGGGCGTCGTCGGGAGAGTCCTCGACGAGAAGGACGGAGAGGGGCTCAGCCACGGTCGCCGGAGCGCTCGATCTCCGGAGCCGGGAGGTTCAGGACGAGCCAGTACAGGCCGAGCTCTTCCACGGCCTCGTAGAAGGCCTGGGACTCGACGGGCTTGCGCACGTAGCTGTTCACGCCGAGCCCGTACGTGACCGACCGGTCGCGGGCCTCGTCGGACGAGGTCAGGACCACCACGGGAAGGTGCCGGGTCCGCTTCTCCTCCCGGATGCGGCGGAGGACCTCGATGCCGTCCACCCGGGGGAGCTGGAGGTCCAGGAGGACCAGCTGCGGGAGCTCGCGGCTCTCCGCGCCGGGGCCGAACAGATAGTCCAACGCCTCCACGCCGTCACGGGCGACGTGGACGTGGTTGGCCACGCGGCTCTTCTTCAGAGCGCGCACGGTCAGGATCTCGTCGTTTTCGTTGTCCTCGACGAGGAGGATGGCCTTGTTCATGGGGCGGGACCAAGCTGGGGGGCCTGTGTCATCACAGTGTGCCCGGTACCGGGCCCATGTCAACGTGAACCGTGACAGCCTCCGGACGCGCGCCCGGAAGTCGGTCTCCCCTCATCCGTCGTCCTCGTCGTCCCCCTCTCGGGACTCGGCCCAGTTCAACGCCCAGACGATCCCCTTGTCGGGGTCGGGCTCCACCTGGTCGGCGGCGAAGAGCACGGTGCGACCGTCGGAGGTCTCGAGCTCGAAGAAGCGGGGCCGCCCCGCTTCGTCGCGCAGGACCTGCTTGATCTCCCCCAGCCCCTGGCGGGTCCGTCTGCAGACGACATGTGCCTTTGAAAAAGGTCCATCGGGGGAGCGGATCGGCTCCCCGAATTCGTCGAGCTTCATGGGTCCCTCCTTGAAGCGGATGTACCCCCTCCTGCTGCAGGGGTCGTGCCACGGAGGACCGTCGGGGAGGCGGCTTACATGCTGATCTCGTAGGGGAACCAGCTGGCCACCGGCTCGCCCCCGCGGGTGGCCGGCCGGAAGACCCACTCGGCGGCCTCGCGGATGAGGCGGCGGTTGAAGTCCCGGTCCCGGGTGGGCGGGTCCAGGCGGGTGGAGTCGGGCACCACGCGCCCCCGCTCGTCCACGAAGACCCAGACGGCCACCGTGGTGCCCCGAAGCTCGTCGTTGGCCGGCGGGATGATCATGCCCCGGGGCGACGGCGGGCGGATCCGGTTGTCCCCCTCGGCGGCGTCCCCGCCGGCGCCCTCGCCCTCGCCGTCGGGGAGGCCGGCCTCGTCCCCCGCCTCGCCGGGGCGGTCGCCCAGAAGGTCGGAGGGGTCCACCTCCGCCTCGTCGTCGAACTCCACGGGCTCGACCTCCACGGCCACCTCCACGGGCTGGGGAGGAGGCGTGACCGGCTGGGACGCGGGAGGACGCACGTTCACCGCCTGCATCGTCCCCTCGGCGGCCCGGTCGTCCCCGGCCCGGGGGCCCGCGGCGGCGAAGGGGGACACGGGGATGGCCACGCCTCCCCGCCACAGGAAGAAGACGAGGAGGTGCAGGAGCGCGGACACGAGGAGACCCGTGCGCCAGATCGTCCGATCCCGGCGCCGGCGCTCCCGGGCCTTGAGCCCGTGTGGCGATGCGTCCGTCATGGGCCCCCGCGGGTCCAGGTGTGGCTCCGTCCTCTGTACTACGGTGGGGGAGGGGCGGGAGGTTCCCCCCTCAGGAGCCCCCGTCGGGGACCCGGGCGGGGCACGCGACGGTCGCGGCCGTCACGCTTTCCAGGGCGGCGCGGTCCGTGCCGGGGCCGGCCACGTCCCCGATGGGGCGGGCCTGGCCGGAGAGGAGCGAGTCGGAGACGGACAGGCGGAGCTGCAGGGACCCGGTCACCACCGGACCCACCTGGACCGAGTCCCCCTCCAGGGGTCGCCACGCGCCGAAGGGGACGTCGGAGCGGACGCCGTCCTCGGCCAGCGTCGCCGCGGCCAGGCGGTCCCCCGGGTCGGACATGCCCGGAATGGAGTCGCCGGAGAGGGCGAACCCCCAGGGGAGGCGGAGCGTGGAGGCCGCCTCCCCCTCCACGAAGCGGTAGCAGAGCTCCCCGCCGGGCTTCAGCTCCCCGGGCCGCTTGGGCCCGCACGCCGTCGCCAGGACCGCCAGGACGCCCACGACCGCCGCGCGGCCCACCCCCGCGCGCGTCACCGCCGCCCCCCGAGGGCTCCGGAGACCGCTTCGATGCGCCCGTCGGGATGGACCAGGAGCGGTGGGATGGAGAGCAGGTCGTCGTGGAGGAAGACCCCGTCCAGGCGGGCCGGAGCGCCGGCCGGAACGGGCTTGGGCAGGACGTAGGCGTCGGCCTGCCCGGCATCCACGGTGTAGCCCTGGTCGCCCAGGGACTGGATGGTGATGGCGCTCAACGGATTGGTCCCCAGGTTGAGGAAGGGCGTCATGAGCTCGGTCCCCATGACGCTCTCGCGCCAGTGGGAGCAGTTGGAGCCGTCGTCCAGCGTGCCGGTGTTCTCCACCGGCACCGGCTCCCCGGAGTAGAGGTTGCCGTCGGCGTCCAGGAAGGCCTGGACGGCCGTCGGGCCGATGAAGCGGGGGTCTTCCAGGCAGGCCCCGGCCAGCAGGTCCTGCACCTCCCAGGTGACGCCGCTCCCCAGCACGTGGCCCATCTCGTGGAGGATCACCTCCTCCAGGAGGCCGTTGGCGGCCAGGTTGTCCAGGTCCGCCTCGTCGAAGGTCATGGCTCCGCTCAGCGACAGCCACGAGTCCCGGAAGTAGCAGGGGCCGGCCTGGCCCAGCGTGCCGGCGGGGCCGTCGATGGAGTCCACCGTGACGTAGATGATCAGGTCGTCGACGAAGGCCTCGGTGGGCGGGTGGAAGTTGCCGCACCCGGGGAGCGCCTGGGCCAGGTCCGGCACGTCCTCGGTGATGATGGAGGCCCAGCGGGCCCGGGCGTTCTCGAAGGCCGCCTTGTGGAGGGCGCTCACGGGCGTCAGGTAGGCGAGGTCGATGCGGTACCCCGGCGCCGCCGGGGGCACGATGGTCAGGATCAGGTCCCGGAGCCGCGTGCGCCCGCCGCTGGTCACGCGCACGGTGATCTCGAAGCTGCCGTCCACGGCCGGGGTGCCCACGAACACGCCGGTGGGGTCCAGGGTCAGCCCCGAGGGCAGGCTTCCCTGCACCGCCCATTCGTAGGTGACGCCGTCCCCGCCCTCGGCCGCCAGGCTCACCGAATACCGCCGTCCCTCCTCCCCGGCGGGGAGCCGGGTGGTGAGGACGGAGATGGGACCGGGCACGACCTGGATCGAGAGGTCCGCGGTGGCCGCCTGCCCGTCGGAGGACGAGGCCTGGACGGTGAAGGCGAAGGTGCCCGCCTGGGAGGGCTCGCCCAGGAGCTCCCCCGAGGCCCCGTCGAGGACCACGCCCGGGGGCAGCGCGCCCGCCGCCACGGACCAGGTGACCGGTGGCACGCCGCCGGAGGCCGAGAGCGCCGCGGCGTAGTCCTGCCCCACCGTCCCCGAGGGGAGGGTGGCGGTCTCCACGGCCAGCGTCGGGGCGTCGTCGGTGACGGTGACCTCGAACGATCCGGTCACCGTCGCGCCGTCACTGGTGACCGAGGCCTGGAACGGGAAGGTCCCCAGCTCCGTGGGCGTGCCCGAGACCACCCCGGACGCCGCCAGCGTGAGCCCGCCCGGGAGCGCCCCGCCGGTGAGGGCCCAGGCGTAGCTGCCGTCGCCCCCGGTGGCGACCAGGGTGTCGGCGTACGGGCTGCCCAGGCTGGCCGTGGCCAGCGTGCCGGCCTCCACCGCCAGCGGCGAGCGCGTCGTGACGTCCACCGGGCCGGCCCACGCCGACACGGTGTCCGGCTTCACGGCCCGCACCCGGTAGCGGTAGGTCGTGGCGGGCTCCAGGCCGCCGTCGGTGAAGGACGTGCTCCCGGTCCCGACCGTCGCCACGACGGCGGCGGGTCCGGCGCTCCCGCCGGTGACGGTGGCCCGCTCCACCTCGAAGCCGGCCTCGTCGTCGGAGGCGTCGGTCCACGAGAGGCGGACCGAGGTGTCGGAGAGGGCTTCGCCGGCCAGCCCCGTGGGCGCGGCGGGCGGGGTCGGCAGCACCGTCACGGCCGCCGCGGCGGAGCGCCCCCCGGCGGTGGCGGTGATGGAGGCGGTCCCCGGGGCCACGCCGGTCACGAGACCCGACGCGCTCACCGAGGCCACGCCGGGCGCCGACGAGCTCCACGAGACCGTGGCCCCCACGGCGGAGGTGCCCAACCCGTTGAGCGCGGCGGCCGAGAGCTGGACGGTCCCGCCCTCGGGCACGGTGGCGGAGGCGGGGCTGACCGTGACCGACACCACGACCGAGGGGTCCGGGCCCGTGGGACCGTCCTCGCCGCACGACGTCAGAAGGACCAGGAGGGCGGCCGCGGGGAGGGCCGTCCGGATGAGCGGGCGAGGGAGCATGGCGGGGGCGGTTGGAGGGGCTCGCAAGCTACCGCGCCGCCCGACGACGGGAAGCACGGCTCCTCCTCTACCGGACGGAGGGGCGGAGGGATCCCGGTTCCTGGTCGGAGCGGTCCCGCCTGGAGGTGAAACCGAGATAAAAACTACGTCGTAGTGATTACCGTTCCGCCGCCCGAAGGCGGCCTCCTCGCCCCCGATCCGGACCGTCCCGTGGCCCCCGACCTTCCCAGCGACTTCGAGCACCAGGTCCTTCTCGGCGTGTGGCGCCTGGGGGACGAGGCCTACGGGACCTCGGTCCGGGACGAGCTGGAGGCCCGCACGGAGCGGGAGGTCAGCCAAGGGGCGGTCTACACCACGCTGGTCCGCCTGGAGAAGAAGGGGATGCTCCGCTCGTGGATGGCGGATCCCACCCCGGTGCGGGGCGGGAAGGCCAAGCGCTTCTTCCACATCACCGAAGCCGGGAAGCGCGGGGTCCAGGCCGCCCGCCGCAACCTGGACGCCCTGTGGGAGGGGCTCCCGGATCCCGCCACCGGCGAGGCCGGAGGCTGACCGTGCCCGCCCATCGCCCTCCGCTCCTGGCGCGCCTCCTCCTCCGCCTGCGCGTCCCGGCCCACATCCGGGAGGGGTTCGTGGGGGACCTGGAGGAGCGCTTCCACCGGACCGCGGGGCACGACCCCCGGGCCGCGCGCCGCGCCTTCTGGCGCGACGCCCTCTCCCCCTCCCTGGGCGCCCTGCGCCGCGAGGCGAGGGGCATGTCCCTCCCGCCCGGGTCGCGGCCCGCGGCCGCTTCCGGAGACAGCTCGATGCACGCCATCCTGCAGGACGTGAGGTACGCCCTCCGTCTCATGGTGAAGGCCCCGGCCTTCACCGCCGTCGCCGTCCTCTCCCTGGCGCTGGGGATCGGGCCCAACACGGCCATCTTCTCCCTGGTGGACGCCCTCCTCCTCACCGAGTGGGGGGTGGAGGACCCGGCCACGGTGATGGACGTCTACACCCTGACCGACGAGGGCGAGTACTACTACAGCGGCTACCCGCTCTACGAGCTGGTGGAGGAGGCCGCGGAGGGCACGTTCTCCGGCGTCGCCGCGTCGGCCCAGCACAGCGGAAACCTCGAGCGCGACGGCTCCGGCGAGCTCCTCCTCGGCGAGCTGGTCACCGGGAGCTACTTCGACGTCCTGGGCGTCGACGCCGCCCGGGGCCGGACCTTCCTCCCCGAGGAGGACGCCACGCCGGGGACCCACCCGGTGGTGGTGGTCTCGGACCGGTACTGGCGCACCCGCCACGCCGCCGACCCCGGGCTCGTGGGACGCGAGGTCCGCCTGAACGGGCGGCCCTACACGGTGATCGGCGTCGCGCCGCCGGAGTTCCGGGGCCGGGTGGCCCCGGGCCTGGGCACCGACTTCTGGGCCCCCATCCGCATGTACCCCCACCTGGCCCCGGGCCAGATGGAGACCGGGAACCTCCTGGTCACGGCGCGGCTGGCCCCCGGCGTGAGCCCGGACCAGGCCCGGTCGGTCCTGGACGCGGTGGCCCGACGCTACAACGAGGCGCGACCCGAGCGGCGCTCCCGGCTCGCCATCGGAGCCGTGACGCTCGACGAGATCCTCCTGCACCCCAGCCTGGACGGCCCGCTCCGGGCCATGGCCGCGCTGGTGCTGTTGGCGGTGGGCCTCGTCCTCCTGGTGGCGTGCGTGAACCTGGCCGGATTCCTCCTGAGCCGGGCCACCGACCGCCGCAAGGAGATGGCCATCCGCGTGGCCATGGGTGCCGGACGCCCGGCCCTCGTCCGTCAGCTCGTGGTGGAGTCCCTGGTCCTCGCCTTCGTGGGCGGGGCCGTGGGCCTGGTCCTGGGGCTGGGCGTCGTGCGCCTCTTCGTGGGGATCGACCTCCCCCTCCCCGTCCCCATGAACGTCGACGTCGGGCTCAGCGGCCGGCTCCTCCTCTTCACGGGAGCAGCCACGCTCCTGGCCGCCCTGGTCTTCGGGCTGGCGCCGGCGCTGGAGGCCGTGCGGTCGCCCACGGCCGCGACCCTCCAGGACGAGACCGGAGGCGGGGGCGGGCGGCGGAAGGCGGGGGCGCGGGGCTTCCTGGTGGCCGCGCAGATGACGGTCTCCACGGTCCTCCTGGTGGGCGCCGGCCTCTTCCTCCGGAACCTCCAGGCGGCCACGGCCACGGACGTGGGGTTCGACACCGGTCCGGCCGCGGTGGTCACGCTGGAGGCGTGGGCCAGCGACCGGACGCCGGAGGAGCAGACCGCCTTCGCCGAAGGGCTCTTCCGGGAGGTCCGGACCCTCCCGGGCGTCCGCTCGGCGGGGATGACGACCCGCCTTCCCCTCGAGCTCGGTGTCACGAACGAGGGGTTCGACATCCCCGGGGTGGCCCCGCCGCCGAACCGGGACCGCCACCTCATCGAGCTGGCCTACGTCACGGAAGGCTACCTCGAGACCATGGCCATCCGGGTCCTCGAAGGCCGAGCCATCCTGGCCTCGGACCGGGAGGGGGAGCGGCAGGTGGTGGTGGCGAGCCGGGCGGCGGCGGAGCGGTACTGGCCCGGAGAGAGCGCCCTGGGCCGGGTGCTGCACCGCGGCGGCGACCCCGACGACGCCTTCGTCGTGGTGGGCGTGGCCGAGGACGCCGACATCTGGAGCCTGAACGAGGAGCCCCGGCCCTACCTCTACCTGTCCGCGGCCCAGGGGCAGGCCTTCGGCCATTACCACGTGGTGGCGCGGGGGCCCGGCGACCCGGCCGCGCTGGCGGCGCGGATCCGGGCGACCGCCCGGACCCTGGACCCGGACCTCTTCGTGTCCCGGGCCGTGACCATGGACGGCCACCTCGCCTACATCTACTTCCTGCCCCGGGCCGCGGCCCTGCTCCTGGTCCTGGTGGGGGGGCTGGCCGTGGCGATGGCGTGCGTGGGGCTGTACGGCATGGTGAGCTACTCGGTCTCGCGGCGGACCCGGGAGGTGGGGATCCGCATGGCGCTGGGCGCCGACGGGGGGAGGGTGGTCTCGCTGGTGGTGCGGAACGGCCTGGTCCTGGTGGCCCTGGGGGGCGCGGCCGGGGTGGCGACGGCCCTGGTGGCCGGACGGCTGGTGGAGGGCTTCCTCCTGGCCGGCAGCGCGCTGGACGTGGCGGCCCTGGCCGGGGCTCCCCTGGCGCTGGGCGCCGTGGCGGCGCTGGCCGCCTGGCTGCCGGCCCGGCGGGCGGCGCGGGTCGATCCGGTGGAGGCCCTCCGGAGCGAGTAGGGACCCGCCCTCAGCCGACCCCGGCCTCCAGGGACCGGGCCAGCGCCTCGGTGTCGGGGTCGGGGGCCACGTCGAGACGCGCCCGGAGGAGCGCCCGGACCCGGCCGTAGTGGGCCAGGGCCCGGGCGCGCTCGCCGGCCTCGGCCCAGAGGCGCATGAGGCCGCGGTGCGCCTCCTCGCCCAGGGGCTCCCGGGCCGCCGCGGCGCCGTAGGCGTCCAGGGCTCCTGCCGTGTCCCCCCGGGCCTCCCGCAGCCGGGCCAGGGCGAGGTGGAGGTCCAGCTCCACCACCCGGAGGCGGTCCCTCCAGGCCTCCAGCTCGGGGCCCGGCTCGTCCCCGTCCAGCAGGTCGCCGCGGTACCGCTCCAGGGCCTCCAGGAGGGCCGGCTCGGGGTCGGAGCTCTCGGCGCGCCGGGCTCCGGCCAGGGCCTGGCGGGCCTCCGCTTCGAAGCGCGCGGCGTCCACCTCGACGCCGCCGTCGGCCTCCAGGACGTACCGGTCCTCGTCCAGACGGACCCGCGCCATGTCGCCGAGGGACTTCCGCAGGTGGTGCAGCGTCACGTGGAACCGGTTCCGGAGATCCTCCTCCGGCGCCCCGGGCCAGAGCTCGGCCTGGAGCCGGTCCCGGGTGGCGCCGTCGGGCCTCCGGGCCAGCAGGGCCAGGAGCTCCCGGGGCTTGGCCCAGCTCCAGCGGGCCTCGGGGACCTCGCCGTGCGGACCCCGGACGTCGAAGCCCCCCAGGAGCCGGATCCGGAGGGCGTCGGGTCCGGCCTCGACGGGGGCCGGGGCCGGGACCTCCCCCGTGCCGCCCACGCGGGCCTCCGGCACACCTCCCGCCGCCTCTCCCGCCGGCCCGGGCGCCAGCGCCTCCTCCAGCGCCTCCTCCAGCGACAACGAGCCCCCCGCGGAGCGGGCGGCCCGGAAGGCCTCGGCTCCCACGGACGCCTCCCACTCCTCCACCGCCGCCTCCAGGCGCACGCGGTCCGTGGGGAAGAAGGCGGCCCCCACCAGGGCGCTCAGACCCTCCGCGGCGCCCAGGAGGCGACCGGCCCGCAGCGGCCGGCCCAGCCGGCCCTCGGCCTCGGCCAGGTACGCCAGCCCGATGGCCGCGAAGAAGTGGGACGGGTCCCGACGGGAGGCTTCCAGCGCCTCCAGGAGCAGCGCCCGGGCCCGCTCCGGCTCGCCGGCGACCAGGTACACGCCGGCCAGGTTCTGGAGCGACACCGAGAGCTCCCGATCGAGGCCGAAGCGCCGGGCCACCTCGACCCCCTCCTCGTTCAGGCGCACGGCCTCCTCGAGCTCACCCAGGGCCCGGGCCCCCGATCCCTGGAGGAGGAGCGCCAGGCGGAGCCCGTAGAGGTCGCCGTGCTCCCGGAACCACGCCTCGGCCTCCCGACAGAGCTCGCGGCCCTCCGGCCGCCCCTCGCCGGCGTAGCTCATGCCCAGGTAGTTGAGGGCGTAGGCCGCCAGGCGCCCGTCCCCCGCCTCCCGGGCCAGGGCCACCGCCTCCTCCAGCCAGGACCGCGCCTCCTCCCCCCGGGCCTGGAGCGCCGACAGCGCGCCCCGGGCGAAGGCCAGGGGGGCCCGGGCCGCACCCCGGGCCTCGGGGAGGGCCAGGGCCCCGTCCAGCCATCGCCGGGCCTCGCACCAGTGTCGGGTCGAATACCAGAACCACCACAGGTGGCCCACCAGGCGGACGTGCTGCGCCGGCAGGCTCGTCCGGCTCCACCCGAGCGCCTCCCGCAGGTTCTCGATCTCACGGGAGAGGGACGCCATGCTCGCGGGGCGCTCCGTGCCCGTGAGGCCCGGCTCGGCACCGCCGGCCAGGGCGCGGAAGAAGGCCGCGTGGGCGTCCCGTGCCTCCTCCTCCTCGCCGGAGGCCGCCAGCCGCTCGGCGGCGTACTGCCGCACGGTCTCCAGCAGGCGATACCGGGCTCGCCCCTCCTCCTCCCGGACCGAGACCAGGCAGCGGGCCACGAGCACCGTGAGGAGGTCCAGGGCGGGCTCGTCGGCGGGGGGCGCCACCGCCTCGACCGCCTCCAGCGACGCCCCGCCCCGGAAGACCGAGAGGCGGGCGAGCAGCCGGCGGGCGTCGGGCCGGAGCAGGTCGTGGCTCCAGCCGATGGCGGCGCGGAGCGTCCGGTGACGGGGCACCACCCCGCGTCCGGTGCCCGCCAGGAGGTCGAGGGCGTCCCCCAGCCGCTCCAGGATCTGCTCCGGCGCCAGGACCCGGGTCCGGGCGGCGGCGAGCTCGATGGCCAGGGGGATGCCGTCGAGGGCGCGGCAGACGGCGGCCACCGCCGCGGTGGACCCGGGTGCCACCTCCCCTCCCGCCTCCCGGGCCCGCTCCAGGAAGAGACGGACCGACTCGGAGCCCGCGAGCTCCTCCGCCGACGCCCCCTCGGCCGGGAGCTCCAGGGCCGGGACGAGCCAGGCCCGCTCCCCCCGGACGGCGAGGGCCTCGCGGCTCGTGGCCAGGACGGAGAGCTCGGGGCAGGCCCGGAGGAGCGCCGAGACCGCGTCGGCGCAGGCGTCCACCAGGTGCTCGCAGTTGTCGAGCACCAGGAGGAGGGGCCGCCCGCCCAGGAGCGGGGCCAGGCCGTCCACGTCCCGGGGCTCCACCGCCACCCCGGCGGCGGCGGCCACGTGGGCCGGGAGGAGGGAGGGATCGTCCAGCGGGGCCAGCTCCACCCACACCACCTCCCGGCGGCGCGCCTCCCTGGAGGCGAGCTCGGCCGCCAGGCGCGTCTTCCCCGAGCCGCCGGCCCCGGTGAGCGTGAGCAGGCGCAGGCCGCCCAGGAGCTCCTCGAGCTCCCGGATCTCCCGGAGCCGCCCCACGAAGCTGGACAGCTCCGCCGGAGGCCCCGGGGGCGGATGGGGAACGGGAGGGTGCGGCGGGCCGGAGACGCGACCCATGGTGGTGCCGGGCACGGGGGGAACGACGAGACCGGCGCCTCCGGGATCCCCGGCGACACCGGCCTCGAACGCTGCGAAGATCTGCGGTCGGATCCCCGCCGTCAACGATCTCCGTTCAGGTACCCCGGAAGCTGCCTCAGGCCACACGCCCCGGGGGGGCCCTCCAGCACCACCATCCGTCCCACGGCCGCGCCGTACACCGCCACGAACGCCTCCACCCACGCCCCGGGGCCCCGCACCACCACGTCCGCTCCGTCCAGCCCCAGCCCCTCCACCAACCCCGCCAGCCAGGGCCCCGCGTCCCGCTGGGGCGCCGAGACCGCCACCACCCGGAACGAGCCGGCCAGCGCCCGCAGGAGCGGGTCCGAGGGGAGGAGGTCCCGGCCGTCGTCCGCCACCACCAGCACCGGCCTCCCGCGCCCCACCCGCAGGTACCGGGTCAGCCTCCCCCCGACCTGCACGTCCGCCTCCACCACCTCCTGGGCGGGGGCGGCCCAGCCGCCCCCGCCCCCGGCCAGCGCGCGTGACTCCATGTCACTGCATGACCCAGCGCCACGGGAGGAGCGGCACCTCGCCGAACGACTCCTGGGTGATCCACGAGCCGGGCTTCATGGGCTCCAGGATCAGCGCCCCGCCCGGGAGGAGGTGGAACCGCCACGGGGTGACGAGGTCGTAGCCGACCGTGCCCTCCGTGCGCACCTGCCGCCGCTCGACGGTCACCAGGATCCCGACGGAGTTCGAGACCCGGACGGTGAGCTCGATCACCCGGGACCACCGGCCGTCGCCATGGAAGGTCAGCGTCCCGCCCTCCAGGAAGAGGGAGGCCTGTCGGGCGACGCCGGTGGAGTCCGTCCACGTGGTGGGACCCACCCGGCTCAGGAGCCGGGGCGTGCCCCAGGGGTCGACGCCGGCGTTCATCTGCATGGTCACCTTCCCGTCCTGGGGCCAGCGCCAGACGGTCAGCTGGACGCTGGCCCGCACCCCGCCGCTCTCGGCCCACACGCGGGTGCTGCCGGCGGCGCGGCCGGTGACGCCGCCCAGGGCGTTCACCTCGGCCACGTAGGGGTCCTCGACGCTCCACGCCACCGGGGCGCCGGACAGGACCGATCCGCCGGTGCCCCACACCTCCGCCTGGAAGCCCACCGACGAGGTGTGCCACACGTCCCTCGCCTCGCCCAGGATGCGGACGGAGGCCACGGCCGGGGGCGCCACCACCCGGATCCGCACGACCCGGGCCTGCCCGCCCGAGGTGGCCCGGACCGTCGTCACACCCGGAAGGAGCGCCGTCACGTCCGCGCGTCCCTCGTAGCTCCGGGCGGCCACCGTGGCCACCTCCGCGTCGCTGCTCGTCCACCAGACCACCGGGTCGGGGATCCAGCTCCCGTCCACGGCCCAAACCGAGGCGCGCAGCGGCACGGTCTTCCCCACCTCCACGGTGAGGCTGTCCATCTCGAGCTGGAGGGAGCCCGCCAGCGGCTCGGGGGACTCCACGTGGGCGGTCACCTCGTTCTCCACCGCTCCGGCCGTGACCTTCACGGTCGTGTAGCCGGGGGAGCGCGCCGTGAGGAGCGCCGAGCTCCCGGACGCCGTCACCGTCAGGATGGTCCCGTCCCCGGCGGCCCAGGTCACGGGGACGTCCAGCGCGGCCCCACGGCTCGAGCGGGCCGTGGCGAGCACGCGCACCGTGTCTCCCGGGACGAGGAAGACCTCGCCGGGCTCCACGTCCACGCGGGCCACCGCGGGCGTGGTGACCCGCATGGTGGCCGAGCCGGCCTTCCCGCCGGCCCGGGCCAGGACCGCCACGTCTCCGGCGGCCCGGGCGGTGAGGAGGGCGGTCCGGCCCGAGGCCGCCAGGGTCACCCGGGTGGTGTCGTCGCTGGCCCAGGTCACGGGCACGTCGGGCAGGCTCCGTCCGCCGGGCCCCTGGACCGAAGCGGTCACGCGCAGGGTGTCCCCCACCTCGAGGGCGCCCGAGGCCGGGGAGACCTGGACCGAGACCACGGTGTCGGCGGGGACGCCGGTGGGATCGTCGTCGCACGCGGCGGCCAGCAGGGAGCCGGCCAGCAGGGCGAGGGTCAAGCTTCTATTCATGGCTCCCTCCAGGGAGTGTGTCGTGGTTCGTGCGACGGCACTGCGTCGTCGTGGAGGAAGCATCGGGGACCCCGCTTACACGGCGCTTAAGCGGACGGAGGGACCCGGGTGGGTGTGGCTCGGCCCGGGCGGTTAGATTGGGGCGATCCCCTCCGGGGCCCCTCCCCCCGTCCCTACCTCCCGGGCCGATGGACGACGTCCAGACCTCCGACGAACCCCGAGCGACCGAGCGCTCCGGCACCAGCGCGGCGCGGGCGTACTACGAGCTCACCAAGCCCGGGATCGCCGGCTACGTCATGATCACGGCCGGCGTCACGGCCTTCGTGGCCTCCCGGGGACGCATCGGCCTGGCCCTGGCGCTCCACACCATGGCGGGGACGGGGGTGGCCACCGCCGGCGCCCTGGCGCTGAACCAGTGGAAGGAGCGGGAGGTGGACGCCCGCATGATCCGTACGCGCAGCCGGCCCATCCCGTCCGGCCGCCTCACCCCGGAGCAGGGGCGCGCCTTCGGCACCGCGCTCTTCGTGGGCGGGATCGTCTACCTGACGCTCCTGGCGGGATGGCTCCCGGCCCTCCTGGCGGCGGCTTCGGCGGCGGCCTACCACTGGGTGTACACGCCGCTCAAGTCCCGCTCGTACTTCGCCACCCTGGCCGGGGGCGTCCCCGGGGCGCTCCCCACCCTCATCGGGTGGACGGCGGCCACCGGGCGGGTGGACCTGGGGGGCTTCGCCCTCTTCGCCATCGCCTACCTCTGGCAGCTCCCCCACGTCCTGGGGCTGGCCTGGATGCTCCGCGAGGACTACGCCCGGGTGGGCTTCAAGCTCATCCCGCCCCACGACGACGCCGGGAAGGTCATCAGCCTCCACATGGTCATGGCCACCTCGGCGCTGGTGCCCGTGAGCCTGGTCCCCACCGTCCTGGGCTACACCGGGCCCTGGTACTTCGGGGGGGCGCTCCTGGCCAGCCTCGCCTTCCTGTGGGTCAGCGTGGGGGCGGCCCGGCACCTGACCGACGCCTCGGCCCGCCGGGTGTTCCTGTCGTCGCTGCTGTACCACCCGGTGCTTCTCGGCCTCATGCTCTTCGACACCGTCCGCCTCTGATGGGAGCCCGCTCCGTGCGCGCCCTCCGCGTCCCCTCCGCCGTCCTCGTCCTCCTCGTCCTCCTCCTTCCCGCCGCCGGCGCGGCGCAGGAGGGAGCCGACCGCCCCCGGGCCCGCGACCTGGGCGTCCGCGTGGGCGTCTTCCAGCCCGGCACCCACAACGCCATCACCGACGTGGCCGGCGTGCGGGTGGGCCACGCCACGGTGATCGAGGGGGACGACGTGCGGACCGGCGTCACCGCCATCCGGCCCCACGGCGGGAACCCGTACTTCAGCCGGGTCCCGGCGGCGCTCCACGTGGGGAACGGGTACGGCAAGCTCCTGGGCGTGACCCAGATCCGGGAGCTGGGGGAGCTGGAGACCCCCATCCTCCTGACCTGCACCCTCTGCGTCTGGAAGGCCGCGGACGCGATGGTGGAGTGGATGCTCGAGCGGGACGGCATGGAGGAGGTGCGCTCCCTCAACGCCGTGGTGGGCGAGACCAACGACGGCGGGCTCAACGACATCCGCTCCCGTCCCATCCGCCCCGAGCACGTGCGGGCGGCGCTGGAGTCGGCGGAGGCCGGCCCGGTGGAGGAGGGCGCCGTGGGCGCCGGGGCCGGGACGGTGGCCTTCGGCTGGAAGGGCGGCATCGGGACGAGCAGCCGGGTGCTGCCCGCGGGCCTGGGCGGCTACAGCGTGGGCGTCCTGGTGCAGACCAACTTCGGCGGGATCCTGACCATGGACGGCGCCCCCGTCGGCGAGGAGCTGGGCCAGTACGCGTTCCGGGGTCAGGTGGAGCGGGGGGCGGCCGGGGGGGCCGGGGAGGCGGGCGAGTCCATGGCCCGATCGGCCGACCACCCGGCCGCCGACCTCCCCGAAGGTCGCTGGAACCCCCACGCCGACGTCCAGGAGTGGGGCTCCGTCATGATCGTGGTGGCCACCGACGCCCCCCTCTCGGACCGCAACCTGGAGCGGGTGGCGCGCCGCGCCGTCATGGGGCTGGCCCGCACGGGCTCGTACGCCAGCAACGGCTCCGGCGACTACGTCCTGGCCTTCTCCACGGCCAACGAGGTGCGTCGCGGGGGCTCGGGGGAGGTGGCGACGGTGGAGGACCTGACCAACAGCCGCATGAGCGGGCTCTTCCAGGCCACCGTGGAAGCCACCGAGGAGGCCATCTACAACTCCCTCCTCAAGGCCGTGACCGTCACGAGCAACGGACGCACGGTGGAGGCGCTCCCCCTCGAGCCCACGGTGGAGATCCTGCGGCGGTACGGCGTGATCCCGGGGGCCGACGGAGGGCGGTAGCCGGGGCGCCCCGGGGCGCCGGGTCGGGGGCAGGCCGGGGGCGGACCGTCGGAATGGTTCGTGCATCCCCATGGAGGCCGAGCGGGGCCGCCCTCGCCGGGCCCCGCCCGCCCCGAACCCCCGACGCCATGACCGAATCCCACAGCTTCTCCACCGACGCCGAGCCCCACCCCATGGACGGGGACGGCGCCACCAGGCGCACCACCCTCGGCGTCTCCCCGGCGCCGAGCCTCTGGCTCCGGGCCGAGCACGCCCTGGGCCTCCTGGACGACCCGGTGGTCGTCACCTTCCGCTCCCACGGCGGGCCCGGCTTCCTCCGGATCAAGGGACGGGTGATGGAGGCCAACAGCGTGGGCGGGGCGGACCCCGACCGCGACCCGGGGATCCTGGAGACCGCCTGGACCACCTTCCGGCGCTTCGAGAGCGACGAGATCCCCGGCGCCGAGATCCGGGCATCGTACCGGGGTGGGACCTGGCGGACGGTGAGCGACGACGAGGGCTACTTCGCCTTCCGTCTGGAACCGGAGGAGGAGCTGGAGCCCGGATGGCATCGCGTGCCCCTGGACGTGCACGTGCCCCTCACCGGGCACCGGATCGAGACCGACGCGGAGGTCCTGGTGCCCTCGCCGGAGGCGTCGTACGGGGTGTTCAGCGATCTGGACGACACGGTGGTGAAGACCCACTCCACCGAGACGCTGAGCCAGATCCGCATGATCTTCGGCCACGACGCCGCCACCCGCCCGCCGCTCCCCGGCGTGGAGGCCCTCTACCGCGCCCTGGAGAAGGGCGGGCCCGGGGACGCCCCCAACCCCTTCTTCTACGTCTCGCTCTCGGGGTGGAACCTCTACGACCTCTTCACCGACTTCATGAAGCTCCGGGACCTCCCCCTGGGCCCGTTCTACATGCAGGACCTGAGCGTCTTCGAGGACGAGTCGGCGCTCATCGCCCACGACGCGCCCAAGCTCGAGCGCGCCGCGATCCTCCTGGAGAACTACCCGGACATGCCCCTCGTCCTCATCGGGGACTCGGGGCAGGAGGACGCCGAGAACTACCGCCGCGTGGTGGAGCGCCACCCCGGGCGGGTGAAGGCGATCTACATCCGGGACGTCACGCCCGACACCGAGACCGAGCGGGACCGGCAGGTGCAGGCCATCGCGAAGGAGGTGCGGGCCAAGGGGGTGCCCATGATCCTGGCCCGGGACTCGGTGGCCATGGCGGAGCACGCCCGGGACGAGCTGGGGATCCTGGACGACGAGGACGTGGAGGCGGTCCGCCGCGAGGTGGAGGAGGACCGGAAGGCGCAGCGGGCCTCCGGAGAGGCCTGAGGGGACACGGGGCCCCGCGCGGGCTCAGCCCCGGGGAGGTTCCCCGGGCCCGTCCGCCGGGGGGTCGTCCGGCTCGGCCTCCAGCTCCAGCCCCCCCAGCCCGACCGCGTCCAGGAGCTTGAGGGCGTTCCGCGTCGTGGCGATCCCCTCGCGCAGGGTGTAGTCGAAGTCCAGGCGGGTGCGTGCGCCGCCCTCCCCGTCGGGGACCTCCTCCACCTCTTCCCGGAAGTGCACGGCCCGGGCGGCGGCCTCCAGCTCCGGGGAGCGCGCCAGCGTCAGGTCGTGGGTGCTCACGGCGCCCACGGCGCCCGCCGCCAGGAGGTGGCGGACGACTCCCCGGGCGGCCACGCGCCGCTCGGCGGTGTTGGTGCCGTGGAGGATCTCGTCCAGGAGGTAGAAGACGGGGGCCCCGTCGGCGTCGGCGGCGCGGACGATGTCCCGCACGCGCAGCAGCTCGGCCATGAAGAGGGAGACGCCCCGGGCCAGGGAGTCGTCGATCCGCATGCTGGTGTGGACCCGGAGGGCCGGGAGACGGAAGGACCCGGCGCACACGGGTCCCCCCGCGTGGGCCAGCACCACGTTGGTGCCCAGCGCCCGCAGGAGCGTGCTCTTCCCGGACATGTTGGAGCCGGTCACCAGGAGGAAGCTCCCCGGGGGGCCCACCTCCACGTCGTTGCGCACGCACTCGTCGGGGCGGAGGAGCGGATGGCCCACCGAGGCCGCCTCGACCACCGCCGCCCCGTCCTCCACCCACTCGGGGAAGACCCAATCGGGATGGTCGTGGGCGAGGCTGGCCAGCGCCGACAGGGCTTCCCACTCGCCCAGCGCCTCCAGCCACCCCCGCACCCCGCTCCCGTGGGTCGCGCGCCACCGGTCCAGGCGTCCCGCCAGGTGCACGTCCAGGAGGAGGACGGGCGCCAGGGTGGCGTAGACCATGTTCCGCCGGCTCTCCACGGTGTCCAGGAGGCCGGAGAGGCGTCCCAGGCTGGCCGAGGCGGCCTCCCCGTCCCGGTCCACCCGGGCGGCGAGCTCCCGGAGGCGGGGCGCGCTCCAGCCCCCCTCCTCCAGGATCCGGAGCTGGGGGACGTAGGCCGGGAGCACGGGCCCGCCGGACGCCGCCCGTCCCAGCTCCCGCCCCAGGGGGCCCAGGGTCCGGCGGAGGACGACGAGCTGCGCCAGGCCCGGGAGGAGCCACCAGGGACCCCACCCCATGAAGACGTCGCCGGCCACCAGGGCCAGGAGCACCGGCGGCAGGATGCGGGCCGCCCAGACCAGGAGCGGCCGGGAGGCCAGCCAGCTCTCGCCCTCGGCCCACGTCAGGAAGGGTGCCAGCCGACCGGGCTCCGCCGGCGCCTCCAGACGCCCGTGGGCCGCGAACTCGGAGCGGGCTTCCAGGAGGGGCGCCAGCTCCTCCACGGCCTCGCGGCGGAGGACCGCCTCGGCGGGCGGGGCGGGCGTCAGGAGCCAACCCAGCAGCCGGTCCCGACCCGGCTCGGAGGTGACGGGCCCCAGGATCCGCAGGAGGGACGCCGAGCCCACCACGTCCAGGTCCCGGGCGTAGGGATGGTCCGGGGGCGGCGGCTCCACGGCCCGTTCCCCGGGCGGGAGGGACGCCTCGAGCTCCTCCCAGCGGCGGTCCAGACGATGGAGCCCCTCCCGGGCCAGGGCCAGGAGGGCGGCGTGCCACCGCTCCTTCCGGCGATGGCGACGGTGGACCGAGACCTCGGCCAGGAAGACGGCCACCAGGGCCAGCCCGAGCCAGAGCGCGACGGTGGCCGCGCCGCCCTCCAGGACGTCCCACCCCAGGAAGGCGGCGGCCGCCGCCACGAAGGTGGCGACCCGCACCACCCCCATGCGCCGGGAGGCCCGGGCCGCTTCGGCCCGGGCGGCGTCGTGGCGCCCCGCGGCGTCTCGGTACCGCTTCTCCGGGGCGCTCACGACGGCTCCCTCACCCCAGACGGACCACCACCGCGGACAGGACCTCGTCCAGGGCCAGCAGATCGTCGCGGACGTCGGGGTCCACCTGGCCGTCCACGGCGATGGCGGCCAGCGCCTCGCCGCCGCGGCTCAGGCGGGCCTGGTGGTACTCGGCGATGTTGATCCCCCGCTCGCCCAGCACCGTGCCCACCCGTCCGATGACGCCGGGCACGTCCTGGTTGCGCATGACCAGGAGCGTCCCGTGGGGGACGATGTCCACGTGGTAGTCCTGGATGCGGACGATGCGGGGATGGCTGTCGCCCAGGAGCGCCCCGGCCAACTTGAGGTCGCCGCGCTCGGCCTTCACCACCACCTCCACGAACTCCGTGTAGTCGGTGTGGCGGGCGAGCTGGGTCCGGGCCACGCCGATGCCCCGCTGGCGGGCCAGCGCCGGGGCGCTGACGTAGTTCACCTGGTCCTCGCCGAGGATGTTCTCCAGGAGCCCCACCTTCACGAAGGAGGAGAGGGGCCGGAGCACCTCGTCGGACTCGCCGTGGTAGCGCGTCTCCACGCCCTCCAGGCCGCCCGGCGCCAGGGCGCAGGCCAGCCGACCCATGCGACGGGCCAGGTCGAAGAGGGGTGCCTTGGCCCGCATGGCCTCGCCGCTCACCGCCGGAGCGTTGAGCGCCGCCGAGAGATCACCGTCGGCCAGCGCGTCCCGCACGCCCGCCGCGATCTCCTGGGCCACCAGCTCCTGCGCCTCCTCGGTGGACGCGCCCAGGTGGGGCGTCAGGATGAGGTTCGGCGCCCCGCGCAGCGGCGAGCCCTCGGGGAGGGGCTCGGTCGCGTACACGTCCAGGGCCGCCCCGGCGATGGCGCCGTCCTCCAGCGCCGCCACCAGCTCCGCCTCGTTGACCACGCCGCCCCGGGCCACGTTCACCAGGTAGGCGCTGTCCTTCATGCGGCTCAGCTCCTCGGCGCCGATCAGGTCCCGCGTGTCGTCGGTGAGGGGCACGTGGAGGGAGATCACGTCGGACTGCTCCAGGATCTCGTCCATGGAGGCGCGCTGGACCCGGAGGTCGTCGGCGCGCTCGTCGGTGAGGTAGGGATCGTGGGCCAGGACCTTCATGCCCAGGGCCCGGGCGCGCTTGGCGACCTCGCCGCCGATGCGGCCCGCCCCCACCAGCCCGAGGGTGCGGCCGCGGATCTCCACGCCCTTGTAGCGGGAGCGGGCCCACTCCCCGGCGCGCACCGACTGGTCCGCGGCGGGGATGCGGCGGAGCATGGCCATCATGAGCGCCACGCTCAGCTCCGCGGCGGAGACGGTGTTCCCGGCGGGTGCGTTGATGACCGCCACGCCCCGCTCGGACGCGTAGTCCAGGTCGATGTTGTCCACGCCCACCCCGGCGCGCCCCACCACCCGCAGCTCCGGCGCCTTGTCCAGGAGGTCCTTCCGCACCTTGGTGGCGCTCCGCACCACGAGCCCGTGGGCGCGCTCGAGGGCCTCCATGAACTCCGGCGTCGCCGAGTCGTCGATCTTCACGATGTCGAACCGGCCGTCCTGCCGGAGAGGGGCCAGGCCCGACTCCAGGACCTTGTCCGTGACCAGGACCGTCCAGCGCTCGGCGCCGCTCATCGGACCACCTCCGTCAGCTCGCCCAGGAGGACGTCGAGGCCCTCCACGGTGTGGTCGCCCATGTGGCCGATGCGGACGTGGTCCGGCTTCAGCTTGCCGTACCCGCCGCCGATCACCCAGCCGCGGTCGGCCATGGCCTTCACGACCTCGGGGCCGGTCAGGCGCTCGGGGAGCCCGATGCACGTGACCGTCGGGGAGCGGTGCCCCTCCTCGGCCAGGATCGTGAGGCCGGCGCCCTCCTCGTTCATCTCGTCCACCCAGGCCCAGGTCCGCTCGGCCATCGCCCGGTGCCGCGCCCAGCGCGCCTCCATGGTCTCCTCCCGGATGTGGCGGAGCTGCTCGGCCAGGGCGTACATGAGCGAGACCGCCGGCGTGGTCGTGGTCTGGAGCTTCTCCATCTTCTCCGCGAACGCCACCAGGTCGAAGTACATCCCCCGCCCCGGGAGCGTGGCCGCCCGGTCCAGGAGCCGCTTGGAGGCCACCCCGAAGGCGAGGCCCGGGGGCACCGCCAGGGCCTTCTGGGACCCGGTGAGCACGAAGTCCAGGCACCACTCGTCGGCGCGCATCTCCGCTCCGCCGACGCCGGTGACCGAGTCCACGAGGAGGAACGTGTCGGGGTGCTCCCGGAGGACCTCGCCCAGGGCGTCCAGGTCCTGGAGCGCGCCGGTGGAGGTCTCGGAGTGCACCACGGTCACCGCGTCGTAGGAGCCGCCGGCGAGGGCGTCGGCGAGCTGGTCCGGCTCGTGGGTGGCGCCCCACTCCACCGCCACCTCGTCCACCTCGAGGCCGCAGAGGCGGGCGATCTTGGCGAAGCGGCCGCTGAACGCGCCGTTCACCAGGGAGAGCACGCGGCCCGAGGCGCCGTTGCGGATCGCCGCCTCCATGAGGCCGGTGGCCGACGACGTGGAGATCAGCACGGGGCGCTCGGTGACGAAGACCTCCTTGAGGCCGTCCTGGAGCTCGCCCATGAGCTCGCCGATGGCCGGGCCGCGGTGCCCGATCATGGCCCGGTTCTGGGCTTCGAGGACGGGACGGCGGACCTCGGTGGGGCCGGGAAGGAAGAAGCGGCCGAACTCCTGGGGTGGGGCCTCGGGGACGAGGGTCAAGGGTGCTCCTGCGCTGGGCTGTGATAAAAGGTGCAAGCCGGGGGAGTACGGAAGCTACAGGATCGCCGTCCGTTTACCAGACTCCCCCCCGGTCCCGATGCATAAAGAACCGGCGGTGGTGGAAAATCATGGGGGCCGGGACGGCCGCGGCGCGGCCGGAGCGCGTCGCCCCTCGACGGCCGGGGCCCGGTCGCCCGTCCCTACGCGTCCTCGTCCGGGCCCCGCCAGCGGTCCTTCCAGCGGGCGTACTTCACCGCCGCCACCCCGGCCCGCTCCAGGACGTCGAGCCCCGCGGGGTCGCGGTAGGCCGTCCGGTAGTAGACGTGGCTCACGTGGGACTGGACGATGAGCTTGGCGCACATCACGCACGGGCTGGCGGTCAGGAAGACCACCTTGTCCCGGAGGTCTCCGGGAGCCTTCACCAGGGCGTTCATCTCCGAGTGGATGCACCCGCACTTCCCCGCCTCGTCGGAGTCGCACCGGTTGGGGAAGCCCCGGACGTTCCCGTTGTACCCGATGGCCAGGACGTGCTCGAGACGGGCGTCGGTGATCACCGTGCCCACCTGGAGGCGCCCGCAGGTGCTCCGCTTGGCCAGCTCCTCGGCCATGCGCATGTAGACCTCGTACAGGGGCGGCCGGTCCGCGGGCTCCACGTCGGTGACGAAGTCGTCGGGGACCTCGACGACGTTGAGCGGGTGCGTGTTCTCGGAGACGCCGTCCTTGTAGATCAGCGGCATGGCTCGTGGGGTGGGAGGGCGGAAAGGGACGCGCCGGACCTCACCCCATCTGCTCGTCCAGGGTGCGGGTCCGCTGGGTGACGACCTCTCCGGTGTGACGCGTCGAGGCCGGCTCCACCAGGGCCAGGAGGCACTCCTCCTCGGCCACCGGATTATGCCGGACGCCCCGGGGAACCACAAAGAGCTCGCCGGGGCCGAGGACCACCTCGGCGCCGTCCTCCATGGGGATCCGCAGCCGCCCCCGGAGCACCAGGAAGAGCTCGTCCTGGTCGTCGTGGGCGTGCCAGACGAACTCGCCCCGGACCCGGGCCACCTTGACCAGGTGGTCGTTCACCCGGGCCACCACCCGTGGCGACCACAGCTCCTCCAGGGCGGCCGCCGCGTCCTCCAGGCGGACGGGCTTCAACGCCATCGCACGCCCTCCCAGAAGACCTTGCCCTGGAGGTACTCCACCGGCGCGAAGTCGTCGGTGAGCGCGGGGACCCCGCCGTCGTCGAGGTCGAGCACGGGGGCGTCGATCTCGGGCAGATCGGCCTCCTCGCGCCCCGCCACGAGGATCACGTTCTGCACGGCCAGGGGGGAGAGGGAGGTGTCGGTGGGGTAGAGGCGCACGGCTCCGAAGACCCGGCGCGCCGTCACCTGGAGGCGCTGGAGGAAGCCCACCCCGGGTCCGCCCACCGGCGTGAGGACGTTGGCCATGACGAGGCCCCGGGGCGCCAGGTGCGCCTCCATGGCCGAGAGGGCCTCCACCGTGACCATGGTCCACGGCACGGTGAGGAAGTGGTCGAAGACGTCGAGGTAGATCAGGTCCCACCGCTCGTCTGAGCCCCGCAGGAAGACCCGCGCGTCCTCGTGGACGACCTCGATGCCCGGGTACGCGCCCTCGCCGTAGGCGAAGTACTCCCGGGCCAGCTCGGTCACCACCGGATCGATCTCCACCACGTCGACCTCCAGGCCGGGGCGCCACCGGCTGAACGCCACCGGGAGGGAGAGGGCCGCCCCGCCCAGGACCAGCATCCGGTCCATCCGGTCGATGACCGGCTCGGCCAGGAACCCGCTGGCGTCCACGTAGCGGTGGGCCGGATCGCCCGTGTCGACGTACTCGGCGGAGGAGGAGCCGCCGTTCTGGACCAGCTCCCGCACCCGGCGGCCGTCCGCCCACTCGGTCTCCAGGACCTGGACCGAGGCGTGGAGCGTCTGGGTGCGGAAGAGGACCTCCGGGGCGTCCCCCGCGGCGGTGAAGCCCAGCGCCGCCACGGCCACGGCGCCCAGCCCCGCGACCTCCACCGGGACCCCGCGACGGAGGATCCACCCGCTCAGCGCCGCCAGCGCGAAGAGGGACGCGGCGGTGAGGCCCAGGAGCACCGGGAGCGGAAAGGCGGGCAGGAGCACGAAGCCCGTCACGAAGGAGCCGGCGATGGAGCCGGCGGTGGTGGCCGCGCTCACGTCGCCGGCGCGGCGGCCGACGCTGCCCAGGCTCTCGGTGTCGGCGCGGACCAGGTAGGGCACCACCGCGCCCAGACAGAGCACCGCCGGCGCGAAGAGGACCAGCGCGCTCACCACGGCGCCGCCGATGAACCCCATGCTCTGGCGGGCCGCCCACGGGATCCCGCCGCCCAGGAGGGGGAGCGCCGCCGCCAGCCCGGCCACCACGAGCACGGTGGAGAGGGGCACGCGGTCGCCGTCGGCCAGCCGCCCACCCACGTGGCTCCCCACGGCCAGCGCCGCCAGGATGACGCCGATCACCGCCGTCCACGGCACGGCGGAGAGGCCGTAGACCGGCGCGATGAGCCGGGCCCCGGCGATCTCGATGGTGAGGACCGCGAACCCCGACGCGAAGGCCAGGAAGAAGAGGCCGGCCCGGCGGGCCCCGTGGGGACGTCCCGGCGCCGGAGCCGGAGGGGCGCCGTCCTCCGGTGCGTCGGGGACGGGCGCGGCGGAGGCGGAAGGAGGGACATCGGTCATGGGGCGCCACGCGGGGGTCGTGGGAGGGGGCGGGCTCTCCGGGAATCTCCACGGCGCGGGCGCGAGGGGAAAGCCCGGGGCGCCCCGGGGCCCGGCCCGAGCCGACATGGGGCGCCCCGGGAAAAATCCTTGACCCGCCCGGGCGGAGGGTCGTACCGAAGAGAGAGGCGGGCCCGCGCCCGCCACGACGCTGCTCAGAGCAAACCCGCCGAAAGGCGGCGACGCAGAGCCACGGGACTCTGGCGCGCCCGCGCCGTGTCCGCCGAGCCGCCAGCGACGAGACCCCTCGCCGCCGGCGGCTCGTGTCGCGCTCCGGGGCGGGGGCCCGTTTCCCCGGCACCCCGAGACCCCGCATGAGACGCTCGACGCTCCCTGCCCGCACCCCCGTCGTCGCCTGGGCCCTGGCGGCCCCGCTTCTCCTCCTCCCGCCGGGCCTCACCGCCCAGGACGCCCCCACCGTCTTCCACGCCTGCTACGTGCCGGGCACCGGGGTGGTCTACCTGGTGGGCGGCGAGGGCCTTCCGGACGAGTGCCGGAGCCCGCGCCACGTGCCCTTCTCGTGGACCGACGGGAGCGGCGCCACCGGACCGACCGAGCCCACCGGCCCCGCCGGTGGCGACCTGGCCGGGACCTATCCCGATCCGTCGGTGGTGGCGCTGACGGGCCAGCCGCTCTCGGGGGCCGCGCCGGAGATCGGCGAGACGCTCACCTGGGACGGGTCGAGCTGGACGCCGGCGCCCCCGCCCCCGGACGACGGCACACCCGAGGGGCCGGCCGGCGGCGACCTCACGGGCAGCTACCCCGCTCCGCTGGTGGCCGGGCTCCGGGGCCGCCCCGTGGCGCAGGACGCGCCCCTGGTGGGCCAGACGCTGACCTGGGACGGCGCGCGCTGGGCGCCGCGGTCACCGCCCCCGCCCTCCTCCGGCGGCGGGGTCTCGGGCTACCAGCTCGTCTCCCAGGAACGTCGCTTCCAGGCCTCGGACGTAGGGGGCGCCCCGGTGTTCGTCACGGCCACCTGCCCGTCCGGAAAGCGCGCCGTGGGGGGCGGCTGGGAGCAGGGGACGATGAACTACGAGGTACGCTCGAGCGCCCCCACCTTCGACGGACGGGGGTGGACCGTCGGCGCGGTCTACATCCGGGACGGGCTGTCCCGGGTGGAGGCGTGGGCCGTCTGCGTGGACGGCTGAGCCCTCAGGAGCGCTCCGACCCCGCCAGGGCGAAGACGTCCAGGACCTCCTCGAGGGTGGTCCGGCCCCGGTCCCGGGCGTACCAGCGACGGATCTCCCGGTACCGCTCCGCGGACGGCATGGTGAGGCCCTCGTCCAGCACCCAGGCCTGGATCTCGCCCGGGCGGGGGCCCCACCAGCCGACCTCCCGGAAGTCGGCGTCGTAGACGATCACGACGGGGATGGAGCGGCTGGTCCCCCGGGTCAGGTGGGCGTCCATGAGGTCGGGGTTCGCGTCCCGGGAGAAGACGCGGAAGTCCCACCCCGCGGCTTCCGCGAGGCGGGCCACCACGGGGAGCGTGTTCACCGCGTCCCCGCACCAGTCCTCGGAGAGGGCGGCCAGGCGCCAGTCCACGCCCAGCTCCCGGGCGCGCTCCACCAGGTCCCCGGGCAGACGGACGCGCTCGTACACGTCCCGCCAGAGCTCGGCGTTCTTCTCCACGAGCTCCAGGTAGGCCGGGAAGTCGGGTGCGGCTTCGAAGCGGGTCTGATCCATGGTCTCGACGGGGGGAACGACGGGGGGTCGGGGGTGTCCAAACCCGTTCCCCCCGGGGATGGTTCCCTTCCCTTCCCGTGCTCGAGAACGCCATGACCGACCCTCCCGGCGACGCCCCCCTCGGCCAGGCGCTGGACGACGCCGAGCGGCTCCGCGCCCTCGCGGAGACGGGCCTCCTCGACGAGGACCCGCAGCCCGCGCTGGACCGGCTGACCCGGCTCGCGTCGCGCGTCCTGGACGCCCCGGTGAGCCTGGTGTCCCTGGTGGACGACCACCGCCAGTTCTTCGCTTCCCAGCTGGGCCTGGGCGAGCCGGTGGCCTCCCGACGGGAGACCCCGCTCAGCCACTCGTTCTGCCAGCACGTGGTGACCTCGGGGGAGAACCTCGTGGTGGCCGACGCGCCCTCGGATCCCCGGGTGAGCGGGAACCGCGCCATCGAGGACCTCCGGGTGCAGGCCTACGCCGGAGTCCCCCTGCGGACCGCCGAAGGGCACGTGCTGGGCAGCTTCTGCGTCATCGACCACGAGCCCCGGGACTGGACGAGCGACGAGCTGGAGATCCTGTCCGACCTCGCCGCGGGATGCATCACGGAGATCGAGCTGCGACGGGCCGTGGGCGCCCTCGCGCGGGCCCAGGAACGGATCCGCACCCTCCGCGGCCTGATCCCGGTCTGCTCGTGGTGCCGCAGGATCCGCGACGACGCGGGCTACTGGAACGACCTGGAGCGGTACGTGGAGACCCACACCGACGCCCGGGTGAGCCACGGCATCTGCCCTTCCTGCGCCGCCAGCATGCTGGATCCCTCGGAGGCCTGAGGCTCCGCCGGTCGGGGTCCGGCCGCGCTACACTCCGGCGGGCTGGTTCTTCTTCTTGGCGGCCTTCTTCCGCTGGTTCGGATCGAGGATCCGCTTGCGGAGCCGGATGCCGTCGGGGGTGACCTCGATGAGCTCGTCGTCCTCGATGAACTCCAGGGCCAGCTCCAGCGTGATCTGCCGGGGCGGCTCCAGCTTGATGTTCTCGTCCGACGACGTGGTGCGCATGTTCGTGAGCTTCTTCTCCTTGCACACGTTCACGTCCATGTCGTCGGTCCGGACGTTCTCCCCCACGATCATGCCGCCGTAGACCGGCGCGCCGGGCTCGACGAACATGGTGGCCCGCTCCTGCAGGTTGAAGAGCGCGAACCCGACGGCCACGCCCTGCCGGTCCGCCACCAGGACGCCCCGGGTGCGGCCCTTGAGCTCTCCGGCCCACGGGCCCCAGCGGTCGAAGGTGTGGTGCAGGATGCCCTCGCCCCGGGTGTCGGTCATGAACTCCGAGCGGTACCCGAAGAGCCCCCTGGCCGGGATCGAGAAGCGCAGGCGGGTGGTGCCCGAGTCGCCCATGGGGCGCATCTCGGTCATCTCCCCCTTCCGGGGGCCCATCTTCTCGATGACGGTGCCCACCATGTCCGAGGGGACCTCGACCACGGCCTCCTCGTACGGCTCCTGCAGGCCCTCGTCGGTGCGCCGGGTGATGACCCGGGGACGGGAGACCTGGAACTCGTAGCCCTCGCGGCGCATGGTCTCCATGAGGATGGTGAGGTGGAGCTCACCCCGGCCGCTCACCGTGAAGGTGTCGGGCTGCTCGGTGTCCTCGACCCGGAGCGCCACGTTCTTCTCCAGCTCCTTGCGGAGCCGGTCCCGCACCTGGCGGGTGGTCACGTACTTCCCGGACTGCCCCGCGAAGGGGGAGTTGTTCACGGTGAAGTCCACCGAGAGGGTGGGCTCCTCCACCGCGATGCCCCGGAGCCGCTCCGTGTGCTCGGGATCGGTGATGGTCTTCCCGATCTCCACGCCCTCCAGCCCGGCCAGGGCCACGATGTCGCCGGCCCGGGCCTCCTCCACGTCCACCCGGTCCAGGCCCTGGAAGGTGTAGAGCTTCATGACCTTGGCGTCCTCGCCGACGTCCTCCTCCACCATGCCGGCGTCGCCCAGCGGGAGAAGCGTCACGCGATCGCCCACCTCGACGCGGCCGCGCTCGATGCGACCGATGGCGATGCGCCCCACGTAGGACGAGTAGTCCAGCGTGGAGATCAGCATCTGGAACGGTCCCTCCGGATCGACGTCCGGCGCCGGGAAGTGCTCCACGATGGTCTCGAAGAGGGGCGTCAGGTCCCCGTCCCGGGTCTCGGGGGCCTGGCCCGCGTACCCGTCCCGACCCGAGGCGTACAGGAAGGGCGCGTCGAGCTGCCGGTCGTCGGCCTCCAGGTCCATGAGCAGCTCCAGCACCTCGTCGTGGACCTCGTGGATCCGGGCGTCGGGCCGGTCCACCTTGTTCACGACGATGAGGGGCAGGAGCCCCAGCTCCAGCGCCTTGCGGGTGACGAACCGGGTCTGGGGCATGGGCCCCTCGGCGGCGTCCACCAGCAGCACCACGCCGTCCACCATGCGCAGGATCCGCTCCACCTCGCCGCCGAAGTCCGCGTGGCCCGGGGTGTCGACGATGTTGATCTTCACGTCGTTCCACTGGACCGCGGTGTTCTTGGAGAGGATGGTGATCCCCCGCTCCTTCTCGAGCGGGTTCGAGTCCATCACGCGCTCCTCCACGGCCTGGTTGTCCCGGAAGACACCGGCCTGGCGGAACATCTGGTCCACCAGGGTCGTCTTGCCGTGGTCGACGTGGGCGATGATGGCGATGTTGCGAATCTTCATATGAAAAGCGCCCGGAGGGCGGATCGAGGCGATCGAAGGGTAGCCATTCAAGATAACAAGAATCGGGAGTCGTTCGACCCCCGCCCACGCCTGGATCCCCGGAGAGCGCTCGGCTGTATCAGATCCGGACGTGGAGCCCGCTCCTCGAGCGGCATGCCCGTCCGCGGTTCCCCGGCCGCCGACTCCCGGCCGCCGGCCACGTCCTTCCCGGCACCCCCGTGTCCCCCATCCGAGGCCGTCTCCCCCGCTCCGTCCCCACCGCCCTCGCCCGTCTCCTGGGCGCGCTGGCCCTCCTCGCCCTTCCCGGCGCCGTCGCCGCCCAGGGGGGCCTGACCCTCTCCGCCGGCCCCGCGTCGTGGGACCTATCCGGGACCGGCACGGGGACGACCGTCGCCCTCCGCTACGACCGCGCCTTCGCCCACCCCCGGTCCTTCGGCCCGGTGTCGTTCGAGGTCGGGGTGGGGTGGTTCCAGGACGGGCAGAAGGGCCAGGGCGCGGTGGACCTCCTCCTCCCCGAGGGCGGCGTGCGCGTGGGCCTGGCCGGCCCCCTGGACCTGGGCGTCGGGGCGGGGTGGGCCATCGGCATGGAGGACCGGTCCGGCGACGACCCGACCCTCTGGGCCGCCCTGGGCGCGAACCTGGGGCTGGGCGGAGCCTGGGCGGTCCGGCCGGAGATCCGCCTCCGCGCCGTCGACCCCTGGGTCGGCACCGTGGCCGACTTCTCCCTGGGGATCCGGCGCGCCCTCCGCTGACGGAGCGGCGGGCGCGCCGCGTCGGTCAGCTCGCCCGCTTCCAGGCGTTGTCGGAGCGGTCCACGTCGGGAAGCGACCCGTCGGGGTCCAGCGTCACGCCCACCACCTCGGTGCCGGGCTCCAGCCAGAGCTCGTAGTCGTCCCCCCGGATCCAGACCTCCACCGGGAGGTGACGCCGGAGGGTCCGGCCGTCGGCCAGCTCCACCTCCACCAGGACGGGCATGACGAGCCCGGCGTCGTTGTGGAGGTGCACCACGACGCCGTCGGCCCTCTCCTCGACGCCGGAGACCGACTGGTCCAGCACCTCGGTGGACTCGATCCAGCCGCGCCAGAACCAGGCCAGGTCCTCGCCGGCCCCGTCCTCCATCATCCGGTAGAAGTCCGAGGGCTGGGGGTGCTTGAAGGCCCAGGCGTCCACGTACGCGCGGAAGGCGGCGTCGAAGCGCTCCGGCCCCAGGACGACCTCCCGGAGGAGGATCAGGCCGAAGCCCGGCTTCCGATACGCCAGGAAGCCGAGGCCCTCCCCGCGGATGAGATCCGGGCGAGTGAGGATGGGCTGGTCCGCGACCGGCTCCAGCATGCGCCGGGCCACGTAGCCTCCCGACGTGCGGGCGGTCCGGGCGGCGTCGGGCCCGTAGTACGCCCGGTTGCTGTAGTGGTTGAGGAAGGTGTTGAAGCCCTCGTCCATCCAGGCGTGCCGGCGCTCGTCGCTCCCCACCACCATGGGGAACCAGTTGTGGCCGAACTCGTGGTCCGTCACCCCGAAGAGCCCCTGCCCGCGAGCCCGCACGCTGCAGAAGACGATGCCCGGGTACTCCATGCCGCCCACGACGCCGGCCACGTTCACCGCCACGGGGTAGGGGAAGCGGAGCCACTGCTCCGAGTAGAAGGGGATGGTGTGGAGCAGGTACTCGGTGGAGCGCTCCCACCCGGGATTCTCCGCGTCGCCGAGCCCCTCGTGGGGATAGGCCGACTGGAGGAGGATCCCCTCCCAGGACGCGGCGTCCCAGATGAAGGCCCGGGACGCCGCCCACGAGAAGTCGCGGGCGTTCTCCAGACGGAAGCGCCAGGTGAGGGGCCCGTAGCCCTCGGGCCGGCTCGCGGGCGTCCCGACCTCGTGGGGGGCCACGATGGGGACGGGCTCGCTCGACGCGTGCGCCCGGCGCCACCGCTGGAGCTGGACGTCGGTGAGGACCTCGTCGGGGTTGGTGAGCTCCCCGCCGGCCACCACCACCACGTCCCGGGGGGCCACGATCTCCACCTCGAAGTCGCCGTACTCCAGGTAGAACTCGCCCTGCCCCAGGTAGGGGAGGTGGTTCCAGCCGTTCACGTCGTCGTAGACGTACATCCGGGGATACCACTGGGCCAGCTCGTACACCCAGCCCCGCTCCGTCTCCAGCCGCCCCATCCGGTCTGCCCCGTACTCGGGCACGACGAAGGTCCAGGCGATCTCCAGCTCCAGGCGATCGCCGTGGGGATCCATGGGCCGGGCCAGGTCCACCCGCATGCGGGTGCCGTCCACCCGGATCGCGGGCTCGTAGCGGCGGCCGTCCTGGACCACGGCCACCCGGCCCAGCTCGAAGCCCCCGTCGGGGAAGGCCCCGCGCCACCGGGCCCGGTCCCCCGCGTTGAGGAGGGCGCCCCGGCTCCCCGGCCGGAAGAGGTTCTGCTCGAGCTGCACCCACAGGAAGGGGAGCGCGTCGGGCGAGTGGTTCGTGTAGGTGATGGTCTCGGCGCCGGTCACCCGGTGGGAGGCCGGCTCCAGGGCGACCTCGATGCGGTAGTCGGCCCGCTGCTGCCAGTACTCCGGGCCCGGGGTGCCGCGCGCGGTGCGTACCGCGTCGGGGTCCGGAAGGCGCAGGGGCGCGAAGATCTCCTGGTTCGTCCGGGGGAGCGGCTCCGGATCCGCCTGCTGGGCGGAGGAGGGCGCGGCGGCGAAGCCGGCCAGGAGGAGGGTGACGACGAGGGAACGGCAACGTTGCGTCATGGCGGTCCTTTCCTGCCGAGTGGAAGCGCAGGCCCGGGGAAGCGGGGGAGGGACCGTCCGGGACCCTGTCGTCGAAAGGTAGCCAAGGGGCCGGGCTGCGGGGAGCCACCCCGCCCCCCCGTTGCCCCGCGGCGCGCCCGGGCCCATTTGTCTCTTCGATCCACCGTTCCCTCTCAGCCCCGCGCACTCCATGGGTCTTTCGCTGCCGGCGTCCCGACGCCTCCTCCGTTCCGCTCTCCTCCTCGCCCTCGCCGTCCCCACCGCTCCCGGCCTCTCCGCCCAGGACGCGGAGGCCCGCTACACGGGGGAGATGGAGTCCCTCATGGCCAACCCGCGCATCCGCGAGGCCTTCCAGCGGGTGGAGCGGCTCGACCCCTGGTCCATGGAGCGGCTGGTGGAGCTGACCGAGATCCCGGCGCCCCCCTTCATGGAGGACGAGCGGGCGGAGCGCTACGCCGAGCTCCTCCGGGAGGCCGGCGCGGACAGCGTCTGGATCGACGAGGAAGGCAACGTCCTGGCGCTCCGGCGGGGCACCACCGGCGAGCGCGTCGTGGCTCTGGGCGGCCACCTGGACACCGTCTTCCCCGAGGGCACCGACGTCACGGTCCGCATGCGCGGCGACACGCTGTACGCCCCGGGCATCGGCGACGACACCCGCGGCCTGGTGGTGGTGCTGACCGCCCTCCGCGCCATGGAGGAAGCCGGCGTCGAGACCGAGGACGACGTCCTCTTCGTGGGCGTGGTGGGCGAGGAGGGCCTCGGCGACCTCCGGGGGATGAAGCACCTCTTCCGCGACGGCGCCGACCCCATCGACGCCTGGATCGAGGTGGACGGCGGCGGGCTGGACCGCATCGTCAACGCCGGCCTCGGCTCGGTGCGCTACCGCGTGACCTTCCGGGGCCCCGGCGGCCACTCCTGGGGGGCCTTCGGCCTGGCCAACCCGGCCCACGCCATGAGCCGGGCGGTGCGCCACTTCCAGGACGTGGCCGACACCCTCACCCGCTCCGGCCCCCGCACCAGCTACAACGTGGGCCGCATCGGCGGCGGGACCTCGGTGAACTCCATCCCCTTCGAGAGCTGGATGGAGGTGGACATGCGCTCGGTGAGCCCCGCGAGCCTGGGTGAGATCGAGGCGGTCTTCCTGGCGGCCATGGACCGGGCGCTGGAGGAGGAGAACGCGCTCCGCCGGGAGGGTCCGCCCCTGACGGTGGACAAGGACAAGATCGGGGACCGCCCCTCCGGCGAGATGCCCGCCTCCACGCCCCTGGTCCAGCGCGCGCTGGCCTCCACCACCGCCTTCGGAGGCGAGGGCGAGCTGGCCCGGTCCTCCACGGACAGCAACATCCCCATCTCCCTCGGCGTGCCCGCCGTGACCATCGGGCGGGGCGGCGACGGCGGGAACGGCCACTCCCCCGACGAGTGGTGGCGCAACGAGGACGGCCACCTGGCCATCCAGCGGGCGCTCCTCCTCCTCACCGCCGAGGCGGGGCTGGCCGGCCCGGTGCCGTGAGCCCGGACGGGGCCGACGCCGCCCGGGGCCTTCCCGGGGACGCGGCCGCGGGGGAGGGCGTGGCGGCGCCGGCGGCGCCCACCGCCCGCATGCGCCCGACCTTCACCCGCGCCCTCCCCTGGCCCCGGGACGAGGCCGTGGCCCGCCTCCGGGCCTCCCTGGCCGACGACCCCGAGCTGGTGGGGCGGTGGCAGGGGAAGGGCCGGTGGGCGGAGATCCACGTCCCCGGCGGGGAGCGGCGCCTCTGGTCGCCCCACCTCTCGATCCGCCTGGACGAGGACGAGGACGGAGCCGCCCTGTTCGGCCGCTTCGCCCCCCACCCCGAGGTCTGGACCTTCTTCATGTTCCTCTACTTCGGGATCGTCTTCCTGGTGGTGCTCGGGGGCATCCTGGGGTACGTCCAGCACGTCTCCGGCGAGGCTTCCTGGGGCCTGTGGGCCGTGTGGGTCGGGGTCCCCGCCCTCCTCCTCATCCACCTGGCGAGCTGGGTGGGCCAGGGGCTGGGACAGGACCAGATGGCGGGCCTGGCCCGGGACCTGCAGCGGGTGGTGGACCGGGCGGCCGCGCCCGGGGCTCCCGAAACGACCGGGGACGTCGGGGGATAGCAGGGCGGACCGGCCCCGGGACGCGCCCCGCCGACGGCGGAGGGGCGCCCCACCCCCTCCCCCGAGACGAGGAGTCGCGCGATGGACCTGAGCGGAGCCCTGCAGAACAGCCTGACGGAGGTCACCGACTGGCTCGAAGCCTTCGTCCGCATGCTGCCGGAGCTGGTGGTGGCGATCCTCCTCCTGCTCCTCTTCGTGGCGCTGGCCAAGGGGGCGCGCTCCGCGGTCCAGGCGCTCATGAACCGCGCCACGGATCACGGCCCGGTGAAGAGCCTGGTGGGCACCGCCGCCTACGTGGCCGTGCTGGCCCTCGGGGTCTTCCTGGCGCTGGGGATCCTCCAGCTCGACAAGACCGTGACGTCGCTGCTGGCCGGCGTCGGCATCCTCGGCCTGGCCCTGGGGTTCGCCTTCCAGGACATCGCCGAGAACTTCATCGCCGGCGTGCTCATCTCGGTGCGGCGCCCGTTCACCGACGGGGATCTCATCGAGTCCAACGGCTTCATGGGCCGGGTCGAGGAGGTGGACCTGCGCACGACGCTGGTGCGCATGCCCCAGGGCCACGTGGTCCGGATCCCCAACGGAGAGGTCTACGGGGAGCCCCTCACCAACTACTCCAACGCCACGGCCCGGCGGGTGGACCTCTCCTGCGGCGTCTCCTACGGGGACGACCTGGAGAAGGCGCGCCGCGTGGCGCTGGCGGCCATGGACGGGGTGGAGGGCCGGGACCCGGACCGGGAGGCGGACTTCTGGTACGAGGAGTTCGGCGGAAGCTCGATCAACTTCACGGTGTGCTTCTGGCTCGTGGACTCGGAGCAGAGCACCTTCCTGAAGGCCCGCTCCGACGCCATGATCCGCCTCTACGACGCCTTCGCCGAGAACGACGTGGCCATCCCCTTCTCCACCATCACCCTGGACTTCACCGAGGCCGGTACCCGTACGCTGGACGAGCCGCTCAAGGTGCTGGAGGGCGCCGCCGGCGGGGGCCGGTGACCCGCGACCCCTACCCCTCCAGGATGTAGCGGAAGACCAGGGGCGCCACGATGCTGGCGTCGGAGTTGACGTTGAAGCGCGGCGTCTCGGGTCCGGCCAGCTTCCCCCAGGTGATCTTCTCGTTGGCCGGGGCGCCGGAGTAGCCCCCGTACGAGGGGTTGGCGTCGGTGATCTGGGCGAAGTAGCCCCAGTAGGGGACCTCCATCTTCAGGTCCTGGATCATGCAGGGGACCGCGCAGATGGCGAAGTCCCCGGCGATGCCGCCGCCGATCTGGAAGAAGCCCACGGACGGGGTCTCGCCGCCTCCGTGGTTGGCGATGTACCACTCCATGAGCCCCTGGAACTGCTCGGTCCCCGTCTTCACGCAGAGATGGTCCGGCAGATTCCCCGCCATGACGTTGGCGGCGAAGATGTTGCCCGTGGTGGAGTCCTCCCACCCCGGCGTCCACACCGGGATCCCCACCTCCCGCGCCGCGAGCATCCAGGAGTGCTTCGGGTCGATCTGGTAGTGCTCCTCCAGGGTCTCGTCCCCCAGGAGCTCGAAGAGGAACTCCGACGGCGTCTTCCGCTCGCCCCGCTCCGCCGCGTCCTGCCAGAGGCGGAGCAGCCGACGCTCGATGTGGCGCATGACCGTCTCGGGGATGCAGGTGTCGGTGACCCGGTTCATCCCCCGCTCGTAGAGCGCCACCTCGTCCTCCGCCGAGAGCTCCCGCCAGGAGGGGATGATCTCGTACTCCTGGTTGGCCAGGAGGTTGAAGACGTCCTCCTCGAGGTTGGCCCCGGTGCAGGAGATGGCGTGGACCTTCCCCCGGCGGATCATCTCGGCCAGGCTGATCCCCAGCTCCGCCGTGGACATGGCCCCGGCCAGGGAGACGAGCATCTTGCCCCCCTGCTCCAGGTGGTCCTCCCAGGCCCGCGCGGCCCAGAGCGCCTCCCGGGCGTTGAAGTGGCGGAACTGCGTCTCCATGAAGTCACGAATCGCGGCCAACTCTGCCTCCGGTGATGAGATGCTCGGCGTCCCTAGTCTACGGTGTGCCGCGCCGTCGTTGAAGGATGGGCGCGCGGAGGGCACGCCACCCTGGCCCCCGGAGGCCCGGACTCCGTAGACTGGAGGGAACCCCCTCTCCCCCCGGTCCCATGCTCGTCCTCCTCGCCCTCGCCGCCCTCGCCCTCGCCGCCGCGCTCGTCTTCGCGACGTGGTGGGGGCGGTCCTCCCCCCGGGAGGCGGACCCCGAGGCCGGGGCCGACGCCGAGGCCGGATCGTTCCGCTGGGGCGTCGAGCGCTTCCCCCAGGACTTCGGCTTCCACTGGGCCCCGGGGCCGGATCCCGGGAGGGTCCCGGAGAGGCGGCCCGACCACCCGTCGGGCTTCCGCTTCTCCCACGAGCCGACCCACGAGATCCGGTGGACCTTCCGCTGGGCCCGGGACCGACGGGCCGAGGAGCGCGCCCCGCGGGCCGGACGGGTCGCGGCGGCGTCCGGCGCGGCCGACGACGCCGGGAGCCCGGCCTCGGAAGCCTCCGACGACGCCCGGGGATTCCGCTGGGGACCGGTTCGGGAGGACGGGGGGTTCCGCTGGCGGGAGTCCTGAGGGCCTCCCTCAGCGGGACGGCGCCGGGGGCTCCACGGGGCCCGAGGCGGCGCTCTCGCTCCACCGGGGCTCGCCGACGCCGAGGAAGCCCCCGTCCCGCGCGACCTCCACGACGTTGAGCCGGGCGAACCAGCTCCGCTCCCGCTCCGCCACCCGGTAGCCCAGCGCCCTCAGGGCGTCGGCTCCGGGCCAGCCCTCCTCCACGACGATCTCGCCGCCGGTGGGGTGCAGCCGGGGGGCCGCCAGGGCCTCGTCCAGGGCCATCCCCTGGTCCACGACCCGGGTCAGGGTGGCCACCAGCGCCGAGAGGATCCGCCGGGCCCCGGCCCCGCCCAGGACGAGCCACGGCGCGCCGTCCCGGGAGACCAGGAGGGGGGCCTGGGACGACCAGGGCCGGTATCCGGGGCCGCCGCCGGCCAGGTAGCCGCCCAGGGTGCTGGCGTACAGGAAGCCCAGCCCCGGCGTGACCACCCGGGCGCCCCCGGTGGGCCCCAGGGACTGGGTCAGGGCCACGACGTTCCCGGCGGCGTCGGCCACCGAGACGTGCGTCGTGTGGGCCGGCTCCCGGCCCGCGTCCATCGCGCCGGGGCCGCGGGCGAGGGCGGCCGTGACCGGCGGGCCTCCCGGCTCGGCCCCGACCCGCGCCACCTCCACCCCGGCCCGGCCCAGGCGCGCCGCGATCTCCCGGGCCCGGCGGTCCGCCAGGGAGTCGGAGACGAGCCAGCCCACCGCCTCCACGGCGGGCCGGCCCTCGGCCCGCTCCCGGTCCTCGAAGCCCGCCAGGAGCGCCTCGGCGAGCGTGGCCGCCCACGGCGCCTCCTCCCGGGGGAGCTCCAGCCGGTCCAGGATCTGGAGGATCTCGATCACCGTCACCCCGGAGGCGGGGAGGTAGCTCCCGGTCACCTCCAGGCCCCGGTAGCGTCCCGTCCCCACCTCCGCCTCCCGGGCCCGGTACGCCTCCAGGTCGGCCCGGGTCACGAAGCCTCCCCCGGCCTCCATGTCCTCCGCGATCCGCTCCGCCACCACGCCGTCGTAGAAGCCCGCCCGGCCCTCGTCCGCGATCCGCTCCAGGACGCCGGCCAGCTCCTCCTGGACCAGGAGCGCGCCGGGCTCCAGGGGCGCCCCGCCGGGGCCCGCGAAGCGCCGCGCGGCCTCGGACGCCGGGTCGAGCTCGGGGACCAGGCCCCGCAGCCGCTCCGCCTCCCCGGCCGTGAGGGACAGCCCCTCGGCGGCCCACCGCCGGGCCGGCTCCACCACCTCCGCCAGAGGGAGGGCGCCGTGCTCGCCGTGCGCCCGGACCAGGGCGTCCACGGTCCCGGGGATGCCCACGGCGCCGTGGCCGTGCTCCCCCTCCGGCGCGTCCTCGGACCGGTATCCAGCCGGGACCTCGGTGGTCCCGTCCAGCGCCTGGACCCGCCCGTCCGCCCGGCGCAGCAGGAGCTGGGTCCGCCCGCCCAGCCCCGACTGGGTGGGCTCGGCCACCGCCAGGGCGAAGGCCGCGGCCACCGCCGCGTCCACCGCGTTGCCGCCCCGGGCCAGCATGCGGGCCCCGGCCTCGGTGGCGTGGGGGGAGCCGGTGACGACCATCCCCCCGGGGGCGCGGGCGACGGCGGGATGGGCCGGGAGGCGGGGCGGGTCCTCGGCCGCCCGACGCTCCGGCCCGCCCTCGCCGGCGCCGCACGCGGCCGCGATGAGGACGACGGCCAGGGCCAGGATCGACCGCCGGGGGCGGGAGCGCCCGGGTGCCGCCCGACGGGCCGCCGCCGCGGCCCTCACGATCCCCTCCCGCCCGCCGCGGGGGCGGCCGGCGGGGCGGCCTCCTCCTCCATCGAGGCCTCCCTGGTCAGGAAGATGCGGGCGTCCACGGCGGTGGCCCCCTCCGCTCCCACGAAGAGGGGGTTCACCTCCACCTCGTCCACGTCGGGCACCTCCAGGAGCGTCCGCGCCACCGCCGCGGCCTGCCGCACCACCGCGTCCACGTCGGCGGCCCGGCGGCCCCGGGCGCCCTCGAGGAGCCCCCGGGTGCGCAGCTCGCCGAGCATCGTCCGGATCGCGTCCTCGTCCACCGGGAGGACCCGGTGCGCCACGTCGCGGAGGACCTCCACCCACACCCCGCCGGCCCCCACCGTCAGGACCGGCCCCACGTCGGGGTGCCGGCGGGCGCCGACCAGGAGCTCGGCCAGGGGCGCCTCGAGCATGGGCGAGACCAGCACGCCCGGGACCTCGGGAGGCTCGCCCCGGCCCTCCAGCCACGCCCGCCCCGCCGCCAGCACCCGACGGAAGGCCGCCACGGCCGCCTCGGGGGTGGCCAGCCCGAGGGCCACGCCTCCGGCGTCGCTCTTGTGGGGGATCCGGGGCGAGAGGACCTTCACCGCCACCGGGCCGCCGAAGGCCTCGGCGGCCGCCCGGACCTCGTCCGCGTCGGAGCAGGCCGTGGCCGGCGCGAAGGCCACGCCCCGGGCCTCCAGCAGCGTCCGGGCCTCCTCCTCGGTGAGGGTGGTCCGCCCCTCCCCGCGGGCGGCCTCTACCGGGCCCGGCGGCGCTCCCCCGGCCGGCTCCGCCGGGAGCGCGTCCGGCCGCCACGGCGGGCGGGCCAGCCTCCGCCCCCGCCGCCACGTCTCGGCCAGGCAGCGGCACGCCACCTCCAACGACTCCACCACCGGGACGCGGCCCTCTCCCAGCCGGCGCAGCGGCTCGCTCCGCCGGGGGGCGTACATGGAGTGGACCACCAGCGGCTTGCCGGCCTCGGCGGCGGCCCGCGCCATGTGCTCGGCGGCCCGGACCTCGCCGGGGGTGAGGGAGTCGGCGAAGCGGATGCCGTACCCGCCGAAGAGACCCACCACCAGCACGCCGCCCACGGCCGGATCGGCCAGGAGCGGCTCCAGGGCCCGCCCGAACACCTCGGGATCGGCGTCGGCGGCCCCGGCCAGGTCGACCGGATTGGCCACCCCCGCGGCGGGGCCCAGGAGGGCCCGCAGCGCCGTCCGGGTGTCCGGGGCCAGCTCGGCCAGGGGCACTCCGGCCTCGGAGAGGGCGTCGGAGGCCAGCGTGCCCTGCCCCCCGCCGTCGGAGAGGATGGCCAGGGCGCGCCCGTCCTCCACCGGGGGCTGCCAGGCCAGCGTCTCGGCCAGATGGAGGAGCTCGTCGGTCCGCTCCACCTCCACGACCCCGGCCTGGGCGAGCCCCGCCCGCAGCCCGTCGTGGTCCCCGGAGACGGACCCGGTGTGGGAGCGCGCCGCCGCCTGACCCGCGTCGGAACGGGCCCCCTTCACCACCAGGACCGGCTTCTCCCGCGCCACCCGGGCCGCCACGGACAGGAAGGCCCGCGCGTCCCGGAAGCCCTCGGCGTACACCATCACGGCCCGCGTGCCCGGGTCGTCCCCCAGGAAGTCCAGGTACTCGGCGAAGCCCAGGTCCGTCTGGTTGCCCACCCCCACCGCCACCCCGATGCCGTCGTGTGAGCGCGCCGTGACCTCGTTCATGAGCGCCAGCGCCATGTTGCCCGACTGCACCACCAGGGAGAGGCTCCCGGCGGGCACCCCCCGGGCGCCCACCAGGTTGAGGCCGAGCGGGAGGTTGAGGAGGCCGGAGGTGTTGGGACCGATCACGCGGACGCCGCCCCGTCGGGCCTCCTCCAGGAGGCGGCGCTCCACCTCCGCGCCCTCCGCCCCCGACTCCCGGAAGCCCACGGCCAGGACCACCGCGCCCCGGATCCCTTTCCGGCCGCACGCCGCCACCACGTCGGGCACGGTGGGCGCCGGGGTGCAGACCACCGCCAGGTCCGGGACGCCGGGCACCTCCTCCAGCGTCGGGTGGACGGGCCGCCCCAGGATCGTCCCGCCCCTGGGGTTCACGGCGTGGACCTCCCCCTCGTAGCCCGCCTCCTCCAGCGCCACCAGGATCTGGTGGCCCCGCTTGGTCGGGTCGGAGGACGCGCCCACCACGACCACCGACCGGGGCCGCAGCACCGGGTCCAGGGCGTGGGCCCCGGTCATCGGCCGGTGAAGCGGGGCTCGCGCCCCTCGTGGAAGGCGTCCACGCCCTCCTGCCAGTCCCGGGTGCCGAACACGTCCTCCAGCGCGCGTCCCTCCAGCGCCAGCGCCCGGCTCCGGGACATGGTGGCCGCCGGGCCCACCAGGCGCTTGGCCCACGCCAGGGAGCGGGGCGCCCGCCGGGCCAGCCGCCCGGCCAGCTCCAGCGCCTCGTCCAGGACCTGGCCGGCGGGACGCGCCCGCCACGCCACGCCCATCTCCACGGCCTCGCGACCCCGGAAGAACTCGCCCAGGTAGAGGAGCTCCCGGGCCTTCAGCGTCCCCACCCGCTCCGTGAGCGTGTACACGGTCCCGCCGCCGACGAAGGTCCCCAGCGAGACCTCGGGGAAGCGCAGCTTGGCGTCCTCGGCCACGATCATGAAGTCCGCGGAGAGCGCCATCTCCAGGCCTCCGCCGATGGCGTGGCCGTTCACCGCCGCCACCACGGGGGTCGAGCCCACCTGGATGCGGCGGTTCACCTCCTGGGCGGCGTCCACGTACCGGCGGCGCCGGGCCCCGCTGGGCGGTCCCTCCCCATGGGCCTTCAGGTCGGCTCCCACGCAGAAGGCGCGTCCCGCCCCGGTGAGGACCACGCAGCGGACCTCCGGGTCGGCGTGGGCGTCGGCCAGCTCCTCCAGGAGCCGCTCGTAGAGGGGCAGGCTGACCGCGTTCAGGCGCTCCGGGCGGTTGAGCGTGAGGACCCGGACGGGGCCCTCCCGGCGGGCGAGGACGGGGTCGGGAGCCGTCGAGTCGGGTGCGGGGGTGTCGTCGGGCATGGGTGGCGCGGGCCGTGGGTGGGATCCTGACGGGACGAGGGGGATAGAGTACGCGCCCCGCCCCTCCGCCCGGTAGTGGCCGACCCGCACCCCGAGAGCCCGTGTCCCTCCATCGCGATCCGAGCCTCCCCCTTCCGGCTCCGCCCAGGACGCCGCCCCCCGCCCTGGACCATCCGGACCCCGGCCTCGCCCTGGCCGGCCGGGCCGGGGACGGGCGCGTGGCCGTCGAGGGCGAGCGCGCCCGGGCCCGGATCCGGGAGCGGGGAGGGGTGGAGGCCGTCCTCCTGGACGGGGTGCCGGCGGCGTCCGCGCTGGAGGTGGCGGCGGGGGTGTCGGTCAACGTGGTCGCCTCCCCGGGGCTCCTGCGGCGGGAGCGGGTGGCCGGGGGAGCGTCCTGGGCCGAGACGGTGCTCGTCCCTCCGCGCCTCCCCCTGGTGGCCGTCCAGCTCCGTCCGGGCTCCGGCCCCGCCGTGCGGGTGGCCGGCTCGGTGGTGCTCCTGCCGGGCGCCACGGCGCTCCGCTGGAACGCCGGCGAGGGCATGGTGGCGGTCTCGGACGACCGGCATCCCGACCGGAGCGTGGTGCTCTGGGCGGGCCCCGGGGGCTCGGTGGAGGTGGCGGACGCTCCGGCGGACGGGGGCGGCCTGGCCGTGTCCTTCTCCCTGGAGGCGGGACCCGACGCCCCGGCCACGGTGGCCGTGGGGCTCCAGGGCGGCGGCGCCGACGACCCGCTCCGGGCCCTTCCCCACCTGACGGGCCACCTCCGTGGAGCCTCTTCGGGCCCCGCCGACGGGGTCCGCCTGGACACGGGCGTCCCGGAGCTGGACGACGGCCTCTCCTGGGCCCGCACCCGGACGGCGACCGCCGCCCGGCGGGCCCGCGAGGGGACCCCGGCGTGGGCCCTCTTCTGGACCGGCCTGGGCGCGCTGGCCGGAGGCGACGCCGACGCGGCGGAGCGCCTGACGGACCTCCTCCTGGCCGCCGGGTCCGACGACGGCCCCGGCGAGCCCCGGGGGCACGAGGAGGCCCTCCACCTCCCCTCCGGCCCCCTGGGCCTCCTCCTGGCCGCCCGCCTGGCGCTGGCCACGGGGAACGCCGGGCACGCCCTCCGCGCGCTGGAGCGGCGGGGGGACGCGGGACCGGGCGCCTTCACCGCCTCCGGGGCTTCCCTGGGGGCGCTGGCCCTTCGCGCCCTGGCCGACGGGCTGCGATGGAGCGTGGGCGAGGACCGGACCGACGCCCTCCGCCGCGAGGCCGACGCCGTCGAAGCCCGGCGCTCCGGCGGCCGGGCTCCCGGCGGTGGCATGCGGCTCCCCGTGGTGGGAGGCGGCGGCGGCGCCCCGGACCCCGGGGCCGTGGCCCGGGCGCTCCTGGCGCACGAGGAGGGCGTGCCCGAGGCGCCCCCGGGCAGCCCCCTGGGCGCGTGGGCCCACCTCCGGGGCGGCGCGGGCGCCGAAGGCTACGCGGCGTGGCGGAGCGTCCTGGCCGCCGGGCTGGGAGACGGAGACGCGGGACGGGGCGCCTGGGACGACGCCTCCGCCGGGGCGGCGCCCGGCGCGGGCGTGGTCGTGGCCACGCTGGTCCACGGCCTGCTGGGGTGGGCCCCCGACGCCCCGGTGGGACGGGCCCGGCTCGCGCCCACGCTCCCGGGGCACCTGACGCGCTTCCGGGTCTCGGGGCTGGGCGTGGGGGAGGCGGAGGCGGAGATGGCCTTCCACCGGGAGGGCCCGGCCCACTGCTTCCGGCTGGAGCCCACGGCGGGACGGGCGCCGCCGTCCCTGGTCTTCGAGCCCACCGTCGCGGCGCGGGGAGTGGACGCCGTCCAGGTGGACGGACGCGCGGTGGAGCTGGACCTCCGGGAGGGCCCCGGAGGCGTGGTGGTTCCCGTCCAGCTCCCGCTGGACGGTCCCCGCACGGTTCGGATCACCGCGCGGGAGTGAGGGGCTTCAGCCCTCGTCCGCCTCGATGTACCCGTGCTCCTCCAGGAGGGCGCGGAGCTTCGTCTCGCGCTCGGGCAGGGTCGTCAGCGAGATGGTCCGGGCGAACTCGATGCGGTCCGCCTCCGAGACGTTGTCCAGGACGTTGATGGGTGCACCGTAACGCAACAGGATGCGCTTGGCGTCGATGGCAACCGGATCGCTCACTGATCTCCCCCTGGGGGCCGCTTCCGCGGAAGGCGTGCGTGCAAACGGGTAAGGATAATAAGATAGTGGATCTTCAAGAAGGCTTGGGCAGCCGGCCTACCGACCCTTCCAAGGGGGCAGCGCTTGAGGCATCCGTTCCTGAGCTTCCTGGTCGTCGTGGTCGTCCCGGCGGGGCTCTGCATGGCGGTGGCCCACGCCCTGGCGACCGGGTCCTGGCTGGACATGCGCACCGAGGCCCACGCCCGGGTCGGGCGCATGGTGCTCCGGACCACGGCCGACGAGCTGCGGGAGGCCACGGAGGGCGGGCGGGACTCGCTGCTCCTCCTGGCGCCCGCCCGGGCCGGACGTAGCGCGGGCTACCGCACCGCCCTCTACCTGGACGGTCGACGGCGGGCCGGCACCGACCCGTCTCCCGGGCCGGAGGTCCTCCCCCCCGAGGTGGCCTCCGCGCTCCGGCCCGGGGCGAGCCTGCGGGTGGGTCCGGACCCCGCGCAGGGGGTGTGGGTGGCCGCCGAGCCCGAGGAGGGGCTCCCGGAGCGGGTGGCGCTGGCCGTGCCGGGGACCGCGGTCCCGACGCTCCTGGCCGGGCCCGTGATCCTCGTCATGGGGCTCCTCCTCCTCTTCGGCGCCCTCACGGGATGGATCCAGCTCGCCCGGAGGGACCACGGCCCGAGGCTCGCTCTGGGAGGCGCGGTGGGCCCGGCGCTGGTCCCCGCCCTGGCCACGGTGGTCTTCCTCATCCACGTGGACCGCTCCTTCCAGGACGCGGCCCGCACCATGGCGTCCCAGGAGCTCAACCGGGGGCTGGCCGTGGCCGCCTCGGTGAGCCGGGTGGGGGACCCCGGAAGCGTCCGGGAGCTGACGGGATTCCACGCCGCCCGGGTCCGGAACGGTCGGACGGAAGCGAGCTCGTTCCCGGGGTCGGTCGAGACGCTGGCGGCGCTCCCGGTCCCCCCGCCCTCCTTCACGGCCTCCGGGGCGGTGGACACCGCCGAGGGCCCCTCGGTCTACGTGGCCCTGCGCCTGGAGGAGGGGGCCTTCCTGGTCACCACCTCGGTGCTCCCGGAGGGCCGGATCGCGGAGCTCCGCAACCGTCTCCTGCTCCTGGGGATGGTCCTGGCGGGCTGGTGGGTGGTGGCGTCGGCCGGAGCGTGGCTCCTGGGCCTCAGTGGAGGATCGGGTCCTCGGGATCCTCACCCGGCATGACCGGCGCGGTCAGGTTGAACCGCGGCACCGCCACCCGGAAGGTCTCCCCGCCCGGACGGGCGAAGGTGTAGTAGCCCTCCATGTAGCCGGCCGGAGAGCTCAGCACGCAGTAGCTCCGGTACCCGTGGCGCTGGCCGGGCTCCAGGTGGGGCTGCTCGCCCACCACGCCCTCGCCGTCCACCTCCGTGTCCTCGCCGGCGGCGTCGTGGATCAGCCAGTGGCGGAAGAGGAGCTGGGCGGGGTGGTCCCCCTCGTTGGCCATCTCGATCTCGTACGAGAAGACGAACGTGTTGTCCCCCGGGTCCGAGTCGGAGAGGGAGAAGCGGGGCTGGACGCGAACGCGGATCCCCTCGGTGGCCTGCTCGTACTCGGGGTAGGTCATGCCGGCCTGGTGGTCCACGGGTGCGGGTTTGGCTTCCTCGTCCTCATCATACGTCCACGCACCGACCCAATTCCACTCCCCCGTCGTTTCGTCCATGAGCGTGTCAGCTACGGTCGATGACGATGGTGTGCGTGTTGTCCACCGAGAACACCACGGCCGACCCGAGCAGCTCGACGAGCGCGTTCCCCAGGGCCGGGTCCTCCACGGTGACGGAGACCCCGATGAGGGTGCGGGTCGACGGGTCGCCGGGGAGGCCGCTCGGCAGGCTCCAGTTCTCGAAGTCCAGCGTGTAGCCGTCCCGTGCGAAGGAGAAGTTGTCGGGCAGGAACTCGGCCATCCCCGAGGGGACGGCGCCGTCCCCGGTCTCCGCCGGCCAGGTGTGGTTCTGGCCGTTGTAGCTGGCGGCGGCCACCCGCACCACCTCCAGGTCCCCAACCACCTCCGCGGCGCGGGCCCGCAGGAGCATGGGGCGCATGTTGGGAATGGCCAGCCCGGCCAGGATCCCCACGATGGCCACGGTGACGAGGAGCTCCACCAGGGTGAAGCCCTCCCGGCCGGAGCGGCGGGGCGAGGCGCCGGAGCGACGGACGAGGCGGCTCATCCTCCCGCCCCCATGCGCTTGCTGACGGTGGCCTGGAAGGAGCCGTCCGTCTCCTGGGAGTCGTAGACGATGGCGGCGTCGGCCACCACCGCGACCAGCCGGTAGCCGGTCCCCTCCCGCACGTACTCGATGGAGCCCGCCACCGGCTCGCGGGGGAGGTCCTCCAGCGTGTCCGGAAGACGGCCCGTCTCGATGCGGTACTGGTTGATCTGCTGGGCCTGGAGCCACATGGCGGTCTGGAGGCTCTCCACCTGGCTGGCCTCGTCGGGGCCCTCCACCGGGTTCATCACCACGAAGTCGGGCGGAGCGATGAGGAGGTAGACGGCGAAGACCGCCAGGTTGATGCCCAGCGGGAGCATCCACCGTGGCTGCTTCTTGGGCGCAGTCCGCCCCCGGGCCGCCTCGTCCCGGTCCGCGGCGTGCTTCAGCACCGCGGCCACGGCATCGGCGGCCTCGTCGCCCCTGGCATCCTCGGGGCGGGCGTGGTACGGGCGGACGCGTTCGTCCTCGGAGCTCATTCCCTGGGGGGTTGGAAGGGCGTTCCGAGCGGCTCGATCATCGCAGCTTCTCCAAGATACCGGTGGGACTCGCCGCACCCAACAGGTCTTTCGATGGGGGGAGGCCCGGGGGACGCTCGACGCGTCACGTATCTCGGCGGCGGTCCCGAACTTAATCGAATGGGCGCCGCGAGCACAGACGGCGCACGCGCGAGGGCCGCAGGCTGCGCGTTCCACGCGGGCCCGACGGCCGGAGAGCGGCCACCGCGCCGGGGTCGACGCCGCCGGGCGCCGGGAATAGCTTCCAGTCATGGACCGCCCCGAGCCCCTCTCCCGCTCCGTCGAGGACTACCTCAAGGCCATCTACGGCCTGTCCGAGTCCGGCGACCCCGCCTCCACCAGCGCGGTGGCCGAGGCGCTGGAGGTCCAGCCCGCGTCCGTGACCGGCATGGTCAAGCGGCTGGCCGAAGCCGAGCTGGTGGAGCACGTGCCCTACCGGGGCGTCCGCCTCACCGACCGGGGCACGCTCGAGGCGCTGAAGATCCTGCGCCGCCATCGCATCATCGAGACCTACCTCTGTCAGAGGCTGGGCTACACCTGGGACGACGTCCACGACGAGGCGGAGCGGCTCGAGCACGCCGTGTCCGACGCCCTCATCGACCGCATGGCCGCCGCCCTGGAGTTCCCGAGCCACGACCCCCACGGGGCGCCCATCCCCACCCCCGCCGGCGAGATCGAGCCCACGGACTTCGCCACCCTGGCGGAGGTGGAGCCCGGCACCGAGGTGTGGGTGCGGGCGGTCCAGGACGAGGACCCGGCCCGCCTCCGGTCCATGGCCGAGAAGGGCCTCATGCCCGGGGCGAGGGTGGTGGTCTCCGGCGAGGCCCGGGAGACGGGCCCCCTGGAGGTCCGGGTGGGGCGCGGGGCAGGCGTCGCGCGCTCCGTGGAAGAGGAGCTGGCCCGGCTCATCTTCGTGGTGCCCCACGAGGGCTGAGGTGACGGCCCGACGGCGCCCGGTCGTCCTGGGCGTGGCGGGGGGAAGCGGCTCCGGGAAGTCCACGGTGGTCCGGGAGATCCGGCGCCTCCTGGGCGACGGCGTGACCCGTGTCCTCCAGCACGACGCCTACTACCGCGACCTCCGGCATCTCACCCCGGACCAGCGGGCCCGGGTGAACTTCGACCACCCCGAGAGCCTCGACACCGAGCTCATGCGGGACCACGTGGCCGCGCTCCTCCGCGGCGAGCCGGTCCGTCTGCCCACGTACGACTTCGCCAACCACGTCCGAGGCGAGGGCACGGTGCCGGCGGAGCCCCGGCCGCTCCTCCTCCTGGACGGGATCCTCGTCCTGGCCGACCCCCGGCTCCGGGCGCTCATGGACCTCAAGGTCTTCGTGGACACCGAGGCCGACATCCGCCTCGTGCGGCGCCTCCGCCGGGACATCCGGGACCGGGGCCGGTCCCCGGAGTCGGTGCTGGACCAGTACGAGACCACCGTCCGCCCCATGCACCAGGAGTTCGTGGAGCCGAGCAAGCGCCACGCCGACATGCTCGTCCCCGAAGGCGGCTACAACCGCGTGGCCGTGGACCTGGTGGTGACCCGGATCCGCCACCTCCTGGAGGCGCGGGGCTGGGAGGTGGCGTAGCCCGGGCTCCGCGCCCGGGCCCGACGACCCGGGCGCGGCGGAGCGAGGGGCCGACCACACTGGTGGAGTATCCCCGCGCCAGAGCCGGCCCATCGGAGCGGCCCCCCACAGGCGGATGACCCGAGCCGGAGAGGGCGGGCCCCAGACCGGTCGGCGGAGGGGCGCGGGCCTCCGCGCGCAGGGGCTCCGCGCCGGGGCCCGGACGACCCGAGCGCGGCGGAGCGAGGGGCCGATCACCCCGGTGGGGTACCCCCGCCCACAAGCCCCGAGCGTACCCGGAGCGCGGAGGCCCGCGCCCCGACGCACCAACCACCCAAAGCCCGCCCTATCCCAGGCTCGGGTCCACCACCGCCTTCGTCACGCGGAGCATCTCCACGTCGTCCAGCGCCTCGTTCGTCCGGTCCAGCCCGTACCGCGCCCCCACGATCCTCCGGAAGGGGAGCCGCTCCCGGTTCCGGCCGAAGACCGCCAGGGCCCGCGCCAGGTGGTGGAAGTCGGTCCCCCACTGCCCCCGCACGTCCACGTGCTTCCGGTTGAGCTGGGTGTGGGGGTTCAGGGAGACGGGGCCCGCGTCGGTGTAGTGCCCCGCCACCACGTAGCGTCCGCCGTCGCGCACCAGGTCCAGGGCCTCGGGGAGCGCGGCGGGCGCACCGGCGGCCTCGATCACCACGTCGGGCCCGCGCCCGCCCGTGAGGTCCCGCACCGCCTCCGCCCGCTCCTCCGGCGTCGTCTCCCCGATGTGCCAGCACGCGTCGACGCCCATGGCCCGGGCCAGCTCCAGGCGGTCCGCCGGCGCCCCGAACATCAGGACCCGCGCCGCCCCGGCCAGCCCGGCAAAGGCGGCGGCGGCCAGCCCCACCGGGCCCGAGCCCTGGACCAGCACCGTGTCGCCGAGGCGCACCTCGGCCCGGTCCACCGCGGCGAATCCGGTGAACAGCCCGCACCCACCCCCGATGACGTCGTCGGCGTCCAGCCCCTCCGGAAGCTTCAGGATCCGCACCCCCGGCCGGAGGTGGATCCGGTCCGCCCACCCGCCCAGGAGGCCGTCGGCCACCCCGTACGTGATCCCGTAGACCCGGCGGCTCGGACAGCGGTTGGGCTGGCGGCCCACCAGGCAGTGCCAGCACGCGTTGCAGACCTCGTGGACGTCCAGGAAGGTCACCACGTCCCCGGGCGCCAGCGACGCGCCCAGCGCGTCCTCCTCGACGCCCCGGGACTCCAGGATGCGCCCCACGCTGACGTGGCCCGGGATGATGGGGTACGGGACCCCGGTGAGCCGTCCGTGGCGGAGGTGGACGTCGGTCCCGCACACCTCGGAGGCCACGGTCTCCAGGAGCACGCTCCCGGGCTCGAGCTCCGGGTCCGGGAGCTCCCGGAGCTCCTGGAGGCGGCCGGGGGCGGGGAGGACGGAGGCGCGTACGGGCACGGGCTGGCCGGGTGGGGAGAGGCGAGGCCCCCGGAGCTCAGGCCCCGGGGCAGACGGGGCCATCGTAGACGACCCCCTCGGGCGTGGCAATCACCCCGAAGCCCCGGACCACCGCGGTCCCGAAGACCCCGGTGCCGGCCCCGCGCACGCTGGGCACGCGCACCTGCCCCGACGGATTGAAGTTCCCGCCCCGGACCCAGTTCACGTAGTTGCGGTCCACCGCGGTCACCGTGACCTCCGCCCGGGCGGGCGGCGGCAGCCCCTCCTGGAGCGCCACCGCCACGTCCCGGTCCAGCTCGAAGCGGTCGAAGAGGCCGAACTCGCCGGGGAAGACGATGGTGGTGTCCTCCGCCGAGACCGCCAGCCCCAGGAGGTAGAGCGGATCGTTCTCCGGCTCCACCTCGATGCCCCGGGGCGCCAGCGCCTCGGTGAGGCCGCGGATGACCGTCTCGGTCACGTACGCCCACGCGCCCTCGGAGCGGCTCCACGACAGGGGGAGCGGGCCTCCGCCGGGGAGCGCGCAGGTGCGCCCCGCGCCGTCGGGGAGGCGCAGGGAGCCGCCCAGCACCTCGAACGCGCCGGGCACCACCGAGAGGCTCTCCAGCCGGCCCCCGTCGGCGAGGTCCACCCGGAGCTCCAGCGTGTCCCCGGGCTCGAAGCCCACCGCCTCCGGGGGCGCCCAGTAGCAGGTGCCGGTCCCCTCCACGGGGGTGCTCGCCACGCACCGCGCGAGGCCCATGGGGGCCAGCTCCACCGTACGGCCGTCGCGCCTCCGGGAGACCTGGACCCGCGCGCCCTCCACGGGGCGGGACTCCCCGCCGGGCCCGAGCGTCCGGTGGAGGAACACGGTGAGGCGGTCGAGGGGCGGGCTCGGGTCGTCGGGCACCGAGAGCTGGAGGTACGCCTCGGCCACCACCACGTCCCGCGGCTCCACGATCACGACCTCCTCCAGCTCGCACGCCCCCAGCCAGGGGAGGAGCGCAAGGAGGGCGGCGGCGGTCCGGGCCCGGGCGGCCATCAGAACCGCACCTCCACACCCACCGTGGGCAGCACCGGGAACATGGAGATCCCGGACCGGGTGGGCGGCGTCCGCTCGTACTCGTAGAAGTAGAAGAGCACGTTCCGCTGGTTGTAGACGTTCACCAGGCTCACGTACGGGGTCAGCGTCCCCCACGACGGACGCAGCGTCTTCCGGGCGCTGACGTCCAGGCGATGGTAGGTGGGGTACCGGGACCCGTTGCGGTCCTCGAGGAAGACCGCGTAGCCCCCCAGGTCGTCGTCCTGCTCGGTGGCGCCCGCCCAGTGCAGCCGCCCCTCGTTCTGGACGAAGCGCGGCGAGTACGTGGCGAAGGAGCCCAGCGCCCGGGTGTAGGGCGTGCCCGTCCCCACGTTCCAGCGCAGCCCGCCCTCCCACCCCCAGGGCAGCGGGTAGCGGAGGACCAGGTCCAGGTCGAGGCGGCGGTCGAAGATGGGGGAGTAGGTGACCTCCGGCCGCGGGTCCAGCGGGGAGAGCGGCTCCGGGAAGGTGCGCTCCGCCTTCAGGAGGGAGAGGGCGACCCACCCCGTGACGTCGCCCCCCTCGCGGCGGACCAGGAAGTCGGCCCCGTACGAGAGGCCCTCGCCGGCCAGGATGTCGTCCAGCGGATCGTTGGGGTCCTCCGCGGCGTTGAGGGTCACCACGCCGTCGAAGCCGCGCACGTACGCCTCGGCCGACGCGAACCAGCCGTCGGCGGGGTAGCCCTCCACCCCGACCTGGAGCTGGTCCGAGACCACGGCGGGGGCCCGCTCCCCCGCCAGGACCCAGACGTCGAGGCCCAGGGGGAGCTCCTCGTCCCGGAGGGAGTGGAGGAACTGGGTGTAACGCCCGGCCGCCACCTTCACCGCTCCGTCCCCGCCGGCGAAGAAGCGCTTGGCGGCCACGCGGGGGGCCAGCTCCCACACGGGCTCGCCGGGGTCGGGGCGCCAGTGGTCCAGGCGCGCCCCGGCCTCCAGGAGCCACCGACCCGGGTCGGACCAGACCACCTGGGCGTAGCCGCCCAGGAGCACGCCGGTCCCGGCCCCCTGGCCGAACTCCGTGCCGCCCGTGAGGGCCAGGTTGTCGTACTCCATGCGCTGCGCCGCCGCCCCGACCTTCGTGCGGAGCGCGGGGGAGGGGCGCATCTCCATGTCGCCCCGGAGCTGCGCCTGCTCGATGGCGCTGGAGAACCGGGTGTCCCGGAAGTCGGGGAAGGTGAGGCCGGTGGCGTAGCGGGAGGCGTTGGCCCGGAGGTCCAGCGCGCCGCCGCCCTGCCGGGGCCGGGTCCACCGCAGCCCCACCAGGTCGTTCCCCCAGTCCCAGTCGATGCGCAGGGGGAAGTCCTCGGCGTCCAGGCGGGTGAGGTCGAGGACGTCCTCGCCGGTGTAGGCGGTGGCCGTCACCCGGTCGCCCGCCGAGGTCCATCCCTCCACCACCGCCTGGAGATCGGTGAGGTGGTACGGGAACTCGAAGAAGGGCTTCAGGAGGACGTCGAAGTAGGAGCGCCGCCCCGACACCCGCCAGTGGACGTTGCGGAAGCCCAGGGCCCCGGCCGCCCCCTCGGGGACGCCGCCGCCCACGGCCACCCGCGTGGCCAGGAGGGACACGCCGGCGTCCACCTGGAAGGTGCCGTCTCCCGCGTCGCTCCCGATGTCCAGGACGGACGAGACGCGCCCGCCGTGCTCCGCCGGGAAGCCGCCGGAGCGCAGCTCGGCCCGGTCGAGCATGTCGGCGTTGAAGACCGAGAAGAAGCCGCCCAGGTGGAAGGGGCTGAAGATGGGCACGCCGTCCAGGAGGATCAGGTTCTGGTCCTGGGAGCCGCCCCGGACGTGGAACGCAGCCGAGAAGTCCGACGTGGACACGACGCCCGGGAGCACCTCCACGGCGCGCAGCGGGTCCGCCTCCACGACGCCCGGGACGGCCTTGAGGTCGGCCAGCTCCAGCTCCCGGACGGTGGCGCCGGCCACCTCCTCGAAGCGGATCCGCTGGCGGGAGCGCTCGGCCTCCACCTCGATCCCCTCCACCTCCAGGGCGCGCCGGGGCAGGACGAGCTCGAGCTGGACGGTGGCGCCGGGACCCACCTCCACCTCCCGGGTCTCCTCCGCGTAGCCGAGCCCCGAGGCCCACACCGTCCAGGTGCCGGGCGTCACCGGGGCCAGGCGGAAGAAGCCCAGCGCGTCGGTGGCGGCGACGGCCACGGCCCGGTCGCCGCGGCGGAGCTCCACCACGGCGCCCCGGACCGTGGAGCCCTCGTCGTCCCGGACCCGCCCCTCCACGGCTCCGTCCTGGGCGGCGGCCACCGCGGGAAGGAGGAGCGCGCCGACCAGCGCCCCCAGGAGCCGGCGGGACCACGGGCCGGGCCTCCCTCCCGGGGACGCCTCGCCGGCCTCCTCCGCCTCGGGCCGTCTACCCTCCACGACACCCTCCCCGCATGGTCGATTCCCCGGTGAACCCGCCCTCCCCCGACGTGGGAGGGCCCGTTAATGTAGGCTGCCCGTCGCCCCCGGGTACCGTTCCCGCCCTCTCCGGTTTCCCCGTCGCCCCCTTCGTCCAGGTGCGCATCTTCTACTGCGACCACTTCGTGCTCCCCCTCCCCGAGGGCCATCGCTTCCCCATGGAGAAGTACCGCCTCCTCCGGGAGCGGGTGGCCGACGAGGGGCTGGGCGCGCTCCAGGTCCCCGAAGCCGCCACGGACGAGGAGCTCCTCCGGGTCCACGACGCCGGCTACCTCCGCCGGGTCGTGGAGGGCGGGCTGGACCGGGACGAGGTGCGGCGCATCGGCTTCCCCTGGTCCCCGGGCCTCGTGGAGCGGTCGCGCCGCTCGGTGGGAGGCACCCTGGGCGCGGCGCGGGCCGCGCTGGAGGACGGCACCGGGGCCAACCTGGCCGGAGGCACGCACCACGCCTACGCGGACCGGGGCGAGGGCTTCTGCGTCTTCAACGACGTGGCGGTGGCGGTCCGGGCGGTGCAGGCCGAGGGGCGGGCGGCGCGGGTGGCCGTGGTGGACCTGGACGTGCACCAGGGGAACGGGACGGCGCGCATCTTCCGGGACGACCCCGGGGTCCTCACCGTCTCGGTCCACGGCGCCGCCAACTACCCGTTCCGCAAGGAGGAGAGCGACGTGGACCTCCCGCTTCCCGACGGCGCGGGGGACGACGCCTTCCTCGACGCGGTGGACCGGGCCGTGGAGGCCGCGCTGGACCACCGCCCGGACCTGGCCTTCTACGTGGCCGGCGCCGACCCGTACGGCGGCGATCGCCTGGGACGGCTCGACGTCTCCCGGGCGGGGCTGGCCGAGCGGGACCGTCGGGTCTACGACGGCCTGGCCGGGGCGGGCGTGCCGGTGGCGGTCGTCATGTCCGGGGGGTACGCCGAGCGCGTGGAGGACACGGTGGCCATCCACCTGGCGTCGGTGCGGGCCGCGGCGGAGCGGTGCCGCGCGGGGCGCGCGGCGTGAGCGCCCCCGCGCTGGAGCGGCTGGCCGCCTGGCCACGCCTCGTCCTGGCCGACCTGCCCACGCCGCTGGTGCCCGTCCCCGGCGTGCGCCGCGCCCTGGGGCCCGACGCGCCGGAGCTGCTGGTCAAGATGGACGCGGAGACGGGGTTCGCCCTGGGCGGCAACAAGGTCCGGAAGCTCGAGATGGTCCTGGCGCCGGACCGCCTGGAGGGGGTGACGGCGCTGGTGACGGCGGGGGGCCCCCAGTCCAACCACTGCCGGGTGACGGCGGCGGCCGCGGCCCGCCTCGGGCTCCGCTGCGTGCTGGTCATCAACGGAGAGGCAGGGGAGCCCCCCCGGGGCAACGCCCTCCTCCACCGGCTCTTCGGCGCCGAGATCCGGACCGTGTCCCGCCGCGAGGACCGGGACCCCGCCATGGAGGAGGAGGCCCGCCGCGAGGAGGCGTCGGGCGGCCGGGCCCTCGTCCTGCCCCTGGGCGCCTCCACCGGCCTGGGCTCCCTGGGCTACGCCCGGGCGGCCGTGGAGCTGGCCGGACAGCTCGACGCGCTCCCCGAGGCCCCCCGGACCTGGATCTTCACCTCGGCCTCCTCGTGCGGGACGCTGGCGGGGCTCCTCCTCGGCACGACCCTCCTGGGCCGGCGCGACGTCCGGCTGGTGGGCGTCAGCGCGGACGTGTCGGCCTTCGACCTCCGGATCGCCACGGTGCGGCTGGCCCGGGAGGGCGCCGGGCTCCTGGGGTTCGACGGAGACATCCCCGAGTGGTCCGTGGCCGCCGCCGACGAATACGTGGGCCGGGGCTACGGGCACCCCACCCCGGCGTCGGAGGAGGCGATCCGCCTCTTCGCGGAGCGGGAGGGGATCGTCCTGGACCCGGTGTACTCCGCCAAGGCGGCCGCCGGCATGCTGGACTGGATCCGTCGGGCGAGCGTGGCCCCGGACGACCGGGTCGTCTTCCTCCACACCGGCGGGCACCCGGCCCTCCTCGCCTGAGGACCGGCTCACGGGAAGCGCTCGCACGCCCGACGTGGCGCCGCCCCCCTCGGGCACATAGTCTCATGCGCATGTCCGACACCGTCGAGCTCCTGAAGCAGGTCCCCCTCCTGCGCACCCTTCCCGAAGCGGACCTCGTCCGCCTCGCGGACTCCACCCGCCACGTCTCCTACCGCCCCGACCAGGTGGTGGTGGAGATGGGCGACGCGGGCCACTCGCTCTACGTCATCCTCGAGGGGGGCGTCCAGGTGGTGTATCCGGGACGCACCAGCGAGTTCGAGCTGGCCCGCCTGGGCCCCGGCGACTTCTTCGGGGAGATGGCGCTCCTCAACGAGAAGCCCCGGAGCGCCACCGTCCGGGCCCTGGATGGGGTGGAGGCGCTGGTCCTGGAGAAGGACTCCTTCCGCCGCGCCGTGGAGGAGCGCCCCGCGCTGGCCGTCCGCCTCCTGGAGGCGCTGTCGGAGCGGATGCGCCACACCGACGCCCACATCAGCGACCTCTCGGAGGACGCCCTCCGAGACCCGCTGACCGGGCTCCTGAACCGGCGCTCCTTCCACGACCGGGTCACCCGGGAGATCGGCCGGGTCCTCCGGTACCACGGGGTGTTCTCCCTGGTCCTCCTGGAGCTCGACGCCTTCGGGGGCCTGGCCGACACGGTGGGGCAGGACACGGCCAACGAGGTGCTGCGGTGGATCGGCCGCCTCCTCCTGGAGCACACCCGCACCGCCGACTGCCCCTTCCGGGTCGGCCCCGAGGAGTTCGCCGTGCTCTGTCCGGACAGCGGCTCGGAAGCGGCCGGCCAGGCGGCGCGGCGCCTCATCGACCTGGTGGCGGCGGCGCGACCTCCGGTGGAGGGGCTCTCCCTCACCATGTCCGCCGGACACGCCACCTGCCCGGACCACGGCGCCCGCTTCGAAGCGCTCTACCGCGGCGCCGACGAGGCCCTGGCCCGGGCCCACGAGGCGGGGACGAGCCGGGTGCAGGCGGCGGTGGCCGCCCTCCCCGACGAGGACGAGTAGCCTCCGCCCGCTAGAAGCGCCCCGCCAGCTTCTCCAGCGCCCCCAGCAGGTCCGGCTCCAGCTCCAGGACCGGAGCCATGGGGTCCGCGCCCAGCTCCTCCATCCGCCCGGGCACGGTGCGCAGCGTGTGGTCGGCGATGGCCAGCCCGTCGTCCACCTCCTCCCAGAGCAGCGGGGTGGAGACCGGGGCGCCGGGCCGGGGCCGCACCGAGAAGGGCGCCACGATGAGGCGTCCCTGGCCGTTCTGGACGTAGTCCACGTAGACCTTCCCCTCCCGCTTCTCCGGGGCGCGGGTCAGCGTGGCGATCTCCGGGAGCTCGGAGACCACGACCCGGCCCAGGAGCTCCGCCAGCGTCCGGGACTGCTCGTGGGTGAGCCGCCCCGCCAGGGGGATCAGGACGTGGATCCCCGTGGACCCGCTGGTCTTGGGGAAGGAGGGGAGCGCGATGTCCTCGCAGACCTCGTGGACCAGGCGGGCGATGCGCACCACGTGGTCGAAGGGCGCCTCCTTGGGGTCCAGGTCCAGGACGCACCAGTCCGGCCGGGCCAGCTCCCCGAGGCGGCTGGACCAGACGTGGAGGGGGATGGTCCCCAGGTTGACCACGTAGAGGAGCGACTCCACGTCGTCGGCCACGAAGTACGACAGCTCCCGCTCCGAGCTCTCGCTCCACACGGTGGCCCGCCGGATCCACTCCGGCGCGTACGGGGGCGCGTCCTTCTGGAAGAACGACTTCCCCTCGATGCCGTCGGGGTAGCGGGTCATGACGAGGGGACGGTCCCGCAGGTAGGGCAGCATCCAGGGGGCCATGCGCTCGTGGTAGGCCAGGAGGTCCCCCTTGGTGAGGCCCGCGTCCGGCCAGAAGACCTTGTCCGCGTTCGTCCACTCCACCCGGCGCTCGCCGGAGGCCACGGGCATGGCGTCGGGCTCCCGGGCGTCCGGGGGGACGGCCGGTCCCTGGAGCACGCAGTCCTCCGGCGGCTTGTCGTCCCGGAGGCGGGAGAAGGACGCCTGGCGGACGAGCCCCGCGTCGGTGAGCTCCTTGAAGCGGACCTCCACCACCACCTCCGGCCGCACCCAGTGGTGGCCGGAGCCCGAGGGGGGATCGCCGCGGGCCACCGGGGGCGCTGGCACCTCCAGCCCCTCGAGCCGCCGGGCGATCTCCTCCAGGGTGCCCGCGTCGAAGCCGCTCCCCACGCTTCCCAGGTACGTCCACCCCTCGCCGTCGCGCTGGGCCAGGTGCAGCGCCCCGAAGCCGCTCCGGCTCCCCTTGGGGTCGGTCCACCCCACCACCGCGAAGTCCTCCACCTGGACGGTGCGGACCTTCACCCAGTCCGGCGACCGGCCTCCGACGTAGCGGCCGTCGCCCTTCTTGGCCACGACGCCCTCCAACCCCATCTCCTGGACCCGGGCGAACATGGCCTCGCCGGCCTCCTCGATGTGGTCCGAGTAGCGGATGGGCCCCACCGTGGGGAGGAGCTCCCGCAGGAAGGCCTTCCGCTCCCGCAGCGGGAGGCCGCGCAGGTCCCGCCCCTCCACGGCCAGGAGGTCGAAGGCGTAGAAGGTGGCGGGGAGCTCGACCGAGGCCCTCAGCGCGTCGTGGGGGTTCAGGATCCGCCCCCGCTTCTGGAGGCGGGAGAAGGAGGGGAGCCCCTCGGCGTCGTGGACGACGACCTCCCCGTCCAGGATCAGCCCCTCGTACGGCAGCCCCCGCACCGCCCGGGCGATCTCGGGGAAGGTGGGGGTGAGGTCGTGGCCGTTCCGGGAGCGGAGCGACGGCGTGCGCCGGTGCCGCTCCGCCAGGAGGCGGTAGCCGTCGTACTTGATCTCGAAGAGCCACCCCTCCCGGGTGAAGGCCTCCTCGGAGGCCGTGGCCAGCATGGGCTCCACGTCGCGGGCATGCAGCTCGGCCTCGGGGGCGCCCGCCTCGGCCACCCGGACCGCCAGCTCCTCGGCGATCTCGTCGGCCCGGGGAAACCGGTCCACCTCGAGCCCCGAGTAGATCGAGTCGTCGGGGTAGTCCCCGGTGCCCCCCTCCTCGTCCATCCAGGCGTCCCGCTCCTTGATGAGGAGCCAGGAGTTCTCGGCCTGCTTGGTCTTCACCAGCGTCCAGCGGCCCTGGAGCTTGTGGCCGTGGAGGTCGAAGAGGAGCTTGCCCTTCACCAACCCCGCCCGGGGGTCCTCCACCGGCGTCCACGTGCCCCGGTCCCACACGATCATGGAGCCGGCCCCGTACTCGCCCTCGGGGATGACGCCCTCGAACTCGGCGTACTCCAGGGGGTGGTCCTCGGTGCGCATGGCCAGCCGCTTGTCCGCCTGGTTCGGCGAGGGCCCCTTGGGCACCGCCCACGACAGGAGCACCCCGTCGAGCTCCAGGCGGAGGTCCCAGTGGAGCGCCCGGGCGTGGTGCTTCTGGACCACGAAGACGCTCCCGCCGGCCACGACCTCCCCCCCGAAGGGCTCGGGGGTGCGGGAGGCCGTGCGCTTGGCCCGGTAGGCCTCGAGGCGATCGTCGCGGGAGGGAGGAGGAGGGCTCATGCCGGGCGAGGATAGGGAGAGGAGGAAGGGCCGGCCAGCGCGCGGCCCCCTATATTGGCGGCCCGCGACGACCGTTCCCCTCACCCGGAGCCCCGCCATGGTCCGCCGTCCCGCCGCCCTCCTCCTCGCGGCCCTCCTCCTCGCGCCCCCCGCCCTCCGCGCCCAGCGCGCCGCGGACGTGCCCCTCCGCCCCGTGGCCACCTACTCCATCGTGGCCCGGGACGCCGAGACCGGCGAGCTCGGGGTGGCGGTCCAGTCCCACTGGTTCAGCGTGGGCGCCATCGTCCCGTGGGCCGAGGCGGGGGTGGGCGCGGTGGCCACCCAGTCCTTCGTGGAGCCGTCGTACGGGCCGCTGGGGCTGGAGCTCATGGAGACCGGCCGCACCGCGGAGCAGGCGCTGGCGGCGCTGGTCTCCACCGACGACGGGGAGGCCGTGCGCCAGGTGGCCATGGTGGACGCCGACGGGAACGTGGCCGCCCACACCGGCTCGCTGGCCATCGAGGCCGCCGGCCATCGCACCGGCGACGCCTACTCGGTCCAGGCCAACATGATGGAGAGCGCCACGGTCTGGGACGCCATGGCCCGGGCCTACGAGGCCTCCGAAGGCGACCTGGCCGAGCGGCTCCTGGCGGCGCTGGAAGCGGCCCAGGCCGAGGGCGGCGACATCCGGGGCAAGCAGTCGGCGGCCCTCATCGTGGTCTCCGGGGAGCCCACCGGGCTCTCCTGGGTGGACCGGACCTTCGACCTCCGGGTGGAGGACCATCCCGAGCCGGTGGCCGAGCTCCGCCGCCTGGTGCGGCTGCAGCGGGCCTACCTCCAGCTCAACGAGGGGGACGCCCGGGTGACCGACGGCGACGTCGAGGGGGCCATGGAGTCCTACTCCGCGGCCATGGACCTCGTCCCCGACGAGGCCACCAACGGCGAGGCGCCCTTCTGGGTGGGCATCACCCTGGCCGCCTCGGACCGGGTGGACGAGGCGCTTCCCTACCTCCGCCGCGCCCAGGCCCAGGACGCGCGCTGGGCCGAGCTGGTGCTGAGGCTCCCGGCCTCGGAGCTGCTCCCCTCCACGGAGCTGGCCCGGGAGCTGGCGGAGGCCATGCGGGCGGGGGGCTGAGGGAAGGGCCCCACGAGGGACCCGGCCGGCCCGGCCTCACCCCTCCCCGCGGAGCGCTTCGGCGGGCTCCACCGCCAGGGCGCGCCGGATGGGCGCCACCGAGGCGGTGAGGCAGACGGCGGTGATCAGCACCATGTAGCCCGCCAGGAAGACCCACATCCGCGGGTCGAAATACGCCCGGCCCGCCACGATCGCGGAGCCCAGGAGGGCGGCCCCGACGACGAGGCCCAGCGCTACCTGGGCCAGGGGGCGTCTCATGACGTCGGCCACCACCCGGGCGCTGGGGGACCCCAGGGCCGCCCGGATCCCGATCTCCCGGGTCCGCCGCGCCACGGCGAAGGAGAGGACCGCGTAGATCCCGCCCAGGGAGAGGAGGAGGGCGACGAGCGTCGTCCCCCCCGCCACCGCGGTCCAGAATGCATAGAAGGCGCGCTCGGAGTCCGCGACCTCGGCCAGCGTCTCCACCGACTCCAGGCGGAGCTCCGGGCTCACCCCGGCCGCCACCGCGCGCAGGGTCCCCTGGAAGCCGGCGGCTCCCCCGGGGAGGTGGACGGCCAGGTGGACCGGCCAGGTCTCTTTAAGGTCCGCCAGGTGGTACACCCCCATGGGCCCGTAGCCGGAGATGGTCCCCATGTCCTCCACGACGCCCACGACCTCCATCCACGGACCGGGCTCGGGAAGGGGGCCGGTCCGCTCGCCGTGCACGTACCGGATGCGGCGTCCCAGCGGGTTCCGGTCCCCCAGCACGCTCCGGACGAAGGACTCGTTGACCACGACCACGCCGGGATCCAGCTCCCGGTCGGCCTCGAGGAACCAGCGCCCCGCCTTCAGCTCCATGCGCAGGACCTCGCGGTAGTCCAGGGTGACCCGGGCGGGGGCCACCCGGTGGCCCCGCTCGTCCCGGGGCTCGGCGGCGGGCCCGTCGACCTCGATCTGGGCGAAGGGGTGGTACATGCGGGGCACCCGCTCGGCGAAGGTCACGCCCGCCACCCGGGGATCCTCCTCCAGCCGTGCGCGCAGCTCCTCCAGCACCTCCCGGTGCCGCTCGCCGTAGGGACCTTCCGCCGGGGGCGGGCCGGAGCCCTCGTGGTCCACCCCGGCGAGGGCGGTCAGGTACGCAGAGTCGTCCAGGGGGAGGGCGACGGCGCCCCGCTCGTCGAGGCCGTCCACATGGACCCCCACGGCCACCACCGGAGCCACCACGGTCACGGCGATCTGGCAGACGATGACGGCGGTCCACACCCCGCCGATCCGGACCCCCCCGGCCCCCGGCGAGGCCTCGCGGAGGCGGGCGGTCCCGGAGGTGACCTTGAGCCCGGGGACCACACCGGCGACGACCGCGGCCACCACCGCCAGCCCCACGCTGTAGGCCACGGTCTCGGGGGAGAGGGACGGGCGGAACCAGAAGGGCAGCGGTGCCTCCCACAGCGCCACCTCCACGATGTGCAGCCACCACCCCAGCCCGTACCGCGCCAGCGCCAGCCCCGTCGCGGCCGCGAGGAGGGCCAGGAGGAGCGCTTCCACGAAGAGCTGCCCCACGATCCGCAGCCGGCTGGCGCCCAGGGCGCTCCGCACGAGCATCTCCCCCTCCCGTGCCGCGGCCCGGGCGAAGAGGAGGAGACCGACGTTTCCGCAAACCAGGATCACGAAGAGGACGGCCGGGAGGTTCATCCCGACCACCACCGTGGACACCACGGTGCCGGAGACGGGGCCGAGCCCCAGAGCGGCCCGGGGTAGGGTGAGGACCCGGGGGTGCAGGTGCTCGTGGGTGGCCGGGGAGGTGGCGGCCAAGGTCCGGCCCAGGGCGGACAGCTCCACCTGGGCCTCCTCGAGGCCGATGCCCGGCGCCCGACGGCCGAGGAAGGAGAGGTCGGGGCCCTCCCTGGGACGGGCCTGCTCCGGGGATGTCTCCAGGCGGAGGGGCAGCCAGGCCTCGTGGGCGAGGGGGAAGGCGAAGCCCTCGGGCATCACTCCCACCACCGTAGCCCGTGCCCGCCCGACCCCCACCTCCTGCCCCACGATCCCGGGATCGCCCCCGAAGCGCGCCCGCCACTGGGCGTGCCCCAGCACCACCACGAGGGGCGCCCCCGGGCGCGTGTCGTCGTCGGTCAGGGTGCGGCCCAGGAGGGGCGCCGTGGCCGAGAGCCGGAGGGCGCGGGGGTCGATCTCCGCCACGAAGATCGGCTGCCCCGGCTCGTCCCCCGCGCGGAGGTTGCGCCGGACGTTCCGGTAGGCGCCCAGCTCCTCCACAGAGGTGAGGCGGTCGGCCCAGTGCGCGTAGTCCCACAGCGCGCGGCGCTCCCGCCCCCCGTTCCGGGCGTCCCAGACCTCCACGGCCACGATCCGGTCCCCCCCGGGGAAGCCCAGATCCGGAGCCAGGAGCTGGCGGAAGAACTCGAAGGTCGTGGCGCCGGCCAGGATGGCGAAGGTCAGGGAGAGGCCCCCCAGGACCGTGAGCCCCGGGTGCCGCACCAGCATGCGGAGGCCGAGCTTGAAGTCCAGCCAGGAGAACGGCAGGCGGCCGCCCAGGACGATCGCTCGGGCCACGTCGAGGGCGTCCAGGGAGGTGAGGAGCCAGGCCGCGGCCGGTCCCCGCCGGGCGAGGCGACGGCGATGGACCTCCTCCAGGTCGCCCACGAGGTCCTCCCCCCGCCCCCGGGGAGCCAGGCGGGCCAGGAGCCAGCGGGCCCAGCGCGGCGCCTTCATCCGGCCTCTCCCAGGAGGTCCCCCAGCCCGGCCTTCATGGCCTCGATGGCGCCGGTGGTCCCCCGCACCGCCTCCACGCCGGAGGGGCGCACCGTGACCAGCCTCGGGGGGCGTCCCCCCCGCTCCGGCCGCGGCTGCCCCAGCGCGGTCGAGACCAGCCCCTTCTCCTCGAGCCGATGGAGCGTCGTGTACACGTTGGCGCGCCGCACGGAGCGGCCGGTGCGCGCCTCGATGTCGTCGGCGATGGAGACCGTGTACGCCTCGTCGGGTCCGAGGCGGAGGGCCGAGAGCATGACGAGGAGCTCGAACTCCGCCAGCGTGTCGGACGGCATGGGGCCTCCGTAGGTTTAGTTTGATTGTGACTATATGGTACCGAGCCCTCCCTGTCGTCAACCCTCGAGGCCCCGGGGTGGCCCCGTCCACCTCCCGTCCCCACTGTCTCCGGCGCCCGAGACACCCCGTCCCAGCCGGAGGAGACCCCGTCCATGTCCTCACCCAGGCGAGCGCCTCTTCTTCCCGGCGCCGTCCTCCTCCTGGCCGCGGCGCTCCTCCCCCTCGGGGGCCTCGCCGCCCAGCAGCCCCCCGCCCAGGGAGGGGCCCCCGAGGAGATCCTCTCCTACGACGTCACCGTCCGGATCCTCGCCGACGGCTGGATGGACGTCGTCGAGGAGATCCGCGTCCGCGCCCTGGGCAAGGAGATCCGCCGGGGCATCTACCGGGACTTCCCCACCTCCTTTCCCCGCGCCGGCACCTTCGGCCTCGGGCGGATCCGCGCCCCCTTCGAGGTGACCGAGGTGCTCCGGAACAAGGAGCCGGAGCCGTACGTGCTCCAGAGCGTGGGCGGGCCGGCCCGCCGGGGCGGCGTGCGCATCCGTATCGGGGACCCGGACCGGCTCCTCCCGCCCGGCGAGCACACCTACCGCATCGCGTACCGCACCGCCCGCTGGGTCCACCGGGACGAGGACGGGGCCCGCCTCTACTGGAACGCGACCGGGAACGGCTGGTCCTTCCCCATCCGGCGGGCCAGCGCCCGGGTCCTGCCCCCGTCCCCGATGGAGGCCGACGCGGTGACGCTGGAGGCGTGGACCGGGGAGGAGGGCTCGACGGCCACCGACGTGACCGCCACGTGGGAGTCCGGCGTCGGCGAGGGCGGCGCCGCGGTCTTCGGCACCACCGAGCCCCTGGCCCCGGGCGAGGGGCTCACCGTGCGCGTGTCCCTCCCCCCGGGCGTCGTGGCGCCCCCCACCCGGGCCGAGCGGCTCCGCTGGCTCCGCCTGGACTGGGGGGGCTGGCTCGACGCCCTGGCCGTGACGCTCCTGGTGCTCTCGGTCTACCTCCTCCTCTGGAACCGCCTGGGTCGGGATCCGGAGGCGCGGGCCACGATGGTGCGGTACGAGCCGCCGGAGGGGCTCTCGCCAGCGGCGGCGGGCTACGTGGTGGAGCGGGGATGGAAGGGGCGCCACCTGGCGGCGGCGGTGGTGAGCCTGGCGGTGAAGGGGTGGCTCACCCTCGAGTCCGAGGGGAGGACGTGGATCCTGAAGCGCACGGACCGGACGCCCGCGGAGCCGCTGCCCCCGGGCGAGGCCGCGCTCCTCCGGGAGCTGGTGGGCGGGCCCGACGGGCGGGCCGGACGGACGGTGACGCTGGGCGCCCGGCACAACCCCACCGCCCACCACGCCGCCAAGGCCTTCCGCCGTCGCCTGGAGCGGACGCTGGAGAAGCGCTACTTCGTGCTCAACCGGGGTTGGTTCGCCGTGGGGGTCGGGGTGACCCTGGCCGGCTTCGGGGCGCTGGCGTGGCGCGTCCGGTACGCCATCCCCCCCGAAGCGTGGTTCATGGGCTTCTGGCTCACGATCTGGACCATGGGGACGGCCACCCTGGTCTGGCGGGTCGTCACCCTCTGGCGCCAGGCGCTCCGGGGAGGCGGGGCGGCCTGGGCCGGCGCCGCCTTCCTCTCCCTCTTCTCCCTGCCCTTCGTGGCGGCCGAACTGGTGGTGGGCGGCCTCCTCTGGGTCTCGGTGCCGGGGCACCTGGTGGCCGCTGCGCTCGTCCTGGGCGGCGTCAACGTCCTCTTCTACCACCTCCTGGAGCGCCCCACGCTGAAGGGGCGCGGGGTCCTGGACCACGTCGAAGGGTTCCGCCGCTTCCTGGCGGCCACCGAGGAGGACCGGATCCGACGGCTCCAGCCCGCCGACGCGTCGCTGGAGCTCTTCGAGCGCTTCCTCCCCTGGGCCATCGCCCTGGGCGTCGAGAGCGCCTGGGCCGCCCGCTTCGAGGAGGCGCTGGCCGCCGCGCCGACCGCGGGCGGAGGAGGCGTCTCCCCGGGCTTCGGGTGGTACGCGGGCGGGGGCTCCACGGTCTCGCCCGGCGGCCTCTCGGGGTCGCTGGCGGGCTCCTTCTCGTCCTCGCTCTCGGCCTCGTCCTCTCCCCCCGCCTCCTCCGGGAGCGGAGGCGGCGGGTCCTCCGGAGGCGGCGGTTCCTCGGGTGGAGGCGGCGGGGGGGGAGGGGGCGGGGGCTGGTAGGCCGGCCTACCTGTGCAGGTAGATGTTGTCGAGGAAGACCGTGTTGGGGTCGCCGGAGACGATGAGCTGGGCCAGGTGGCCCCGGGTCGTCAGGTTCTTGAAGTCGTCCAGGGGGATGTCGTAGCGCACCCAGCCGCCGGTCTTCAGCGCCGGCGTCGAGGTGGCGTCCAGGACGATCTCGTGCTCCACGTCGTCCCCGCCTCCGTCCCACGCGCCGTTCGCGCCGAAGTCCACCAGCTTCACCTTGAAGACCCGGCCGTCCCCCACCGGGTCCGGCGTCCAGAAGTCGAAGCGCAGGTGGGTCATCTCGCTGGCGTCCACCGTCTGGGAGGTGAACTCGACGCCGGCGAAGACGAGGCCGGTGTACCGCTTCACCATGTCGCCCCCGGCCAGCGCCACCTCGGCCACGTCCGCCACGTCCCACACGGCGGACCAGGTGTCCACCGGCACGTCGTCGTAGGCGTCGCTGAAGAGGGAGACCACGTCGGCCGCCGGATGGGTCGGCGCGGGCGCCGGCGCGGCCGGGGTGAAGACGTCCTTCACGAACATCACGTTGTCCACGTAGACGTTGTTCACGTCTCCGGAGATGATGAGCTGGGCCACGTGGCCGCGGGTGGTCATCCCCACGAAGTCGTCCAGGGGGATGTGGAGGCTCACCCACTTCCGCCGCTCCAGCGTGGGCGCGGTGAAGGTGAGCTCGTGCTCGACGTCGTCCCCACCGCCGTTCCAGACGCCGTTGGGGCCGAAATCCACCAGCTTGATCTTGAACGTCTCCCCGCCCTCCACGGCGTCCGGCGTCCAGATGTCCATGTGGAAGTGGGTCATGTCGGTGGCGTCCACCGTCTGCGAGGTGAACTCGATCCCCGCGAAGGTGAGGTTCGTGTAGAGCTTCATGTTGTCGCCGTCGATCTCGGCCTCCTCCACGTCGGCCATGTCCCAGACCGCGGACCAGGTGTCCACCGGCACGTCGTCGTAGGCGTCGCTGTACAGCGAGATCACGTTGGCCGGGTCGTGGGGGAGGGCGGGCGCCGGCTCGGCGATCCCCTCGCCGGTGGTGACCACCACCGTGCCCGAGGCGTCCACCGACCCCAGCGAGGCGGTGATCCCGGCGGTGCCCAGACCCACCACGGTGATGACGCCGTCCTCGTCCACCCTGGCCACGTCCTCGTCGGACGAGCGGAAGGTGAAGTACCCGGGCTTGGCGCTCACCGTGTGGTCCACGCCGCCGGCGTTCACCGTGGCGGTCAGGCCCTTCACCGTGGCGGTGGCGCCCACCTCGAGGGTCAGCGTCTGGGCGGTCATGCCCGCGCGCACCACCGAGGCGCCCAGCGACTCGAAGCGGATGTCGTCGAACCAGATGGTGTATCCCTGGCCCGCCTCCTGTCCCTCGGCGAAGAAGAACAGCCCGTCCTCCGCGGAGAGGACGGACGGATCCGGGATGGGCACGTAGAACTTCTTCCACACGCCGGTGATCTCCAGGCTTCCGGTCTCGACCATGTACGCCGGGTCGTCGGAGACGTCGTTCCCCAGCCCCACCACGTCCAGGGAGGCGTTCCGATCGGCGCGGGCCCAGAAGCTGAGGACGTCGTATCCCGACAGGTCCCACGACGAGGCCGCCAGGAGGGCGCCCCCGGCGAAGAAGCCGCTGGCGTCGCCGGGCCCGGGGACGGTCACCTTGAGGGACGCGCTCCCCCGGTACGCGACGCTGGGATCCACCTGAGCCGCGTCCGCCTTGGAGTCGGCGAAGGGCTCGAAGCTCACGCCCGGGGCCCAGTCGTCCAGGAAGACGCCGCCTTCGGAGGGAACGTCCGGGACGGGAGCCGTGGGGCTCGTCTCGTCGTCGTCGCACCCGACGGCGAAGGTGGCGGCCAGAAGGGCCAGGGCGGTGAGGCGTCGCGCGGTCATGGGTCCGCTCCAGTGGGGTTGTACACAAGCTCCGAACTCGAGGCGTAGCCGGTGGCCGAACCCTCTTTGTTCGAGTCGCGGACAAAGAATGCGTCGGGCAAACGTGCCTGTCAAGCATCTTGTCAGCGACCGCGCCCAGCCTTTGGCCTTTTGTCGCACAAAGTAGACGGCGAGCGCCCGGCACGGCCCGCGGAGACCCGGCCCCGAGCGCCGGCCATGGGGCGGACGGGGGCCCGCGCCGCGTCGGGGTATGCGCCTCCAGGGAGCCCACCCCTGGCGCGAGCGGCGCTCGCACCCTATGGTGCTATTGAAATATCATGCCTATCTACTGCATAAACATGAGACACTGAGCGTCCGACCCCGCCGGTCGGGGGCGGTCCGGCCATGCACGGTCGGGCCCGGAGGTGTCCCCGAACGGCCGAGGTCCATCCATGCACGACGCCGCAGTCCGTCCCAGCCCCCCGGGCACCCAACCGACCCCTCCCGGCTTCCCCCGCGCCCAGGGGCTCTACGACCCGCGCCACGAGCACGACGCCTGCGGGATCGGCTTCGTGGCCCAGATCGACGGCGAGCCCTCCCACGACCTGGTCCGCCAGGCGCTGCGCATCCTGGTCAACCTCGACCACCGGGGCGCCAAGGGCGCCGATCCCGACTCGGGTGACGGCGCCGGGATCCTCATCCAGCTCCCCCACCGCTTCCTGCGCGCGGCCATGGCCGAGCAGGGCGTGGAGCTCCCGGAGCCCGGGGCGTACGGCGTGGGGATGGTCTTCCTCCCCCGGGACGCGGGCGCCCGCCACCACTGCGAGGAGAAGCTCGAGGCGCTGGTGGCCGACGAAGGGCAGCGGGTGCTCGGGTGGCGGGACGTCCCCACCGACCTGGACGCGGTGGGCCCCACCGCCCGGGCCGCCGCCCCCGTGGTCCGCCAGCTCTTCGTGGGGCGCGGCGAGGGCGTGGACGACGCCATGGACTTCGAGCGCCGCCTCTACGTCATCGCCTCGCGGGCCCACCGGGAGCTCCGTCAGGGAGGCGACGCCGACGCCTTCTACCTGGCCAGCTTCTCCCACCGGACCCTGGTCTACAAGGGCATGCTCACCCCGGATCAGGTCCCGGCGTGCTACGCCGACCTCCGGGACGAGCGGCTCGAGTCGGCCATCGTCCTGACCCACTCGCGCTTCAGCACCAACACCTTCCCGAGCTGGGAGCGGGCGCACCCCTACCGCTACGTCATCCACAACGGCGAGATCAACACCCTCCGGGGCAACGTCAACTGGATGAACACGCGCCAGGGGCTGCTCCGCTCGGAGCTCTTCGGAGACGACCTGGAGAAGGTCTTCCCCATCATCCAGCCCGGCGGCAGCGACTCGGGCGCGCTGGACAACTGCCTGGAGTTCCTGCACCTGGCGGGCCGCTCCCTGCCCCACGCCATGATGATGATGATCCCCCAGGCGTGGGAGAAGGACGAGGAGATGAGCCCCGAGCTGCGGGCCTTCTACCAGTTCCACTCCTGCCTCATGGAGCCCTGGGACGGTCCGGCGTCGGTGGCCTTCACCGACGGCACCCTCGTGGGCGCCACCCTGGACCGCAACGGCCTCCGGCCGTCCCGGTACTACGTGACCAAGGACCGCCGCATCGTCATGGGGTCCGAGGTGGGCTGCCTGGAGATCGAGCCCGAGGACGTCCTCCACAAGGGGCGGCTCCAGCCGGGCCGCATGCTCCTGGTGGACACCGCCCAGGGGCGCATCGTGAGCGACGAGGAGCTCAAGGCGGACATGGCCGCCGAGCACCCCTACGCCGAGTGGCTCGAGCGGCACTTCGTGGAGTTCGAGGACCTGCCGGACGTGCGGATCCCCGTGGAGAAGCGGAGCCACGAGGCCACGGTCCAGCGCCTCCAGGCCTTCGGGTACACCTTCGAGGAGCTCCGCCTCATCCTGGGGCCCATGGCCAAGCGGGCCTTCTGGCCCATCGCCTCCATGGGCACCGACACGCCGCTGGCCGTGCTCTCGGAGCGGCCGCGGCTCCTCTACGACTACTTCAAGCAGCTCTTCGCCCAGGTCACCAACCCGCCCATCGACCCCATCCGGGAGGAGCTGGTGACGTCCACCGAGCTCTCCCTGGGCTCGGAGCGGAACCTGCTTCACCCCACCCCGGACTCGTGCGAGCAGCTCCGGCTGCGGAACCCGGTGGTGACCAACGACGAGCTGGAGCGCCTCAAGCTCGCCCACAAGTCGGGCTTCGAGTGGGCGACCCTCCCCATCCTCTTCCCCGCCGACGGCGGCGAGAAGGAGCTGGAGCGGGCGCTGGACGAGCTCTTCGCGGCGGCGGACCGGGCCATCGACGACGGGGCCCACATCCTCATCCTGTCGGACCGGGGCGTGGACCGGGACACGGCGCCCATCCCGGCGCTCCTGGCCGTGGCCGGGCTCCACCATCATCTGGTGCGGGAGGGACGGCGGACCCGGGTGGGGATCGTGCTCGAGTCGGGCGAGCCCCGGGAGGTGCACCACTTCTGCGCCCTCCTGGGCTACGGCGCCACCGCCATCAACCCCTACATGGTCTACGAGGCCTTCGCCGACATGTGCGAGGAGGGGATGCTCCCCGGCCTCGACTACGAGACCGCGGTCGCCAACTACAACACCGGGGTGGTGAAGGGCGTGGTGAAGGTCATGTCCAAGATGGGCATCTGCACCCTCCAGTCCTACCACGGCGCCCAGATCTTCGAGGCCCTCGGCCTCGGGCGCGCGGTGGTGGAGCGCTACTTCACCGGGACCGACTCCCGCATCGAGGGGATCGGGCTGGAGGCCATCGCCCGGGAGACCCGCATGCGCCACGGCCGCGCCTTCCCGCGGAGCGGCACCCCGCCGCGCACGCTGGAGGAGGGCGGCGAGTACCAGTGGCGCAAGGACGGGGAGTTCCACGCCTTCCACCCCGAGGTGGTGCGCCTCCTCCAGAAGGCGGTCCGCACCGGCTCGTGGGAGACCTACCGGGAGTACGCCGACCGGGTCGACGCGGCCACGCTCCGGCCCACGGCGCTCCGGGGCCTCCTCGAGCTGGACCCCACGCGCACGCCCGTCCCCCTCTCCGAGGTGGAGTCCGAGGCGGCGCTCCTGAAGCGCTTCAAGACGGGCGCCATGTCGTACGGCTCCATCAGCAAGGAGGCCCACGAGGCGCTGGCCATCGCGCTGAACCGGGTCGGAGGCCGCTCCAACTCCGGCGAGGGCGGGGAGGACGCCGACCGGTACGAGCCCGACGAGAACGGCGACTCCCGGTGCAGCGCCGTGAAGCAGGTGGCCTCGGGCCGCTTCGGCGTGACGAGCGCCTACCTGGTGAGCGCCCAGGAGATCCAGATCAAGATGGCCCAGGGGGCCAAGCCCGGAGAGGGCGGCGAGCTCCCGGGGAAGAAGGTCTGGCCGTGGATCGCGCGGGTGCGTCAGTCCACGCCCGGCGTGGGGCTCATCTCGCCCCCGCCCCACCACGACATCTACTCCATCGAGGACCTGGCCGAGCTGGTCCACGACCTCAAGAACGCCAACCCCCGGGCCCGCATCAACGTGAAGCTGGTCTCGGAGGTGGGGGTCGGGACCGTGGCCGCCGGCGTGGCCAAGGGAAAAGCGGACGTGGTGCTGATCAGCGGGTACGACGGGGGCACCGGCGCCTCGCCCCAGACCTCCATCAAGCACGCCGGGCTCCCCTGGGAGCTGGGGCTGGCGGAGACCCACCAGACGCTCCTGCTCAACGGGCTGCGGGACCGGATCACCGTGGAGGTGGACGGGCAGCTCAAGACCGGGCGGGACCTGGCGGTGGCGGCGCTCCTGGGAGCCGAGGAGTTCGGCTTCGGAACGACCGCGCTCATGGCGCTGGGATGCATCATGATGCGGGTCTGCCACCTGGACACCTGCCCCGTGGGGGTGGCCACCCAGGACCCGGAGCTCCGGAAGAAGTTCGCGGGCCGGCCGGAGTACGTGGAGAACTGGCTCCGCTTCATCGCCCGTGACCTGCGGCGTCACATGGCGCGCCTGGGCTTCCGCTCGGTGGACGAGATGGTGGGCCGGGTGGAGGCGCTCCGCCCGCGGCGCACCGACCACTGGAAGGCCCGGAGCCTGGACCTCTCGGGCATCCTCCACCGGCCCCAGGTCCCCGCGGGGGCCTCGCGGCGCCGGACCCGCGCCCAGGACCACGGCCTGGACCGCTCCCTGGACCGCCGGGAGCTCCTCGAGCTGTGCCGGCCCGCCCTGGAGCGGGGCGAGCGCGTCCGGGCCCGCCTCCCCATCTCCAACACCGACCGGGTCGTGGGGACGATCGTTCGCTCGGAGGTCACCTGGCTCCACGGCGCCGAGGGCCTCCCCGACGGGACCGTGGACCTCACCTTCGAGGGCTCGGCCGGGCAGAGCTTCGGCGCCTGGCTCCCGGCGGGCATGACCCTCCGCCTGGAGGGGGACGCCAACGACTACTTCGGGAAGGGGCTCTCCGGGGGGCGTCTGGTCCTGGGGCCGCCGGAGCGGGCCACCTTCGTGCCCCGGGACGAGATCATCGTGGGGAACGTGGTGCTCTACGGCGCCACGGGAGGAGAGGCCTTCGTCCGGGGCCGCGCCGGCGAGCGCTTCTGCGTCCGCAACAGCGGCGCCCGCGCCGTGGTGGAGGGCGTGGGCGACCACGGCTGCGAGTACATGACCGGGGGCCGCGTGGTGGTCCTGGGGCCCACGGGCCGGAACTTCGCCGCCGGCATGTCCGGGGGGATCGCCTGGGTCTGGGATCCCGACGGAGGCTTCGAGGACCGGTGCAACACGGGGCTCGTCGAGCTGGAGCGCCCCACCGAGGCCGTGGAGGTGGAGGAGGCGAGGGCGCTGGTGGAGGCCCACGTGCACCACACCGGAAGCGAGCTGGGCCGGGAGATCCTGGCCGACTGGGAGCGGATCTTCCCGGGCTTCGTCCGGGTGCTGCCCCGCGACTACCGCCGGGTGCGGGACGCCATGCAGGCGGCCCGGGGCCGGGGCCTGAGCCCCGGCGACGCCGCCATGGCCGCCTTCGACTCGAACCGCCGCGCCCCCGCGCGCATGGCAGGGGGCTGAGATGGGCAAGGCAACCGGATTCCTGGAACACCGCCGCGAGCTCCCCGTCTACCGGCCGGCCGTCGAGCGGCTGGCGGACTGGCGGGAGATGGCCCGGCCCATGTCCGAGAAGGGCCTGCGGACCCAGGCCGCGCGGTGCATGGACTGCGGCGTCCCCTTCTGCCACACCGGGACGCAGGTGTCCGGGACGGCGTCGGGGTGCCCGGTCCACAACCTCATCCCCGAGTGGAACGACCTGGTCTACCGGGGACTCTGGCGCGAGGCGCTGGAGCGGCTGCACCGGACCAACGACTTCCCCGAGTTCACGGGCCGTGTCTGCCCGGCGCCCTGCGAGGGCTCCTGCGTCCTGGGGCTGAACGACGAGCCCGTGGCCATCAAGACCCTCGAGAACGCCATCGTGGAACGGGGCTTCGAAGAGGGGTGGATCGTCCCCGAGCCCCCGGCGTGGCGGACGGGGAAGCAGGTGGCCGTGGTGGGCTCGGGTCCCGCCGGGCTGGCGTGCGCGGCCCAGCTCAACCGGGCGGGCCACCGGGTGACCGTGTACGAGCGGGACGACCGGATCGGCGGGCTCCTCATGTACGGCATTCCCGCCATGAAGCTCGAGAAGCACGTGGTGGAGCGGCGGGTGGAGCTCCTCTCCGCCGAGGGCGTCCACTTCGTCCCCGACACCGAGGTCGGGGTGGACATCCCCGCCCGCGACCTGGTGGAGGGCTTCGACGCCGTGGTGCTCTGCACCGGGGCCACGCGCCCCCGGGACCTCCCGGTGGACGGCCGGGACCTGGAGGGCATCCACTTCGCCATGGACTTCCTCGGACCCAACACCAAGAGCCTGCTGGACTCGGACCACGCCGACGGCGAGTACGTCTCGGCCCGGGACAAGGACGTGGTGGTCATCGGCGGCGGGGACACGGGCACCGACTGCGTGGCCACCGCGCTGCGCCACGGCTGCCGCAGCGTGACCCAGCTCGAGATCCTGGATCGCCCGCCGGAGGCGCGGCCCGAGGACAACCCCTGGCCCGAGTGGCCCCGGGTCCTCCTGGTGGACTACGGCCACAAGGAGGCCGCCGCGCGCTTCGGGGGGGACCCGCGCGCCTGGGTCCGCGCCACCACCGCCTTCCACGGGGACGGCCACGGCCGGGTCCGCGAGATCGAGACCGTCCGGGTGACCTGGGAGGAGGGCCCCGAGGGGCCGCGCCGCCCCCGGCCCGTGCCCGGGACCGAGGAGCGTCGCCCGGCGGACCTGGTGCTGCTGGCCATGGGCTATCTCGGGCCCGAGGAGAAGGTCCTCGACCAGCTCGACCTGGCCCGCGATCCCCGCTCCAACATCCGGGCGGAGGAGGGCCGCTACGCCACCAGCGTGCCGGGCGTATTCGCCGCCGGGGACGCCCGTCGGGGGCAGAGCCTGGTGGTCTGGGCCATCGCCGAGGGACGGGGCGCCGCCCGGGCCGTCGACCTCCATCTCATGGGGCGTACGGAGCTCCCCGGTTGACGCGGAGGCTCTCTGCCGCCATCCTATGGTGTCCGTCCCGGAGAAACGGGATTCGGAAAGCATTCGAAGGGGCGGCGGTCCTGATGGATGGGATCGGCGCCCTTTTCGCAAAGCCGTCAGAGTGGCGGCGAACGGCGCGGCAGTATCCGCGCGAGCACCAGCAGTCGGCAAGTACGTGTAGAGCGGCCTCCGACTTGCACAACCGAGGAGCGCATCCATGCGTACCAAGGGCACAGTGAAGTGGTTCAACGATCAGAAGGGCTTCGGGTTCATCACGCCTGAGGACGGGAGCAACGATTGCTTCGTCCACCACAGCGCCATCCAGATGCAGGGTTTCAAGACCCTGGACGAGGGCCAGCAGGTGGAGTTCGACGTGGTCCAGGGCCCCAAGGGTCCCGCCGCTGAGAACGTTCAGCCCGCCTGACCGGGAACCTGCCCGGTAGGACCCACGGGGCCGCTCCGCTTCGGCGGGGCGGCCCCGTGCGCGTTCCGGGGGGGCTCGTCCGAGCGCCCACCCGGAGATCGCAGAAATCCGTTGCGCGGGGCGGGAGGCGGAACATACGTTTCCCCATCATGGCTGCCCGCGCGATCAACTCGACGACCATCGCCTTCGGGCTCGTCTCGCTGCCGGTGAAGCTCTACTCCACCGCCGAGTCGTCCCGACGGATCTCCTTCAACATGCTCCACGAGGCGTGCGGCACGCGCGTCAAGCGGCAGTACTACTGCCCCGTGGACGACGTGGTCGTGGAGAACGACGACCTGGTGAAGGGCTACGAGTTCGCCCGGGGCCAGTTCGTCCTCTTCGACGACGAGGAGCTGGAGCTCCTGAAGTCGGCGGAATCCGAGTCCATCGACATCGTGGAGTTCGTCCCCGAGGAGCAGGTGGACCGGCTCTGGCTTGACCGGACCTACTACCTCGGCCCCGACAAGGGCGGCGCCCGGGCGTACCGGCTCCTGTCGGCGGCGCTGCGGGAGACGGGGCGCGTGGCCATCGCCAAGTACGCCAGCCGAGGGAGCCAGTCCCTGGTGATGATCCGCCCCTACGACGAGGGGCTGGTCATGGAGCAGCTCCACTACGGGGACGAGCTGCGCTCCTTCGACGAGGTCCCCCTGGAGGAGGGCGACGTGGCCGAGGCGGAGCTCGCGCTGGCCAAGCAGCTCATCGACCAGGCGGCCTCCGACTCCTTCGACCCGTCGGAGTATCACGACGAGGTCCGGGAGCGTACACTTGAGATGATCCAGCAGAAGGTGGAGGGCCGGGAGATCACCGCCGCCCCCACCGCGGAGTCGAAGACTCAGATCATCGACCTCATGGCCGCCCTCAAGGCTTCGCTGGGAGAGGAGGGCGCCGAGGCCGAGAAGAAGCCCGCCCAACGTGCCGGAACGACCTCCAGGAAGTCGAAGAAGAAGTCCGCCTCCGGCTGAGCCCCCGCGGCCCGCGGGGTTCAGCACCCGCGAGGTCGCCGAGGTCCTGGACCTCCCCACCTCCCGCATCCACTCCTGGACCCGCCAGGGGCTCCTCCGCCCCACCCGCGGACCGCGCAACGAGTACGTCTTCTCCTTCCGGGACCTGGCGGTGCTCCGCGCCGCCCGGGAGCTGCTGGAGGGCGACGACGTCTCCACCCGGAGGGTCGGCTCGGCGCTGACCCGGCTCCAGGACCTCCTTCCGCCGGGCCGGCCCCTGAGCGCGGTCCAGCTCACCGCGCTGGGCGGGCGGGTGCTGGTGCGGGAAGGCGAGCGCCTCTGGGACCCCGACACCGGCCAGCTCCACGTGCCGGGGCTCGAGGACGGCCCGGACGCGCCCGGCACGACCGGGGCCGCGGCGGGGGACGGGGCGCCCCGCGCCGAGGTACTGTCCCTGGAGGAGGCCGCCGCGGCGGCCTCCACACCGGACCGCCGGGCGGCCGACGACTGGTTCGACCGGGGCGTGGAGCTGGAGGACACCGACCCCGGCGCGGCCCGGACGGCCTACCGTCGGGCGCTGGAGATCGACCGGGCCTTCGCCGACGCGTACGTGAACCTGGGCCGCCTCCTCCACGAGGCCGGGGAGCTGGACGAGGCCGAGCTCCAGTACCGGGCGGCGCTGGCGGCCCGGACGGGCCACGCCCGGGCGTGGTACAACCTGGGCGTGCTCCTCGAGGACCGGGACCGCGGCGACCTCGCCCTCGAGGCCTACGCCGCGGCCCTGGAGGCGGACCCCGGGCTGGCCGTGGCCCACTGGAACGCCGCGCGGCTCCACGAGCGGGCGGGACGGGAGGCGCCGGCGCTGCGGCACCTCTCGGCGTACAAGCGGCTGGTGGAGGGGCGGGGGGTCTAGCGCGCCCCCGCCCCCCGGGGCGTCACTTCACGCCGGCCATCAGCTTCTTCACGCCCGGCGCCGCCAGGAGGGCCAGGAGCCCCACCCCGCCGATGATCATGGCCACGGTGCGGAAGAGCGCGAAGGGCGCCAGCGTCTCGAGCTGGCCGGCCACGAGCCCGGCGAAGAGGTTCCCCAGCGCCGCGCCCACGAACCAGATGCCCATCATCTGACCGACGCGCCGCTCCGGCGAGAGCTTGGTGATGGCGGACAGCCCCACGGGGGAGATGGCCAGCTCGCCGGAGGTGTGGAAGAAGTACGTCACGATGAGCCAGGCGGGGCTCACGGGGCTCTCGGGGGTGGCGTTGGCCGCGCCCCAGGAGAGGACGAAGAAGCCCACCGACAGCCCCAGGAGGCCCAGCCCGGCCTTCACCGGGATGGACGGGTCCGCGTTCCGCTTCTCCAGCCACACCCAGAGGGACCCGAAGACCGGGGCCAGGAGGATGATGAAGAAGGGGTTGATGGACTGGAGCGTCGAGGCGGGGATGGTGAAGCCGCCCACCGTCCGGTCCGTCAGGTCCTGGGCGAAGAGGTTCAGCGACGACCCCGCCTGCTCGAAGCCGGACCAGAAGACGGCGATGAGGAGGAAGAGCCAGAAGATGACCAGCAGCCGCTTGTTCTCCGTCGGGGTGTGCCCGCCCGCCGTCAGGAGGTACACGAAGTACAGCGCCACGATGATCAGCACCGAGGTCCCGAGCCCGGTGGCGATCTGGGTCAGCGTCAGGGGGATGACGCCGGACGAGACCAGGAAGCCGAAGAGGGTGACCGCGGCCACCACCGCCCCGAAGCCACCGAAGAAGCGGCGGGACATGGACGCCACCCGCTCCGGGGACTCGTCGGTCCGGAGGGTGCCGGCCTCGCCCAGGTACTTCTCGCCGCGCTTGTACTGGATCAGGCCCAGGACCATCCCGACGCCGGCGGCGCCGAAGCCCCAGTGCCAGTTGTAGCCCTCGCCCAGGAACCCGGTGACCGCCGGTCCGAAGAGGGCGCCCAGGTTGATCCCCATGTAGAAGATCGAGAAGCCGGCGTCACGCCGGGCCCCGCCCTCGGGGTAGAGCTCGCCCACCACGGTGCTGACGTTGGGCTTGAGCAGGCCCGTGCCCAGGATGATGAAGATCAGGCCCAGGAAGAAGAACGTGTCGCTGGGCACCGCCATGGTGAAGTGCCCGAGGGCGATGATGCAGCCGCCCACGAAGACGGCCTTCCGCTGGCCCCAGAGGTTGTCGGCGACCCAGCCGCCGGGCAGCGCCATGATGTACACCAGGCTCGTGTAGAGCCCGTAGATGGCGGCCGCCATCCCCACGTCCAGCCCCATGCCGCCGTTCTCCCGCACGACCTCGCCGGCGGGGCCGGAGATGACGTGGGTGGTGGCGGTGGTCATGTAGAGGATGAGGAGGGCCCGCATCCCGTAGTACGAGAAGCGCTCCCACATCTCGGTGAAGAAGAGCGTGGCGAGGCCGCGGGGGTGCCCGAAGAATCCGCCGGCCTGGGGGGCGGCGGTCGGCGGCGGAACGGTCGGCGTGCTCAAGTCGCCTCTCCCGGTCGGGGGCTGGGTTTGTTCGGCGGGAACCCGGAAGGATCGCAGCGCGTCCGGGCCAGGCGCTGTCGGGAAATCCCCGCAGGGACCCCGACGGCCCCCCCTGATTTCGGGGTTCCGGGACCGGATCGCAAGTCGGGCCCCGGCGGCCACCCCTCCCGCGGCCGGGCGGCGGGCCCCGAGTGACCGCGGCCCCGGCCTCCGCTACAATTCCGGAACCGCCAACCCAGCCCACAGGCCCATGAACGACGCCCTCGCCTACCTCCTGGCCACCCCGCTGCTCCTGATCCCGCTCCTGATCCTGGCGGCCATGGTGGTGATCTCGCTCCTCAAGCGGCTCCTCAAGATCGCCGCGGTGCTGGTGGTGGCCGGCGTCCTCTACGTGCTCCTGGTGGAGTGGGTGAACACGGGGCCGTAGCCGCGCCCCGGGCGCCCGGAGACGGGCGCCGCGCCGGCCCGCCCTCGCCTGGTGCCTGCTCGTGGCGGACTTCCGCAGGCAGGTACTAACCCAGGGGGATCAGCCGGGTGATGTTGAAGGCCACGCGCCAGTTGTCGGGGTCGAAGGAGATGGGGGCGCCGCCCAGGAACTGGGTGGGGTTCATCCGCACCTGGTTCGTGACGAGGAGCTTGAAGAAGTGCCCCCGGGTCTCGATCTCCAGGCCGAAGGTGCCCGAGTCGTGCTCGAGGCCCTCCCGCTCCTCGCTCACGATCCACTCCCCCAGCAGGCTCAGCCCGTCGTCGAAGTAGAGCTGGCCGTGGAGCCCGAGGGCGAAGGCGTCGTCCGCCTCCACGTCGCGGACGCGCGGGTTGTGGAGCCAGGCCGGCGTCACGCCCACCGCCAGCCGCTCGCCCAGGAGGACGTTGGCCAGGAGCATGGCGTAGGCCTGGCTCTCGTTGTCCTCGGCCCCCTCCAGCTCGGCGAGCTGGGTGTTCCAGGCGATGCCGCCCTTGGCCCCGAGGGAGGCCGGCACGTCCTCGCCTCCCTCCCAGAGCCGGACCTTGGCGTTGAGCTCCAGGTTGTCGGCGAGGTTGGTGCGGAGCACCCCCACGGTGAGCACGTCGGAGAGCCCGTAGGAGAGGCCGATGCGGTTGAAGACCGGGCCGTCGAAGCCCCAGAGCGCGTCGGCTCCCTGGGAGATGGCCGTGTTGAAGCGGTGGGAGATCTCGAAGAGGAGATCCCCGTCCCGCAGGGTGGTGGCGGTGGGAAGGTTGGCCGCGTGGACCGAGTGGAAGATGCGGTCCTGGCCCCGGGCCTGTGCGTCGGCGCCGCCGGGGGCCAGGAGCGTGGAGAGGTGGAGGACGACCGCCAGGGCCGCCCCGTGCGCGAGGGTCTTCATGGGAGCTCCCGCGGGGGTGGGGTGGAGAGTCGGGGAGGCGGACGGGCGCCCGCCTCCCCGCGGACGGTCAGTTGTTGGCCGCGCCCTGGTTGATCCAGTTCCGGATGTTCGTCATGTCGATGTTGTCCAGCGGCGAGCCGCCCTGGGGCATCTGGTCCCCGAAGGGCGGGTTCGGGCTGAGCTTCGTGATCAGGTACGACTCGGCCGCGTTGCCCGCGACCACGCGGACCTGACCGCTGGTGGGGGAGACGACGCCCACCAGGTTGGCGTGGGAGGTGGCGGCGTCGGTCAGCGTCAGGCCGCCCTGGCCGGTCCCGTGGCAGCCGCTGGCCGTGCACCCCTTCCGGTTGAAGATCTCCATGACCACGCCGGAGAAGGACGGGTTGTCGACGATGGTGCGGCTGTCGGGGGGCGGGTTGCCGCCTCCGCCGCCAGGATCGGTCGGGCTGTCGCTCCCGCCGCACCCGGCGAGGAACAGGGCGGTCACCATCAGCGCTGCGCTCGAACGAGGATGGGGCATGCGGGACCTCCGGTGTTTAGGGCAGACTAAACTTCGCTCAACGCACAATCTATGAAGCTTGCGCCTATTTACGCGAGTTCTTTCTCCCGATGACACGCCGGGCGGAGGGTCGGGCGGCCACGGCGGGGACGCCGGAGAGGGGAGGCGCTCTGGCCTCCCGTGCGTCCAGGCCCCAAGTTCCGCTGATTCCCAGCCATGTCGTACCCGGTCGGAGGAGCCCCACCGTGCGCCACCCACGTCTCGTCGCCTGCACCCTCGCCCTCGCCCTCGCGGCGGGCCCCGCCGCCGCGTCCGCCCAGGCCCCCTGGTCCGGGCTGCCGCCGCAGCTCCAGATCGGCCTGGCCGTCCAGGCCGCGCCCCAGGGGCTCCGGGACGCCGCCACGGTCCAGGGATGGAACGGCGACGGCGAGTTCGTCACGCTCCGCGAGGGCGCCGGCGAGCTGATCTGCATCGCGCCCAACCCCGCCAACGAGGAGTTCGAGGTCTCGTGCCACCACCGGGACCTCGAGCCGTACTTCCAGATGGGGCGGGACCTCTACGCCGACGGGATCACCGGCTCGGAGCGCCTGCAGGCCCGTTGGGACGCCTACGAGCGCGGCGAGATCGACATCCCCACGGGCTCGGTGAACCACATCCTCACCGGCAGCGGCTTCGACGCCGCCACCGGCGAGGTGACCGACCCGTACCTCCGCTCGACGGTCTACACGCCCGGCGCCACGCCGGAGACCACGGGCATCGGGATCCAGCCGGCGGCCAACGCCCCGTGGCTCATGTTCCCCGGGACGCCCGGCTCCCACATCATGATCACGCCGCCCCGGAGCGGCGGGCTCTAGGCGGCCGCGGCGCGCCCGGCTCCCTCCACGGCGCTGGCGTCGGGACGGGGGCCGGGCTAGCCTAGCCTCTCCACACGCACTCCACCTCCGACCCTCCGAGGCACACGCATGCGACGACTCGCGGCGATGGCGGCCCTGGCGGGGTCGCTCACCCTGGGCGCCCCGACCGACGCGGCCGCCCAGGACGCCGGGTCCGGCCTTCTCGCCGTGGGCGAGACGGCGCCGGACTTCGCGCTCCCCGGCGCCACGCGCTACGGGCTGCTCGAGAACCCGGTACGGCTGAGCGACTTCCGCGGGAAGACCGTGGTCCTGGCCTTCTTCTACCGCGTCAGGACGCCTGGGTGAACAGTCCAAATGCAAGCGTACCGTGATCAGTACGCACGACTCTTCAACGACGGCCGGAACGTGGTCGTCCTGGGCATCTCCAACGACTCGCCGGAGGACCTGGCGTCGTGGCTCTACGACGCCGACTTCCCCTTCGTGTTCGCGTCGGACGCCGGGAACGAGGGACGCACGTACGAAGCGTTCGGCGGTGGACGGCGGGACAACGGGATGGTCGACAGCCGCAGCGTGATCGTGGTGGGGCCGGACGGGCGGATCGCGGGTGTGATCCCGCAGTTCCGGCAGGTGGATCCGGCGGCGTACGACGAGCTGGCGGCGATGGTGGACGAGGTGACGCCGGAGCCGGAGGAAGGTTCGTAGGGTTCTTTTGGTCTCCGGTGGGCGTTCGGGGCCCGGGACCTCCTTCGGGGGGTGCCGGGCCCTCTGCTTTTCGGGTCCTCCCGGCTCGCCGGGGAAGGGGGTCCCCGCCGGGGCCGCTCGCGATCATCGCGTCTGCACGTCCGGCGCTCGCTGAGCGATGGGCCGCCTGCGGCTTCGCGGGCGTCGGCCTCCTCCCGTGGGCGTGCGGCCCATCGATCACCCCGGCGGGGCCCCCCTCCCCCGGCGGCCTCCGTTCCGGTGGGCCCGGCACGTGGGCGCGCGGGTCCTCCGGTCCGGGTCGGTGGGGGCTGGTGGTACGAGAGGCTCTTGGGGCGCCCCCGGTGAGGGGGCGACGCTTCGGGTTCCTGCCTGCCTCCCCCCGCCCTTCCGGTTCTGCGCGTGGGTGTGGGCGCGGCGCTTCGCTGGCGCCCGTCGACGCGGGGGTACGGCGCGGGCGCCCTTCGGGCGTGCGCGCCGGGTCGTGCGCGAGGGGGGAGGGCGCGCTGCGCTTCGCTTGCGCGCTGGCACCATGCGTGTGCGGCGGGTCGCTTCGCTCCGCCGCCGGACATGGTGGGGGTTGTCGGTGCCCGCACCACCGGGAGGGGGTGGGACCGGGGCGTCTCCCCAGGGCGATCGGTGGACCGCACGCCCCCGAAGAAAGAGGCCGCCCGCGAAGATGCAGGCGGTCCACCGCTCAGCGAGCGCCGAGGGTGCAGACGAGTAGTTCGCGAGCGGCCCTGGGGAGACGCCGCGGTCCCACCCCCGCGAGTACCCGAAGCGCACCTACGACCCGAGCAGCTTCCCCACCTCACCCACCAGGTCCTGCGTCCCCCCCGACCCGGTGTACACCACCCGACCGTCCCCGTCCAACAGCACGATCACCGACGTCGTAGGCGCCCGGTAGGCGCGTACGGCCTCGCCGGAGGCGTCCCACAGGAAGGGATAGCCGGCGTCGTGGTCCTCGAGGTGGCGCTTCACCCGGCGCACCGACTGGGCCACGGCCACGGCCACGGCCACCACGCTCACCTGGTCCCCGTGCTCGGCGTGGATGCGGTCGAGCTGGGGCTGGAGGGCTTCGCAGTTCTCGCACCACGTGGCCCAGAACTCGATGAGCGCGGGCTTCCCGGGCTCGACGTAGTCCAGGAGCTGCACCGCGTTCCCGTCCAGGTCCTCCAGGGCGGCGGCCGGAGCCTGGGTGCCCAGGGGGAGGCCCACGCCCTGGGCCGCGACGGCGGCGGGGAGGAGGGCCAGGGCCGCGGCGGCGAAGGCGGGGGCGGCCCGGCGGGCCGCGCGGCGGAGGAGGGTCGAGGGGCTCATAGGTTGTATCCGGCCTGCACGAAGTAGTACTGCGCCATGGCGATCATGAGGACGGCGGCGGCGCGCTTGGCCCACACCATCCACCGTCCCGAACTCGGTAGGAGCGTCAGAGTTCCCGAAAAGATCCCCACCACGATGAGGAGCGTCGTCATCCCGAAGGAGAAGACGAAGAGGTAGACGAAGCCCATGAGCCCCGCCTGGGTCGCGGCCACCCAGGTCAGGACCACCGCGAAGGCCGGGGCGCCGCACGGCGCGGCCACGATCCCCGAGGCCGCGCCCATGACGAAGACCGCGGCGTAGGAGCCGCCCTCGAGCCCTCCCGCCCACGCCATGAGCTTCCGGGGCACCGGCACCGGGAAGACGTCCAGCATGACCAGCGAGAAGAGGAGGAGGAGGTTGCCGATGGCCAGGAGCGCCCAGGGGCTGGCGCTCACCGAGCCGAAGAGGCTCCCGGTCAGTCCGGCCAGCGCGCCCAGGAAGGCGTACAGCATGGCCATCCCCACCGCGTAGGTCAGCGTGAGTGCCACGGTGCGGGCCTTGGGCTGGTCCTCCTTCGACGTCCCGGCGATGACCGAGGCGGTGATGGGGATCATGGGGTACACGCACGGCGTCAGGCTCGTGAGCACCCCGGCCCCGTAGAGGGTGGCCAGGGCAAGGAGCGGGCTCGCCGAGAGGGCTTCGGAGAGCCCTCCCTCGGAGCCGGCCTGGATGACGGCGAGCGCTGCCTCGATCAACGAATCCCCCTGGTGATGGCGCGTGGGCCGCGTCGAACCCCCGGAGCGGAACGCGGTTCCGTCCCGTCACGGGATGCCGCGGAACGGGCGGCGTGGTACCATATCCCCGCCGCGGCGGTGCCCGCCCCCCCGCGACGCCTGGTCGTCCCTGGCACCCGGTCCCGCCGGGCGCCGCTTCCGTCGGAGGATGCATGATGCGACACGCAGCCCGTTCCCGGCCACCCCGTGGCCTCACCCGGCTCCTGGCCGTTCTCGCCTTCCTCGCGCCTCTGGCGCCCCTCGGGGCCCAGGACCGCCCCTCCGGGTGGGACCCGGACGAGGTGCTGGCGCGGGAGGGCTACACCGAGCCCCCGGCCGAGATCGTGGACGCCGTCCTGGCGCCGCGGTGGCTCAACGTGGAGCTCGCCGAGATCAGCCCGTCGGGTGACTGGTTCGTGGACCAGATCGGGGACGGGCCCGTGCCCATGGCGCGCTTCGCCGAGCCCTTCCACGACCTGGGCGGCCAGTTCGTGGAGCTGGACGCCAACCGGGCCCGGGAGCTGGGCACCCGCAACGACGCGGGGCTGCAGCTCGTCTCCGCCACCGACGGGGAGGTCCGCCGGATCCGGCTGCCCGAAGGCACGCGGGTGACCGACGCGGCCTGGGCGCCCGCCGGTGACCGGGTGGCCTTCTTCGGCCACACCGACGACGCGACCCACCTCTGGGTGGCCGGTCCCGACGGCGAGGCCCGACGGCTGAGCCCCCGCCCGGTCCTGGCGACGGGGTACACCTCCTTCTCCTGGTCCGCCGACGGCTCGACGCTGGGCACGGTCCTCCTCCCCCGGAACCGCCCGGCCATGCCCGAGGCGCCGGCCCGGCCCTTGGGCCCCCAGGTGAAGCGGACCCAGGAGGGCGTGAACATGCTCCGGGTCTTCAAGAGCCTCCTGGAGACGCCCCACGACAAGGACCTGGTGGAGTGGCACAACACCGGCCAGGTGGCGCTCATCGACGTGGAGGACGGCGACGTGGCCGAGGTGGGCGAGCCCGTCATGGTGCGGGACCTCTCGGTGAGCCCCGACGGCGAGCACGTCCTGGTGGAGCGCATGGTGCGCCCCTTCAGCTACGTGGTGCCGGTGCGGATGTTCGGCTCGGTCACCGAGGTGTGGAGCCGCGGCGGGGACGTCCTGGCCCAGGTGCGTGAGGACGAGCTGGACACCGGCCTCGAGGGCGGCCCTCGTGCCGGCGGGCCGGGCTTCAGCGCCTACGGCGAGGACGCGGGGCCCCGGGAGATCGCGTGGCGCACCGACGGCTCCGGGCTCGTCTACCTGGAGCGGGCCCCCCGGAACGGGGACGGGGAGGACGACGAGGAGGACGAGGACGAGGGCGGTCGGCCCGACCGGGTCTGGCTCTGGAGCGCCCCCTTCGGCGAGGACGACCGCACCCTCCTCTTCGAGAACGACGCCGAGCTGGAGTGGATCCGCTTCGGCGACGGGGCGGACGTCCTCTTCGCCGCCGAGGAGGACGACGACGAGGTGCACCACTTCGCGGTCTTCCTGGACGAGGACCACGAGAAGCACACCCTGGCCCGCTACGACGGCGAGGACATCTACGAGAGCCCCGGCGCCCTGGTGGCCGCCGGGGGCGCCTTCCCCCAGCGGGGCCGGGGGGGCTGGAGCGCCGACGGGGACGTGGCCCTCTCCTCCGACGGCGAGCACGCGTTCTACGCGGGCGTGGCGTACGACGAGGACCCCATGGTGGTGGGCCCGCGCTCCTTCGTGGACCGGGTGAGCCTCCGGACCGGGGCGTCGGAGCGCATCTACGAGTCGGACAACGAGGGCGTCTTCGAGATGCCTCGCGCCTACCGGGACCTGGAGGGCGGCGAGTACGTGGTGACGCGGGAGTCGCCCACGGACGTGCCGCAGAGCTACCTGCGCACCGGGGACCGTCTCCGCCGGCTCACGGAGAACACCGACTACACGCCCGACCTCACCCGGGCTCCCCGGGAGGAGTTCGTGGTGACCCGCCCCGACGGCTTCCGCTTCCGGGTCAACGTCACGCTGCCCGAGAGCTACCGGGAAGGGGACCGGCTCCCGGCCATGTTCTGGTTCTACCCCCGGGAGTACACGACCCAGGACGAGTACGACGAGACGCTCCACACGTACAACAAGAACGCCTTCCCCAACTTCGGCACCCGCTCCATGGAGTACCTGGTGCGCATGGGCTACGCCGTGGTCGAGCCCGACGCGCCCATCGTGGGGAAGCAGGGGCGCATGAACGACAACTACGAGCGCGACCTGCGCAACAACCTGGCCGCGGTCATCGACGAGCTGGACGCCCGGGGGATCGTGGACCGGTCCCGCCTGGGCATCGGCGGCCACTCGTACGGCGCGTTCGGCACCGCCAACGCCATGGTCCACACGCCCTTCTTCAAGGCGGGGATCGCCGGCGACGGCAACTACAACCGGACGCTCACGCCGCTCCACTTCCAGAGCGAGCGCCGCACGCTGTGGGAGGCGCGGGAGACGTACATCGACATGTCCCCGTTCCTCAACGCCGACGACCTGACCGGCGCGATCCTCCTCTACCACGGCCTGCACGACCAGAACGTGGGCACGGACCCGCTGCACTCGCCCAAGTTCTTCCACGCCCTCAACGGGCTGGACAAGGACGCGGCCATGTACCTCTACCCCTTCGAGGACCACGGCCCGGCGGCCCGGGAGACGCTCCTGGACCTGTGGGCGCGGTGGACCGCGTGGCTCGACAAGCACCTCATGGACCTGGACGACCGGGCCGTGATCTCCGACGAGGACGGCGCCGGAAGCTGAGGCGCCGGCAGGGCCGCCCTCCCGGGGGCGGACGTGAGACGAGGTGAGGCGGCCGGGTCCCCGCGGAGGCCCGGCCGCTTTCTCGTGGGAGGCGGCGGACGGGCCGGCCCCTCGGCGACCGGGTCGTCGAGGGAGCCCCCACCCCGAGGGGCGTGAAACCGGGGCCCGGAGCCCGGCGTAGGGTCTCCCGACGCTTGACCTCACCAGGTGTGGGCAAGCGCCGAAGGGGCGGCCGGGGCCGCCTCCCATCCCCCGAACGAGGGACCCCATGTCCGATTCCGACCGAGGCCTCCTGCCGGGCACCGTCGATCTCGTCGTGCTCAAGACGCTGACCGAGGGTCCGAAGCACGGCTTCGCGGTCTCCCGGGCGCTGGCGGCCCGCTCCGACGGGGTGCTCGAGCTCCAGGACGCCGCCCTCTACAAGGCGCTCCACCGCATGGAGGAGGCCGGCTGGGTCGAGGCGGAGTGGGGCGTCTCGGAGAAGGGGCGGCGGGCCAAGTTCTACCGCCTCACCGGGGCGGGACGGGCGCAGCTCGAGGAGGAGGTCGGCTTCTGGGAGCGCTACGCGGCCGCCGTGGGGAAGGTCCTGTCCCCGGGCGCCGGAGAGGCGTGACATGGCCGCCGGGTTCAGGAGGGCCTTCCGCCTGCGGACGCGGCCCCGAGCCGACGCCGCCACGGCGGTGGACGACGAGCTGAGCCATCATCTCGACCTCGTGGTCGAGGAGCTGGTGGAGGAGGGGTGGGCGCCCGACGAGGCGCGACGGGAGGCGGAGCGCCGCTTCGGCGACGTGGAGGGCGCGCGGGCCTACTGCATGGAGATCCAGACGAGGAGGGGACGGGTGGACGAGCGGACGAGGATTCTCGACGAGACGTGGCAGGACCTGAAGCACGCCCTGCGGGGCATGGTGAAATCCCCGGGATACGCCGGGCTGGTGGTGGCGACGCTGGCGTTCGGGATCGCCGCCAACACCTCCATCTTCAGCCTCATGAACCCCTACTTCTTCCGCCCTCTCCCCTTCGGCGAGGCGGAGGAGCTCGTCCAGGTCGGCCAGGTGGACCCGGTCTCGGGCTGGGACATGGCCCGGCTCAGCCTCCCCATGGCCGAGGACTGGGAGGCCCGCTCCCGGGGGCTCGAGGCCGCGGCGGCCTACACCTACACGGGGATGAACCTCACCGGGCCCGAGGGCGCCGAGGGGATCAACGTGAGCCGGGTCTCCTGGGACATGCTGGACGTCCTGGGGGTCCGGCCCGCGCTGGGCCGGGGCTTCACCGCGTCGGACGGGGGGCCGGGGGCCGCCCCCGTCGTCCTCCTCGACCACGGCTTCTGGGAGCGCCGCTACCTGGGGGACCGGAGCGTGGTGGGTCGCGCGGTCACGCTGGACGGTGAGGCGCATACGGTGATCGGGATCATGCCGCCGGAGTTCGTCTTTCCCTTCAACCGCGTCGTGGCGTGGACCCCCGTCCGGGAGTCGGCGGCCGAGGCGGACCGGGGCGGGGCGACGCCCTACCTCCTGGTGGGCCGCCTGGCCGCCGGGTGGGACCGGGTCCGCCTGGACGCCGAGCTGACCGCCGTCCAAGCCGAGCTGTCCGCGGAGCACCCCGACGCCGACGGTCGCTGGGCCGGCGTCACCGTGCAGCCCCTGCGCCAGGCGCTGAACTTCGGGTGGGACATCCTGACGGTGAGCTTCGGCATCCTGCTGGGTGCGGTCTTCTTCGTGCTGACGCTGGCCTGCGTGAACGTGGCGAGCCTGACGCTGGCCCGGGCCGGGACGCGGAGGCGGGAGCTGGCGGTGCGGGCCGCCCTGGGGGCGTCCCGGGGCCGGGTCGTCCGTCAGCTCCTCACGGAGAGCGCCCTCCTGGCCGTCGGCGGCGGGGTCGTGGGCGTGGCGATGGCGTGGTGGGTCGTGGGCATGGTGGGACCGCTCCTCCCGCCGGACATCTTCCGGGTGGGCGAGGCCAGCCTGGACCGCACCGTCCTCCTCTTCACCCTGGGCGTCACGGCCCTCACCCCCCTCCTCTTCGGCCTCGCGCCGGCTCTGGCCACCAGCCGCCGCGCGCTGGCCGGGGGCCTCCGGGACCGGGAGGGCGGCGCCGGCGGACGGGGAGCCGCCCGGGGACGGAAGCTCCTGGTGGGCGCCCAGGTGGCGCTGGCCATGGTCCTCCTCACCGGCGCGGGCCTCATGGTGCGGAGCTTCGCGGCGGTGCGGGCCCTGGACCTGGGATTCGAGCCGGACCGGGTGGCCTACGCGTCGGTGACGCCCCCCGAGGCCGACTACACCCTGGAGGAGGCACGGGCCTTCACCCGGGACGCCGTGGCCCGCCTGGCGGCCCTCCCCGGGGTGACCTCCGCCTCGGCTTCCCTCTTCCTCCCCCTCAACCACGAGACCTCGGTGCGCCGGTTCGCCGCGCTGGAGGGCGCCGGCGCGCCGGCCGACGACTGGCCCACGGCGGTGCTCAACCGCACGTGGCCGGGATACTTCCAGACCATGGGCATCCCCCTGCGCGCGGGCCGGGACTTCCGGGAGTCCGACGGTCCCGACGAGGCGCCGGTCGTGGTGGTGAACGAGGCGCTGGCCGAACGGGTCTGGCCTGGAGGCGAGGCGGTGGGTCGGACGCTCCTCGTGGGCGAGCCGGGAAGCGCCCGGGAGGTCACCGTGGTGGGGATGGTGGGCGCGGTCCACCACCGGGAGATCTCCCGGACGCCCCCGGGACCCCAGCTCTACCAGCCCGTGCTGCAGGCCGGGAACCGCCGCCAGTTCCTGCTCCTGCGGACCGAGGGCGACCCGGCGGGGCTGGTCGCCGCCGCGCGGCGCACCCTCTCGGAGATCGATCCGGACCTCCCCTTCTCCGTCCACCCCTACCGGTCGGTGGTGCGGGAGAACGAGGTCCAGTGGAGCCTGGGCTCCTCCTTCCTGGGCGCATTCGGGCTGGGCGCGCTCCTCCTGGCCACGCTGGGCATCTACGGGCTCGTCTCCTTCTCGGTGTCGCAGCGGCGGCGGGAGATGGGCGTGCGTCTCGCGCTGGGCGCGTCCCGGAGCGGGATCCGGAGCGCGGTGGTCCGGGACGCCCTCGCGCTCACCGCCGCCGGCCTCGGGGTGGGGCTGCTCCTCTCGGTGGCGCTGGGCCGGGTCATGGCCGCGGCCCTCTTCGGGGTCCCCGCGCTGGACCCCGTCACCTTCTCGGCGATCCCCCTCCTCTTCATGGCCGTGGCCGCGGCCGCCTCCTTCGTTCCGGCCTGGCGGGCGTCGGGCACGGATCCGGTGACGGCGCTCCGGGCGGAGTAGGGGCCGGGTTGGCGGAAGCGGGCGCGGGTGGCCATGCTTTCCTCCCACCCGCGCCCCGGAGGAGCCTTGACCCACGACGAGTACCTCGAGCACGACGCCCTCGGCCTCGCGGAGCGGGTGCGGGCCGGGGAGGTGCGCCCCCTGGAGCTCCTGGAGCTCGCGCTGGAGCGGGTCCGGCTCCTGGATCCCGAGCTCAACGCGGTGGTCCGGCTCATGGAGGAGGACGCCCGGGCGGCCGCCGCCGCGGGCCCCGCGGGCCCGTTCGCCGGGGTGCCCTTCCTGGCCAAGGACCTCCTGAGCGACTTCGCGGGGCACCCCACCAGCGCGGGGAGCGCCCTCCTGGCGGACACGCCGGTGGCCGCCGACAGCGAGCTCGTGCGCCGGGTGAAGGCCAGCGGGGTGATTCCCTTCGGGAAGACCAACCTCCCCGAGATGGGGCTGACGCCCTTCAGCGAGAGCGAGCACTGGGGCGTCTGCCGGAACCCCTGGGACCTGGAGCGGACCCCCGGCGGCTCCAGCGGAGGCTCGGGAGCGGCGGTGGCCGCGGGCATCGTGCCCATGGCCGGGGGCGGCGACGGCGGGGGGTCCATCCGCATCCCCGCCTCGTGCTGCGGGCTCTTCGGGCTCAAGCCCAGCCGCGGCCGGACGCCCACCGGCCCCGACGAGGGGCTGCTGTGGCGCGGCGCGGTGGTGGAGCACGTGCTCACCCGGTCGGTCCGGGACAGCGCCGCCATGCTGGACGCCACCCACGGGGCCGATCCCGGCGCGCCGGTGGTGGCCCCTCCGCCCGACGGCCCCTGGCTCGCGGAGGTCGGGCGCCCCCCGGGCCGGCTCCGGATCGGCTTCACCACGGAGCCCTTCCTCTCGGATCGGGTCCACCCCGACTGCGTGGCCGCCGTCGAGGACGCGGCCTCCCTCCTGGAGGAGCTCGGCCACCAGGTCGTGGAGGCCCGGCCGGCCGTCCGCGGGACCGACTTCTCCCGGGCCTTCCTCACCATGGTGGCGGCGGAGCTGGCCGCGGACCTGGACGACGCCGAGGTGTTCCTGGGCCGGAAGGCCCGGCGGGACGAGCTGGAGCCCACCACCTGGTCCCTGGCCCTCCTGGGCCGGGGGATCCCGGCGGCCACCTACGCCGGAGCGCTCCGGACGCTGGAGCGCACCGCCCGGGAGACGGCGCCCTTCTTCCAGGCGCACGACCTCCTCCTGACGCCGACGCTGGGCGCTCCCCCGGCGCGCCACGGGACGCTGGGCCCCTCGGGGGGGGAGCGCCGCCTGCTGACGGCCCTGGGGATGGTGGGCTCGGGCACGCTGGTGCGCTGGGCGGGCCTCCTGGACGAGGCCGCCGCCGACGCCTTCGACTTCACCCCGTGGACGCCGGTGGCCAACGCCACGGGCCGGCCGGCCATGTCGGTGCCGCTCCACTGGAACGCCGACGGGCTCCCCATCGGGGTCCACCTCGTGGCGCGGCTCGGGCGGGAGGACGTGCTCCTGCGCCTGGCGGGCCAGCTCGAGGAGGCGCGCCCGTGGTTCGATCGCCTCCCCGACCTGGCGCGGCGCGCGGGCGGCTGAAGGGCCGCTCCGGCCGCGAGGGAGCCCGACGGGACGCCGGCGCCCCCGCTGGCACGCCGGCGCCGGTCGACCCCGCCGCTACCCCGCCCGCGCCAGGGGCGGCGGATCCCCCTCGAAGAGCGTGCCCACGCCCCGCCGGGAATCCATGTCGAAGGCCCGGTAGTCGCAGGTCAGCTCCTCCCCCGCCCGCACCGGGCGCCGGGTGAGGGTGACGGGACCCTCGGGGTCCTCGCAGTTGGGGTCGTCGGCGTGGTTCATGAACTTGCCGGCGTCTCCGCAGAGGACGTACAGCCCCGACTCCTCCAGGTAGAGGTAGTGGCGCATGCGGGAGCGGAAGGGCTCGGGGAAGGCCTCGACCTCCTCCGGGGTCAGGAGCCAGTCGACCCCCTCCCGGTACTCCCAGACGACGGTGCCGGCGGGGAGGTCCACGCCGGAGAAGAGGCCCAGCCCGGCGATGGGGCTGGGAGCCACGAAGGTGGGCACGCGGAGCATGCCGTTCACTCGACCCGGGAGCCCCCTTCCTCGGACGGGGCCTCCCATTGACGTCCACGAGAGACGCCGGATCCGGACGAGGCGGGAGGGCCGGCGGGCGCGCGGTCGGCGCGCTGCGGAAATGATGCATCCGCGCCCGGGCCCGGGTCAATCCTCCTGGACGGACGAGTGGCCGTGGAGGGAGAGGAGGACGAACCCGGCCACGCCCAGGTCGGCCGCCACGCACGCGGCCACGTACCAGTCCGGGACGAACGAGGCGCGCTGGAAGTGGGCCGCGTCCCAGAGGGCGTGGAGGGCGCACCCGGCCCAGAGCACCCGGTCGCTCCGCCCCCCGTACCAGGCCAGCCCCAGCCAGATGCCGAGCCCCACGAGCTCGACGCCCAGCGCCGCCTCGCCGGCGGGGAAGCGGAGCCACGAGGCCACGTAGACCACCGGAAGCGCCAGCAGGAACAGCCTCACCAGCCGGCGGCGCCGGGGCCCCAGCGCCCGGCCCACCCGATGGCCGCGCCCCAGGAGGAGGGCCACGAGCAGGAAGCCCAGCACGCCCCAGTGGACCGGCTCGTCGAGGTGGAGGAAGGGCCATCCCGGCAGGAAGCCCACCGCCACCGCGGCGGAGAGGGCGAGCCAGAGGCGCGCGTTCCGGGTGCGGGTGCTCCGGGCCACGGCGCTCACGCCTCCCCGGGCTCCAGCGAGGCCAGGTCCACCCACACCGGGGGGTGGTCGTGGTCCCGGAGGAAGCGCACCACGTCCGAGCCCGGGAGCGCCAGCGTCAGACGGTTGTCCAGGGGGTGCGCGTTCCACGTCTCCAGCTCGCGGAGCCCCTCGTCCAGGGCGACTCCGACCTCGCCCGCCCGGTCGTTGAGCACCGCGAACGCGCTCACCGCGCCGGGCTCGACCCCCAGGTGGCGCATGAGGCGCTCGGCACTCCCGAAGGAGAGCCTCCCCCGGGCCCCCAGGACCGGCGCCAGGGCCTTGAGGTCCACGTCGCGGTCGTGGAGGGCCACGACGAGCCACATGCGGCCCTTCTTGTCCCGGAGGAAGAGGTTCTTCGTGTGGGCGCCCGGCAGGTCGCCCTTCCGGGCCTGGGCCTCCTCCACCGTGCGCACGGGCGGATGGCGGTGCAGGCGGGCCTCGATCCCGAGCTCCTCGAGGCGGGCCAGGAGCTCCTCGGGCGCGGCGGGCTCGCTCCCGTCGGCCAGGCGGCGCGCGGGGGTCCCGCTCACGAGCCCCCCTCTCCGCCCGTCTCCGCCCCTCCCGGCGCCGGACCGTCGGCGGCCTCCCCGAGGAAGGAGAGGACCTCGGCCACCAGGCGGTCGTTGTTCTCCGGGGCGGCGATGTCCCCGGCGAGGACGTGGCGGGCCGGCCCCCCGCCCTCGACCTCCACCAGCCGCTTGGCCTCCGCGCCCAGGAGCTCGAACGTCTCCCGGATGGCCCGGGGGTCCACCACCTGGTCCTCGGGCGAGTAGAGGACGAGGGTGGGGACCCGCACCGACGCGTGGTCCAGCGTCCGCACCCGCTCCACGAGGCCCATCATGGGGAGGAGCGCCTGGACCGGATAGCAGGTGGTCCAGTGGCGGGCCTGGTCGGGGCTCAGGGGCTCGAAGCACCGCTCCGGCCCCAGGGCGGCGCGGGCGATGGCGCCGGCCCAGGGGAAGAGGAGGAGCTGGGCGTTGGCGTCGGCGGGGCGGAAGTTCGGGGAGATCAGCACCAGGGCGGCCAGGTCTCCCGCCAGCTCCGGTCGCGCCGCCGCCCACACCGCCAGGGTCGCCCCGGTGGACGTGCCCACGAGGATCACCTCGTCGCCCAGGGCGCGGCCCACCGCCACCGCGTCGGCCACGTCCTGGAACCAGGCGCGGGCGGTGACCTCGCCCATGGCGGCCCCGTCCCGGCCGTGGCCCGCGAGGCGGGTGTAGAGGAGGTTCGCCCCCAGCGCCTCCGCCACGCGCGCGGGGACCGGGTCGAGCTCGTGGCGGTCGGCGCTGAAGCCGTGGAGGTAGACCACGGCCCGGGCGGTGCGCCCGCGCGCCAGGGGGTCGGCCCAGACGACCTCGGCCTGGTCCCCGGGCCGGATGCCCGGAATCGAGGCCTCCCGCCGGGCCACCCAGTCGGCGGGGTCGCCGGCCACCGAGGCGGGCTCGACGGTCTCGTCCACCTGGACCCGGGGTCCCAGGAGGAAGCCGGTGAGGACGAGGGCGGCGGGGATCCCCAGGGTCGCGGGGATCCGCACCAGCACGGAGCGGAGCGCTCGTCGCTTGGGAGGGGCCGTCTCGGTCACGGTCGCTCGGGGCGGAAGGGGTCGGGAGGAAGGTACAACGGCCGGGGGCCCCGGGGCAGCGGCGGGGCCCGGGGGCCGGGGGGATGTGGCGCATCGGGCGCGCTCCCCCGACATTGCCCCCTCCACGCGTCCGGCCAGCCCGGACACCCGACCCTCTCCGAGGAACGAGATGCTGGGCAGAGAACACGTCTTCGGCCACCCGGCCATCACCGACGAGACGACCGGGCTGGCCAACCGCCTCCACTTCGAGCTGGTCTACAGCTACCTGTTCGAGGGAGCCGACCGCGGCGTGCCGCTCACCGTGCTCCTGGTGGCCACCGACCCCGAGGAGCGGGCCCGCCTGACCACGGTGGGCGCCACGATCCAGCGCATCACCCGGACGTCGGACCTGGTCGCCCACCTGGGGGACGGCCGCTTCGCCGTCCTCCTCCTGGGAACGAACCTGGCCGGGGGCCGCATCGCGGCGGACCGGCTGGAGGAGGCGCTGGAGCGGGTCACGAGCCACACGGCCGCCCTGGGCCTGGCCTCGTACCATCCCGACATGAAGGAGCCCCACGTCCTCCTGGAGCTGGCCGACAAGGCGCTCCAGACCGCGGCCGCCCGGGGCGGCGGGCTGGAGATGGTATGAGGGCGCGCCGTCCGGCCCGGGGCGGGCGCGCCCGCTCCGGCCCCGCCTCCGCGCTGGCGGCCCTCCTGGCCGCCGCCGTCTGGGCCTCGCCCGCCGCGGCCCAGGAGGAGACCCGCACCACCCTGGACGGGATCTACACCGCCGAGCAGGCCCAGGAGGGGAAGCAGGTCTACGTGCGGGTGTGCTCCCAGTGCCATCCCCTGGACTGGTACCAGGGGGACATCATGCGCGCCTGGGAGGGGGCCCCCATCTACAACTTCTACCAGGTCGTGAGCACCACCATGCCCCAGTCGAACCCGGGCAGCCTGCCCCGGAGCGACTACGTGGACATGCTGGCCTACATCCTCGAGCTCAACGGGATGCCCCCCGGCGAGGAGTCCCTCTCCTCGCGGAGCTCCACGCTTCGGAACATCGTCTTCCAATGGAGTGACACCCGATGACCCCACGCTCGCCGACCGCCCGCGGGGCGGCGCCCCTCCTGGGGCTCCTGACCCTCCTCGCCCTCGCCGTCGCCCCCCTCTCGGCCCAGCGCGCCGGCACCGAGGACGGGGAATGGCGCTACTGGGGCGGGGACGAGGGCTCCAGCCGCTACGCCCCCCTGGACCAGATCGACGCGTCCAACGTCGAGGACCTGGACATCGCGTGGCGCTGGTACGCGGCCAACTACGGGCCCTACCCCCACGACTACATCTACCGGGCCACGCCGCTGAAGGTGGGCGACCGCCTCTACACCGTGGCGGGCCCCCGCCGGGCCGTGGTCTCCATCGACGCCGAGACGGGCGAGACCCTCTGGATGTGGCGCATGAGGGAGAACGCCCGCTGGGCGACCTCCACCCGCCAGAACTACGGGAAGGGCGTGGCCTACGCCGAGCCCGACGGGCGCCCCACGATCTACGTGATCACGCCGGGCTACTACCTGGTGGCGCTGGACGCGATGACGGGCGAGCCCCTCCCCTACTTCGGGATCAACGGCGTCGTGGACCTCCACCTGGGGATGGGGAACTACCCGGTGGACCACGAGCTGGGGATCCTGGAGTCGGGCGACATCACCTCGTCCTCGCCGCCCATCGTGGTGAACGGGACCATCGTGGTGGGCAACTCCCACGACCGGGGCTACTACCCGGAGAAGAAGGAGAACGTCCCGGGGCACATCCGGGGCTTCGACGCCGTGACCGGCGAGCGGAAGTGGATCTTCCACGTCATCCCCGAGCCGGGTGAGTTCGGCCACGACACCTGGGAGTCCGACGCCTGGACGTACACCGGGAACGTGAGCTCGTGGGCGCCCCTGTCCGCCGACTCCGAGGCGGGGCTGGTCTACCTCCCCACGGACCCGGCCACCAACGACTACTACGGCGGCTTCCGCCCGGGCGACAACCTGTTCAGCACCTCCATCCTGGCGCTGGACGCCGAGACCGGGGAGCGCGTCTGGCACTACCAGACCGTGCACCACGACATCTGGAACATGGACAACCCCGACGCCCCCCACCTGCTGGACATCACGGTGGACGGCGAGCGGATCCCGGCGCTGGCCCAGGCCACCAAGCAGGGCTTCACCTACGTGCTGAACCGGCACACCGGCGAGCCCGTCTGGCCCATCCCCGAGGTGGAGGTGCCCCAGAGCGACGTGCCCGGCGAGCAGACCTCGCCGACCCAGCCCCACCCGACCAAGCCGGCGCCCTTCGAGATGCAGGGGATGAGCGAGGACCACCTCATCGACTTCACCCCGGAGCTGCGGGCCCAGGCGGTGGAGATCGCCAGCCAGTACCGCATGGGGCCGGTCTTCACCCCGCCCTCCCTCTGGGAGGACGAGGACGGCTCCAAGGGCGCCTTCGTCGTGCCCGGCGCCAACGGCGGCGCCAACATCCCCGGCGGCGCGGCGGTGGACCCCGAGACGGGCGTCCTCTACGTGGCCAGCCAGCGCGGGCACTCCGTCATCTCCCTCATCCCCGGCGAGGACCGGGGGGAGACCATCGGTGGGGACGACTCCAACATGCGCTACGTGTCCCGGGGCCCGGGCGGCATCCGCGGGCCCCAGGGGCTGCCGATCCTCAAGCCGCCCTACGGCTCCATCACCGCCATCGACCTGAACTCCGGCGAGCACCTCTGGCAGATCCCCAACGGGCAGACGCCGGAGTCCATCCGGAACCACCCGGCGCTCCAGGGCGTGGACATCCCCAACACCGGGAAGAACGCCCACGCCAACATTCTGGTCACCCGATCGCTCCTCTTCTACGGGGAGGGACGCGGACAGGACCCCCTCCTCCACGTGGTGGACAAGGCCACCGGCGAGGAGATCGCCACCATCCAGCTGCCGGCCCCCACGACCACGGCCCCCATGAGCTACATGCACGACGGCAAGCAGTACATCGTGCTCTCCATCGCCGACGCCCCGGACCAGCCCGCCCAGCTCGTGGCGCTGGCCCTTCCCGACTGATCGCACCCACCAGGAGCCCCACATGAGCAGCATCCACAGCACCCGCCGGATCCGCAGCACCTCCCTCGCCTTCGCCCTGGCCCTGGCGGTCGGCGCCTGCGGCGGCGACGGAGCCGAGAGCGGGGACGAGGCGGCCGAGCGGGAGGCCGCGCCCGCCGAGCCCTCCATGAGCAGCGCGGGCGGCGCGAGCCTCCCCGAGCTCCTGGCGTCGGGCGAGGTCGTCTTCGGCCTCTTCTCCGGCGAGCAGACGTCCGAGGGCGGCGACACCATGGGCCGCATCGCGGAGACGGACTTCGTCTTCTACTCCCTGGAGACGGGGCCCTTCGACATGGACGCCATGGCGTCGTACATGGAGGGCATGGAGGCGGCGTCCGAGGAGCTGGGCGTGGAGCCCCACCCGGTCATCCTGCGCGTCCCCCCCATCCACCTCGACACCGCCCAGGCCCGGGAGCACGTGCGCCTCGGGCTGGAGAACGGCGCGGCCGGCCTGGTCTACCCCCACGTGGTGGACGCCGACGAGGCCGCGCTCTCGTCGGAGTACCTGGGTGACCGTCTCTGGCCCACCAACCCCGACGGCGACCTGATCAACGTGGTGCTCATCGAGGACCAGGAGGGAATCGGGAACGCGATGGACATCGTGGGCACCCCCGGGGTCAGCGTGGCCATCCCCGGGCCCGGCGACCTGCGCCGCGCCTACGAGGGTGACATGGAGGCGGTGGAGGAGGCCATCCAGACGGTGCTGGCCGCCTGCCTCGAGCTCGACGTGGCGTGCGGCATCACCGCGGGCGTGGAGGACATCGGCGAGCGCATCGACCAGGGCTTCCGCTTCTTCATCGTGACGCAGCCCGCGGCCCTGGCCGCCGGGCTGTCGCACGCGGGGCGGCGGTGAGCCCCCGACGTCCCGGGAGGGCCCGGGGAGCCGCGGTGGGGCTCCTGGCGGCCCTGACCCTGGCCGCCTGCGGCGGCGACGCCGCCGAGGAGCCGCGCGACGGGGCCGAGGCCGGGCCCGCCGGCGCCGAGGGCGCGCGCTCGTCCATGGCCGACGAGGACGGGCGCTCCCTCATGGAGCTCTGGAACGACGGGGTGACCGCCTTCGGGGTGTACGTGCCCGACGAGCGCCCCATGGAGGTGGCCCGGAGCGAGGAGGGGCGGCGCCAGCCGGCGGAGTACACGCGGACCGGCGCGGCGAACCTCGCCGCCAACCCCCTCTACGACTACCTCTTCCTGAACCTCGAGGGCGCCTACGACCCGGCGGCCGTGGAGACGGTCTCCTCGGGGGTGGACATGGCCGAGATGGATTCGCCGCCCACGCTCCTGGTGCGGATCCCGCCCATGTCCGACGCCGGCGTGGAGACCACCGGCGAGCGCGTCCGGGAGATCCTGGCCGCCGGCGCCGACGGCGTGGTGCTCCCCCACATCCGCAACGTGGACGAGGCGCGCACCGCCGTGGGCCTGTTCGAGGGCTTCGACGTCTGGTCCCCGGAGAACCCGGACGGGACGACGGTGGCCATGATCATGCTCGAGGATCCCGAGGCCATCGCGCAGCTCGACCAGGTGATCGACCTGGGCGGCTACTCGGTGCTGGCGTGCGGCATCGGAAGCCTGACCGGCGCCCTGGACGGAGACCGGGAGCGGGCCGAGGCCATGTGCGGCGAGGTGCTGGAGGCCGGCCGCGAGGCCGGGTACGCCAGCATGATCACCGCCAACGCCGACAACATCGGGACCCGGGCGGAGGAGGGCTACCTGGCGCTCCTCATGTTCGGCCAGGAGGCCGACGCCGTCATCCGCACCGGACGGGAGCTGACCGGCCGGTAGCACCCACTCGGGAGACGGCCCGCGAAGCGAGCCCAGGGGGGCGGAGCGTCACGTTCCGCCCCCCTGGCGCGTATGCGGAGTCGAGCCCCACCCATCCTTCCACCCCGTGTCCCCATGCGTCTCCCCGTCCGCCCCGCCCTCGCCGCCGCCCTCCTCGTCCTGGCGGCGTGCTCCCTCACCACCGAGCCCCAGGACCGCCTCATCGTGGGCACGGTGGTCTTCTACCAGGACTCCCTGGTGGTGGACGTGCCGGAGAGCGCCCGGGTGGGCGAAGCGTTCGAAGTCGGGATCCGGACCTACGGCGGCGGGTGCGAGGAGATGGGTCCCACCCAGCTCGACCTGCGGAGCGACACGGTGGTGGTGACGCCCATGGAGCGGACGTCGGCCCGGGCCGGAGTGGCGTGCACGGACATCCTGAAGACCTTCGACCACCGCGCCACCATCACGCCCCTCCGGGCGGGACGGGTGATCGTCCGCTTCCGGGGCCGCGTCGAGCCCGGCGACACGCTGGCCGCCTTCCCCTTCGAGGTGCCGGTCCAGTAGGACGCGCCTAGGGAAGCTCCCCGTTCAGCTCGGCGTAGACCTGCTGGATGGCCCGGGGCTTCTGGCTCGACACCAGCGACCACTCCTCCAGCTCGCCCATGTCGGCCTGGGCCTGGGCCTCCTCCAGGGAGAGCCCCTCCCCGTGGAGCCGGGTGGCCTCCTCGATGACCGTGACCATGGCCTGCCGGAAGCGCTCCAGCTCCTCCTCCAGGATCTCGGGCTCCTCCACGAAGCCGTGGCCGGGCACGTAGATCTCCATGTCCATGGCCTGGGCCCGCTCCACCATCTCCACCCACTCGCTGGGGTAGGCCGAGCGCATGGCCGGGAAGACGCGGTTCAGGTAGGCCTCGCTCATGAACATGATCCGCTCCTCCGGGAGCACGACCACCAGGTCCCCGCCGGTGTGGGCCCGCCCCAGGAACTGGACGTGGATCTCCCGCCCGCCCAGCTCCAGGACCTCCCGGTCCTCGACCATGCGGGTGGGGAGGGGCACCTCGGGCTGGCTCGGCGCGCGGTTCTCGGCGGTCCGGCGCATGTTCTCCGCCGAGGTGGGATGGGCCAGGTACTCCACGCCCTCGGGGAAGGCGGAGTTGCCGGCCGTGTGGTCCCCGTGGTCCGAGCCGATCACCACGTGGGTGATGGGCTGGGGGGTCACGTCGGCGATGTGGTTCACCAGCCGCCGCGTCTCCTCGACGCTCCCCTGGCCGTCGGCCACCAGCACGCCCTCCTCGGTCACCACGAACATGCTCACCGTGGTGAAGAGCTCCTCTCCGGCGCTGCGCAGCTGCTCGTAGGTGTAGACCCCGGGCGCGATCTCCTGGACCCGGGGGAAGTCGTCCTCGGTGTAGCCCCGTGCGAAGGGGTCCGCGGTCCGGGGCACCTCGGCCTCGGCCTGGACGGCGGGAGCCTCCTCCGCGGCGTCCTCGGAGGCCTCGGAGCCGCACGCCCCCAGGAGCGGGAGCAGCCCCACCAGGAGCGCCGTCGGGCCCCAGCGGAGGACGGGGGTGCGGGGGCGGGTCCGGGCGGGCGTGTCCATGGGGCGCTCCTTGGGGCGTGGGGCGGATGCGAGGGCGGGACGGCCAACCTACAACCCGGCGCCTCCGGCCCGCCATCGGCGCGGCCTCCACCCTCCTTGCGCACCCCGATGCGCGGCCCGTACCGTCGCCATCCGCGTCCCGCTCCGGGGCGCGCGCCGATACGCCGACCGTCCAGGGGGTCCAGGGATGACCGAAGCCGCTCCGCCGCCGCGCCGTCCGGGCGCGCTCCTCCTCGTGGCCGCCGTGGGTCTGGCCGTCACGGCCTGCGCCCCGGGCCCCGACGAGGCCACCGCCGGGGAGGAGGCCGCCCCCGCGTCCGCCTCCGCCCAGGAGGTCGACCCCCGATCGCTCCCCGACCCCTACGTCGTCTCCGACTCCACCTTCGGCCAGGAGTCGGCCGGGCGGGAGTTCGGGGCGGTGAGCGCCATCTACCCGGACCCGGACGGCGAGAGCATCTGGGTCGCCGAGCGGTGCGGGGCCAACGTCTGCCTGGACGCCGACATGGACCCGGTCATGCGCTTCGACCTCGAGGGCAACCTGCTGGCCTCGTTCGGCCAGGGGCTCTTCGCGTGGCCCCACGGCATGTTCGTGGACGCCGACGGCAACGTCTGGGTCGCCGACGCCACGGGCTACGCCGAGGTGCCCCCGGGCTGGGGGCACGTGGTCCGCAAGCTCAGCCCCGAGGGCGAGCTCCTCATGACGCTGGGCGAGCCCGGCGTGCCCGGGGACGACGAGAGCCACTTCAACAAGCCGTGCGACGTGCTGGTGGCGCCCGACGGAAGCATCTTCGTGGCCGACGGCCACGACTCGGACGGCAACCACCGGATCGTGAAGTTCGCCCCCGACGGGACGTACCTCCTCGAGTTCGGCGGTGAGGGCTCCGCCGACGGCGAGCTCCGCTGGCCCCACGCCCTCGCCATGGACTCCCAGGGCCGCCTCTTCGTGGGCGACCGCTACAACAACCGGGTCCAGGTCTTCGACCAGGAGGGGAACCACCTGGCGAGCTGGGACCACTTCGGCCGTCCCAGCGGCCTGTACATCGACGAGAACGACATGCTCTACGCCGCCGACTCCGAGTCCAACACCCGCCGGAATCCCGGCGTGCCCCGGGGCATCTACATCGGCAACGCCCTCACCGGCGAGCTCACCGCCTTCATCCCCGACCCGGAGCCGGACCCCGACGACTCGGGAACCAGCGGCGCCGAGGGCGTCGCGGTGGACGCCGAAGGCAACGTCTACGGGGCCGAGGTCGGACCCCGCACCGTCCGCAAATACACCCGGAGGTAGACCCATGAAGCGCATCCTGACCGCCGCCTGCTTCCTGCTCGTCGTGACCGCGCTCCCCGCGGCCGGGCAGGCCGACAACATGAGCTTCTTCATCACCAGCCACGGCCCCGGGAACGGGGCGAACCTCGGCGGCCTGGAGGGCGCCGACGCCTGGTGCGAGCACCTGGCCTACGGGGTGGCGCAGGGCGACAAGGAGTGGCGCGCCTACCTGAGCACCACGGGTCCCAACGGGCAGAACGCCCGGGACCGCATCGGCGACGGCCCCTGGTACAACTACGACGGCGTGATGGTGGCCCGGGACGTCACGGACCTCCACACCGAGAGCGTGAACATCAACCAGGAGACGGTGCTCACCGAGCGGGGCACCCAGATCCTGGGCCGGGGCATGGCCGTGAACACCCACGACATCCTCACCGGCTCGGACCTCCAGGGGAACGCCATGGACTCGGACGTGGACACCACGTGCGAGAACTGGACGTCCCACTACGGGAACGGGAGCGCCCAGGTGGGCCACTACGACCGCACCGGAGGCGGGCAGAACCCCGAGTCGTGGAACTCCGCCCACGGCTCCCGCGGGTGCAGCCAGGCCAACCTCCGGGGCACCGGCGGGGACGGCTACTTCTACTGCTTCGCCGCCGGCTCCGGCGACATGGAGCAGGACCAGCCGGCCTTCCTGCGGGACTGAGGACCGACCCGTGAGGCCCCGCGCCCGGGGCGCGCCACCCGCGCCGCCCCGGGCGCGACCTCCCGCGGCCACGACCTCCGTGGCCGCGCTCCTCGCCGCGCTGATGGCGGCGGCCGCGGTCGTCCTCGCGCCCGCTCCCCTGGCCGCCCAGGACGTCTCCGGCATCGACCGGGAGCTGCTCGAGGCGGTCATGCCCCGGGCGGACCGCTTCGACCCCAAGGCGGGGGCCCCGCCCGTGATCCGGGCCTGGGACCGGGACGAGCCGTTGGGCTTCGTGTTCCTCACCCGGGACGTCCCCCCGGAGGCCATGGGGTACAGCGGGCCCGTGGAGGCCCTGGTGGGGATGCGCCTGGACGGGACCCTCGCCGGGGTCCGGGTGCTGGACTACTGGGAGTCCTACCGGAGCAGCATGGGCGACTTCCTCCGGGATCCGGGCGTCCAGGAGCAGTTCACCGGCAAGCGCGTCTCGGACGCCTTCCAGGTGAACGGGGACGTGAAGCGGGTCACCCGGGCCACCATCAGCACCCAGGCCCTGGCCCGGGGCATCCGGGACGCGAGCCGGAAGGTGGCGGTGGCGTACGCCGACGAGATGGACGGGGCCTCCGCCGACGCCGGGCCCGTGGACGTCCGGACCGCGTCGTGGTTCGACCTCCGCACCCGGGGGGTCCTCAAGCGGATCCTCATCGAGAGCCGCGAGGGCCACCTGGACATCTCGGTGACCTGGCTCCCCAACGACTCCCTGGCCGAGATCTACCTGGGCGCCGGGGACACCGAGCGGATCCACGCCGCCGCGGCGCGGGCCGGCCTGACGGACCCGACCTTCCTGCTCTACACGCTGGACGGCCCGCGCCTCCGCTACTTCCTCCGGGACAACTGGAAGGTGGCCCAGGACGGGGACACCGTGGACCTCTCCTACCGGCGCGTCTACAACCTGGGGCTCACCGAGGAGGGGAAGGTGGCCCCCGAGTCCACGCTGGCCGGCGTCTTCATGCTGGAGGGGGAGGCCGACGTGGCCCGCCCCTTCTCCCTGCTGTACGCCCTGGAGGGGCACGAGGGGTACTACGGCGTCCGGTTCGACGGGCTCGACGTGGGGGAGGAGCCTCCGGCGACGGCGGCCCCGGCGGAGACCGGAGCGGCGGACGCGGAGCCCGCCGGTCGGACGGAGGCCCCGGAAGAAGAGGCGCCGGAAGAGGCCGCCCCCGGCCCGACCACCACGGAGGCCGAGGCCACTCCCGAGGCCACTCCCGAGGCCGCCCCCGAGGCGGAGGAGGACGCGCCGCCGCCCGCCGCGGACATCGGGCCGGCCCCCGCGGTCGAGGAGGACGGGCCGCCGCCCGCCGCGGAGGTCGAGCCGGCGACGGAGGTCCCCGATCCCGCGGCCGGATCCCAGGAGCCCCTCGACCTCTCCACCCTCCGGGAGGAGAGCGAGCTGGAGCGCACTCTGGCCGGCACGGACTGGGTGCGGGTGGCCCGGGTGACGGCCGTCCTCCTCCTGGGCCTCGCGGCCTTCTTCGCCAAGAGCGTGGCGCTCCGCTGGGTCTCCCTGGCCGCGACGCTCCTGGTGCTGGGCTTCCTCGACGCGGCCTTCCTCTCCGTCTCCCACGTGACGGCCGCGATCTGGGTCGGGCCGGGCGTCTTCCTCCGGGACGTGCCCCTCCTGATCCTGGCCTCGGCCACCCTCCTCACCACGCTGCTCTGGGGCCGCGTGTTCTGCGGGGTCTGGTGCCCGTTCGGCGCCCTCCAGGACGTCCTCGAGCGGATCGTGCCGGCGCGATGGCGGGTGCGCGTCCCCTGGGCGGTGCACCTCCGGGCCCGGTGGCTCAAGTACGCCGTCCTGGCCGGGGTGGTGGGCGCGGGGCTCCTGGGCAGCCGGACGAGCCTCTACCAGTACGTCGAGCCCTTCGGGACGGTGTTCTTCCCGAGCCGCTCCCTCCTCCTGTGGAGCCTGGCCGGGCTCTTCCTGGCGGGCGCGGTCTTCGTGCCCCGCTTCTACTGCCGCTACGTCTGTCCCCTGGGCGCCGGGCTGGGCGTCCTCTCCGTCGTGGCGCCGTGGCGCATCCGGCGGGTGCCCCAGTGCCAGCCCTGTCGGGTGTGCGAGCAGGACTGCCCCACGGGCGCCATCCAGGGACCGGAGATCGACTTCCCCGAGTGCGTCCGGTGCAACCGGTGCGAGGTCCACCTGGCCGCGCGGGACGGCGCCTGCCGCCACGACGCCGAGGCCGTGCGTTCCCGGCTCGTCCAGATCGAGGTGCCGGACCGGAGCCGGGTCGGTGTCTGAGCCCGGAGGAGGACCGGGCGGGATGGACCGCCGGCGCGCGCTCCGCCTGATGGCGGCCACCGGCCTGGCGGCCGCCTCCGGGGCGTGGCTGGGCGGGGGGCTCCTCCGTCGGGCGGGGCTCCACCGGGTCGAGGAGACCCGCGCGCTCCTGGGCACCCTCGTCACCCTCACCGCCGTCCACCCGGAGCGCGAGGGCGCCCGGGCCGTGGTGCGGGCCGGCTTCGCAGAGATCGAGCGCCTGGAGGGCCTCCTGAGCCGCCACGCCCCCGGGACCCCCATGGCCCGGCTCAACGCGACGGGGACCCTGCCCGCCCCGCCGCCGGAGCTCCTGGCCGTCCTCGACGCCGCCGGCGCGTGGCACCGGCGCACGGGGGGCGCGTTCGACCCCACGGTCGCGCCCCTCCTGGAGCTGTGGGCCGGCCGGGCCGCCCGGGGGGAGGGGCCGCCCCCGGCCGACACACTCCGCAGGGCCCGGGCCCTGGTGGGCTTCGAGGCGGTGCGCTGGGACGAGGCGGAGGTGACGCTGGGCCGCCCCGGCGCCCGCCTCACGCTGGACGGCATCGCCAAGGGGTACGTGATCGACGGGGCCGTGGAGGCGCTGGTGCGCGCCGGGGCGGAGCGGGTCCTGGTGGACGCGGGCGGGGACCTGGCCTCGGGCGGCCCCCTCGCCGCCGTCGAGCCCTGGGCCGTCCTGGTCCAGGACCCCCGGCGCCGGGACGCCTCGGTGGGGGAGGTCCGGCTGGCGGGGCACGCCGTGGCCTCCTCGGGCGACTACATGCAGGCGTTCACCCGGGACCTCCGTCACCACCACGTCCTGGACCCCCGCACCGGGCGCTCGCCGGACCACACCAGCGGCGTCACGGTCACGGCCCGCACCGCCATGGACGCCGACGCCCTCTCCACCGCCCTGATGGTGCTGGGCGGTGAAGAGGGCGTGGCCCTCGCCGAGTCCATCCCCGGGACCGAGGCCCTGGTGGTGGGGAAGCGAGGGGAGCGGTGGCGTACCTCCGGCTTCGGCCGGGGCTAGGAGCCCGGCCCAACCGGGCTCAGCCCCCGGGCTCCTCCATGGCGTCGTCGGCCTCCACGGCCGCTCCGGCCTCGGCCTCGAAGGCCACGGCGTACTCCCGGGCCATCCGGGGATCCGCCGAGATCTCCTTCACGCGGGCGCGGAAGGTCTCGGCCGTGAGCCCCTCCGCCTCCAGGATGGCGTCGGCCCCGGCGGGGTCGAGGTAGATCCGCCCTCCGAGGGTGCCCAGCGCCCCCGGGGGCACGGGCTCCTGGCGGGCCAGGGTCGCGTTCTCCTCGGGGTCGGGCTCGGCGTCGCCGCAGCCGCCGACGAGGACCAGGGTCAGGACGAGGAGCGCGGTCCGCGCTCCGGGCACGAGGCGGCTCATCGGAGGCCTCCGGGGTTCGAGGAAGGACCGCCGGGTCGGTCGGGTCCGGGTCCACGGTCGGGTCCGCCTCCGGGAGGTCCGCCGGCACCGGGAGGCGGCCCGCCGCCCTTGCCGGGGGTCCGGCGCTCACCGCGGTCCCCGGGGGGGCCACCCCGATCGTCGGGAGGACCCCCTCGGTTCCCGGGTCCCTGACCCCGGGCGCCGGGCCCGCGACCGGCCGGGGGACCGCCACGCCGCGCGCCCGGGGGCACGCCGCGGCCACGGACGAAGTCGTCGTCCTCCCGTCCGGGGAGGTACTCCCTCTCCAGGACGCCGGGAATCCTGCCCCAGCCGTCCTCCTCCCAGCGGTCGTCGTCCATCCGCTCGCCCCGGCCGCCCCCGGCGGGGACGCCACGGCGACGGAGCTCCTGATGGATCGCCCGCGCCATCTCCGGGCCGCGGAGACCGCGCTCGTGGAGCCAGGCCACGTACTCGCCCATGCCCCGGGCGCCGCCGGCCTCGCCGTCGTAGTCGTCGTCGTCCCGGCCGAAGATCACGTCCCGCTCCTGGACCGCGGGCAGGACCCGGAGGGCGCCGAGCACGTCGCCGGCGTCCAGCCCCGAGTCGAGGAGGCGGGGCAGGAGGAGCTGGAGGTCGGCGACGGGCACGCCGGCCGCCTCCACCCGGGCCACGGCCACCGGGAGCTGGGCGTATTCGAGCAGCTCGACGTCCACGTCCAGGTCCTGGGCGTGGGCGGAAGGAGCGGCGGCGAGCACCGCGAGGGCGCTCACGAGGGCCGCCCCGGCGAGGGTCGTGCGTCGCCCGACGGGCGGACGGCGCCTGGTTCGTGGGTGCATGATGATCTCCTGAGGGAATGGGATTCCGTGTCCTGGGACAGCAAACGGCGTGCCGTGGGACCCGGATCCACCCCCACCCCCGGACCACTGGCGCCGCCCCTCCCCCCGCCCGCACCTTGGACGCACCCGGCGCGGCGCGCCGGGTGCGTCCCGAGACAGAGCCCCGCCATGCCCCGTCCACCCTCCGTCCGTCCCGGTTTCCGCCCCTTCCGTCCCCTCGCCCTGGCCGCCGTCCTCGTGGCCCTGGGCGCGGCCCCCGCCGCGTCCCAGACGTGCTCGGCCCTGCCCGTGGGCACGGACGAGCTCTGGCTGGGGGCAGGGACCTGGCGCGGAGCGGAGGCCGGCGCCGGGGAGGCCCGCTTCGCCTTCTCGGGCTTCGGACGTGTGGCCCTGGCCGGGGCCATCCAGCGCGGCGGGTACGACGTGGAGACCGGCCCCCAGGGCCTCGCGCTCCGCCTGGGGTGGCTCTTCGGGATCCCCGGCGCCCGGGGGTGCGCCTGGGTCGGATCCGAGGAGCTCACCTACGACTTCCGGGACCGCTTCGAGCTCGACCGGGGGAAGGTGACCCACCGGGTCCGGGACTTCGGCGTGCGCATCCGGCGCCCCCTGGCCCGTCCCGCCGGCGTGGAGGTCGCGGTGGGCGCCGGGGCGGGCCTGGCCCACGCCACCTGGGACCTGAAGGGACGGCGACTGGTCGTCCAGGACTCCCTCTGGGCCGAGGAACGGCACGCCCGCCGGGCCGGATGGCGCTTCGTCGGGGCCGGCGAGGTCTCGGTGCGCTGGGGTCGGGTGGGCGCCGCCGCCGGGGTCGCCCGACGCCCCACCCTGGACGACGCCTGGCTCGGGTTCCTCCGGGTGGGGGTGTCGGTGGTGGCGCTGGGGGGCGGCGGCTGAGGCCCCGGCTGGCCGCGGCGGCCCGGGCGCCCCATGCTTGTGCCCCGGCCGTTCCCCGATCCCGGAGACCTCCGTGCGTCCTTCCGCCGCCCGTACCACCCTCGCCTCCCTCGCCACCCTGGCCGTCCTCGTCGTCGTGGTCGGCCTCCCGGGCCCCGCGTCCCTCGCCGCCCAGGCCTCGTCCCTGGTGGGGCCCGACGGGCGCGTGGACTGGAACCGCTTCTACACGGCGGCGGAGACCAACCAGCTCCTGGCGGAGTGGCACGCGCGGCACCCGGAGCTGACCGAGCTCTACTCCATCGGCGAGAGCTGGCACGGGCAGCCCCTCATGGTGATCGAGATCACCAACGAGGCCACCGGCCCCGCGTCGGAGAAGCCGGCGCTCTACGTGGACGGCGGCATCCACGCCGGCGAGCTCACCGGCTCGGCGGTGGCCACCCACTTCATCGGCACCCTCCTCCAGGGGTACGGCACCGATCCCCGCATCACCCAGCTCCTGGACGAGCGGGCGGTCTACGTGCGGCCGAAGTTCAACCCCGACGGCTCGGACCTGGCGCTCATCCACGACCAGTTCCTCCGCTCCACGCCCCACCCGGTGGACGAGGACGAGGACGGCCTGGCCGACGAGGACCCGCCCTCGGATCTGGACGGCGACGGCTGGATCACCTCCATCCGCGTGCCCGACCCCGACGGGGAGTGGGTCCTGGACGCCGAGGACCCGCGCATCCTCCACCGTGACCGGGACCGGGAGCTCGCCGGGCCCCGCTACCGCGTGCTCCGCGAGGGGGTGGACGAGGACGGGGACGGGGAGATCAACGAGGACGGGATCGGCGGCCTCGACATGAACCGCAACTTCCCCCGGAACTGGGAGCGGGAGCACCTCCAGCCCGGCGCCGGCCGCTTCCCCCTCTCCGAGCCCGAGACCCGGGCCGCCGTGGAGTTCATCGACGCCCACCGCAACATCACCGGCATCCTCCACGGCCACACCTCCGGCGGCTTCGTCTACCGCCTCCCGTCGGCCTCGGCGCCCTCGCGCTTCCCGCCCATCGACCTCCAGCTCATCGAGCACCTGGGACGCGAGTACACCCGGACCACCGGGCGGCCGGTGCGTCCGTCCGCGACCCACCCCACGGAGCACCGCTACGGCACGCTCATCTCGTGGGGGTACTGGGACCAGGGCATCATCGGCTGGGTGCCGGAGTTCGTCCCGGGGCCCGAGGCGTGGGTCACCGACTACGACGGCGACGGGGAGATCTCCCCCGCCGAAGAGCACCGCTACAACGACGAGGAGCTGGGCGGCCGCTACTTCTCGCCGTGGACGCGCTACGACCACCCGCAGCTCGGCGAGGTGGAGATCGGCGGGTGGCACGCCAAGTTCTGGGGACAGAACCCCCCGGCCGAGCGCCTCGAGGAGGAGACCTCCCTCCAGCTCCCCTGGTACCTCTACATCGCGGAGCAGGGCCCGCTCCTGGAGGTGGACCGGCCCCGGGCCACGCGCCGGGACGACGGCACCGTGACGGTGAGCGCCACGGTCCGGAACACCGGCTTCCAGCCCACCAGCCTCACCGACCGCGGGGCCGTCGGCGAGGAGCGGGACGACGGGACCGTCCGGGCCCCCGTGGTGCGCCCGCCGGTGGCCGTGCTCGAGGTGGAGGGCGGGACCGTGGTGGACGGGCCGGCCCGCCGCGTGGTGGGCCACCTGGCGGGGTCGAACCCCTACCTGGAGGCCGCGACGGACCGGGAGCGGGCCGTCTCCTGGGTCGTGCGGCCCGACGGCGCCGGGCCGGTGCGGGTGCGGGTCGTGGCCCGCTCCGAGAAGGGCGGCGTGGACCGGTCGGCCTGGGTGCAGGTGGGCGGCTGACCGCCCGGTCCCACCGCCGGGGCCCGCCCTACCCCGCCCCGCCGTCCCCCAGCCGCTCGGCGTTGGCCCGGACGGCGGCGGCCAGGTAGTCGGCCAGCCCCTCCGCCCGGTCGTCGTAGTGGGCCCGGAACCGGGGGTCCGCCACGTACATCCCCGCCAGCGCCACGTGCATGGCGGGAGGGCAGGGATAGAACCAGCGGTCGATGTGCCGGCGGGCCTCCTCGGCCAGCCCCACGGCCCGCTCCCCCTCCGGGGGCTCGCCGGCCCGGAACGCCTCGGCCAGCGCGGCCTCGATGGCGTCCTGCTCGGCCTTCAGCGCGGCCCACTCCTCCTCCCCGTATCCCGAGGTGCGCCGGGCCGATTCCCGGTACGCCGCGGTGTCGCCCCAGCGGGCCTCCGCTTCCCTGGCACGGTTCTCGCTTCCCTCCATGGTCGTCGACTCCTTTCGGGTGGCTCCCGCGGGCGTGATCTCACCCCGCCGGACGGACTCTCCGGACGGAGCATCACACCTCACGGTACGTGAGGTGCAACCCCCCGAAGCGACAAGGACCTCGATGGTCTCCACGATCCGAGCCTGGTTCCGCTCCCTCGTCGACATCCGACGAGAGGAGTACAAACCGGTCGCCCTCATGCTGGGCTACGGCTTCCTGGCCCTGACCTCGTACTACGTCGTCAAGCCGGCCCGGAACAGCATCTTCGTGGACCGGGTGGGCGCCGACGCCCTCCCCATCGTCTACCTCCTCACCGCCGTGGTGGTCGTGGGGGTGATGGTCGTCTACTCCCGGTACGTGGAGAAGGTGGGACGGCTGACGCTCCTCCTGTCCTCCATGGGATTCCTGGCGGGATCGCTGGTCCTCTTCTGGTGGCTGCTCCAGGGAGGCGAGGACAGCGTCGTCATCTCCGGCGCCTTCTACATCTTCGTCAAGCTGTACCCGCTCTTCCTGGTCAGCCAGTTCTGGCTGGTGGCCAACCTCCTCTTCAACACCTCCCAGGCTCGAAGGCTCTTCGGCCCCATCGGGATGGGGCTGATCCTGGGCGGGATCGCCGGAAGCGGCATCGCGGGCTTCGCCTCGGAGCGGGTGGGCACCGAGTTCCTCCTCCTGGTGGCCACCGGGATCCTGGGGCTCTGCTCCCTCCTGGTCATGGTCCTCGGACCCCGCATCCGGAAAGGCACCGGCGGGGACGCGACCCTCACCGGGGAGCTCTCCGGAAGCGCGCTCCAGCTCCTCCGGAAGTCGTCCCACCTCCGCACCATCGCCTGGATCCTGGGCCTCACCATCGTGGTGGGCACCCTCCTGGACTGGCAGCTCAACCGGGCCGTGGAGCTCTTCGTGGAGGGCGAGGACGCCAAGACCGCCTTCTGGGGACAGTTCTACGCGGTCCTCAACATCGCGTCGGTCATCATCCAGCTCGTCTTCACGAGCTTCGTGCTGCGGCGCTTCGGGGTCAGCCTGGCCCTCTTCATCCTCCCCGTCACCCTGGCCGCCGGCAGCATCGGGATCTTCTTCATCCCGGCCCTCTGGATGGTGGCCTTCGGGAAGGGGGCCGAGGGGGCCCTGCGCTACTCCCTGGACCAGTCGACCCGCGAGCTCCTCTTCCTCCCGGTCCCGACCCAGGAGAAGTACAAGGTCAAGCCGCTCATCGACCTGGCGGTCTACCGGGGCGGCACCGGCTTCGGCGGCATCCTCCTGCTGATCTTCGTCAACGCCATGGGCCTGCCGCTGCGCTGGATCAGCCTGGTGACCCTGGGCGCCATCGCGGCGTGGCTGTACTTCGCGTGGCGCATGCGGCGGGAGTTCGCCAAGTCCCTCCGCCGCCTCATCGGCGTCCAGGACGTGAAGCTCGAGGAGCTCCTGGTGAAGCACCTCAGCAAGAAGACCCGCCGGGAGCTGGAGAGCGCCCTGGAGCGCGGCGACGAGCGCGAGGTCCTCTACGCGCTGTCCCTCCTGGAGCAGGTGCCCTCGTCCAAGATGATCGACCCGCTCCGCCGCCTCCTGCGGGAGCACGAGTCCCAGCAGGTCCGGGGGCGGACCCTGGAGATCCTGACGCAGCTCGGGGCCGAGGAAGCCGTGGAGGACGTCACGGCGCTCCTGGACGACGAGTCGGTGTACGTCCGCGCCGAGGCGGTCTGGTTCCTCAGCTCCGTGGGAGACCAGGGCCGCGCCGACGAGCGGCTGGAGGAGTTCCTGGAGAACGAGGACCCCGTCGTCGAGATGGGCGCCGTCGGATGCCTCCTCCGGCACGGGGACGACGGCCAGAGGAAGCGGGGGCTGGAGCGCCTCCGGGCCATGGCGGTGGACGAGGATCCCTCCTGCCGTCGCGCCACCGCGGTGCTCCTGAGCCGCATGGATCCCTTCCCCACCGAAGGCGAGGAGCTCCTGGACATGCTCATCGCCGACCCCGATCCCTCCGTGTGCCACACCGCCATGGAGGCCGTGGGCCGCTCGGGCGACCTGGCCCTCCTCCCCCTCCTCCTGGGACGCTTCCGTGACCCGGGCTACCGACTGGCCGCCGTCGAGGCGCTGGCCGGGTACGGGGAGGACGTCCACGACGAGCTCCTGGTGATCCTCGGGAGCGACGACGAGGCGCTGGACACCCGCGTGCACGTGCCGGCCCTCCTGGTGAAGGACGCCGATCAGGAGACGGCGGACCGGCTGTGGGCCCTGGTCCCGGAGCTCCCGCCCACGCTCCGCTACCACGCCCTGAAGACGCTGAACAAGCTCCGCCGGGACCGGCAGGACCTGAGCTTCGAGAACGTCGAGCTGGAAGGCCCGGTGCGGGCGGAGCTCGCGGCGGCCGCCCGCTACCTGGTGCGCTACGAGGACCTGCAGGCCGACACCGACGACCGGAGGGAGCACGACCTCCTGGAGAAGCTCCTCCTCCAGCGCTACCTGGAGGCCGCGGAGCGGGCGGTGCGCATGCTGGCCCTGCGCATCCCCCAGGAGGACCTGTACGCCGGCTTCCGCGCCTTCAGCTCCAAGGAGACCGTGACGCGCCAGCGGGGCTTCGAGCTCATGGACACCCTGATGCCCCAGGAGCTCCGCACCGCCGTGGACCCCCTGCTCAACCCCGACAGCGACCCGCGGCGCTGCGCCGACGTCGTGTCCGAGCAGTTCGGGGTCGAGCGGGGAGACGTGGAGGCCACCCTCCGTCGGCTGGCGGAGGAAGACGACCTGTGGCTCTCCGTGCTGGCCCGCCGCCGGCTCGGCGACGAGCATCCGGCCCGGCCCGTCCTGGACGAGCTGAGCATCCGCATCCGCACCGACGCGCCCCTGCAGGGCGAGAACGTCATCCCCACAGAAGAGGCCGAGTTCATGGAAGTCCTGGAACGAGGTGAAGCGCTCAGACAAGCCAAGATCTTCCGAGACCTCCGCGTGGAGGACCTGGCCGCCATCGCCGCCCTCTGCGAGGAGCGCGAGTACAAGAAGGGCGGCGTGGTCTTCGAGGAGGGGGCCCCCGGCGGGACCCTCCACGTCGTGGTGCACGGCAAGGTGGAGGCCCGGAAGGGGAAGAGGACCCTGTTCACGGCGGGCCCGGGCCGCTCCGTGGGCAGCCTGAGCCTCCTGGACGGCCTCCCCTCCAACTACACGGCCGTCGCCCTGGAGAGCACCCGCACCCTCCGCCTGGAGCGGGAGCCCTTCCGGACGCTCCTCATGGAGCGGGGACCGGCGGTGATCTCCGTCCTGGAGTACATCACCGGCGTCGTCCGGGGCCTGAACGAGGCCCCGAACCGGGACGACGACGGGGACCGGGCGGTGGAGGCCGACGGGTCCGACGAGACCGACGGGAGCCCGGAGCGGACGTCCGGGAACGAGGGCGGCAGCGAGTCGCCGGCCGAGCCCGCCGCCGCGGCCCCCGCCGAGGCCGCCCAGGGCTGAGGAGCGCCGGTCCCGCCGTGGGGGCTCCTCAGCCGCGCAGGGAGCCCAGCAGGCGCCGGAGGCGGCCCACCAGCCCGCCGGACGGCTCCAGCAGGGGACGGAGGGCGGTCTCGGGGTAGGCTCCCGCGGGATCGATGAAGGAGAAGCCTCCTCCCCCCTTCTGCATGACGAACTGTCCGTGGGGCGCGGCCAGGATCGGCACCCCCTCGGCTTCGGCGAAGTGGACCGCCAGGGGGAAGACCAGCGTCGGCTCGTACTTCCGGCCGTGCTGCCACAGCACGGACGTCAGGTCGTCTCCGCCGACGAGTCCCCCGTCGCGGACCTTCGGCCAGAGCCGGATCAGGTCGATGACGATCCCCCGGAGCGTGTGGTCCCCGTCGATGTAGGCCAGATCCAGGGACCCGTCGGGGATGGCGTCCACGACGTCCTTCGTCTCTCCGCGGAGGACCTCCACCCGATCCGAGGCGAAGGCCGTCCGCTCCAGGGCCCGGGCGTACACCGCCTCGAACTCCTCCCGGGAGACGTTGAAGGGCTTGTCCCAGTGGGGCAGCGGGGCCCAGGGATCGATCATCCAGTACCGCTCCACCGACGGGCAGCCCCGGAGCACCGCCTCGGCGAAGTGACCCTCCCACACCCCCACCTCCGCCATGCGGCGCACCCGGGCGCGCCGCACCACGGTCGTCCAGAGCTCGCGGCGCGACCCGGCCGCCCCGAGCGCCTCCAGGAATGCGGGCGCATCGATTCGTTCCACCGGGGCCTCTCCTCGGTCGGGGGGCTGCTGGGGCTGCCGATCCCGGCGGCTCGACGCCGGCCGGAGCGGGTCCAGGGAGGGTGGCGACGAGGGGCGGCGCGGGGCAACAGGCGGCGCTCGAAGATGCGGCACGATGCTTGCCACTCTCGTCCCTGGAAACGAACGACGAGCACGCTCTCTGGAGGACCCCATAGATCCCCGCCGCAGCTCCCTGACCCGCCGTCTCGGCCCGGCCCTCGGCCTGCTGACGCTGACCCTCGCGGTCGGCGTCCCCGCCGGGGCCCAGGAGTCGGGACCGCCGCCCGCCGGCGCGGGCATCGTGGCGGCTCCGGTCTCGCCGGACTCCGCCCAGGCCATCCGGGACGCCCTGGTCCGGCCGCCTCGGGACCACGGGTTCCGCATCGACGACCTGGTGTCCATCCCCTTCCGCGTCGCGACCTACCCCGTGAAGCTGGTGCTGCGCGGCGTGGGCGAGGTGGCCGAGTGGGTGGCCCTGCCCACCAGCGACGCCGCGCCGGTCGAGGCGTACAACTCGGTGTCCTCCCTGGGCCTCGAGCCCGGGGTTGTGTCCGACCTGGGCGCGCGTAGCGGCCCCGGGCTGAGCCTGGCCTTCACCGGCCTCTCGCCGGTGGTGGTGGAGTCGGCCCTGACCCTCCGCGCCTACCAGCGTCACCGCGTGGGCGTGGACGTGTCCCCGGAGCCCTGGGGCGTGGACGCCGGGGTGGCGTGGACCCGCTTCACCCAGGAGCCCTACTGGGGCATGGGCGTGGACGCTCCGGCCGAAGCCCGGACCGACTACCTCCAGGAGCGCTGGCGGGCCGACGCCCTGGTCAGCCGTCGCCTCGGCTCGACCGTCGTCTCGGCGGGCGGAGGCTGGGAGGAGACCAAGGTCGAGGACGGCCTCGACGGGTCGACCCCCGACCTGGGCACCCGTCCGGGGATCCGCACGCTGCCCGGCGTCGGCACCTCCCGCTTCGCCCTGGCCCGGGCCGGGGTGGACCACCGGAGCGTCGACACCGCCAGGGCGTGGCCCCGCGGGTTCGAGGTGAGCGCGCGAGGCGACCTCTACCGTGGCGTCCAGGGCACCTCCGTGGACTTCGAGACGCTCCGGACCGACGCCTCCGCCTACCTTCCGGTCACCACCAATCAGCAGCTCGTGCTGCGGGGATCGTCGGCGGTCGTGCGGGGGGGCGAGGACGAGGTCCCCTTCACCCACCTCCCGGCCCTGGGCGGAGGCACGACCCTCCGCTCCTACGACTGGGGCCGCTTCCGGGGGCGGGCCGCGCTGGCCGGCTCCGCCGAGTGGCGCTGGAAGATCTGGCGGAACCGGCACCACGGGAGCTCCGTCCACTCCTTCCTCTTCCTGGACCAGGGGAGCGTCGGCTCCGGGCTCGACGAGCTCGGGGACTTCCGGAGCTCCTGGGGCTTCGGGCTGGGAAGCCACCTCGGCCGGACGCAGGTGGCCGCCTACATGGCCTGGGGGGCGGAGGGCTCCCGGATCTCGGCCTCCATCCGCTCGGAGGGCTGGTGAGCCCGGTGCGCGGCACCCGGCGGCTCGCGGCCCCCGCGCTCCTGGCGCTGGCGCTGGGCGCCTGCACCAGCGGGACGGCGCGCCTTCCGGCGCCCGGCGCCCCGCCGCCCAACGCGTGGGCGGACACCCTGCCCATCGAGGAGCCCGAGGGCGTGGACGGAGGCGAGGACTTCGGGAAGATCCTCACCGAGTCGCTGGTGGACGAGGCGGGGCACCACCTCTCCCTCTCCCGCCGCATCGCCGGGATCCGGCCGGCGCTCAACGTGACGGCCTTCGACGACGTGGTCCCCTCGGCCTGGTACGAGCCGGACCGCCGGGGCATGTCCCCCCGGGAGGCCGCCGAGGGCCCGCCGGGAGAAGGGCCCGACATGGACGGCCCGCTGACGGTCATCGCCGGCAAGCTGGACGGCGCCACGCCGGGCTTCACCATCGAGGACCGGAAGGGTGACGTGTACCTCCTGAAGTTCGACCCTCCGGGCTTCCCGGGCATGAGCTCGAACGCCGACGTGGTGACCTCCCGCATCTTCTGGGCGGCGGGCTACCACGTGCCCAAGGACGTGGCCGTCCGCTTCCGTCCCGACGACCTGGAGCTGGGCGACGACGCCGAGGTCGAGGTGGGCGGCGAGGACCGCGCCATGACCTGGGAGGACGTGGAGGAGGCGCTCTCCCGCACCGCCCAGGACGAGGACGGATGGATCCACGCCCTGGCCAGCCTCTACCTGGAGGGGAGCCCCAAGGGCCCCTTCGCGTGGGAGGGCACCCGGGACGACGACCCCAACGACTACTACCCGCACCAGGACCGCCGGGAGCTCCGGGGCGTCTGGGCGCTGGCCCAGTGGACGAACCACGTGGACCTGCGCCGGAAGAACACGCTGGACATGTTCATCGAGCCCACCGGCTACCTCCGCCACAACATCATCGACTTCGGGACCACGCTGGGGAGCGGCTCGGTGCGGCCCATGAATCCCCAGAACGGGATGGAGAACACCGTGGACCTCCCGGCCATCGCCTCCCGCCTGGTCACGCTGGGCGCCTACGAGGTGGGGTGGGAGGACATGGAGGGGGAGATCATCCACCCCTCCATCGGATGGCTCTCCGCGGAGACCTTCGAGCCGGCCAAGTGGCGCCCGATCCTGCCCAACGAGGCCCATCGGCGCATGGCCGCGCCCGACGGCTACTGGGGCGCCAAGCTGGTGGCGGGCTTCGAGCGGGCCCACCTCGAGGCCATCATGGCCGAGGCCTGGTACCCGCCCGAGGCCGCCGACACCCTCCTGGACATCCTCCTGGTCCGCCAGGAGAAGGTGGTCCGCCACTGGTACGGCCAGGTGGCGCCGGTGGAGGACGTGGAGGCCCGCCTCGTCGACGGCGGGACGAGCCTGGAGCTCACCTTCCGGGACCTGGGCCTCGAGGAGGGGCTCTGGGACGCCGCCTGCAGCACCTACCGGGTGGGGCTGCTGGACCGGGACGCCTCCGCGACCTGGGCCGGCCGGGACGGGACGGGACGCCAGCGCGTCACCCTCCCCCTGGACGCCGACGACCTCCAGGCGCTGACCCGCGCCGAGGCCGACGACCCGGTGGTGGTGACGCTCACCGTCCGCCGGGACGACGGGGTGGAGGGGCGCCCGGCCCACCTCCGTCTCCGGGGCACGCCCGACGGGGGCGTGGAGGTGGTGGGGCTCCTCCACTGAGGGAGGGCCGCGCCCCCCCGGGCCGCCGCGCGTCCGCGGCCGGCACCCGCCGCCTCCCAGGCCGTCGCCTCAGGCCCGGCCGCCCTCCTCCGCCATCGCCCCGCCGGCGGCCTCGCCGGGGTCGTCCCCGGGCGCCCACCGCCCCGAGGGGCCCAGGAGGGCGGAGAGCCCCCACGCGACCCCGAGGCAGACCAGGAGGAGGGCGGCCCAGCGCATGGCGTCGGCCCAGAACGCCGCGTCCAACGCCGGAAGGCGCACGTCGTGGGCGAGGAAGGCCGCCCCGCGCTCGCCGGTCCAGTGCCACGCCGTGTGGGCCACCAGCGCCGAGACCAGGACGATCCCCATGCGCTCGCCCACCACGCGGTAGAGGCCTCCCAGGAGCGGTACCAGCGCCAGGAGCACGGCCACCTGGCCCAGCTCCACCCCCACGTTGAAGGCCACGAGGGACTCCAGGAGGTGCCCCCCGGCGAACTGGAGGGACTCGGACAGGACGAAGGAGAAGCCGAACCCGTGGACGAGGCCGAAGCCGAAGGCCACGGCCCAGCGCCGGGAGAGCCGGGCACCCACGATGTTCTCCAGCGCCATCCAGAGGATGGAGAGCGCGATGAGCGCCTCCACCAGGGGCGGGAACCAGAGCGCGGACGGAGTCATCCCCAGCGCGGCCGCCCCCAGGGTGACGGAGTGGGCCACCGTGAAGGCCGTCACCACCCCCACCAGGCCCCGGAGGCTCCGCCGGCCCACGGCGCCGAAGGGAATCACCAGGCAGAGGACGAAGAGGAGGTGGTCGAGCCCCCCCAGGATGTGCCGGACGCCCAGCTCCACGAAGCGGAGCACCGCCTGGTGCCACCGTGGATCGAGCTCGATCCACCCGGGGTCTCCCTCGAAGCGGAAGACCCGCTCTCCCCCGCCCGGCGGGAGGAAGTGGAGGACGCTCACCGTCTCCACGCCGAGGTGGGCCAGGGCGGGCTCCAGGGAGAACCGGGCCCCCGGATCGCGCACCGGCACCGAGAGCCGCACGTCCAGGAGCGCCTGCCCCGGCGGGAGGTCGGTGCCGGGGGGGACGGGATCGGCCCCCTCCAGGTGGGCCCGCGCCCCCTCCCAGGACGAGAAGGAGCGGTCCGACGGGAGGGAGAGGCGCACCGCCTCGACCCGCTCCTCGCCCAGGTCCCGCCCGTCCTCCCGGAAGGCCAGGTACCCCGCGATCCAGATCCGCGCCGCGTCCCGGAGCCGCCCCTCCAGCTCCGGGTGGGTCAGGTCCAGGTAGCGGCCTCCGTCCCGGAGCGGCAGGTCCACGTCCCGCATGCTCTCCAGGGGGACCCGGAGGAGCGTCGTGAGCTCGGAGCCCCGGGGCCGCAGGTACGCCTGCACCGCCACGTCGGCGGGGACCTCGTGGACCGCCGCCGGGGCCGGGGGCGTCGACGTGGTCGAGGCGGCCGCGGCGGACCGGGACCCCGCCAGGCCGACGCCGGCGAGGAGGAGGACGAGCGCCGCCGCGCGGAACGGTCGGCGGCTGGACGGGAGCGTGGGGTGGGCCATAGGATGACGCATTCTCGTACGGAGGCGCCGGGGCGGAAAGTCCCGCAGCGCCCGTCCCACTCCATCGGAGCGCGCGCATGCGGTCGAAGCGAAACCTCGTCCTCGGGATCGTGCTGGTGATCGCCGTCACCGGCCTGGGTCTGGGCGCCACGGCGCTGGAGAACGCCGCCGGGGCCCCCGAGGCCACCATCCCCATCTTCGAGGTCGATCCCTTCTGGCCCAAGCCGCTCCCCAACCACTGGCTCATGGGCTCGGTGGTGGGGGTCGGGGTGGACTCCCGGGACCACGTCTTCGTCATCCACCGCCACCAGTCGCTGAACGCCCGCACCGAGGTGGGCGCCGCCCAGGACCCGCCCACCGGCGAGTGCTGCGCGCCGGCCCCGCCGGTGCTGGAGTTCGACCCGGACGGCAACCTGGTGAACGCGTGGGGCGGCCCGTCGGAGCAGTACGACTGGCCCCAGTCCAACCACGGCCTGTCCATCGACCACATGGACAACATCTGGATCGGCGGGAACGGCGGCCAGGACTCGCACATCCTGAAGTTCAGCCGGGACGGGACCTTCCTGGCCCAGTTCGGCGAGCCCGGGATGGGCGTCGACTCCCACGCCGAGGACCACTTCGGCCGGGTGGCCAAGATCTCCTTCGACCCCGAGGCCAACGAGGCCTACGTGGCCGACGGCTACGGGAACAAGCGCGTGGCGGTGATCGACATGGGCACCGGCGAGCTCAAGCGGTACTGGGGCGCCTACGGCAACGCCCCCTCCGACGAGGACCTGGGCCCGTACGACCCCGACGCGCCCCCGGCCCAGCAGTTCCGGAACCCGGTGCACTGCGCCGATCCGTCGGACGACGGGCTCGTCTACGTCTGCGACCGACCCAACGACCGCATCCAGGTCTTCCGCACCGACGGCTCGTTCGTGGACGAGATGGTCATCGCCCCGGAGACGCTGGGCGACGGCTCCACCTGGGACATCGCCTTCTCCAGGGATCCCGGGCAGCGCTTCATGTACGTGGCCGACGGGAAGAACATGCGCGTGTACATCGTGGACCGGGACGAGCTGGAGGTCCTGGCCATGTTCGGCGACGGCGGGCGGCAGCCCGGCCAGTTCTTCGCCGTCCACTCCATCGACACCGACTCCCACGGCAACCTCTACACCACCGAGACCTACGAGGGGAAGCGCCTCCAGAAGTTCGTCATGACCGGCATGGGGGAGGGCTCCGGCGATCTCGGGGTGCCCTGGCCGGGCGGAGCGCACTGAGGGGCCTCGGGCCCCCCTGAACGACCAAGGCCGCGCCCCCCGGGATCGGGGGGCGCGGCCTTTCTGCTGCGGCGACGGGAGGGCTACTCCTCGACCAGGTCGATGCGGTCCGGCCCGTTGGGCACCACGCAGAGGAACTCGAAGGGCTCGTCGCCCTCGGCGTCGTAGGAGTGGGGCGTCCCGCCGGGGATGTACACCACGTCCCCCGCCTTCACCTCGTGGGTCTCCTCGCCGATGCGCACCCGGGCCCGACCCCGCAGCACGTACTGCTCGTGCTCCACCTGGTTGGTGTGGAGGGGCATTCCGCCGCCCGGCTCCATGATGAACCGGCGGAGCGCGAAGTTGGGGCCCTGGTCGGGGCCGATGAGCACCTGGCGCTTCGTGCCCGTGCCGGCCTTCACCTCTTCGGCGGGCAGGCTGTCCACCGGTCGTACGGTCATGATTCCTCCTCGGGAGTCGTGCGTTCTGCCCGCAAGGTGGGCTCCCGGGGGGAAAAGAAAAAGGCCCGGCGAGGCTCTCGCCTCACCGGACCGGACAGGGGCGCCTGCGACCCTCCCGGCAACAGACACTCCCTGCCCTTCCTCCGGGCGCCGGGACGGCTCGGCTTCAGCCGCCTCGGGCCCCTCAGGTGTGGCCCGCGAACGCCCCGGAACGGAGCGTCCTGCGGGCCGGACCACGTCCGGCGGGGGCGGGTAGAGGCGTGAATTCCTCGGAACCCGTCGGATCGCGGCCCTTCCTTCAAACAGCGTCGGCAGCTCTGGCCCGGCGAGGCGTCTTCGCCTCGCCGAACCCCGGCACGGGAGCCTGCGACCCTCCCGCCGACAGACTCGCCGCGCCGTCCAGATTCGGGCTGCCGGAAACTCCTGCCCAAAGCTCCCGGTCAGCCCCGGGGCCTGTCCTCGGTCGGGTCGGCGGGAGCGAATCCCTTCTCCTTCCCTGAAAGCGTCGGCCCCTTCATTCGATCGCTGAAGGATGATACCGCGAAGGAAGGCCCGGGAATGTAGGGAGGGACCACCGGCGGAGTGTGGGGCGAATCCCCACAGGGAGACGGGCCGGAAGGGCCCGGAGGGCGGGCGGGGCGCCCGCGGAGGGGGGCCTCAGCGGGCCCGGTAGACCCCGAAGCGCACCGCCGGAGCGACGGTGTAGGTGAAGTGGAGGAGGTTCTCGCCGTCCTCCACCACGTTCCGCGTCTTCTGACGGGTCTTGGGATAGTCGGAGTCCCCGTTCTCGAAGACGAGCACCTCGTCCTCGCCCAGCTCGTCGAGGAGGCCCCGCACCTGGCCCTCGAGGTCGTCGAGGAGCGCCTGCTCGGTGTGGTCCTGCACGCGGCCCTCGGCCTCGGCCGTGAGCTCGTGGACCGAGACCCGCTCGTAGGCGTCCTCGAACTCCTCGGCGCTCCACGACCGCTGCCGGTCCCGGCGGAAGCCGACCTCGCTCAGGGCCTTGGAGTCGAAGTTGAGCTCGACGCTCTGGTAGGTGGTGCCGTAGCGCTTGACGATCATGGGAGGGTCAGCTTCCGGGGTTCAGGAGAGCCTCGAGCTCCTCGGGGCTCAGCTCCTTGGCGGACTTGGAGCCCATGCCCATGGCGGAGCGGGACTTCCGTCCGCGCTTCGAGGCGGCGCGCTCCTCGGTCTGGGGCGTGCCCGCGTAGTCGAAGTCCGTGAGGTGGGTCTTCTCCACGGGGCGGCCGAGCCGGTACTCCAGGGACTTCACGTACCCCAGGTCGGCGGCGGTGACGAAGGTCACGGCGTAGCCGGTGGCGCCGGCGCGCCCGGTGCGCCCGATGCGGTGGACGTAGTCCTCCGGGTCACGGGGCACGTCGTAGTTCACCACGTGGCTGATGCCCTCGACGTCCAGGCCGCGCTGGGCCACGTCGGTGGCCACCAGCACCCGGACCTCGCCTTCGGCGAACCGGTCCAGCGCGCGGGTCCGCTGCTTCATCTGGCGGTCCGAGTGCATGACGTCCGCGCTGACGCCCTCGCGCTGGAGCCTCGACTCCAGGACGTTGGCGCCGGCCTTGGTGCGCGTGAAGATCAGGACCTGGTCCCAGTGGTCCTGCCCCAGGAGGTGCAGGAGGAGGTCCGGCTTCTTCTCCGGCTTCACCGAGTAGAAGATCTCCTCGACGCCCTCGGCGGTGGTGCCCGCCGGGGTGGCCTCGATCCAGACCGCCTCGTCGCTGATCCGGAGCGCCAGGTCGTGGACGCCGTTGGGCATGGTGGCGCTGAAGAGCATGGTCTGGCGCTTGTGGGGCATCTTCCGCAGGACCTCTTCGATCTGCGGGCGGAAGCCCATGTCCAGCATGCGGTCCGCTTCGTCCAGGACCAGGTAGGTCACGCCGGAGAGGTCCACGCGACCCGACTGCATGTGGTCGATGAAGCGCCCGGGCGTGGCCACGATCACCTCGAAGCCCTGCTCCAGGGCCTCGATCTGGGGCCCGTAGCCCACGCCGCCGTAGATGGCCTCGACCTTCACCGACGTCCCCTTGGAGAGGGAGGCCGTGTCCTCGGCCACCTGCTGGGCCAGCTCCCGGGTGGGGCAGAGCACCAGCACCTGCAGGCCGCCGCCCACCTTGAGGCGCTCCAGGGCGGGGATCATGAAGGCGGCGGTCTTCCCCGTCCCGGTCTGGGCGATCCCGACCACGTCGGTGCCCTCGAGGCCGGGGGGGATCGCCTGGTGCTGGATGGGGGTGGGCTCGGTCCACCCCATGGCCTCGATGGCGGCGAGGCGATCGTCGGACAGGTTCAGATCACGGAACGTCTTGGACTCCACGTACGGCTCCTTCGTTGGCGGGCGGGAGTGCCCGACCGGGCTCGAATCTCGGGCCTGCCGAACGTGGGCAGGCGATCGCGGTCCCCGCGGTGGGGACGCGCAAAGGTAACGAGGTTTCTTGCCAACGGTGTAGGGCGGGCCCAGCTTCGTGCCGATCGGTCCGGTCCCCCCGGGAAGCTCCCACGCGCACGAGTCTTGCATGGCGCAGACAGCCCGCGCCGACCCGGACCGGCCCCACCCGACCCCGACCGTCCCCAAACCCGCCAGAAAAGGGACCCCATGGACGCCTCCATCACCGACGACGAGCCGACCTCCATCCTGTTCGTGTGCCTCGGCAACATCTGCCGCTCCCCCCTGGCCGAGGGCGTCTTCCAGCACCTCGTGCGCGAGCGGGGCCTGGCCGACCGCTTCGTGATCGAGTCCGCGGGCACCGGCTCGTGGCACGTGGGCGAGGCACCGGACGAGCGCTCCGTGGCCGTGGCCGAGAAGCACGGCATCACCCTGGAGTCCCGGGCTCGCCAGATCGCGCCCGAGGACCTGGACCGCTTCGACTACGTGGTGGTCATGGACCGGGACAACCAGCGGACGCTGGAGCGGATGCGGGACGCCCGGGGCGGGGAGAAGGACATCCACCTCCTCCGGGACTTCGACCACGAGGGCGACGGGGACGAGGTCCCCGACCCCTACTACGGGGGTCCCGGCGGGTTCGACACCGTCTACGAGATGGTGCGTCGCTCCTGCGAGGGCCTTCTGGCCCGCGTGACCGAGACCGCCGGCACCCGCTGAGGCGCGGGTGTCCTCCGCCGCCCCGGCCCCGGTCCGCCGGGGGGTGGACGCCGCGCTGGAGGCCCGGGGGCACGGAGGCCTGGCGGGGCTGCGCCCCGTCTCCGGGGGGTGCATCAACCACGGCGCCCGGGCCGAGGCCGCCGACGGCGCCTCCTTCTTCCTGAAGTGGAACGCCCGGGCTCCCGCCGGGATGTTCGCGGCGGAGGCCGACGGGCTGGAGGCCCTGGCCGCCCCGGGCGTCCTCCGGGTGCCCCGTCCCCTGGACCGGGGCGGGGGCGAGGGCGAGCCGGCCTGGCTGCTCATGGAGTGGATCGAGCCCGGGGCTCCGGGCCCGGACCACGACGCCGAGCTGGGACGCGGCCTCGCCAGGCTCCACCGGGCCGCGGCCCCGGAGGACGGCTTCGGGTGGGACGGGGACAACTGGATCGGCTCCCTGCCCCAGGAGAACGCGCCGGCCGAGTCGTGGGGCGTCTTCTGGCGGGACCGGCGCCTCCTCCCCCAGCTCGAGGAGGCACGGCGCCGGGGGCACCTGCGCGGCGCCGGGGGCGAGGCGCTGGACCGGGTCCTGGACGCGACCGTCCCCCTCCTGGACGGCGTGGACGATCCGGGGCCCCACCTCCTCCACGGGGACCTCTGGAGCGGGAACGCCTACGCCGACGCCGAGGGACGGCCCGTGCTGGTGGACCCCGCCGTCTACCGGGGCCACGGGGAGGTGGACCTGGCCATGACCGAGCTCTTCGGCGGCTTCGGCGACGCCTTCTACCGCGCCTACGACGAGGTCGCCCCGGTTGCGGAGGCGTACCGGGACCACCGGAGGGCGCTCTACCAGCTCTACTACCTGCTGGTCCACGTGAGCCTCTTCGGCTCGGGGTACGTGGGGCGGACGCTGGAGGCGGCCCGCACGGTGACGCGGGCGGCGTGAGGCGGGCGGAGGGCCCGCCAGGCGAGGGCGGGGCGGCGCCCCGACCAGCTAGCGGCGGACGCCCACCGCGACGCCGTCGCCCACCGGCAGGATCGTGGCGTCGAAGGAGGGATGGCCGGCCAGGGTCCGGTTGAACTCCTGGAGGGCCCGGGTGGCCTCGTCGGCCTCGCCGGCGTCGTCCAGGATCCGGCCCTGCCAGAAGACGTTGTCGGCCAGGAGGAGGCCGCCGGGGCGCAGCAGCCGCTCGGCGTGCTTGAGGTAGAAGCCGTAGCGCTCCTTGTCGGCGTCCAGGAAGACCACGTCCCAGCGCCCCTCGTCGTCCATGCCGGGGAGGAGGTCCTGGGCGTTCCCCACCAGGACCTCGATGACCTCGGAGCGGCCGGCGCGCTCGATGAACTCGCGGGCCAGCTCGGCGTGGGCCTCCTCCTTCTCCAGCGTCACCAGGCGACCGTTCCCGGGGAGCGCGGACGCCATCCAGAGCGCCGAGTAGCCGCCCAGCGCGCCCACCTCCAGCACCCGGCGGGCGCCGCAGGCCCGGACGAGGATGGAGAGGAGCAGCCCGGTGCGGGCCGGCACCTGGATCTGGGGGAAGCCCCGGGCCTCGAGCTCGGCGCGGAGCTCGGCCAGGAGGGGGTCCTCCCGGACGAAGAGGTCCGTGGCGTACTGCTCCAGCTCGGAGCGGGGAGGGCCGGAGCCGTCGGAGCTCATCCCACCACCTCTTCGGCCCGGACCGCCTGGGCCAGCCGCCGGATGGCCTCCTCCAGGACGTCGTCCGCCGACGCGTAGCTCATGCGGACCCACCGGTCGTCTCCGAAGGCCGCGCCGGGCACCAGCGCGACGCCGGTCTCCTCGAGCATGCGGGTGCACCACTCGGTGGCGGAGCCCACCTCGTCGTCGAAGAGCCCGTCCACGCGGAAGAAGAGGTAGAACGCGCCCGCGGGGTGGACGAACTCCACCTCGGGGAGCAGCTCCCGGAAGCGGCCGACCACCAGGTCCCGCCGGCGGCGGAACGCCTCGCCCATGTGGGCGATGGAGCGGCGGGCCTGGGCGCTCTCGCCGAAGGCGGCCAGCGCGGCCACCTGCGAGGGCGTGGCGGCGTTGGAGGTGACCTGGCTCTGGAGGGCCGAGAAGGTCTTCGTCAGGTCGGCCGGCGCCAGCGAGAAGCCGATCCGCCACCCGGTCATCGCGTAGCTCTTGGACGCGCCGTCCACGAGGATCCAGTCCCCGAGGCTCTCCTCGGGGAGGTCCAGGAGCCCCGGCGCCACCTCCCGGTCGTCCTCGTGGTAGATGTTGGCGTAGATCTCGTCGCAGATCAGCCACACGCCCCGGTCCCGGGCCCACTCCGCCAGCGCCCGGAGCTCCTCCAGGGAGTACACGGCGCCCGTGGGGTTGCACGGGGTGTTGAGCATGAGGCCCCGGGTGCGCTCCGTGGCGTGCTCCTCCAGGAGCGCCGGGGTGATCTTGAAGTCGTCGCCCGGGTCGCCCATGACCGTCACCGGCTCGGCCCGGGCCAGCTCCACCAGCGCCGGGTAGCTGGTCCAGTAGGGCCCGGCCACCAGGACCTCGTCCCCGGGCCCGAAGAGGCAGAACAGGGCGTTGAACAGCGCCTGCTTGGCGCCGGCGGTCACCATGATCCCCTCGGGGTCCACGGTCCGGCCGGCCCGCTCCGAGAGGTGTCCGGCGATGGCGCGCCGGAGCTCCGGGAGCCCGGCGGGCGGCGTGTACCGCGTGCGCCCCGCCCGGATGCCCTCCACCGCCGCGTCGGCGATGAAGTCCGGCGTGTCGAAGTCGGGCTCCCCGGCTCCCAGGTTGATGATGTCGCGCCCCTGGGCTGCGAGCTCCTTGGCCCGGGTGCTCACGGCGATGGTGGCCGAGGGCTTGAGCTTCTCGATGTTCTCGCTGCGCGACATGGTTGGCCTCTTCCGGAATTTCAGGGGCTCGGAATATCGGGGAGGTACCGAACGGGAGCAAGGACGATCCGGGGCTTCCACGGCCCCCCGGCTCCCGCGACCTTCAAGCTTCCATGACCCCTCCCGCCCCCCACCTCTGGCTCGACGTCGTCGACCCGCTCTCCTTCGTGATGGAGGGGGAGCTGCGCGCCCTGGAGGCCGACGGGATGGACCCCGTGGCCCGGGGGTGGCTGGAGCTGCGCCCCCCGCCGGCGGAGCTCCTGGACCCGGACGATCCGGCGTGGCGGGCGCGTTGGGAGACCGCGGCCGAGCTGGCCGCCGACCGCGGCGTGACGCTGGCGGACCCCGGCTTCGTCCCCTGGTCCCGGAAGGCCCACGAGCTGCTCCTTCACGCGCGCGAGGTGGAGCGGGAGGCGGAGGTGCGCGCCGCCCTCCTCGAGGCCGTCCACGTGGAGGGCCGGGACGTGGGCCGCGTGGACGTCCTGGTGGAGCTCGCCACGGGGCTCGGGCTGGACCGGACGCGGACCAAGGCGGTCCTGGACGTGGACCGCCACGCCGCCGCCGTGGTGGAGTCGGCGGCCGAGTCCCGGGCGCTCGGAGCCTCCGCTCCGCCGGCGCTCTGGACCGGAAGCCGCCTGGTGGAGGGCTTCCATGACCGCGACGCGCTACGCACCTTACTGATCCCCTGAGACACCCGTTCCAGAGCGAGCGAAGATGGCCGGATACCAGCGAAAGACCGCACTGCCCCCCTCCACCGTGCTCCAGAAGGCCGAGGAGCTGCTGCCCGACATGGTGGGGCTCTCGCGGACCAAGGAGTCGGCCCACGGCGCCACCTACACGGGTGCCGAGGGCACCGTGACCCTGTCGGTGCACCGGCACGGCCCGTACACCGACGTCGTGGCGTCCACGGACCGGCTGCGCACGTCCCGGGTGGACTACGAGATCCAGAAGTTCCTGAACGCCCTCCCGTACGAGCCCGGCGACAAGGGCGGACGGGGCTCCGGCGAGCCCACGGGGGCCGGCGTGCCGCCGCGCACCACGTGAGCTCCTTCGACGAGCTGGGCCTCGCCCCGACGCTGGTGGAGGCCCTCCTGGCGGAGGGCATCGAGCACCCCACGCCCCTCCAGGAGGACGCCATCCCCGTCCTCCGCCGGGGCAACAACCTGGTCCTGGCCGCCGGCCCCGGCTCCGGGACCATGGTGGCCTGGGGCGCCGCGCTCCTGGACCGCCTCGAGCCCGAGGCCTCGCCCCGGGCGCTGGTGCTGACGCCCACCGCGGCCATCGCCGACCGCCTGGCCGAGTCGCTGGCGCGGCTGGCCGGGGCCACCGGCCACGGCGTGGCCGCCCTGGGCTCGCCCTGGGTCTTCCCCGAGCGCGCCACCGTCGTGCTGGGCACCGTGGGCGACGTCCTCGCCGCCGCCGAGGGGGGCTCCCTCCCCCTGGGCGAGGTGGAGGCGCTGGTGGTGGCCCAGGCCGAGAAGCTCGAGGCGCTGGGCCTCATGGAGGGCGTGGAGCGGGTCGTGGGGCACCTCCCCAAGGACGGGCAGCGGGTGGTCACCGCCCTCCCGGTCACCGACGCCGTGACGGACTTCGTGGAGCGGCACGTGCGCCGGGCCACGACGGTGCCGCCGCGCCCCGCCGACGGGTCGCCGCCGGAGAAGGGCCCCCACCGCGGGGACCTGCGCTTCCGCGTGGTGCCCGAGCCCCGGGAGGAGGGCGTGCTCGCCACGGTGGCCGAGCTCCTGGCCGACGGCGCGCGCCACGTGCTCGTCTTCACCCGGAGCGAGGACCGCGCCGCCGACGTGGCGGACTACCTCACGCTGCGGGGCTACGCCGCCGGCGCGCCGGGAGACGAGAGCGTCCCGGTGTGGGTCGGCGTCGACGCGCTCGAGGCCCGGGAGGCCGCCGCGGGCACCGAGGACCTCATGGTCGTGAGCTGCGACGCCCCGGTGGGGCCGGACCAGCTCGACCGGCGGCACGCCATCGCCGACCACGGCGTGGTCGTCCTGCTGCCCCGGGAGATCCCCCACCTCCGGGACGTGGCGCGACGCACGGGCTACGAGGTGGCGCCCATGCCCATGCCGGAGCGGGCGCGCCCCGGCGGCGGGGACCTGGAGGCGCTGCGTCAGCGCCTCTCCCGCGCCGTGGAGGAGGAGGACGTGGCGGCCTACGCCCTGGTGCTCGAGCCCCTCTTCCGGGAGCACGACCCGGTGCAGGTGGCCGCCGCCGCCACCGCGCTCCTGCGCAAGAAGCTCCCCGCCGCGCCCCCGGTGGGCGAGGCCGCCGCCGGCACCGCGGGGGCCGCCAAGCCCCCGGCGTTCGTCCGGCTCTTCCTCAGCGTGGGCGACCGGGACGGGCTGAAGCCCGGGGACCTGGTGGGCGCCATCACCGGGGAGGCCGGCGTCGACGGCGAGGCCGTGGGGAAGATCGACATCAACGACAGCTACACCCTGGTGGACATCCGGGACGACGTGGCCCAGAAGGTCATGCGCTCCATCAACGGCACCACCATCAAGGGGCGCGCCGTGCGCGCCGACGTGGACCGGGGACCCCGCGGTGGTGGCGGGGGCCGGGGCGGCGGAGGCGGCGGAGGTGGTCGGAGCCGGGGCGGCGGAGGCCGCGGCGGGCGGTAGGGCGACGGCCCCTCCGGGCCGGACCCGCCCCGAACGCACGAAGGCCGCATCGCCCCGAGGGGCGATGCGGCCTTCGCTCGTCTCCGGCCGGCCCGCGGGCGGGCCGCGGGCGCCGGGGAGGAGGAGTCGAGCTTAGCTCTTGAGGGCGTCCTTGAGGCCCTTACCGGCGCGGAAGCCAGGCGTCATCGTCGCGGCGATCTTGATCGTCTCACCCGTGCGCGGGTTCCGACCCGTGCGCGCCTTGCGGTGCTTCGCCTCGAACGTGCCGAAGCCGGTGATCTGGACGCGATCGTCGTTCTGCAGCGCCTTGGCGATGATGCCGCTGTCCGTGTCGAAGAGGGCATCGATGGCCCGGCCGGCATCGGCCTTGGTCATCCCGGTCTCGTCGGCGAGGGCGTCCACGAGGTCGGACTTGTTCATCTGGCAGCTCCTATGGCTGGTACGGGGATGGTAGGATCGCGCTCTCGCGCGGACCTGGTCGGAGGGATCTCCGGGACGGGCCCGAACACCGGAAAAGCCGCAAGAATCAAGTAGTTTCGGGGCCCGCTGATGTGATAGGTCCATGTTAGAGGCACCCCCCGGAGGCGTCAAGGGACGAGTTGGCCGACAGGCCCGGCGAACCTTGGCCCCTCGACCTCCCAGACGGTAGCTTCCGCGTCGACGTCCCCCCCATCCACGACCGGGCCCGGACCCCCGGTCAAGCCGGTATCCTGCGCGCACGTGAACGTCTTCTTCAAGCGCTTCCTCTGGGCCCTGGTGGCCCTCCTCCTGCTCATCGTGGTGGGGACCGTCGGGTACGTCCTGGTTCAGGACCCGCCCTTCGCGGACGCGCTGTACATGACGGTCATCACGCTGACCGCGGTGGGATACCAGGAGGTGTTTCCCCTCACGCCGGGCGGGCGGACGTTCACCATGGCGCTCCTCCTGGGGGGGATCAGCTGGATGGGCGTGTGGTTCGCCCTGATCACCTCGTTCATCGTGGAGCTCGACCTCACCGACGCGCTGCGGAGGCGCCGTAACATGAAGGCCATCAAGGACCTCCAGGACCACGTCATCATCTGCGGGGCCGGGCGCACCGGCCGCCAGGTGGCCCAGGAGCTGGACACCCTCACCGGGGACTGGCTCGTCATCGAGCGGGACCCGGCGCGCATCGAGGAGATCCGGGAGATCCTCCCGGAGGCGCTGGTCCTGGAGGGGGACGCCACCCACGACCAGGTCCTCCTCGACGCGGGCATCCTGGAGGCCCACGGCCTGGTGACGTGCCTCAGCGCCGACACCGACAACCTCTTCGTCTGCCTCTCCGCCCGGGACCTGGCGGCTACGGTGCGAATCGTCGCCCGCGCCTACGAGGAGGAGACCATGGACAAGCTCTACCGGGCGGGCGCCGACCACGTCGTCAGCCCCAACGTGAGCAGCGCCATCCGGATGGCCTCCGTGCTCCTTCGGCCGTCGGTGGTCTCGTTCCTCGACGTCGCCACCCGCTCCTCCGACCTGAGCCTGCGCATGGAGCAGTCGACCATCGAGAAGGGCTCCCCGGTGGCGGGGAAGACGCTGGCGGAGGCCCGCATCCCCCAGGAGACCGGCCTCATCGTCATCGCCCTCCGGAAGGGAGACGGGCCCGGGCACGGCTTCGTGTTCAACCCCGTCGCCACCAGCTCCCTCGAGGCCGGCGACGAGGTGATCGTCCTGGGCCAGGAGGAGCAGATCGACCGGCTCCGGGCGTACCTGGCTCCGTAGCCCTCCGCCGCCGCCGGACGCACCACGGCCCCCGACGCCTCCACCGGCGTCGGGGGCCGTTCGCGTTCCAGGGGGCCGTGCCCGCCCGACGCGTCCGCGTCCGGATCAGGCCGGACGCGCCTCCTTCCTCCGCCGCAGCAGCGTGACGACGAAGAAGACGACGGCCGCCACCAGGGCCAGCTTCACCGCCATGGCCACGAGCCCGAAGAGGAGTCCCAGGACCGGGAGGAGGAGCGCCGCCATCAGCTTGAGGACGACGAACCCCATCACGCCGCCCATGGTCAACATCGCAAAGCCCTTCATCCGCCACCTCCGTGGTGTCCGTGTCGTGGGTCGAGGGGCCCTACGGCCGCGCCCCGACGGCGGTTTCACCCGTCCGCCCATTCCCCCGTCCCGCCCTCCTCCTCCGGTACGCCCCTGGCCTTCCTGCCCCGCCACGTCGGCGCGGCCCCGGGCCGCTCCCGACGCCCGGGCGGCCCGCGTCCGGGACCCTCCCGTGGAACGGAGGCAGGAACCATGCAGCGCACCACCACCACGGGCCGGGGGATCCGGCTCGGAATCCTCGGGGCCGTCCTGGCCCTCCTGGCCGTCCTCTCCCTGGCGACCCACCCCGACGGCGCCGCCGCCTGCGAGCGGATGAGCCTCAACGGCGACGTACGGAAGTGCACGCTGGTCGAGAACTTCGTCCAGTGCGTGAAGGACTCGGAGGACGCGTACTGGCAGTGCCGCCGGCGCAACCCGGGCTTCTGGGGCGCCATGGGGTGCTCCTTCGCCAACAACATCGACAACATCGGCTGCTTCGTGAGCAGCGGGGTGTTCGCCGCCGGACGGACGGTCCTGGGCGGATGAGGCGGGCGCCGGTCCCGGGGCGCCGCCCCGGGGTCGGCGCGTCCCATCCAGCCATGTCCCGCCGCACGGCCCCCGTGGATCTTCCCTTCCGGAGGTGAACCCATGCTCACGACCCGCCCCGGGCGCCCCGCCCCGTCCCCCCTCCGCCTGGCCGTCCTCGGCTGGACGGCGCTCGCCCTGGCGTGCGCCGACGCCGAGCCGCGGGCCCGCGCGACCGACGACGGCGGCGCGCCCGGACCGCCCCCCGCGCTCCCGGCCGGCGCCCCCGCCTGGTGGCCCGCCCCCGGGGTCCTGGCGGTGGACGACGCCGTGTGGACCGGCGAGCGGTGGGTCCTCCTCGACGGCATGGAGGCCCGGATCCACCTGGTGGACGCGCCCGGGCGCGTCCGGAGCGTGGGGTCCCGGGGGGACGGCCCCGGGGAGCTCCGCGCTCCCCGGCACCTGACCACCGGACCCGAGGGCGGCTTCCAGGTCCTCTCCGCCGGCGGGATCGTGGACCGCTTCGACCGCACCGGCGCCTTCCTGGATCGGCGCGGGGTCCGCGATCCCGGGTGCGGCCTCCCCGACATCCGGGAGGCGGCCTCCCTGGGCGGGCGCCTCTACCTGGCCGCCGTGTGCTTCGCGGGGGGCACCCGACGCTTCGTCCTCCTGGAGGTGGGTCCCGGGGAGGCGGTGCGCCACCTGGTGGACCGTCCCGCCCCGGGAGACGGAGCGTGGACGCTGGACGCTCCCTCCCTGGCCGTGGTGGACGGGCTCCTGGCGTGGGGGGACGGAAGCACCCCCTGCGCGGAGCTCCTGGGGCCCGACGACGGGGAGCCCCGGGGCCGCCGGTGCCTCGTGGGGCTGCCCGTCCCCCTCCCCGACCGGATCCGCGCCGACCTGGAGGGACCGCTGCGCCGCCGGGCCCGCGCGGCCGGCGTCCGGGTGGCGGTGCCCGACGCCCTCCCGTGGTACGACGCCCTCCTCCCCGGCGGAGACGGAGCGCTCCTCGCGCGGCGCCCCGTGGGCGTCCAGGGGTGGCGGCTGGTGCGCATGGGCGCCGGCTCGGACGGGTGGACCCTCCCCCCCTTCGTGACGGCCCACGCCTCGGGCGGGCGCGTGCTCCTGGTGCACACCGGCGTCCAGGGCGTCTCCCTGGCCGACCTGGCCGCGGCGGAGCTGCCGCTGCCCCGGGGCGGCGACCCCGACGGCGTCCCCACCGCCACCGCCGGGCCCGGATGGCCCCGGTGACCGACGGCCCCCGCCTGTCGCTGCGGGAGGTGCGGGCCGGGTACGGGCCGTGGGCGCGGGCGCGACCCGTGCTCCGGGCCACCACGTGGGAGGCGCCGCCGGGACGGATCACGGCGCTGGTGGGGCCCAACGGGGTCGGGAAGACCACGACCCTCCGCCTCCTCCTCGGCCTGGCACGCCCGGTGGCCGGTCGGGTCACGGTGGGAGGGCTCGCGCCGGCGGAGCACCGCCGCCGCCACGGCGTGGGCTTCCTCCCGGAGGAGGGGGTCCGCCTGCCCGGGTGGACGGTGGGCGCGCTCCTCGCCGCCTCCCGGGCGGACCCGGGGGAGGGGCCGGGCCCCGCCGCGTCCGTCCTCGTGCCGCCCGGGCTGCTCCGACGGCCCGTGGAGGCCCTCTCCCGGGGTCAGGCCCGGGCCGTCCTCCTGGCCCGCGCCCTGGACGCGGGCCGGGGCCTCCTCCTCCTGGACGAGCCCTGGAGCGGGCTGGACCCCGCCGCGCGGGAGGCGCTGGCCCGCCTCCTCGTGGCCCGGGCCGCCGGGGGCGCCACGGTGGTGCTCTCCTCCCACGAGATGCTGGAGGTGGGTCGGGTCGCGGACCGGGCGGTGGCGCTGGCCCCGGGCGGGCGGGCCACGACGGTGGAGCGGAGGGGTGGGACGGCGCCGGCCTTCGCGGAGGCGGTGCGGGCGGCGGGCCCGTGAGGGCCGCGGGCGGCGCGTGGGGCCGGGGCCTCCTCCTGGACGGGCGGGCCCTGGCGCGGGCCCGCGGAGCGTGGGCGGCGGGCGCCGCCGGCGCCGCCGCGCTCTGGGCGCGGTCCCTCCCGTCGGGGGTGGACGAGCCGGGGGTGGGGCTCGCGCTCCCCGGGCTCGCCCTGGCCCTGGTCCTGACCCACGGGGTGGTGTCGGCCGACGTCCGGGGCGGGGCCTTCGCGCTCTGGCTCCAGGAGCCCGGGCGCCCGGCGGCGCGCTACGCGGGGCGCCTCGGCGCGGTGCTCGCGCTCGTCCTGGTCGGGCACGGCACGGCGGTGGCCGCCCAGGTGGCGTGGGGGGCGGCGTGGAGCGTCCCCACGGTGGGGCGGATCTGGGCGCTGGCGGCCACCGACGTCTTCGTGGTGGCGCTGGGCTTCGCGGTGTCGAGTCTGGGGCTCCGCGGGGACGCGGCCCTCACGGTGGTCCTCCTGGTGATCCTGGGCGGGCTCGGCGTGGACGCGGTCGTCGCGCCCGAGCGCCTCGGGGCGTGGGCCCCCTGGCTGGCCGCCGTCCGCCTCCCCGCGCTGGAGGCCCGGGCGGTGGCGCTCTGGCTCGACGGGGCGGGCGCCCCGCCCGGGGCCGGAGCGTGGGCGCGGGCCCTCCTGCATCCGCTCCTGGCCGGGGGGGCGGGGCTGGCGGTGGTGGAGTGGCGGGGCGGAGGGCTCAGGCCGCGGCGCGGCCGCCGGGGCCGGCCACCCGCTCCAGCTCCTCCGCCGACACCAGCCCGCCCTCCCCCAGGATGACCGCGGCCTCCAGGGCGTGGGCGAGCTGCCGGACGTTCCCGGGCCACGGGTGGGTGCGCACGAGCGTCCGCGCCTCCTCGGAGAGCGCCGTGTCCGGGCGCCCGTACCGCCGGGCCAGGCGCCGGAGGAGCCGCACCGCCAGGTAGAGGGCGTCCTCGGGGCGCTCCCGGAGGGGCGGGATCCGGTGCTGGAGGACGCCGAGCCGGTGGTAGAGGTCCCGGCGGAAGGCGCCCTCACGGAGGGCCTCGGCCATCTCCCGCCCCGTCCCCGCGAGGATCCGCACGTCCACGGGACGGGCCTCGGTGGCGCCCACGGCCCGCACCTCCTTGTCCTCGAGCACGGTGAGGAGCTTCCCCTGCTGGGACGGAGGCAGCTCGCCCACCTCGTCCAGGAAGAGCGTTCCTCCGGCGGCGGCCTCCACGAGTCCCGGCCGGGACTCGTGGGCCCCGGTGAAGGCGCCCCGCTCGTGGCCGAAGAGCTCGCTCTCGAAGAGGCTCTCGGGGATCCCGGCGCAGTTCACCACCAGGAAGGACGCGCCGGCCCGCCGGCTCTGGGCGTGGATGGCCCGGGCGGCCAGGGACTTGCCGGTGCCCGTCTCGCCCAGGAGGAGGACCGGGACGTCGACCTCCCCGGCGCGGCGCACGAAGGCCCGGAGCGCGCGCATGGCATCGCTGGGGCCGAGGAGACCGGAGGGGGAGGGATCGGGCGGCATGCCCGGAAGATCCCCGGGCGGGGAGGGCTTCTCCATGGCCCGGTGGGCCGCGCGGAACGGACGGGCCCGAGCGGCGTGCCCGAGCGGACGCGGGCGGAGGCGCGCCCGGTGCGGGCGCAGGGTCGGGAAGGGGGGCCCCGGGGCGGCGGCCGCGCTACTTGTAGCGGTAGGTGACGCGGCCGCGGCTGAGGTCGTACGGGGAGAGCTCCACCTTCACCCGGTCACCTTCCAGCACCCGGATGTAGTTCTGGCGCATCTTCCCGGAGAGGTAGGCCAGCACTTCGTGCCCGTTCTCCAACTCGACCCGGAACGTCGCGTTGGGGAGCACCTCGTTGACCGTTCCTTCGAGTTCGATCGCTTCTTTGGCCACGCGGTTCCTGCCTCGGAATGGGTTTTGAGCGCCCGTACCTTAACGCCGGCCGCGGCGGGGTGGCAACGGTTCCCCGGACGCCCCTGGAACCGCCCGCCCCGTGCGCGGACGCACCCCTAGAAGCGGAACCGGTAGCTGAGCTTCACGAAGAGCCCGTCGGCCACCGGCTCGACGTCCCGGAAGCGGAAGGCCCGGGTGTCCCGCATGTCCCGCGTGTAACCCACGTAGAACACCGTCCCCGGCGAGGGCTCGTACGTCACCAGGCCCTCGACGTGGAAGTCGTGGTCGTCGGAGCCGTCCCGGAGGGAGCAGGCGCCGTTCGCGCACCCGTACAGGGGGAGGCCCGTGGCCGGGTCCAGGAGCGCGCCGCGCTCCTGGCTGGCGTACTCGAAGATGCCCCGGACGAAGAGGGCCCGGGAGAACTGGTACTGGGCGCGGATCCGGGGGATGGTCGCGGTGGAGTACTCCCTGCCGTCCTCCCGGGTCAGGCTCGTGTGCCGCAGGCCGATCTCGGTCTGGAACGCCTGGGTCAGGTACAGCGTCATGCTCCCGTCCACGTTCACGGAGCTGGCCAGCTCCGTGGGAACGCCGAGGCGCCGGTCGAAGAGCGGGGTGTCCGAGAAGGTCATCCGCACGTTCCCGCGCACCCGCTGCCAGTTGCTCAGCCAGACGCTGAGGGTCGTGGAGCCCAGGTTGCCGAACTGGTCCTGGTCCGGACGGAAGGGGAGGTACTGCTCGTCGCTGGTGCGCACGAACAGCCCCTCGTAGGCCTCGGGGCCGTAGGAGTAGAACTCGCGCTGGTGGTTCCCCCAGAAGGTGATGTTGTTGCGGAAGCTGAGGCGCCACCCGGCCTGCACCTGCGCCTCCTGGAGGCCCGCGCCGGCCCAGAAGTCGTCGTGGTCCCACCACCCCCGGAACTCCAGGGACGGGCTCACCGACTCCACCAGGCCGCCCCGGCGGCCGAACCAGCTGTAGTTCGCCCGGGAGGAGAGCTGGGTGTCTCCGACGCGCCGGAAGAAGCCGCTCCCCGCCTCGAAGTCCTCGTCGGTGTCCTCGAGCTCGGCGTTGAAGGAGAAGGTCCGCCCCGCCCGCTCGATGCGGGCCGACAGGAGCTGGCCCGCGAGGGACTCGCCCAGGTCGTCGGGCCGCTCGGTGAGGCTCGCCGCGCCCATGAGGGTCACGGTGTAGCGGTCGGCGAAGACCAGCCGGGCGTCCGCGCCGGCCACCCGGTTGAAGTCGTCGGACGCCACGGTGCGGTCGGTGTAGACCGCGCCCAGCGTGGAGGACCCGCCCACGTCCTTCCGCAGGCGGAAGAGGTTGACCAGGGTGTTGGGCCCGTCGGCGTCGAAGCCCTCGTCCACGGCGCCGATGTACCCCATCTGGAACGAGCCGACCTTCCCGGTGAGCTTGGCGCCTCCCACCGGGTTCTGGATGGAGCGCGTGTAGACGAGCTGCTTGGGCATCCCGAAGATCTCGGTGCCCTCCAGGAAGAAGGGCCGCTTCTCCGGGAAGAACTGGGCGAACCGCTCGTTCACCGAGATCTGGCCGGCGTCGGCCTCGACCTGGCTGAAGTCCGGGTTGTACGTGGCGTCCAGCGTCAGGTTCGACGTGAGCCCGTACGTGAAGTTCAGCCCGAAGTCGGCGTCGGGGTCGTCGTGGCCGAAGACCCCGTCCTCGCCCTCGGCGCCGAAGCGGTTCCCGGTGAGGACGGGGTTGATCTCCATGAACATCCCCGGGTCCAGGTCCCGCAGCCCGGCGAGCTTCCCGAACTGGGTGAGCTGGCTGGCGGAGTTCGAGGTGAGGGGCGCCCACGAGCTCTGGTAGCCGTTCCGCTGGATGCGGCGGGCCACCTGGATGCCCCACTGCTGCACCGGCACCTCGGGGAAGCGGAGGCTCTTGAAGGGGATCTTCACCTCGACCTGGTAGCCCTCGGGCGTCATCCGCGCGTCGGACTCCCAGAGGAAGTCGGGGTTGTCGTCGATGGGGGGACCGAAGCCGCCCCGACGCCCCGAGCTCCCGCCGTCGTTCCAGATCCCGTCGTGCTGGACGCCCAGGGGGTTCACGCTGAAGACGTAGGCGCGGCGCTGGTCGTCGAAGGTGTCCAGCATGATCCGGACGTAGTCGTCGGACCGGGTGAAGCTGTCCCGCTCGCCCAGGGTGGCCCGGATGCCCGCCGGATCGTCCTCGGCGAGGATGGCGAAGTAGATGGCGTCGTCGTCCACGAAGACCCGGACGCGGGTCGGACGGAAGGCCGCCACGCCCTCCGACGGCTCGTACTGGGTGAACGCGTGCAGCAGCGCGGCCCGCTCCCAGGCCGGCTCGTCCAGCACCCCGTCCACCCGGATCCCCGCCTCGGCGAGCGCGGGCGTCTGGACCCGCAGCTGCCCGGCGGAGCCGTCGTACTCGGAATCCGGCGGAACCGCGCCGACGGCGGCGGCGCCCCCCTCCAGCGACGTCCGGTCCTGGATCGGACCGGCGAGGGTGGCGACGAGCGCCAGGGGGAGGATCGACTGAAGCATCTATGGGCTACCGGTGTGGGGTGATGGCGGCGGGACGGACCGGGTGCCGGCTGGTCGGGCGGGGCCGGGGGGGACCGTTGTTCGACGGAACGCTCCCCCGCAGTCTTAGAAGACACCCCACCCCGTCCGCCCGTTGAGGATCCATGCCCCGTCGCTACTCCGCAGGCGAGGCCCGCGCCATCGAGCGGGCCTTCCGCGCCGGCGAGGTCGTGCGCTGCCCCAGCTGCCGGGTGCCCATGGACCGGCGCGCCATCCCACCCCGGCCCGACGTCTCCTACGTCCGGGACCGGGTGTGGCTGAGCTGCCCGGATTGCCACGGCTCGCTGGTGCTGGACCGGAGGGGGTCGCGGTGACGCTCCCGGGTGCCGAAGGGGCGGGTCCGGGCGCCGGGACGGACGGGCCCGAGCCGGGACGGGCCTGGGGGCTGGCCTTCTCCGGCGATCGCCTCCTGGTCCGGGAGGAGGGGGAGGACCTCCACGTGCCCCGTGTGGCCGAGCTCGCCGCCGCGCTGGAGGCCGACGCCGAGATGCTCCGGGACGCCGAGGTGCGGCTCCCCGCGGCGGAGGGGGCGCCGTGCCGCGCCTACGACCTCCCCGAGGGGCTGGAGGCGCCCCCGGGCTTCCGGCTCGCGGGGCTGCGAGGCCTCCACGCCCACCTGCCCCAGGGGCTCTTCGACGCCGCCGGCGCCGCGTACCAGAAGCTCCTGTGGCTCCGGACCCACGGCTTCTGCTCCCGGTGCGGCGCCGCCACCCGCCGCCACGCGGAGCACGAGGCCATGGAGTGCCCGCGCTGCGGGCACCTCCACTTTCCGCGGCTGGCGCCGGCGGTGATCGTGCTGGTGGAGCGGGGGGAGGAGATGCTCCTGGCCCGCTCCCCCCACTTCCCCGAGGGGATGTACTCCACCCTGGCGGGCTTCGTGGAGCCCGGCGAGTCCCTGGAGGGCGCCGTGCACCGGGAGATCCTGGAGGAGGTGGGCGTGGAGGTGGAGGACCTGCGCTACTTCGGGAGCCAGCCCTGGCCCTTCCCCCACTCCCTCATGGTCGGCTTCCACGCCCGCTGGCGGGCCGGGGAGCTGGCGCCCGACGGCGTGGAGGTGGTGGACGCCGGATGGTTCGGCCGGCGGCGCCTCCCGCCCCGGCTGCCCTCGGAGCTCTCCATCGCCCGGCGGCTGGTCGAGGACTTCCTGGGACGCGTCGGCGGCTGACCCCGCGCGGCTCCGGCGGGGCCGCCCCGTCGCGGTCCGGCCCCGCCCCCTATTGCCCCGACCCCGCCGGGCTCCCGAGGTTGGGCCCACCGCGCCCCTCGCCGGCGCGGCGCCGGGTCCCCCGCCCGGCCCCCTCGTCGCCCGAGCCCCGACCCGCATGCGCCTCCGCCCCGCCCTCGCCGTCACCGCGCTCCTCACCGCGCTCCCCCTTCCCACTCCCGGATCCGGACCCGTGGCGCTGGCGGCCCAGGAAGCCGCGGCGCCCCGCGTGGCCGCCCTGCCCTCGTCCACCCGGGGCATGGCTCTGGGCGGCGCGTTCATGACCGACGGCGCGGGCTCCGAGGCGCTCTTCGTCCACCCGGCTCTCCTCCTGGACGCCGAGGGCTTCGGCCTCCAGCTCCAGACCTGGTCCGGCGAGGCCACCTCCGCGCAGGCCTCCGCCGCCGGGAGCTGGTTCGGGGGGGACGTGGGCGTCGGCGTGGGGGTGCGTACGCTCCAGTACTCGGTGGCCGGGGACGGCTCCGTCGGCCTCGGGGGAGCGCCGGACGGGCTCTTCTCCGACGGCGGCACGCCGGTGTCGGAGCGGTCCGCGACGCTGGGTCTGGCCAAGGAGGTCTTCGGGGTGGACCTGGGGCTGACCGGCTCGCTGGTGGAGCAGCGCGTGGGCGGGGCCCGGGACGCGGGCGCTTCGGTGGACGTGGGGCTGGCCACCGAGGCCGGTCCCTTCACCGTGGCGCTCTCCGCCCGGAACCTGGGGCCCGGGCTCGAGCTTCCCGGCGGCGAGGTCTCCCTGCCCCGCCGCTACGAGCTGGGCGCCGGCGCCTACGGCCGGGAGGTGGGGCCCCTGGACGTCGGCATCGCCGCGTCCGTCCTCTACGACGAGACGTGGGACGAGGTGGTTCCCGGCGCCGGCCTGGAGGTCGGGTACTGGCCAGTGCGGGGCCGCACCTTCGTGGCCCGGGCCGGGGTCCGCCGGGTGCCCGAGGGCGAGGGTAGCCCGTTCAGCGCCGGGCTGGCCTTCTGGGGAGACGATCTGGTGCTGGAGTGGGCGTGGCGCCCCTTCGGCGACCCCGTGGACGAGGCCACCCACCGCTTCAGCGTGGGCTGGCGCTAGCCCGGTCCGCGGAGACGGGGGCCCATGGAGACGGCGCGGAGCTGGGCGCTGGGCACCCTCCCCCTCTGGGCGATCCTCGCCATGGCGGTGGCGGCCTCGCGCCGACGCCCGCTGGGCGCCCCGCCCGCCGTCCGGGCTGCGGGGCTGGTGGGCGCGGGAACCGTGGCCGTCCTCGTCCAGGCGGCCCACGCCGCCGAGGAGCTCGGGACCGGCTTCCCCACCCGCTTCCCCGCGCTCCTGGGGCTGGAGCCGTGGAGCCCGGCGGCCTTCGCGGCCTTCAACGTGGCGTGGCTGGGGGTGTGGGCCGCCTGCCTGGCGGCGCTGGCCCGCAGGGGGCGGGCACCGGCCTGGCCCCTCTGGTTCCTGGCCTTCGCCCAGATCCTCAACCTGGCGGCCCACCCGCTCCTGGCCCTGACGGCGGGCGGGTACTTCCCCGGGCTCCTGACCGCACCGGCGGTGGGCGCCGCCGGGCTCGTCCTCCGGCGTCGCCTCCTCCGCGCCGCGCCCCCTACAGCTTCTTCAGCGCCCCCAGCGTCAGGCTGAACGCCCGGGAGGCCGGCCGGGGCGCGTACATGATGAGGCGGGCCCCGTGGGCGTCGAGGCGCTGGGGGCTCGAGCCGGCGTAGGCCACGAGCTCCGAGGCCAGGCGGAGGCGCGCCGCGTCGCCCGCCCCCTCCCACGGCTGCCCGAAGAGGGCGTTGAGGGGAAGGCGCCGGGGCTCGCCTTCCAGGACGGCCACCGTCACCGCCGCCACCAGCGCGTTGTTGGGGAAGTTGAAGCAGAAGGCCAGGGGCGCGTAGCCCTCGCCCCGGGGCCGGTGCGCCCGGAAGTCCTCCAGGAGGGCGTCCCGGTGCGCGCGCAGCAGCGCCAGGCAGGCGGCGTGCTCCTCGGCGAAGGGCTCGAGCGCCGGAGGCGGCGCGCCCACGAAGGCCCACGGGTCCGCCGTCAGGCCCTGGAGGAGCCCGTGCACCAGCTCGGCCCGCGCCTCCGCGTCGGCCCCGCCCTCCACGGCCTCGCCGTAGGCCCGCAGCAGCGTGGCCACGGAGAAGAGGAGCCAGGGGTAGTCCCCCACGTTGTCGTCCCGCATGCGCTTCACGTCCCACTGGTACATGACCGCCATCCCCCAGCGGAGGTGGCTGCCCAGCGCCGCCGCGCTGGGGAGCGCGAAGCGGATCCGGTGAGCCTCGCCCAGGGTGCGCACCCGCTCGATGAGGCGGTCGTAGGCCGCCTCCTCCGGGTGGAAGTACGCTACGGCGATCATGAGGAGCGTGGCCCCGTCGGCCACGAAGCGATGGCCGCTCCCGTCCTCCCCCTGGAGGAGGGCCACGAGCCGGTCCACCCGGTCGAGGGCGTCGTCGGGGTCCACGGTGTCCCACACCCGCATGGCCAGGAGCGCCAGCAGGTGCAGGAAGTAGTGGTCCAGGAGGATGCCCAGGGAGGCCCGGTCGACCTCGAAGCCCTCCCGCCGCACGAAGTCGAGCATGAGGACGGCGATGTTGTCCTCGCTGAAGCGCTGCTCGCGGAACTCCCACGCCTGGAGGACGTGGAAGCCCTCCTCCCGGGTGCGCCGGTCCAGCTCGGCCACGTCGTCGGCCAGCGCCACCGTGCGCTCGGCGGTGCGGAAGCGGTGGGTGGCCAGGGCCCGCCTCAGGTGCTCCGGCGCCTCGGCCCGGCCGTGCTCCAGGACCCCGTCGAGGATGGCCGCCCGGGTCCCGCCGTCGAGGAGGCGCTCCAGGCGCCGGACCGTCCGCTCGAAGGCGTCGGCGGCGGCGGGATCGGCGCCGGAGCCGTCGGCTTCCCGGGCCACTACCGTCCCCCCGCGCCCCCGGCGGGCCCTTCCACCCGGGCGTCCAGGAAGGCGGGGTCCAGGTCCGAGAGGCCGATCTGGTCCACCACGACCTCGCCGGCGTGCACCCGGTCGAAGACCAGGCGCACCGCCGCCAGCGACCGCAGGTCCAGGCCGGGCTCCACGGCGGTGAAGTCGCCCAGGGGGATGGAGTACGTCTGGAGCACCATCTCCCAGTGGGTCGCGAAGCGGTCCTCCTCCTGGTCGCGGCGCATGGAGATCCACGTCTCCAGGGGCCGGCGGATGGCGCCGTAGTCGGAGAGCGCCACCCGGGCGGTGCGCCCGGCGGCGTCCTCCACCTCGACGGTGAGGTCGATGGGCGTCTCCTCCTCGTCCTCCTCGTCGTCGCCCCGATCCCGGGAGCGCTCGTCCCCGGCGTCCTCCTCGTCGGGAGCCTCGTCCTCCTCGTCGGCCTCGGGCGGGTCCCGGGGGCCCGGCGTCTTGTCCGTGGGCGCCAGCATGAGGTCGAGGGTCGTCCCCTCGTCCACGTCCCACGCCCCGGCGAGGCCGGAGGGGAGGGTCACGGTGAAGGCGGCCGGCGGGCCGACGCGGCTGGTGTCCGGCCCGGCGATGCGGTTGTTCCAGCCCAGCCAGACGGCCTGGTTCTCCTGGGAGGCCGAGGTGTTGCTCCGGTTGGAGGAGCGGAGCTGGAGCATGCCCTCCTTCCAGGTGGCCAGCGAGTCGCCCCGGAGCGTCACCCCCGGCGCGCTCCCCGAGGTGACGTCCACGTCCTCCTCGAAGGTGGCCAGGGGGCGGAAGCCGCTGGTCTCGTAGCGGGTGACGTACATGGTGCCCGGGAGCCACTCGCCGACGACCCGGTGGTCCCGGAACATGGGCAGGTAGTCCTCGTTCCCCTTGAGGACCGCCTCCAGGAAGCCCGAGACGTAGAGCTCCGCGAAGCGTCGCTGGTCCTCTCCGGGCATGAGGGTCCGCAGGTCCAGGATGCGCCCGCTGCGGGGCCCGTTGTCCTTGTTCTGCCACACCGTGTTCCACTGTCCGTGGTTGGCGCGGTAGACGTAGATGGCGGACTTGAAGAGGGGCACGCCCGACGCCTGGGCGGCGGCCCGGGCCGAGTCGGAGAAGGTCAGCCGGTCGTAGATGCGCAGGCCGTGGAAGGAGGTCACGTCCCCGTCGTGGGAGCCGTGGAAGACCAGGTAGCTCACGTCCTCCACCGGCATCTTCCGGTCGGTGGGGAGGTACTGCCCGTCCACCGGCGCGATGGAGACGATCCCCTTGATGTCGAAGCCGAAGTCGAACTCGAGGGTGGCGTCGTCGGGGTAGCGCTCCAGGCGGTTGAAGGTGGCGGCGTTGGCCACGGCCTCGCCGCCCCGGGAATGGCCCATGAGGGCGATGGCGCCCATGTCCACCTTCCCCTGGAAGGGGTTGCCCGCCTCCTCGTTCCATCCCTGGAAGAGCTCGACGTGCTTCAGGAGGAACCAGCCCCGGGCGTCGTTCTCGTCGCGGATCCGGCCGTTGATGAAGTTCTCGTCCACGCTGGCCAGGATGTAGCCGCGGCTGGCCAGGAGCTCCCCCAGGTAGTCGTAGCCCGGGTCGGAGAAGTCCTTCATGTCGTGGTTGCCGTGCACCACCAGGACCAGGGGGAAGGGCCCCTCCCCCTCGGGATACCAGACCCGGCCGTTGAGCGGCATCTCCTCGGGCCCGAAGCCCCAGTAGTCCTCGCGCTCGTCGGCGTCCCAGGGCCCCAGGTCCACCAGCTTGGACGCGTCCACCGTGGGGGTCACGAGGGTCACCGAGTCCCGGTATTCCGGGCGGTTCCGGTCGGTGCCGCTCCCGTAGTAGAGGGTGCGGACCGCGTGGGGGCCGGGGCGGCCCGGGTCCGGGGCGTCCAGGACCTGCTGGTCCAGCACCGTGGCCGCGTCGCTGGGCTCGAGCTTCAGGGTCGGGGCGCACGAGGCCGTGGCCAGGAGGGTGCCCAGGCCGACGAGGAGGACGGGCGCGGAGAGGGGTCGGGTCATGACGGGCGGGTGCGGGGACGGGGCGGGCGAGGGGGACAGAGTAGGCGGGGAGCCGCCCCCCCGCGAGGGGCCCCGGGCTCGATGCCCCTTCCCCGCGCCCCGCGCCCTTCCTACCGTTCCAGGAAGGCCCCTTCCTCCAGCAGGAGCAGCACCACGTGGCGAATCCCACGGTCACCATCGAGACCAATCACGGCACCATCACCGCCGAGCTCTTCGCCGAGCGCGCCCCCGGGACCGCCGGCAACTTCAAGAAGCTCGCCGAGAAGGGCTTCTACGACGGGGTGGTCTTCCACCGCGTCATCCCCGAGTTCATGATCCAGGGCGGCGACCCCGACGGCACGGGCCGGGGCGGCCCCGGCTACACCATCGACGACGAGTTCCACCCCGAGCTGACCCACTCGGGCCCCGGCGTGCTCTCCATGGCCAACGCCGGCCCCAACACCGGGGGCTCCCAGTTCTTCATCACGCTGGCCGCCACCCCCTGGCTCGACGGCAAGCACGCCGTCTTCGGGAAGGTCACGGACGGCATGGACGTGGTGGAGGAGATCGGCTCGGTGCCCACGGGCCCCGGCGACCGCCCGCGGAACGAGGTGGTCATGGAGAAGGTCACCGTCCACGAGGGGTGAGACGCTCCCGGGCCGCCCTCGTCTCCCTCCTGGTCGTGACGGCCGCGGGAGCGGGGTGCGGAGGCGGTCCGGGCGCGGACCCGTCCCGCGCGGACGACCGCCGCGCCGGCGCACCGGCGCCCCCGACCGGAGCCCCCTACATCTCCGCCGGCGAGGCGGTGGCCTGGGCGCCGCTGCCCCACGACGCCCTCCTGCGCTACGGGCCCGCCCCCCAGCACTTCGGGGAGCTGCGGGTGCCCGACGGCCCCGGCCCCTTCCCGGTGGCGGTCGTCCTCCACGGCGGGTGCTGGCTCTCCATCGCCGACAACGACTACCTGGACCCGGTGGCCGCCCGGCTGACCGAGGCCGGCTGGGCCACCTGGAACCTGGAGTTCCGCGCCCTCGACCAGGAGGGCGGCGCCTGGCCGGGCCTCCTGCGTGACGTGGCCGACGGCGTGGACCATCTCCGGGTCGTGGCCCGGGACCATCCCCTGGACCTGGAGCGGGTGGTGACCGTGGGCCACTCCTCCGGCGGGCACCTGGCGCTGTGGGCCGCCGCCCGCCCCCGGATCCCCGAGGGCACGCCCCTCCACGACGCCGACCCCCTGCCGGTGCGGGCCGTGGTCGGCCTGGCCGCCATGGCCGACCCCCTCCACTACCACGAGCTGGGGATCGACTGGGACGCCGGCTGCGGCGACGCGGCCACCCGCCTCCTGGGCGGGATCGCGCCCCCCGACGCGCCGGAGCGGCTCGCCCAGGCCTCGCCGGCGGCGCTCCTTCCCCTGGGCGCCCCCCAGCTCCTCTTCACCGGCGAGGACGACCGGGCCGTCCCCCCCGTGGTGGGCCAGCGGTACGCCGAGCGGGCCCGGGCCGCCGGGGACGACGCGGAGCACCACGTCCTGCCCGGGGCCGCCCACTTCGAGCTGGTGGCCCCGTGGACGCCCGCGTGGGACCGGGCGTGGCAGCGCATGGGACCCTTCCTGGACGCCGTGCGCGGAGAGGGTTGAGGCGGGGAGAGGGGGCGCGCGGCGTCCGCGCCTCCCCGCCCTCGCTTGACCTGGGGATCCGGCCTATTACTTTAAGCTTGACTTAAATACCGACCTCGACCCTCCCGGAGGGTGTCATGAAGCCGATCCAGGGACTCCACCACATCACCGCCGTGGCCGGCGACGCCCAGGCCAACGTGGACTTCTACGAGGGCGTCCTCGGTCAGCGCCTGGTGAAGACCACCGTCAACTTCGACGACCCCGGCACGCACCACCTCTACTACGGCGACGAGGTGGGCACCCCCGGCACCGTCCTCACCTTCTTCCCGTGGCGCCACGTGGGGCGGGGCCGGGCGGGCAACGGCGAGACCGCCGAGGTCCTCTACGCGGTCCCGGCCGACGCCCACGGGTACTGGGCCGAGCGGCTGGAGGCCCGGGGCGTGCGGGTCGAGGCGGTGGAGGAGCGCTTCGGGGACCCGGTCCTCCTCTTCCAGGACCCGGACGGGATGCGGGTCGGGCTGGTGGCCACCGACGCGCCCTCCCACGTCACCGTCTGGGAGGACGGGCCGGTCCCGTCCGAGCACGCCATCCGGGGCTTCCACGGGGTGACGCTCTGGCTCGACGCCGTGGCCCCCACCGCCCGCCTGCTGGAGGAGGAGATGGGGTACCGGCGGGTGGCCGAGGAGGGGGACCGGGTGCGGTACCGGGCCGAGCCCGACGACCGGGGGATCTTCGTGGACCTGGTGGCGCGGCCGGGGCAGGCGCCGGGGCGCTTCGGAGCCGGATCGATCCACCACATCGCCTTCCGGACGGTGGACGACGAGGAGCAGCTCGAGTACCGGAGCCGCCTCATGGGCGCCGGGTATCCGGTCACGCCGGTCCGGGACCGGCAGTACTTCCACTCCATCTACTTCCGGGAGCCCGGCGGCGTCCTCTTCGAGGTGGCCACCGACGCCCCCGGCTTCCTCTACGACGAGCCCCGGGAGTCGCTGGGCGACGCCCTGAAGCTCCCCTCGTGGCTCGAGGACCGGCGGCCCGTCATCGAGCAGCGGCTGGCGCCCTTCACCCGGCCGGCCGGGGGGCGGGGAGGCGAGGCCGCCCAGGACGCGTCCGTCGAGGAAGGCGCGCCCGTGCCGGAGGGCCCGTGAGCGGCGGAAGCGCTTCCTCGCCCCACCGGGGCCAGCCCGTGGCGGCGGCGGGCCGCCCGCTGGACGAGGCGGAGCGGACGCTGATCCTGGTGCACGGTCGGGGCGCCACGGCCCAGGGGATCCTGGAGCTGGGCGGGCACCTGGTGGACGACGACGTGGCGCTCCTGGCGCCCCAGGCCGCCGGCCACACCTGGTACCCGTACTCGTTCATGGCCCCGCTGGCCCGCAACCAGCCGTACCTGGACTCGGCCCTGGAGCTCCTGGAGCACGTGGTGGAGCGGGTGGAGGAGGCGGGGATCCCGGCGGAGCGGATCGCGGTGGGCGGCTTCAGCCAGGGCGCGTGCCTGGCCAGCGAGTTCGTGGCGCGCCATCCCCGGCGCTGGGGCGGGCTCGTCGTGTTCAGCGGCGGGCTCATCGGCCCCGAGGGGCTCGAGCTGGCCGAACGGCACCCCGGGAGCCTGGAGGGCACGCCCGTCTTCATGGGGTGCAGCGACCGGGACCCCCACATCCCCCGCGGCCGCTTCGAGGAGACCGGGCGGGTCCTGGAGGGGATGGGCGCCGAGGTGGACCTGCGGGTCTACCCGGACATGGGCCACACCATCGTCCAGGACGAGGTGGACGGGGCGCGGGCGGTGCTCCAGGCGATGGCGTAGAGGAACGCCGCAGGGCCGACGGGCTCGCCCCCCGGGAGGGCGACCCGTCGTTCCCGATCCCGTCGAGGGACGGCGAGGCCGTTCCGGGACGATCCTTGCCGCACCCGGCGCGCGGTCGGTATCTATGTCGCCGAAAATCGGCTCCGGGCGCCCGCCCGCGCGGGCCGAACCCCCCGTTCCGGCCAAGGAGTCCCCCCATGCCCCGGAAGCCTCGTCTGCTCGGCTCCCTCACCCTCCTCGCCCTCGTGGCCGCCGGCTGCGGCAAGCCCACGTCGGCGCCCCTCTTCCAGAGCGTCCCCCAGCTCGACCAGGTCCCCGAGTTCCAGCCGCTGGCCATGCGGGAGATCCCGCAGGCGGTGCGCGATCAGCTCGTGCTCCGCCTCGAGCCCGGGACCGGCATGCCGGACGGAGAGGCCTTCGTGAACAGCCCCGGCGCCGAGGCCCGCGCGGACGGCGGCCGGCCCACCGTGGTCATCTCCGTGCCGCTGGAGGCCACCCGCGCCGCCCGCCAGGCGGCGGACCTCCGGGCCCAGGGGTACGTGCCCCAGAGCAGCGTCGCGCCGGAGAACGTCTCGGCCGCCGCCCTGGAGAGCTTCCAGACCGACGGCTACTACAACGAGGCCGAGCAGCAGATCGAGGCCGCGCTGATCCGCCGGGGCTTCGACGTCCTGGACCGGGCGCGCTTCGAGGCCACGCTGCGTGACCTCCGGGACCAGGCCGAGGACCGCCGCCGCTGCTTCTGGAGCTGGTGCGACCTCTTCGAGGCCCGCGGCCTCGAGGCCGCCATCGAGGATCTGGAGGAGCAGCTCGAGGACGGGGAGATCACCCGCGAGGAGTTCCAGGAGCAGGTGTCCGAGGCCGAGCGCCGGGCGGACCGCACGTCGCCGGGAGAGCGCCGGACCGAGGACGAGATGGTGGACATCGCCGAGGTCATCCGCGCCGCCCAGAGCGGGAACGAGCAGTCCGACTACCTCCTCCAGATCTCGCTGGTCCAGGTCGAGCCCTCCTTCGACCGCGAGTTCGTCATCGACCGCTTCCCCGAGACGCAGGCCTTCCTGCGCCGGCATCCCGGCCTCCAGATCGGGCGGGCCGCGGGCCAGCTCCCCCCCTCCGTGCCCGCCCGGTGGTACCGCGCGGAGTTCAACGCCAAGCTCATGTCGGTGCGGACCGGGAGCATCGTGTGGCTGGGGAACCACACCCTCACCTCGGCCGACGCCGAGCCGCTCACGATCACCATGGACGTGGAGCGCCGGGTGGCCAACGCCGAGGCGGTGACCCAGGCCATCCGCGACTACAACCTCCGGGGCGACCGGCTCCGGGACGACGCCCTGCGCACCCGGGCCACCCTGGAGAGCCTCTACCAGCAGGCCCAGGTGCCCCAGGCCTTCGAGAGCGACCAGGCGCTCCTGCAGTGGGAGCAGAAGACCCGGGACGACGTGGCCCAGCTCGAGCGGCGCTTCCGGGACCTCCGCGAGGAGTTGGCCGCCCACGCCGCCGCCCGGCCCCCGGAGTTCACCGAGGACTTCGAGTACGCCTACACCGTGAGCGAGCCCCGGGTGGACCCGAACCTCACCGACTTCGACGCCTCGGACCGCCGGGCCCAGGAGCTCCTGGACGAGCACCGCAACGCGCTGATCCAGGCCGTGACCCGGTCGCTCATCGCGACCATCGAGGTCATCGGGTAGGACGGCGGGGGCCACGCCGGCTCCGGCGCGGGGGGACGGGAGGACACGTCGCCCCCTGCCCCCGGGGCCGGCCGGGGGTGCCGGAGCCGGCGGACCCTGGGTCCGCCCGACCGGACGGAGAGGCGAGCCCCCAGAACCGGAGGCCCGCCCGCCCTCGCAGGCCCGTCCCTAGCGGCTCGTGAGCGCGATCACCTCGCCGTCGCCCAGATCCAGCGTCACGTACCGGTTGGTCGTCTCGCAGAGGGGGCAGAGGGCGTAGCTGTCGTCCAGGACCTCCAGGTCCGCCACCTGCCCGCACCCCTCGCAGGGGGCGTGGACGACGCGGAAGGCGTCGTCGTTCAGGTGGCTCTTGGCCAGCCGCACCCCCATGACGATCCCCGACTTCCCGGTGGTGGGGCACTTCCCGCCGGGGCAGGCCGCGGCCTCGTAGTCGAGGCACACGATGCTGGCCTCGTCCCGGAGGTTGGCGTGGCCGTCCCGGGGGGGCGGGTCGGTGAACACCAGCCGGACCTTGTGGCCGCAGCCGGAGCAGTAGGCGGTCTCGGTCTTCATGGGCTCATCCTCCCATCTCCGTTTCGTATTCCCGAAGCCGGGCGCGCATCTCGTCGGAGGGGACGTCGAAGATGGGGCACATCCCTCCGGTGCACGTCTCGCCGTGCTCGAGGCAGACCAGATCCGAGGGGTCGGCGCCCTCGGGGCTGGGGAAGTTGGGCGCCGTCTCCTTGGCCATGATGCGGACGGGCCGGTCGTGGGTGGCGCAGTACGCGAAGTGGATCTTCATGGAGTCCTCCCTCAGAGCAGGTGTGCGATGCGTGCGTCGGCGGCCCCGGCGGCCAGGAGGGCCTCCCGGCGGGCGGGCTCGACGGCGAAGACGGCGGTGGCGGCGGCGTCGGCGTCCCGGCAGCTCGACGCGTCCACGGTGAGGCTCCGGAGGGCGGCGCGGAGCGGGGCGCCGGTGCGGGGATCGAGGAGGTGCGGGCCCTGGAGGTAGGTCCCGGACGTGGCCAGGGCGCGGTCCGACACCGGGAGCACCGCCACCACGCCGTCGGGGTCGCGGGGATCCCGGACGCCCACGCGCCACGGCTCGCCCTCGCCGTCCACGCCCATGGCCACCAGGTCCCCCCCGGCGTTCACGAGCGCGTGGAAGAGGCCCCGCTCGCGCAGGATCCGGGCGGCCAGGTCCACGGCGTGTCCCTTGGCGATGGCGCCCAGGTCCACGGCGAGGTCGGGTCGGTGGAGCCGCACCCGGGGGACGGTCCCGTGCCGGTCCACCTCCAGGAAGCGGGCGGGCGAAGGAAGGTCCGGATCGGCCTCCTCCGCGCCGACCCTCGCGTCCGCCCCCGCCCCGCCCCGCGTCCACGCCCCCAGGCACGGGTCGAAGCGGCCTTCGGAGGCGTCGTGCCACGCCAGCGCGGCCTCGAGCACCTCGGCGGTGTCGTCGGAGACGGCCACCACGCCCCCCCGGGCGGCGTTCAGCCGTCCCACGTCCGAGTCGGCGCGGAAGCGGGACATGGTGCGGTCCACCCGGCGCAGCTCCTCCAGGGCCAGGTCGATGGAGCGCTGGGCCCACGGCTCGTCGGGGTGGCGCACCGCGATCTCGGCCACCGTCCCCATGACGGGGATCCGGCGGCGCACGAGAACGGGCGCGCGGCGGAGGGCGCCCGGGAGCGCGGCCACGGCCAGCGCCCCCACGCCCAGGGTCAGGAAGTCCCGGCGATCCGGGTGTCGGCCGCTCATGGAGCGCCCCCTTCGGTCGTTGGTTCGGATGTGGTTCCGGCGGCACACGTCCCGCCGCCCGTGCAGCTCCCGCAGTCCCCGCCGCCCCCGCACCCCCCGCCGCCCTCGCGCCCGTCGGCGGGCGCCAGGACCCCGAAGGCCACGAAGAGGAGCGCCAGCCCCGCCATCGCCACGGCCGCGGCGCTCATGACGCGAACAGCCCCGCGAAGCCCATGAAGGCCAGCGACAGGCTCCCCGCCAGGATGAGCACGAGCCCCATCCCCCGGGCCAGCGCCGGCACGTCGGCCAGCTCCGTCTCCTCGCGGATGGAGGCCATGAGGACCAGCGCCAGCGTCAGGCCGAGCCCGGCGCCCACGGCGAAGAACAGCCCCTCGACGAAGCCGTAGCCCCGGTTGGTCTGGAAGATGGCCAGCCCCAGGATGGCGCAGTTGGTGGTGATGAGCGGCAGGAAGATCCCCAGCTCCCGGAAGAGCGCGGGGGAGAGCTTCTTGATGGCCATCTCCGTGATCTGCACCAGGGAGGCGATGACCACGATGAAGGCGATGAGGCGCAGGTACGGCGCGTACGTGAGGACGTAGGCGTTCAGGAAGGACGCGGTCAGGCTCGTGATGGTGAGCACGAAGATGTTGGCCATCCCCATGCGCACCGCCGTGGACACCTTCCCGCTGACCCCCATGAAGGGGCAGAGCCCCAGGAAGAGGACCAGGGTGAAGTTGTTCACCAGCATGGCCGAGATCAGGATCAGCAGGAGCTCGCCCATCAGTCGCCTCCTCCCACCTCGGCCCCCACCTCGGCCGTGACCTGGTGCATCCAGCGCCGCGGACGCACGGGCTCCTTCTTCCGCTCCTCCCACCAGCCGAAGCCCAGGAGGATGAAGCCCAGCGTGAAGAAGCCCCCGGCGGGCAGGATCATGACGATCCAGGGCTGGAAGTCGGCCCCGAAGAGAGGGAAGCCCAGGAAGGACCCGTTGCCGAGGATCTCCCGGAAGCCGCCCATCATGAGGAGCGCGATGGCGAAGCCCACCCCGGTCCCCACGGCGTCGAGGAGCGCGCGTCCCACGGGCTGCTTGGAGGCGAAGGCCTCCTGCCGCCCCAGGATCATGCAGTTCACCACGATGAGCGCGATGAAGGCGCCCAGCGCCTTGTGGATCTCCGGCACCACGGCGGCCAGCACCAGGTCGGCGATGGTGACGAAGGTCGCGATCACCAGGATGTAGGCGCTGATGCGCACCTCCCTGGGGATCCACGACTTGAAGGTGGAGACCAGGAGGCTCGAGCCCACCAGGACGAAGAAGGTGGCGGCCGCCATGGCGATGGAGTTGGCCACGGTGTTCGTCACGGCCAGCGCCGGGCAGAGCCCCAGGAGCTGGACGAGGACGGGATTCTCCCGCCAGACGCCCCGGGTGAAGACCTCGCCGGGGGACTTGGCGCGCGGGCTCACGGGGCTCCTCCCGCGCTCCAGAACGCGCCCAGCGCGCCCTCGAGCTCCGCCACCCGGGCGTTCACGATCTCCACGATGGCCTCCGAGGAGATGGTGGCGCCGGTGATCATCACCACCTCGTCCTCGGCGCCGGTGGCGTTGCCGGACTTCACCCCGTCCAGGGGCGTCGCGACCCCGCGGAACTCGGCCACGAACGCCGAGTCCTTCTCGATCTTGTCGCCGAGGCCGGGGGTCTCCTTGCTCTCCAGCACCTTCATGCCCAGCACCTCCCCGCTCCCGGGGTCGTAGCCGAAGATGAGCCGGATGACGTCCTGGAAGCCGGGCTTGGCGCCGACCACGGCGATGCCCACCGGCCGGTCCGAGGCGTCGTAGCCCACGTAGACCCGGTCCATCCCCGTGGTGTCGGCGGCGGGGGCGGCGGTGAGCCCGCCGTCCTCGACGAAGAGGGTCTCGTAGCGTTCGGGGCCGCCCAGGACCTCGCCGATGGCCTGCTCCAGCACGAGGGCCTGGTACGCCTCGATGCGCGGCTGGGCCCACTGGAAGACCAGGACGATGGCCAGCCCGGCCAGGGCGCCGGCCACGGCCAGCGTCCCCACCAGACGGAGGGCGGAGACGTCCACCTCCTTCGGCGCGGCGGGCGAGCCGCCCTCGGGGCCCAGGACGGGCAGGGTGCGCTCGCTCACGCCTCCATCACCTCCGCCGCCCGCCCGGTCCCGAAGACCCTGGGCTGGGTGGCCCGCTCGATGAAGGGGACCAGGGCGTTCATGAAGAGGATGGCGTACATGACGCCTTCGGGCAGGCCGCCCCAGTAGCGGATCAGGACCACCAGCGCCCCGATCCCCGCTCCGTAGATCCACGCCCCGCGGGCCGTGGTGGGCGAGGTGACCATGTCGGTGGCCATGTAGACCGCCCCCAGCACGAGCCCCCCGCTGAAGAGCATGAAGAGCCCGCCGGGGAAGGCGTCGGGCGCCAGGGCGTGGATCGCCTCGGAGAGGAGGAAGACGGTGGCGAAGATGGAGGCCGGGATGCGCCAGTCCAGGTAGCCCTTGAGGGCCAGGAAGGCCCCGCAGACCAGGATGACCACCGCGGCGGTCTCGCCCAGCGAGCCCCCGGTGCTTCCGGTCAGGAGGGGGCCCAGCCCGGTGACCACGCCTTCGAACTTCACGAGGCCCAGGGGAGTGGCGCCGGTCACGGTGGCCACCGGGTCGGGTTGCATGAGGGGGAGGGCGAAGAGGTCGCCGCGGAGCGCCCACCACGATCCGCCGGTCCCCACCGCCGGCCAGGTCGTGAGCGCCTCGGGGAAGGCGGCCTGGAGGAAGGCCCGGCCCAGGAGCGCCGGGTTGAAGACGTTCTGCCCGAGCCCGCCGAAGAGGAGCTTCCCGAAGCCGATGCCGAAGGCGCCGCCCAGGAAGGCCATCCAGAGGGGGATCCCCGCCGGGAGGACGAGCCCCAGGAGGAGGCCGGTGATGACCGCGGAGCCGTCGCCCACCGCGCCGGCCTTCCCGAGGAGCCGCTCGGTGAGGAGGCAGCCCGCCGTCGCCGCGGCGAGGACGAGGAGCGCTCCGGGACCGAAGTACCAGACCGAGACCGCCACCACCGGCACCAGGCTGCCCACCACGGTCCACATGATGCGCGGGGTGGAGTCGGGGCCCTTGATGTGGGGGGAGGCCTGGAGCTCCAGGGCCCGTCCGCCGCCCACCCCGCGCCCCGCGCTCACGCCACCTTCTCCTCGTCGCCCCCGGCGGCCTCGTCCCCTTCCTCGGGCTTCGGCGGCGGGGGCGCCTTCCGGAGGTGGTTCCGGCTGAGCGCGAACATCTGGGACAGGGGGATGTTGGACGGGCAGACGTACGAGCACGAGCCGCACAGCATGCAGTCGTTCAGGTCGTGCTCCAGCATCTCCTCGTAGCGGCCGGCCTGGGCCAGGACCCCCAGGCGCTGCGGGTTCAGGAAGACCGGGCACGCCTCCAGGCAGTGCCCGCAGCGGATGCACGGATGGGTCCGTCGGGGCTTCACCTGGTCCCGGGTGAGCACCACGACGCCGGTGGTCCCCTTGATGAGGGGCGTCCGCAGGTCCGGCTGGGACGAGCCCATCATGGGCCCGCCGAAGACGATCTCGGCCGCGTCCTCGGTGAGCCCGCCGCAGAACTCCAGGACGTCCCCGAGCATGGTGCCCACGGGCACGACCAGGTTGCGGGGGGTCACGACGCCCTCGCCGGTGACCGTCACGATCCGCTCGATCAGGGGGAGGCCGGTCTCGAAGACCTCCGCGATGGTGGCGATGGAGCCCACGTTCTGCACCACCGCGCCCACGTGCATGGGGAGCTTGCCCGAGGGCACCTCCCGGCCCGTGACCACGTGGATCAGCATCTTCTCGGCGCCCTGGGGATACTTCACCACCAGGGGCCGGACGCTCACGTCCAGGTCGTCGGGCAGGGTGCGCTCGAGCATCTCGATGGCGTCGGGCTTGTTCTTCTCCACCCCCACCACGGCCCGCTCCACCCCCAGGCACTGCATCATGATGCGCACGCCGAACCAGACCCGGTTCGGGTACTCCACCATGGTCCGGTGGTCCGTGGTGAGGTACGGCTCGCACTCGGCGCCGTTCACCAGCAGCCACTCGATGGGGTGCTCCGGGGGGGGAGCCAGCTTCACGTGGGTGGGGAAGGCCGCGCCCCCGAGCCCCACCACCCCGGCGCGCTGCACCGCCGAGCGGACCTCCTCGGGGCTCAGCCCTTCCCAGTCGGGGATGATCCGGGGGCGGGGCACCTGGGGGGAGTGGGGGTCCACGTCCAGGAGGACGGTCTCCGCCATGGAGCCGTCGGGGTGGGGCCACCACGTCACGTCGGCCACGGTGCCGGCGGCCGAGGCGTGGATGGGGACGGAGACGAAGCCGTCGGCCTCGGCCAGGACGTCGCCCCGCTCCACGCGCTGCCCCTTCTCGACCAGGAGCCGCGCGGGCTTGCCGGCGTGCTGCCGGAGGGGGAGCGCCAGGCGGCGCGGGAAGGGAAGGCGACGCACGGGGACGTGCTCCGTCAGCCCCTTGGAGTCGGGGGGGTGCACTCCGTGCCGGAAGGTCCCGCCGAACAGCTCGAACACGCTGCGCGTCCTTGTCTCCATCGCCACCCTCCGGCCGGGCCGGAGGGCTCTCGTACCGGCCCCCCCCGGAGGGAGACCGATGGCCCATGAAAAACGTACGAGGGCCCCCGCCCTCCGGATGTCGGGAGGACGGGGGCCGCGGGGGTGGGGATGCGCCATGCCGCCGGGTGGGGAGATCCCCTACCGGCGGGTCCGCCTTTCGGCCGGGCTCAGATCCCGTCCACGATCCCGTTCAGGGTGGCGCTGGGGCGCATGGCGTCCCAGACCCGGTCCCGGTCGGGGAAGTAGTAGCCGCCCAGCTCCACCGGAGCGCCCTGGGCGTCCTCCAGCTCGGAGAGGATGGCCTCCTCGTTCTCCTCCAGCGCGTCGGCCGCGGCGCGGAAGCGCTCGGCCATGTCGGCGTCGGCCCCCTGGTCCGCCAGGGCCCGGGCCCAGTAGCGGGCCAGCCAGTACGTGCTCCCCCGGTTGTCCAGCTCGTTCACCTTCCGGGACGGGGAGCGGTTGTTCTGGAGGTAGGCCGAGGTGGCGTCGTCCAGGGCGTCGGCCAGGAGGCGCGCCCGGGCGTTGTCGAAGCGATGGCCCAGGTGCTCGAAGGACGCGGCCAGCGCCAGGTACTCGCCCAGGGAGTCCCAGCGGAGGTGTCCCTCCTCGGTGAACTGCTCCACGTGCTTGGGCGCCGAGCCGCCGGCCCCGGTCTCGAAGAGCCCGCCCCCGTTGAGGAGCGGCACCACGGAGAGCATGCGGGCGCTGGTCCCGATCTCCAGGATGGGGAAGAGGTCGGTCAGGTAGTCCCGGAGCACGTTCCCCGTCACCGAGATCGTGTCCTCGCCGCGGCGGATCCGCTCCAGCGAGTACTCCATGGCCTTCACCGGCGAGAGGATCTCCACGGTGAGCCCCTCGGTGTCGTGCTCGCCCAGGTAGCGCTCCACCTTCTCGATGAGCTCGGCGTCGTGGGCGCGCTCGGCGTCCAGCCAGAAGACCGCCGGGGCGCCGGTGGCGCGGGCGCGCTCCACGCCCAGCTTCACCCAGTCGCGCACCGCCGCGTCCTTCACCTGGCAGGCCCGCCAGATGTCGCCGGGCTCGACCTCGTGCTCGGTCAGGACCGACCCGTCGGCCTTCACCACACGCACGGTGCCCGCGGCCTCGATCTCGAACGTCTTGTCGTGGGAGCCGTACTCCTCGGCCTTCATGGCCATGAGGCCCACGTTGCTCACCGACCCCATGCGCGCGGGGTCGAACTGGCCGTGCTCCTGCACGTCCTCCACCACCGCCTGGTAGATGCCGGCGTAGCTCGAGTCGGGGATGACGGCCTTGGTGTCCTGGAGCTCGCCGTCGGGGTTCCACATGCGGCCCGAGTCCCGGATCATGGGCGGCATGGACGCGTCGATGATCACGTCGGACGGGACGTGGAGGTTCGTGATGCCCTTGTCCGAGTTCACCATGGCGATGTCCGGGCCCGCCTCCAGCGCGGCGTCCACGTCGGCCCGGATCTCGGCCTGCTTCTCCGCGGGCAGCTCCGCGATGGCGGACAGGACCGAGCCGAGGCCGTTGTCCGGGTCGGCGCCCACGCGCTCCAGCGCCTCGCCGTGCTTCCGGAAGACGTCGGCGAAGTACACCCGCACGGCGTGGCCGAAGATGATGGGGTCGCTGACCTTCATCATCGTGGCCTTCATGTGCAGGCTGAACAGCACGCCCTTCTCCCGGGCGTCCCGGACCTGCTCCCGGAGGAAGGACACCAGGGCGTCCTTGCTCATGCAGGTGGCGTCGAGCACCTCGCCCTCGCGGAGCGCGATGCCGTCCTTGAGCACCGTCACCGCGCCGTCCGGCGCCACGTGCTCGATGCGGGCCTCGGTGGCCTCGTCCAGCGTGACCGACACCTCGTTGGCGCGGAAGTCGCCGGCGTCCATGGTGGCCACGTGCGTCTTCGAGTCCTCGGGCCAGTCCCGCATGCGCGGCGGGTGCTTCCGGGCGAACTCCTTCACCGGCCTGGGGATGCGCCGGTCCGAGTTGCCCTGGCGCAGCACCGGGTTCACCGCGCTCCCCTTCACCGAGTCGTAGCGCGCCTTGATCTCCCGCTCCTCGTCGGTGGAGGGCTCGGCCGGGTAGTCGGGCAGGTCGTAGCCCTGGGCCTGGAGCTCGGCGATGGCGGCGGTGAGCTGCGGGATCGAGGCGCTGATGTTGGGCAGCT
>CAZMTA010000001.1:240628-270170 GCA_964569085.1 uncultured Gemmatimonadaceae bacterium | reverse complement strand
TCCCCACGATGAAGTACATGGGGACCAGGGTGAGCTCGAAGAACACGTAGAAGAGGAAAAGGTCGGTGGCCAGGAAGACCCCCACCACGCCCATCTCCAGGAGGAGCATGAGGGCGTAGAAGGCCCGCTGCCGCTCCTTGATGTAGTTGAACGACCCCAGGATGGCGATGGGGGTCGTGAACGTCGTGAGCAGCACCATGAAGAGGCTGATCCCGTCGATCCCCAGGGCGTAGCTCACGCCCCAGTCGGCGATCCAGGGGATGCTCGTGGCCATCTGCATGCGGCCCACGCCGGGCTCGAACGCCCACCACAGCCCGAGGCTCAGGACGAAGACGCCCAGGGAGAAGAGGAAGGCCACGTGCTTGGCGGCCTTCTCCCCGGCCCAGAGCACCAGGCCCATCCCCAGGAGGGGGAGCCAGACGAGGGCGTGGAGGATCCAGCTCCCGTAGCCCATGGAATCCAGAAGTGCGGTCATGGCCGGCCCTTAGAAGAACACGGCGCCCAGGATGGCCAGGACGCCGAGGGAGAGGACGAAGGCGTAGGTGTTCACGGTTCCCGTCTGGAAGAGGCTTCCGAACCAGCCGAAGCCCCGGGCCAGGTAGCCCACGGCGTTCACGGCTCCGTCGATGATGCCCTGGTCCACCACCTTCCAGGAGAAGCGCGAGGCGCGCTGCACCGGCCGGACGATGGCGGCGTCGTAGAGCTCGTCGACGTACCACTTGTTCTCCAGGACCTTCCCGAAGCCCGTGGAGGGCTCGGACTGGGCGGCGGGCTTGGTGTCCCGGCTGCCCACGTACCGGATGGCCGCGAAGACGACGGCGGCCGCCAGGACGGTGGAGAGCACGGCCCACAGGACCTCGCCGCCGCCGAAGGGGGCGGCGTGGGCCAGCTCGCCCAGGTGCTCCTCCTGGACGTGGTGCGCGGCGGCCGTCACCGGCTCGAGCCAGTGGTGGAGCCACTCGCTCATGGGGAGCAGGCCGAAGCCGCCCAGGAAGGACTCCTGGATCTCCTCGGGCACGTTGATCCAGCCCCCGAAGGTCGAGAGCACGGCCAGGACGCCCAGCGGCACCCACATGACGGCCGGGGCCTCGTGGAGGTGCTTCTCCTCCTCGGCGCCGGTGCGATTCTTCCCGTGGAAGGTCAGCACCATGAGGCGCGTCATGTAGAAGGCGGTCAGGATGGCCGCCGCCAGCGCCAGGATCCAGTAGACCGTGTACAGGCCGGCGAAGGGCGCGTTCTCGGCGCCCCCGAACGCGGCCGTGTACCAGATGATCTCGTCCTTGGAGAAGAACCCGGCGAAGGGCCAGATCCCGGAGATGGCCAGGGTGGCGATCCCCATGGTGGCCCAGGTGATGGGCATGTGCTTCCGCAGGCCGCCCATGTTCCGCATGTCCTGCGGGTCCTCGTGGCGGTGGGTGGCGTGATACGCCTCGTGCATGGCGTGGATCACGGCCCCGGCCCCCAGGAAGAGGAGCGCCTTGAAGAAGGCGTGGGTCATGAGGTGGAAGACCCCGGCGGCGTACGCCCCCACGCCCACGCCCAGGAACATGTACCCGAGCTGGGAGACGGTGGAGTAGGCGAGGACCTTCTTGATGTCGTTCTGCTTCAGGGCGATGGTCGCCGCGAAGAGCGCGGTGAGCACGCCGATCCCCGCCACCGTCGCGCTGCCCACGGGGGAGAGCGCGAAGAGGACGCTGGAGCGGGCCACCATGTAGACCCCCGCCGTCACCATGGTGGCGGCGTGGATCAGCGCCGAGACCGGCGTGGGGCCGGCCATGGCGTCGGGGAGCCAGACGTAGAGCGGGATCTGGGCGCTCTTCCCGGCCGCGCCCACGAGGAAGAAGAGCGTCACCAGGGTGACGAAGCTCCCGCCGTAGACCAGGCGCTCCGGCGCCGCCTCGAAGAGGGGCACGAAGTCCAGCGTGCCGAAGGCCGTGAAGAGGGCGAAGAGGGCGATCAGGAAGCCGAAGTCCCCGATGCGGTTGACGATGAACGCCTTCTTCCCGGCGTCGGACTTCTCACGGTCGGTGAACCAGAAGCCGATGAGGAGATAGGAGCAGAGCCCCACGCCCTCCCAGCCCACGAACATCAGCGGGTAGCTGGCGCCCATCACCAGCACCAGCATGAAGAACACGAAGAGGTTCAGGTAGGCGAAGTACCGGGGGTACGCCGGGTCGTCCTTCATGTAGCCCACGCTGAACACGTGGATCAGGAAGCCGACCCCGGTCACCACCATCATCATCACCATGGAGAGCGGGTCGAGCTGCAGCGCCGCGTCCACGGAGAAGGTCCCGGTGTCCATCCACGTCCAGTAGTACAGGACCGTGGGGTCGTGCATGTCCGCGCCCAGCATGCGGACGAAGTTCACCAGGGTGATGAGGAAGGCGACGCCCATCACCCCCGGGCCCACCCAGGTGGGCAGGGTGTGGGTGGAGGGCCGTCCTCCGGGGCCGTCCAGGTCCACGTGGCCCCCGACCCGGATCGCCCGGGCCGAACGCCGGCCGGCCTTGAGGGCCAGCCAGCCGTTGATCAGGAAGCCCAGGAGCGGGAGCAGCACCACGAGCCCCGGATAGAAGGGCTCGAAGGCCCCGCCCGCGGCGGCGTGGGCGGCCGCGTCCTGTCCGCCCTGCATGAGGAGCATCGTCGGGATCACGTTCATGCCCCTACCACTTCAGGAGGTTGAAGTTGTCCACGTTGACGGTCTCGTAGTGCCGGAAGATGGAGATGATGATGGCCAGCCCCACCGCGGCTTCGGCCGCGGCGACCGTCATGACGAAGAAGACGAAGACCTGCCCCTCGATGCCCACCAGCCGGGAGAGCGCCACGAAGGCCACGTTCACCGCGTTGAGCTGCAGCTCGATGCAGAGGAACATGATGATGGCGTTCCGCCGGATGAGGACGCCCAGCGTCCCCAGGACGAAGAGCACGGCGCTGAGGATGAGCCCCTGTGTGATCACGAGACGCTCCGCTTGGCCAGGGCCAGGGCGCCCACGATGGCCACCAGGAGGAGGATCCCGGTGATCTCGAAGGGCACCACGTAGTCGGTGAAGAGGGACTGCCCGATGGCGCCGACGGCGCCGTGCTCGAGCTGGGCCGCGTCGATGGCCCGGGCTCCGGGAGGCAGGACGCCGTCCCCGAGGGCCCAGTCTCCGCCGAGCTGGCGGGAGAGGAGACCGAAGAGGACTCCCACCACCGCGAAGGAGAGGACCGAGAAGGCCCCGCCCTTCAGGTCCTGCTGGTAGTCGTGCCCCAGGTTCAGGAGCATGATCACGAACAGGAAGAGGACCATGATGGCCCCGGCGTAGACGATCACCTGGATGGCCGCCAGGAAGTGGGCCTCCCAGAGGACGAACACGCCGGCCAGGCTGCCCAGGGCGACCACCATCATGAGGAGGCTGCCCACGGGGCTCTTGGAGAGCACCACCCCGGTGGCGCCGCCGATGGCCATGGCCGCGAAGACGTAGAAGAGGATCTCCACCATCACTCGGACCTCGGGTCGGACGGATCCCAGAGCAGCGTCGTCGGGTGCTCCTGCTCCATGAGGCGGTTCAGGTCGTAGACGAACCGGTCCCGGGTGTACTCGGCGTTCTCGAAGTGCCGGCCCACGTGGATGGCCTCCACCGGGCAGACCTCCTGGCACATGCCGCAGAAGATGCAGCGGAACTCGTCGATCTCGTAGACGATGGGGTAGCGGTTCCCCTGGTCGTCCTCGCCGCCCACCAGCCGGATGCAGTTGGCCGGGCAGACCGTGGGGCAGAGCCCGCACGCCACGCACTTGGGCCGGCCGTCGGCGTGCACCTCCATGCGGTGGGTGCCCCGCCACCGGGGGGACAGATCGGTCTGCTCCTCCGGGTACTGCTGGGTCACCTTCACCGGGTTGATGAGGTGCTTGAAGGTGAGCGCCATGCCGGAGAGGGCGGCCCGGAGGTACGAGGTGTCCTCGGGCTCCGGGCGCTCCATGACTTTGACGGTGATTGCCATAGGGGGTTCCGGGTCAGTCGCCGGCGGGGGCCGGGAGCGCCACCTGGCCGTCTCCGGAGGGGTTGCCCCCCCGGGCGTGCCGGCGGGCGTGGGCCCTCTGCCGGGTGCCCGCGGCGGCACCGGCGATGGTGTGGCCGCGGTCGATGAAGAAGAAGAAGCCGAGGGTGGCCACGGCGCTCACGGCGGTCAGCGCCATGCCGTAGCCGAAGCCGAAGGGCACGCCGATCTCGTCCAGGGTGAGGATGGTGGCCGAGATCAGCATCACGTAGCCCAGCGCCGTGGGGAGCATGACCTTCCACCCCAGCGCCATGACCTGGTCGTAGCGGAAGCGCGGGAGCGTCCAGCGGACCCAGATGTAGACCAGCAGGAAGAACCCGGTCTTGGCGGCGAACCCGGCGAAGGTCGCCAGCGTCTTCCACCACGCCGGATCCGCCAGGACCACCCCGCCGTCCTCGGCGAAGCCGCGGATGAGCTGGCCCTGGTACCAGAAGGCGTCGTCCCACGTGCCCGGCAGGTCCCAGCCACCCAGGAAGAGGGTCGCCATGAGCGCCGACGCCGTCACCATGTGCCCGAACTCGGCGATCATGTACATGCTGAACTTCATGCTCGAGTACTCGGTGTGGTACCCGGTCACGAGCTCGGACTCGGCCTCCGGCATGTCGAAGGGAAGCCGGTTCGTCTCGGCGAAGGCGGAGACGATGAAGAGGATGAAGGCCAGGGAGAGCGGCAGGGCGAACCAGACGCCGAGCTGCTGCTGCTGCCAGACCATCTCCGTGAGCGTCACGTTCCCCACCAGCATCAGGATGGGGATGATGGAGAGACCGAGGGCGACCTCGTAGCTGACCATCTGCGCGGACGCCCGCAGCCCGCCCAGGAAGGCGTACTTGTTGTTGGACGCCCACCCGCCGAGCACCAGGCCGTACACGCCCAGGGAGCTGACGGCCAGGACGTACAGGATCCCGATGGGCACGTCGGCGATGATCATGTCCACCACGCCCCACGGCGTCGCCAGCGGCGCCGCGATGGGGATCACGGCGAAGGTGACCAGCGCCGGGATGATGGTGAGCATCGGGGCGATGACGAAGAAGAGACGGTTGGCCGTGGCCGGGAGCGTCTCCTCCTTCAGGAAGTTCTTGATCCCGTCGGCGATGGGCTGGAGCAGGCCGAAGGGCCCGACCCGGTTCGGACCGGAGCGGTCCTGGATCCACGCCGAGATCCGGCGCTCGGCCAGGGTGGCGTAGGCCACCACCAGCATCACGACGGTGAAGATCCCCAGGACCTTCACCCCCATGGCGATCAGGCCGGGGATTCCCGAGATGGGCTGGAGTTCCATCCGCTCAGTCTCCCGTGAGCGAGACGGTCTCGTTCACGACCGCCCCGCGGGTTCCGATGTCGTCGTAGGTCAGGCCGGCGAAGGCGTCCACGCCCCCGGCCATCATCTGGAAGCACTCCGCGGCGCTCTTCGCCGGCGTGCCGCCGGCGTGCTCCGCGCCCAGGACGCCCAGCACGAACCAGGCGGGGCGGGCCGCGCCTGGGCTCTCCAGCGCGGGCCAGAAGCGCTGCACCCGGCCGTCGCGGTTCGTGAAGGTCCCCTCCTGCTCGGCGAACGTCGTCACCGGGAGCAGGAAGTGGGCGTTGCCGGCCGCGGTGCTCCCCTGGGTGCCCAGGTGCACGTACAGCTCGGCCTTGCGGCCGAAGTCGGCGTCCTGGTCGTCCAGGGTGTCGCCGAGGACGAGGAGCAGGCCCTCGTGGTCGGCGATCCCCTCCAGGCCGCCCTCCCCCGCCCCGTCGCCGACGCGCTCCATTCCCAGGAGCTCGGCGCCCCGGCCGTTGGGAGCGAGCTCCCGGCGCCGGGCGAGGTTCGGGTAGCCCGGGAGCGGGCGCTCCGTCTCGGCGGTGGGGAGCCGGTACACGATCTCTCCGCCGCCCAGGACGTCCACCAGGGCCTGGAGCGTGCCCAGGTCCTCGTTGGAGGCCAGCGGCGAGGCCACGGCCTTGACGCCCTTGGCCGCCGCGTCGGGAAGGCGCTCCACCAGCTCGGACAGGGCGTCCTTCCACCCCATGGCCCGGGTGCCGCCCTCTCCGCGCACCAGCGGCGCCTCGAGGCGCTGCTGGTGGTTCATCCACTCGTAGTTGAGGCGACCGTAGTCGCACATCCACCAGCCGTTGACCTCCAGGTTCTCCCGGGGCTTCACCCGCTGCACCAGGTTGTCCCGGGTGTGGAGGCTGATGTTGCACCCCTGGGAGCAGGAGGCGCACACCGAATCGGTGTGGTCCAGGTCCCAGGCCCGGGCCTTGTGGAGGAAGTCCTTCGAAGCCAGGGCGCCCACGGGGCAGATGTCGACGATGTTGCCGTGCCAGTAGGTCCCGTCGAGGCCTTCCTCGAAGAAGGTGTCGATGATGGAGCGGTTCCCCCGCTCGACCACCGTCAGCCTGCTGTCCTGCTCCACCTCGTTCATGAAGCGGACGCAGCGCGTGCACATGACGCAGCGGTCGCCGTAGAAGAGCACGTCGCCACCGAAGTCGTCCCGGCCGAAGACCCGCTTCGGCTCCCGGGAGCGCCCGTGGTCGCGGCCCTCCTCATGGACGTAGTCCTGGAGCTTGCAGGCGCCGGAGGCGTCGCAGATGGGGCAGTCCAGGGGGTGGTTGACCAGGTAGAACTCGAGGACGCCCTTCCGCATGTCCAGGGCGAGCTCGGACTCGGTCCGCACCACCTGGCCGTCGGCCACCTGGGTGACGCACGAAGGCATGGGCTTGGGGGCGCCCTCCACCTCGACGAGGCAGAGACGGCACATGGCCGGCGAGGACATCCCCGGGTGGTAGCAGTAGTGGGGGACTTCCTTCCCCACTTCCTGGGCCGCCTGGAGGATCGTCGTCCCCTTGGGGACGGAGACCTCGTGGCCGTCGATGGTCAGCGTGACCTGGTTGGATTCAGCCATATCGCTCGGGTCCGTGGATCCGGGAGGCGTGGTGGAGAGCCGTCACGCGGCCCCGACCCGCTCGCCGGTCCGGATGAGGGCGAGGTATTCGTCCTTGAACTTCTGGATGGAGGAGACCACCGGGGCGGCCGCCGAGTCCGAGAGCACGCAGATCGTGGTCCCGGTCATCTGGCGGCTCATGGAGAGGAGCGTCTCCAGATCCTCCTCGGTGCCCCGGCCGTCCTCGATGCGCAGCAGGATCTTGGTCATCCACGCCGTGCCTTCGCGGCACGGGGTGCACTGGCCGCACGACTCGTGGGCGTAGAACGCCACCATGCGGCGCACCTGCTTCACGATGTCCGTGGTCTCGTCCATGACGATGACCGAGGCGCAGCCCAGCATGGAGCCCGCCTCCTGCACGCCCTCGTAGTCGAGGTTGCACGCCGCGCACTCCGCGGCGTTGAGGAGCGGGACCGAGGAGCCTCCGGGGATGACGGCCTTCAGCGCCTTGCCGTCCTTCATCCCGCCGCAGACGTCCTCGATGAGCTCCATGAGCGGGAAGCCCAGGGGGAGCTCGTAGTTGCCGGGACGCTCCACGTGGCCGCTCACGCAGAACAGCTTGGTGCCCGGGCTCTTCTCGGTGCCCCACTGGCGGTACCATTCCCCGCCGTTGTTGATGATGTGGGGGACGGCGGAGAGGGTCTCCACGTTGTTGATGGTGGAGGGCATGCCGAAGGCGCCCACGGCCGCCGGGAAGGGCGGCTTCACCCGGGGCTGGCCCCGCTTGCCCTCCAGCGAGTTCATGAGGCCCGTCTCCTCGCCGCAGATGTAGGCGCCGGCGCCCACGTGCACGGTGACGTCGATGGTGTTGCCCGAGCCCAGGATGTCCTCGCCTGCGTACCCCTGGGCGTAGGCGTCCTCGACGGCCTTGGCCAGGACCTGGGTGGTCTCGAAGAACTCGCCGCGGCAGTAGATGTAGACGTGCTCCGCGCCGATGGCGTGGGCCGCGATCAGGCACCCCTCGATGAGCTGGTGGGGGTCCCAGCGCAGGAGCTCACGGTCCTTGAAGGTCCCGGGCTCCGACTCGTCGGCGTTGCACAGGAGGTAGTGGGGCCGGCCCGAGTCCTTGGGCATGAAGGACCACTTCACGCCCGCGGGGAATCCGGCGCCGCCACGGCCGCGCAGGCCGGAGCCCTTCACCTCGTCGATGATCCCCTGGGGGCCCATCTCGAAGGCCTTCTTGAGGGCCTCGTAGCCGCCGCGCTCGACGTAGGTGTCCACCCGCCGCTGCGAGGGGTCGCCGAAGTGCTTGCTCAGAACCCGGACCTCGCGGTCCGAGACGTAGGGATACGCCATCCAATCGCTCCGTGTGCTGGGCGTGGGAGAGGGGCTAGCCCTCGGACCCGCCCGACTCCGCCTTGAGGTGCTCCACGATCTGGGGCACCTCGGCGGGGGTCACGTTCTCGTAGTAGCGCGAGTTGATCTGCACGCAGGTGGGGAAGCCGCAGGCGGCGAGACACTCGGCCTCGATGACGGTGAAGTTGCCGTCCTCGGACGTCTCGCCCATCTCCGTGTCGGTGTAGCGGAGGAAGGCCGCCAGGACCTCGTCCGCGCCGCAAAGGTTGCAGGAGATGTTCGTGCACACCTGCACCAGGTACCGGCCCACCGGGGCCTTGTTGTACATGGTGTAGAAGGTGGCCACGCCCCGGACGTACGCCGGGGAGAGCTCGAGGAGCTCCGCCACCCGGTCCATCGTCTCGGGGCTCACGTAGCCCCGGATCTCCTGGGCCAGCCCCAGCGCGGGAAGCAGCGCCGCCCGCTTGGTGGGGTACCGGGTCAGGATCTTCTCGAAGCGCTCCTGATACTCCCCCTCGAAAAGCTCGGTGTCCGGGTTCTTCTCGGGGAGCATGTAGGGGTAGGTGGCCGCGGTGGCCGGGTGCGCCCCGGCCCGCTTCCGCTCCCCGACGAAGTCGTCGCCCCGGACCTCGTCCTCGGTGAGGTCGAACTCGCCGGTGTTGCCGGCCCATCCGGGGTTCTTGAAGGGCTGGTCGCTCATCGGTCGATCTCCCCGAGCACGATGTCCAGGCTGGCGTTGATCATGATGAGGTCCGAGACCATGTGCCCCTCGGCGAGCTTCGGAAGGACGGAGATGTTCAGGAAGGAGGGGGGGCGGATCCGCCAGCGCACCGGCTTGGTGCTCCCCTTGTTGGCCACCAGGTACATCCCGAGCTCGCCCTTGGAGCCCTCCACCGGGAAGTAGCAGTCGCCGGCCTCGGGGGCCGGGATGCCCTCGGTGATGAGCTTGAAGTGGTGGATCATGGACTCCATGTCGTTCATGCAGTCCGTCTTGTCCGGGAGGGAGATGTTCGGGTCGTCCACGTTGATCGGCCCGCCCGGCAGGCGGTCCAGCGCCTGGCGCAGGATCTGGACGCTCTGGTTCATCTCCTCCATGCGCACCAGGTAGCGGTCGTAGCAGTCGCCCCAGGTGCCCACGGGCACCTCGAAGTCGTAGCTCTCGTAGCCGTAGTACGGCTGGTCCTTGCGGACGTCGTACTCGACCCCCGAGGCCCGGAGGTTGGGCCCGGTGAAGCCGTGGTTGAGCGCTTCCTCGGCGGAGATGACGCCGACGCCCTGGGTTCGGCCGATGTGGATCCCGTTGTTCGTCAGGAGGCGGTGCACCTCCTCGAGCGTCTCCGGGAAGGTGTTCAGGAACTCACGGAGGTCGTCGGTCCACCCCTCGGGGAGGTCGGCCATCATCCCGCCCACGCGCGTGGCGGAGGTGGTGATGCGGGCCCCGGTCAGCGCCTCGTGGAGCTTGTAGATCCGCTCCCGCTCCTGGAAGGTGTAGAGGAACGGGGTGAAGGCGCCCACGTCGATGGCGGTGGTCCCCAGCCAGAGGAGGTGGCCGAAGATCCGGTCCATCTCCATGAGGATGAGGCGCACCACCCGGCAGCGCTCCGTGACCTCGATCCCCATGAGCTTCTCCACGCCCATGACGTAGGCGCAGTTGTAGATCAGGGGCGCCAGGTAGTCCATCCGGTCGGTGAGGGGCACCACCTGGTTCCAGGTGCGGTACTCGCCGAGCTTCTCGAAGGAGGAGTGGAGGAAGCCGATGTGGGGCGTGACGTTGATCACCGTCTCGCCGTCGAGCTCGCAGACCAGCCGCAGCACGCCGTGGGTGGCGGGGTGCTGGGGTCCGATGTTGACGAGCATGTGCTCCCCGCCCAGGTCGGGCTCGGGAGCGTCGACCGGGTGCATGGGGCTGGTGGCCGGGCGTCCGTCGATCCCCATCTCGGGGTTGCGGCCCACCCGGTACTCGACCGTCTTCTGCGCCATAGGCTTGCTCAGTCTTCGGCCTCGGAGCCGGCGGGCTCCGGGGCGTCGGGATCGGGAAAGAAGACCTGCTGGGGCTCGCGTCCCACCTCACGCTCGGCCGGGATGTAGAAGCGGTCCACGTCCTGGGCCAGCGCCCGACGCGTCTGCTCCGCCCGGGAGAACCGTCCGCGGAGGGGGAAGTCCTTCCGCAGGGGATGGCCCTCGGCGTAGTCGTGGGGCATGAGGATGCGCCGCATGTCCGGATGGTTCCGGAAGGTCACGCCGAAGAGGTCGTAGACCTCGCGCTCGAGCCAGTTGGCCGCCTGCCAGAGGGGCACGACCGACTCGATCTCCAGCGCGTCCAGCTCCAGGAGGCACTTCACGCGCAGCGCGCGCTTGTGCGTGAGGGAGAAGAGCTGGTAGACGACCTGGAGGGGCTGACCGCCCCCGTGGTCCACGCAGGTCACGTCGGCCAGGAGCTTGTAGTCGTGCGCGGGCGTCTCGAACAGCCAGCGCAGGATCTCGAGGTTCCGCTCCGGGTCCACGTGGACGACGTACTGGTCCCCGGACACGACCTCCATGTGGGTCACCGCGTCGCCGAACTCGTCGGCCAGGGCGGCGACCGTGGGGTGCTCCCGGGGGTCGGCGTCGTCGGGCGTGGGCGCGTCCAGGAGCTCGGGGTCCGACGGCTGCGGCCCCTCGTCCAGGGCGTCGAGCGCGCTCTTGTTGTCGTCGGTCATGAGGAGGTGATGTCGGAGGCGTCCCCGATGGGGGCCTTGGGCGTGCGGGCCCCGGCGGTGGAGAGGCGCTCCTGGCGGGTGGAGTTCCCGAAGGGACCGGTGAGACCCACGATCTCCTCGGGCGTCGCCCGGGGCTTGGCCACGTCCAGGGGATCCTCGGCGCGGAGCTGCTGGTGGTCGGCCAGCGACTCCTGGCGGACCTTCTCCTGGATCATCATCAGGCCGTAGATGAGGGCCTCGGGCCGGGGCGGGCATCCGGGGATGTAGACGTCCACCGGGACGATGGTGTCGATCCCCTGCACCATGGAGTACACGTCGAACACGCCCCCGGAGGAGGCGCAGGCGCCCATGGAGATGCACCACTTGGGCTGGGGCATCTGGTCCCAGATCCGCCGCAGCACCGGCGCCAGCTTGTAGGGCACCCGGCCGGCGCAGATGAGGACGTCCGCCTGGCGCGGGCTGAACGACATCCGCTCCATGCCGAAGCGGGAGATGTCGAAGTTCGAGGCGGCGGAGGCCATCATCTCGATGGCGCAGCACGCCGTGCCGAAGGGCATGGGCCAGAGGGAGTTCCGGCGCCCCCAGTTCACCACGAAGTCGAGCTTCGTGGTGAGGAAGGTCGGGCTGCCGGCCCCGAAGATGCCGCCGGAGGACTTGCTCGTCCCTCCGCCGGGGAGCGTGTCACCTAATCCCATTCCAGGCCTCCCTTCTTCCACTCGTACAAGAGTCCGACGGCGAGCACCGTGACGAACATCGTCATGGCCAGGAACGGGCCCCAGCCCAGCTCCCGCATCTGCACCGCCCAGGGGATCAGGAAGATCGTCTCCAGATCGAAGACGATGAAGCTGATGGCCACCATGTAGAACTTGACCGAGAAGCGGGCGCGGGTGTCCCCGAGGGGGATCATCCCGGACTCGTACGGCATGTCCTTCTGGGGCGTCGGGCGTCGCGGGTTGAAGATGTGCGACGCGACCGCCATGCCCACGGCGTTCGCGATGGATACGCCGAAGAGCAGGAGGAGGGGGAGATAGGCTCCCGACATGGCCTCGCCAGGGTTTGTGAAATCGTTCACGTGGAGCCCAGAAGGTACCCGAAACGCGCGGAGGGTGTCAACCGGGAGAACAGGGCGAAATCGTTGCGAATCTTGGCATTTGCACCCCCTTCCCGCCCCGCCTATCTTGGCCCCCCTTTCCTGCCCACCCCGACCCCCGCCCCGATGCCCATCAAGAGTGACAACTGGATCCGCCGCATGTCCGAAGAGCACGGCATGATCGAGCCCTTCGAGGCCGGGCAGGTCCGTGACGGGGTGATCTCCTACGGGCTCTCGTCGTACGGCTACGACATCCGCGTGGCGCCCGAGTTCAAGGTCTTCACCAACGTCCACAACGTGGTGGTGGACCCCAAGGAGTTCGACGACCGCTCCTTCGTCGACGTGGCGGGACCGGAGTGCATCATCCCGCCCAACTCCTTCGCGCTGGCGCGCACCGAGGAGTACTTCCGGATCCCCCGGGACGTCCTGGTGGTGTGCCTGGGCAAGAGCACCTACGCCCGGTGCGGCATCATCGTGAACGTGACGCCGCTGGAGCCGACCTGGGAGGGGTACCTGACGCTGGAGATCTCCAACACCACGCCCCTGCCCGCCAAGATCTACGGGGGCGAGGGCATCGCCCAGCTCCTCTTCTTCGAGGGGGACGAGCCGCCCCAGGTGGCCTACGCCGACCGCAAGGGGAAGTACATGAAGCAGCAGGGCGTCACGCTGCCCAAGCTGTAGGCGACGGCGGCGCGCCGCCCGCCGGTCATCCGGCGGGCTTCACGACCTCGCGCATCTCCACGTCGAAGATCAGGATGGAGCCGGCCGGAACCCCCGCGCGGGCGACGTTGCCGTACCCGAGCGCCGGCGGGATGACCAGCTTCCGCAGCCCCCCCACCCGCATGCCGCGGACGCCCTCGTCGAAGCCGGGAATCGCTTCGGAGCCGTCGAGGACGAAGGTGAACTGGCCCTCCTCCACGAGCTGGCCGCTGGTGAGGTAGAGCTCGTACCCGACGGTGGCCTGGTCCCCCTGCTCCGCCAGCGCGCCCTGTCCCACACGGATGTCCTGGTAGTACAGGCCGCTCGCCGTCCGGGTCATGGCGGAGAGGTCCACGTCCAGGTCGGGGTGGAACTCGGCCTCCTCGATCACCTGGGGCTCGGGGGCGGTGACCCCCCCGTCGTCCCCACACGCCGTGGCGAGGAGAGCGCAGGCGAGGGCGGTCAGGGTGCGGACGTGCGATCGCATGGGTCCTCCGATGGGAGAGGGCGGGGCCGGGAGTCAGTCTCCGGCCACACCGAGGGCGAGGAGCTCGAGGTCGAAGACGAGGATGGCGCCGGGGGGGATGCCGCCGTTGCCCCGGTTCCCGTAGGCCAGCTCCGGGGGGATGATGATCTTGCGCGCGCCGCCGAGAGCCATGCCCTCGACCCCCTCGGTGAAGCCGGGGATCAACCCGAGCTCGCCCAGCACGAAGGGCCCGAGGACGCTGGCGTCGAAGTTCACGCCGGTGGTCAGGTAGCCCGCGTACTGCACGGTGACCGTGTCGCCGGACTCGGCGCCGGGCCCCTCCCCCACCACCAGGTCCTGGTAGTAGAGGCCGCTCTCCGTCTTCGTCATGGCGGAGAGGTCCACCTCCAGGTCCGGATGGAAGATGACCTCCTCGATGACCTGTGGCTCGGGCGTGGTGATCTCGAAGTCGCTGCACGCCGTGGCGGCGACGGCTGCCAGGGCGAGGGGAAGGACGACGCGGAAGGAAGAACGCATGGAGGCTTTCTCGGAGGGTCCGGCGAGGAGGGTGGATGCGAGGACGGGGACGACGGGACGGACGCCCCGCCGCCGGGGCGACGGACGGCTCAGGGGGTCACGCCGACGATCTGGACGAGCTCGAGGTCGTAGACCAGCACCGAGCCCCCGGGAATGGGACCGGAGTTGAAGCGCCCGTAGCCCAGGAGGGGCGGGACGACGGCACGACGGCGACCGCCGGTCTTCATCCCCTGGAGGGCCAGGTCCATCCCCGCGGGAATCTCGCCCACCCCCAGGATGATCTGGGCCTCGCGGTCGGCCACGAACTGGAGCCCGGTGGTGGCGATGAAGCCCTCGTAGTCCACGACGACCGTGTTCTCCACCTCGGCCTGGGGCCCGTTCCCCTCCACCAGGTCCTCGATGTAGACGCCGCTCTCGAGACGGGTCATGCGGGAGAGGTCGATCCCCAGGCTCGAGTGGAAGTCGATCTCCTCCACGACCTGGAGAGGGGGCGCGGTGATCTCCACGCTGCTGCACCCCCCCACCACGAGGGCGGCGGAGAGGACGAGCGCGCTTCGGAGGATGAGCTTCATGTACGATCTCCTGCGGGGATCCGGGTTGGCACATACGCGGCGGCCCGGGGGGTCTTTCCGTCCGTCGAAGGGGGCGAGCCCGCGCCACGACGGAAGGGTCAAGCTCGCCTCCCCGGCGTCCCTCGCCAAGCCCCGCGCGGGGACCCCGGCGGCGGGCCCGGCCGGCCCGGGGCGGGCGGGTCGGCTGGTGCCGAGGGGGACGATGGGTGACACTATCCGTGTCCAGCGGCCGGGAGCAAGGCGGCGCCCTCGCGGGTTGTATCCGGGGGGACGCGCCCGGCTCCCCCGCCCTTCCCCCGCACCCCGAGGACCATGACGCGCACCGGACCCGTACTCGCCGCCGTCCTCCTCCTGGCCCTGCCGGCCCTGGTGGTCGGCACGACCTCCGTCCCCGACCCGACGGTCACCGTCCAGGAAGCCGACGACGCCGTCGCCGACTCCCTCGTGGCGCGGTGGATCGAGGCCGTGGGAGGCCTCGAGGCCTTCCGCCGGATGGAGAGCGCCCGCTACACCCTGACCACCGAGATGTGGGACGCGGGGAGCGGACGCCTCCGGCGCACCCGGCCCCGCTACGTGACGCTGGCCAAGACGCCCGCGGGCAACGTGACCCGCATCGAGCGCTGGGAGGGCGACGACTTCATCGTGCAGACGTGGGACGGCTCCACGGCCCGGGCCACGCTGAACGGGGAGGAGCTGGCCCCGGGCGACAAGGACTGGGACGAGACCGCCTACGTGTCCGGGGACGTCCACTACTGGACGGGGCTCCCGTACAAGCTCCACGACCCCGGGGTGAACCTCCACTACCTGGGCACCGACGAGCAGGGCCGACACGAGGTGGGGGTGAGCTTCGGAGAGGGCGTGGGGCTCCACGACGGCGACCAGTGGCGCTACTGGTTCGAGGACGGCCGCACCTGGCCGGTGGAGCTGGCCTACCGGGAGGAGGGTCGGGAAAACTGGAACGTCCTCTCCTTCCAGGACATCCGGGAGGTGGACGGCTACGTCTACGTGGGCCGTCGGGTCCACACCAACGCGGACGGGAAGGTCTGGAAGGTGCTGCGCACCCACGACTTCGAGCTCAACCCGGGTCCGGCCCCGGAGACCTTCGCCTCTCCCTGACGTGGGCGCCGCGGACGGTCCGCCCGGGGACGCCGTCGGCGGGGGCGCCCCGTCCTCCTGGCTCCTGGTGGTGAACCCGGCCTCCGGGCGGGGCCGTGGACGACCGGCCGGCCAGGGGCTGGCCCGGGCCCTCCGAGCCCGGGGGGCCGAGGTCCGCGTGGTGGAGACGACGGGCCGGGGGTCCGCGGGGGCCCTGGTCGTCGAAGCCGCCGACGCCGGCACCGGGGTCGTGGCCGTCGGGGGCGACGGCACCCTCAACGAGGTCCTCCAGGGGGTGCGCGACGCCGGATCGGACGCCGCCCGGCGCCCGGCCCTGGGCTTCCTCCCCGCCGGGACCGCCAACGCCGCCGCCCGGGCCTTCGGCTTCGCCACGGGGCCGGCCAGGGCCGCCGACGCCCTCGTGTCCTCGCCCGGGCGCGCCGCCGACGTCGGGATCGTGGACTTCCTGGACGGTCGGCCTCCCCGTCCCTTCCTCCTCTGGTGCGGCGCGGGGTTCGACGGCCTGGTCATCGAGACGCTGAACGCCGCCCGCTCCGGGCTCATGGGCCACGTGGGCCTCCTCCGGAACGCGCCGCGGGTCCTCCGGGCGCTCTCGGGCTACGCGGCCCCCATGGTCTCCATCGGTGTCGGCGGAGAGGCGGTGGCCACCGGGCGGAGCGCCTTCGTGGCCAACGTGGGCGCCGTCGCCTTCGGCGGGATGGCGTGCGCCGCCGCGGACCCCCGCGACGGAGCCCTGGACCTGGTGGTGGCCGATCCCGGGTCGTTCCGCGACCTGGCCGCGCTGGGGGTCCGCACGGTGATGTCGGACCTGGCCGCCGCGCCCGGCGTGGTGCACCGCCCGGTGCGGGAGGGGATCCGGATCGAGGCCACGGGCCCCGTCCCGGTCCACGTGGACGGCGAGCCCGTGGGCGAGCTCCCCTGCGAGGTGCGGGTCGACCCCGGAAGCGTGCGGCTCCTCACCCCCGCCCCGTGACGCGAACGGCCGCGGCGCCCCTCCCGGGGCACCGCGGCCGCGCCACGCACGTCTCCGGATCTCGGGCCGGTCAGCCCGGGAGACCCTCCTTCTCGGCTTCCTTCCAGGTGGCCTTCAGGAGGTCGCGGTTCAGGTCCGCGATGAAGTCCACGCTGATGCCCTTGGGGCACGCCACCTGACAGGCGCCGTGGTTCGTGCAGTTCCCGAAGCCCTCCAGGTCGTGCTGCGCCACCATGTCCAGCACCCGCGTGTACCGCTCGGGCTGGCCCTGGGGGAGCTTGTTGAGGTGGGCCACCTTGGCCGACGTGAAGAGCATGGCCGAGGCGTTGGGGCAGGCCGCCACGCACGCGCCGCACGCGATGCAGGTGGCCGCGTCCATGACCTCGTCGGCCAGGTCCTTCGGGATCGGCGTCGCGTTGGCGTCCGGCGGCGCGCCGGTGCCCACGGAGATGTAGCCTCCGGCGTCGATGATCCGGTCGAAGGAGCTCCGGTCCACCACCAGGTCCTTGATGACCGGGAAGGAGGTGGCCCGCCACGGCTCGATCCAGATCTCGTCGCCGTCGGAGAAGAGGCGCATGTGGAGCTGGCACGCCGAGACCCGGGACGACGGGCCGTGGGGCACGCCGTTGATCATCATGCCGCAGCTCCCGCAGATGCCTTCGCGGCAGTCGTGATCGAAGTGGATGGGCTCCCGACCCTCGCGCTCCAGCTCCTGGTTCACCACGTCGAGCATCTCCAGGAAGGAGGCGTGCTCGCTGATGTCGGAGGCCTGGTACGTCTCGAATCCGCCCTCGGTGTCGGGGCTGGCCTGGCGCCAGACGTGCAGCGTCAGATTCATTACTTGTAGCTCCTCTGGGAGAGGGGCACGTGATCGAAGGACAGCGGCTCGGTGTGGCGTTCGGGACGCTCCCCGACCCCCTTGAACTCCCACACGGCCACGTGGGCGAAGTTCTCGTCGTCTCGCTTGGCCTCGCCCTCGTGGGTGACGTGCTCGGGGCGGTAGTGGGCGCCCGCCGACTCGTCGCGGGTGAGGGCGTCCCAGCACATGACCTCGGCGAACTCGAGGAAGTCGGCCACGCGGCCCGCCTTCTCGAGGGACTGGTTCAGCGTGTCGGCGGAGCCCGGCACCTTGACCTCGCGCCAGAAGCGCTCCCGCAGCTCCGGGATCTTCCGGAGGGCTTCCTCGAGCCCGGCCTTGGTGCGCTCCATCCCGCAGTGGTTCCACATGATCCGGCCGAGCTCGATGTGGAACTCGTCCACCGTCTTGTCCCCGTCCACGGCCAGGAGGCGCTCGGTCTTCTCCCGGACCTCGCGCTCGGCGTCGGCGAAGGCCGGGTGGTCCTTGCTGACGGGCTCCCGGGGGAGCTCGGCCAGGTAGTTCCCGATGGTCATGGGGACGATGAAGTACCCGTCGGCCAGCCCCTGCATGAGGGCGCTGGCCCCCAGGCGGTTCGCGCCGTGGTCGCTGAAGTTGGCCTCGCCGATGACGAAGAGGCCCGGGATCGTGCTCTGGAGGTTGTAGTCCACCCAGAGCCCGCCCATGGTGTAGTGGGGCGCAGGATAGATGCGCATCGGCTTCTGGTACGGGTTCTCCCCGGTGATCTTCTCGTACATCTCGAAGAGGTTGCCGTACCGGTCCTCGATGACGTCCTTGCCCAGGCGCTCGATGGCGTGCTTGAAGTCCAGGTAGACCCCGTTCTCCTGGGGTCCGACGCCGTGGCCCTTGTCCACCATCTCCTTGGCGCGCCGCGACGCGATGTCCCGGGGCGCCAGGTTCCCGAAGCTCGGGTAGAAGCGCTCCAGGTAGTAGTCGCGCTCGTCCTCGGGAATCTGGCTCGGCGGACGCTTGTCGTCGGCGTCCTTGGGGACCCAGATGCGCCCGTCGTTCCGCAGCGACTCGCTCATGAGGGTGAGCTTGGACTGGTAGTCGCCGGACGGCGGGATGCAGGTGGGGTGGATCTGGGTGTAGGAGGGGTTGGCGAAGCCCGCCCCCCGCTTCGTGGCCCGCCACGTCGCGGTGACGTTGCACGCCTTGGCGTTGGTGGAGAGGTAGAAGACGTTGGAGTAGCCCCCGGTGCCCAGCACCACGGCGTGGGCCGCGTGGGTCTCGATCTTCCCGCTCACCAGGTCCCGGGTGACGATGCCCTTGGCCACCCCGTCCACCACGACCAGGTCCAGCATCTCGTGGCGGGTGTGGAGCTCGACCTTCCCGCGGGCGACCTGGCGCTTGAGCGCCTGGTAGGCTCCCAGCAGGAGCTGCTGCCCCGTCTGGCCCCGGGCGTAGAAGGTCCGGGACACCTGGGCGCCGCCGAAGGAGCGGTTGGCCAGGAGGCCGCCGTACTCCCGGGCGAAGGGCACGCCCTGGGCCACCGCCTGGTCGATGATGTTCACGCTGAGCTGGGCCAGCCGGTACACGTTGGCCTCGCGGGAGCGGAAGTCGCCCCCCTTCACCGTGTCGTAGAAGAGACGGAAGACCGAGTCCCCGTCACCCTGGTAGTTCTTGGCGGCGTTGATGCCGCCCTGGGCGGCGATGGAGTGGGCGCGCCGGGCCGAGTCGTGGAAGGTGAAGCACTTCACGTTGTAGCCCAGCTCGCCCATGGTGGCCGCCGCGGAGGCCCCGGCCAGGCCGGTCCCCACCATGATGACGTCGTATTTCCGCTTGTTGGCGGGGTTCACCAGGTTCATGTCGAACCGGTGCTTGTCCCACTTCTCCGCGATGGGGCCGGAGGGAATCTTGGCGTCGAGCTGCATCTAAAGCGCTCCGGTCACAGGCTGAGGATCCCGGCGAGCACCGAGATCGGAACCGAGATGAAGCCGAGGAAGATCACCAGGGCGAAGCCCACGGCGATCGGTCGGCGGAAGTCGCGGTACTTGGGATGGTTGGCGCCCAGCGTCTGCATCATGCTCCAGATGCCGTGCCAGAGGTGCAGGCAGATGGCGGCCATGGCCAGGATGTAGAAGCCCGCCACCAGCGGGTTGGACAGCCCCGTCACCAGGTTGTGGTACGCGTAGTGGCCGCTGGCGTCGGCGGGTCGGAAGTCGGCGTGCACCGTCCCCAGCGTCATGTGGAGGATGTGGTACACGATGAAGACCAGGATGAGCACCCCGCCCCACCGCATGAAGCGCGACGCCCACGAGAAGGAGAGCTGCTCCTCCTTCCTGTAGCCCGCCTGCCGGGCGGAGCGGCTCCGCCCCCACGTCTGGAAGGCCATGAGGACGTGGACCCCCAGCGCCAGGATCAGGAGCCCCCGCGCCACCCAGAGGAGGAACGTGGGCGGCACCAGCGGCTCCCCCATGTGCCGGAGGAACTCGGCGTAGTGGTTGAACGACTCCTGGCCCGTGAAGGCCTTGAGGTTGCCGGCCATGTGGCCGATCAGGAAGCCGAACCAGATGAAGCCGGACACCGCCATGAGGACCTTCTTCCCCACGGTGGACCGGTACAGCGCTACGACCCGTCGCATCGCGACTCCTGTCGTGGGCTGGTGGCCGTGCCGGGGCGCCGGAGCGGCGCCCCGGAGGCCACGCTCGGGTGGATGTCGAACCGACTCAGGTGAGGGACTTGAGGTTGCTCACCGTGGAGCGCACGTGCTCGGCGCTGTTCGCCAGGGCGGCCTTCTCGTCGTCGCTGAGGTCCACCTCGATGATCTCCTCGAGGCCGTTCTCGCCGAGCAGGCAGGGGACGCCCAGGTAGAGGTCGGAGAAGCCGAACTCGCCCTGGAGCCACGCCGCGCACGGCAGGATCCGCCGCTTGTTCTTCACGATGGCCTCGGCCATCTGGACGGCGGAGGCGGCCGGGGCGTAGTAGGCGCTCCCGTCCTTCAGGTAGCCGACGATCTCGCCGCCGCCCTTCCGGGTGCGGTCCACGAGGGCCTCGATGCGGTCCTCGTCCAGGAAGTGGGAGAGGGGGATGCCGCTCACCGAGGTGAAGCTGTGGAGGGGAACCATCGTGTCCCCGTGGCCGCCCAGCACCAGCGCCTGGATGTCCTCGACGCTGACGTCGAGCTCCAGGGCGATGAAGGAGCGGAAGCGGGCCGTGTCCAGGACGCCGGCCATGCCGATGACGCGCTCCCGGGGGAAGCCCGTGGTCTCCAGCGCCACCTGGGCCATGACGTCCAGGGGGTTCGTGACCATGATCACGATGGAGTCGGGGGCCACCCGCTTGATCTCCTCGGAGACGGACCCGATGACCTTGGCGTTGGTCTTGAGGAGGTCGTCCCGGCTCATGCCGGGCTTCCGCGCGATCCCTGCGGTGACGATGAAGATCTCCGAGTCCGCCGCGGCGTCGTAGCCCTGGGTCCCGATGATGCGGCTGTCGAAGCCCTCCACCGGGGCGCTCTCCCACTGGTCGAGGCCCTTGCCCTGGGGGATGCCCTCGGCGATGTCCACGAGGACGACTTCCTGGGCGAGCTCCTTCATGGCCAGCAGCTGCGAGCAGGTGGCGCCCACGTGGCCGGCGCCCACTACGGTGATCTTCTTGGCGCTCATGTCGTCGGTGTCTTCTTCGTCTGGGGGAAACGATCCGGTCACGGACGGACCGGGCACCCCCGAGTCTAAAGGGTTGGGACACCTGGGACTACCCCCGGGCCGGGAGGTCGCCCCGGATCGCCGGAGGGGCCCTCAGCCGCCGGTCTGGGAGAGGGCCACGAGACCCCCGGAGCCCACCGTGCTCCCCTGCACGAGATGATGCCGCTCGGGCTTCACCCGGAGCGTCTCCTCGATGGACGGGACCAGGGAGCGCCCCGCGCGGAGCGGCGTGCGCAGGTCCGTCTGCAGCGCCCCGAAGAGGCACGGGCGGAGCTGGCCGTCGGCGGTGAGCCGCATGCGGTTGCAGCGCTCGCAGTAGTTGTGGCTCATGGGCGTGATGACGCCCACGGTCCCCGGGGCCCCGGGAAAGCGGTGGTACGTGGCCGGCCCATTCCCCGGAGGGCCCTCCACGGGCTCGAGGCGGTCCACCGCACGCAGGCGTCGCAGCGCCTCCTGGCAGGAGAAGAACTGCCCCGAGCTGATGTCCAGGTTCGAGCCCGTCGGCATGACCTCGATGAAGCGGACGTGCCACGGGCGCTCCCGGGTGTGCTCCGCGAAGGCCTCGATCTCGTCGTCGTTCACGCCGCGCATGAGGACGACGTTGACCTTGAGGGGGGAGAACCCCACCCGCTCGGCGGCGTCGAAGCCCGCCATGATCTTGTCGAAGGAGCCGGGGCGCCGGGAGATCGCGTCGACCCGGTCGGGGCGGAGCGAGTCCAGCGAGATGTTCACCCGGTCGAGCCCCGCGTCGCGGAGCGCGTCGGCGTGCTCCGCCAGGAGGACGCCGTTGGTGGAGAGGGAGAGGTCCTCGATCCCGGGGACGTCGGCCAGGAGGTGGACGAGCTCCGGGAGGTCCCTGCGGACCAGGGGCTCCCCCCCGGTGATGCGGACCTTCCTGAGCCCCATCCCCGCCATGGTGCGCACCACCGTGGCGATCTCCTCGTAGGAGAGGAGCTCGTCCCGCCGGAGCCACTCCAGCCCCTCCAGGGGCATGCAGTAGGTGCAGCGGAGGTTGCACTTGTCCGTGACCGAGACGCGGAGGTACTCGACCCGACGCCCGAAGGAGTCCTTCATCGGGCCCCCTCGTCCGCGGACGCCGGGGAGGCCTCGGCCGCGCCCGGGCGGGGCGGGTCCTGCCCGTCGACCCACTCGCTGCTCCCCTCCACGTAGTGCTCCTTCTTCCAGACCGGGAGCCGCTTCTTGATCTCCTCGATGACGTACCGGGTGGCGTCGAAGGCCTCGGCCCGGTGGGGGCTCGCGGCGGCGATGGCCACGCTGACCTCGCCGATCTCGAGCTCCCCCACGCGGTGCACCGCGTGGACCCGGTCGCTCCCCAGGCGCTCGGCGGCCTCGGCCACGATCTCGGCGAGCACCTCCTCCGCCATCTCCCGGTACGCGTCGTAGCGCATGCCCCGGACCGATCGGCCGTCGGCGTGATCGCGCACGACACCCAGGAAGAGGAGGACCGCGCCGTCGGCGTCGGTGCCCACGCCGTCCAGGAGGGCGGCGTGGTCGATGGGCTCCTGCACCACCCGGGCGCGGATCTCGGGCGCTCCGCCGGTGCGGGCCGTGGCGGCGCTCATCCGCCGGCCACCGGAGGGATGAGGGCGACCTCGTCCCCGGCCCGCAGCGGGTCTCCCGGGGCCGCGTAGCGTCGGTTCACCGCCACGGCCGGGTCCTCGGGGAGGCGGGCGAACCCGTCGCCCCGGGCCCGGAGGGAGCGCACCAGGTCCGCCACCGTGGGCTCGCCTTCGAGCTCCACGGACACCTCGCGGGCGCCCACCAGGTCGCGGTAGGCGGCGAAGAAGAGGGTGCGGACGGAGAGGGCCATGGGGAGGGGCGGAGGGTCTGCGGGGGCCGGGCGGCGGGTCTGCGGGGGCCGGGCGGCGGAGGGGCGCCCGTCAACGTGGACAAACCCCGCCGCGCGCGTCAACGTTCCCGCCGCCCACGCCGGGTCCCACGGCGGCGGGGGCCTCGGTCCGGCGGCGCCCGGGCGGCGGCCCTACCGGCGGTGCGGTCCCGGACGGCGGGGGCCCGGGGGCCCTCCGGCGCCCGGAGGGCCGCCCCGGGGCCCCCGTCCCCGCAGCTCCTGGAGGCGCTCCCCCATCCGCTGGCGGAGGGCGTGGAACGTCACCACCTGCTGCGGCGTCAGGATCTCCAGCAGCCGCTCCTGCTCCACGCGGAAGAGGCGCGCCTCGGCCTCCCGGAGCTCGATCATCCGGTCCAGCGCCGCCCGGGCCTCCTCCGGCGAGGGATCCGCGCCCCCGGACCACGCCGCCACCTCGCGGCGGAGCGTCCGGTCGGCGTCGCGGAGCTGGCGGCGCTCCTCGTGGAGCGACTCCATGATCTCCCCGAGCCGGCGGCCCTGGGCCTCGTCGAGCCCCAGGCGCTGCCGGATGACCTCGCCCATGCGGGCCCGCACCCGCTGCTCGAGGCGCTCCCGGTCGGGCCCGCGCTCCTGGGCGTGGAGGCCCGCGCCGGGGGCCGCCGCGGCCAGCAGGACCAGAAGGGGGATCAGGAACGGAAGGGGGGTCGGGATCCTCATGCGGCACCTCCGCTGCTGAGCTCGTCCAGGAAGGTCTGGAGGGCCTCGTCGCTGAGGTCCTCCAGGGAGGGGGCCCCGGCGATCTCGCCGTCGCCCGAGACCCAGAGGGCGTCGTCCGCCTCCCGTGCGAAGGCCGGCACCTCGACGGGCCCGCCCGTGGTCACGTCGGTCCGCACGTCGACCCCGATCCCCAACGCCACGGCGGCCACCGCGGCCGCCGCCAGGCCCCACCACGGGAAGGCGAGCCCGCCGCCCCGGGACCCGTGGGAGGGGGCGGGTGGCGCCGTCCCCGAGGCCGCGCCCCGTCCCGCGTCGGCCTCCACGGCCGCCCGGATCCGGGACGCGAGGCCGGCGGGCGCCCTCGGACGCCCGGCCCGGAGGAGCGCCACCAGCTCCGCCTCCGCCGCGCACGCCTGGCAGCCCCGGAGGTGCACCTCCACGGCCTCCGCCTCGGCCGTCGCCAGCCGTCCCGCCGCGCGCTCCGGCAGGAGCGCCCGCACCCGATCGCACCGCATCTCGCTCATTGCATCCGCTCCCGGAGCTTCCGGATCCCGTGGAAGTAGTTCACCCTCGCCGCCCCCTCGCTGGAGCCGATGAGCTCGCCGATCTCCCGGAAGCTCAGCCCCTCGTCCACCCGCAGCGTCACCGCGAGCCGCTGCTTCTCTGGCAGCGCCTCGAGGAAGGTCCGCGCCCGGGCCGCCTCCCGCGCCGCCAGCGCCGCCGTCTCCGGGTCGGGCCCCGCGTCGGAGACCGGCCCCGCGGCCTCCAGCGGCGCCTCGCTCCGCCGGGCCCGCCGACGGAGCGCTCCCTTCGCCTCGTTGTGGGCGATGGAGAGGAGCCACGTCCGGAAGGACGCGTCCCCCCGGAAGGTCTCCAGGGCCCGGAACGCCTTGAGGAAGGTGTCCTGGGCCACGTCGGCGGCCAGGTCCGGGTCCGAGAGGACGGAGAGGGCCACGCGGTACACCACCTCGTGGTGTCGGTCCACGAGCCGACCCAGGGCCCGCGGGTCTCCCTCGCGGCCCTGCTCGACCAGCCTCCCGTCGGGTACGGCCCCCGGAGCCTGCACGCTGTTCACCGGACGTGGGACGCGCGGCGGGCGCGGAACGTTAAACGGACGGGAGCCGGCGCCTCGGGAGGGAGGCCCCGGAGGCTCCCGCCGGGGTCAGTCGTCGTCGCGCCCGTACAGCTTGGCGACCTTCTTCCGCAGCGTCTTGGACGGCTTGAAGACGGGGACGGTGCGGGCCGGGACCTTCACGGGCTCCCCGGTGCGGGGGTTGCGGGCCGTGCGGGTCTTCCGCTCCCGGACCTTGAAGGTCCCGAAGCCCCGGATCTCGATGTGCTCGCCCTGGGAGAGGGCGCGCTTGACGGCGTTCAGGAAGCCGTCGACCACGAGGGCGCAGTCCTTCTTGGTGATGCCCGGGCCGATGGCCTCGGCAACCTGCTCGACGAGGTCCGCCTTCGTCATTCCGTCCTCCATGGGAGTCGATCGCGCGCGAGGGGGGGCGAGGTCGCCGGCGGGCGCCTCGACGCGCCGCACGGTAACCCTCCGGCCGCGCCCCCCGCAAGGAGGCTGACTCGTTGGGAGAGAGGGACTTGCGACCTCTCGCGGACGACCGGGTCAGGCCCCGGCGCGGGCCTCCATGAGCGACACGAACCGGTCGAAGAGGTAGAGCGAGTCGTGGGGACCCGGCGCGGCCTCGGGGTGGTACTGCACCGAGAAGACCGGCAGCTCCCGGTGGGCCACGCCCTCCACCGTCCCGTCGTACAGGTTGACGTGGGTGAGCCGGAGGGCCGACGCCCCGGGGATCTCGTCCCCGTCCCCGCCCCGGACGGCGAACCCGTGGTTCTGGGCCGTGATCTCGACGGTCCCGTCCTCCAGATGCTTCACGGGGTGGTTCCCGCCGTGATGGCCGAAGGGGAGCTTGAACGTCTCGCCGCCGTAGGCCCGGGCGATGAGCTGGTGCCCCAGGCAGATCCCGAAGACCGGCACGTCGTCCTCGGCCAGCGACAGGATGGCGCGCTCGGCCGCCGCCACCGCCGCCGGATCGCCGGGACCGTTGGAGACGAAGAGCCCGTCGGGCTCCAGCTCCCGGATCTCGTCCAGGGGCGTCTCCGCCGGGAGGATGGTGACCCGGCACCCCCGCTGCGCCAGGAGGCGCGGCGAGTTGGCCTTCACGCCGAAGTCGTAGGCGAGGACGTGAAAGCGCTCCTCGCCCTCGGCCGCCACCTCGTACCGCTCCCCGGTGGACACCCCGCACGCCAGGTCCAGCCCCTCCATGTGGGGGTGGTCCCGCACCGTGGCCAGGACCTCGTCGGGATCGGCGTCGGCGGGCGCGATGGCGCCCCGCATGGCCCCGTGGGAGCGGATGTGGCGGGTCAGCGCCCGGGTGTCCACGTCGGCGATCCCCACGATCCCGTGCCGCTCCAGGTAGGCCTCGAGGCCCTCCTCGGCCCGCCAGCTCGAGGGCTCGCGCGCGGCCTCGCGCACGATGAAGCCCGCCACCTGCGGACCGTCGGACTCCACGTCCTCCCCGTTCACCCCGTAGTTGCCCTGCTGGGGGTACGTCATGGTGACGAGCTGCCCGGTGTAGGACGGATCCGTGAGGATCTCCTGGTACCCCGTCATGGAGGTGTTGAAGACGACCTCACCGGGGGCCACGCCCGTGGCACCCAGGGACGTTCCCTCGAAGCGACGTCCGTCTTCGAGCAGCAGGTAGGCGCGAGGCGGTGACGACACGGGCGCTCCGGGATGGGGTGGGCGTGGGGTCCGGCCAAAGCTACCCAGGGCCTCCGGGGGGTCAAGGCGCCTCCCGGCTCCGGGTCCGCTCCGTTAGCTTCTCCGCCCCGAACCCGCGGACCCCCACGGAGATCCCTTTTGTCCAAGGACGTCCTCTACATCCACGCCGACGAGTCCTGCCTCGGCAACCAGTACAAGGACCGGGGCTCCCCCGGGGGCGCGGCCGGCCTCGTCGAGGTCTGGCGGGACGGCGCCTGGGTGCGCCGGGACTACTGGATCTCCGAGCCCGACACCACGAACAACCGCATGGCCATCCGGAGCGCCCTGGAGGCGCTGCGGTTCCTGCGTCGGCCCTGCACCGTCCACTTCGTCTCCGACAGCCAGTACCTGGTGAAGGGGATCAGCGAGTGGATGCCGGGCTGGAAGCGGCGGGGCTGGAAGCGGAAGGCCGGCCCCATCGAGAACCTCGAGCTCTGGCAGGCGCTGGACCGGGCCCTCCAGCGCCACGACGTGCGTCCGTCCTGGGTGCGGGGCCACGCCGGCCATCCCCGGAACGAGTACGCCAACGACCTGGCGGTGAAGGCGGCCACCGAGCAGACCCAGTCCGGGGGCTTCGTGGAGTCGGGCTTCCAGGAGTGGCTCGACGACCAGAGGGAGCGGCGGGAGAAGTACATGGACTTCTACGAGTTCCTGCCCCCCGGAGAAGCCGACCTCCCGGGCTGAACCGACCCCCCGGGACGCGGAAACGGCCCGAGTCGCACGAGGCGTCTCGGGCCGCTCCCTTGATCCGAGGTCCGACGAGCGCGTCACGCGCCGCTCGACAGTCCTCTGTCACGCTGGCGGGATACTGGCTCCAGCTTGGGCCCATCCGCGTGCGGATGGCGAAGCCTTCTCCCTCGCTCCCCTCTTAGCGCCGCGCGGCACGCGGCCTGGGGCGCCCCTTGTCGACTCTCGGGGCCTCTCGGACAGGGCCAGCGACCTCCCTGCCGGGCTCCCCGGGCATCCCAAGGCCCGGTTCACCTGCCTCCGTCCACCGTCGCGTCCGGAAGCGTCTCGCTTCGAGATCACCGTGAGGATGACCAACGTCATCGATCTCAGTGAGCCGCTCTCGAAGCGCACCACCATAGTACACGGTGCCAGCACCCCGTGCAACCGGTCCCGGGGAAACATCCGGGGAAACCGTGATTACGACGAAAACCCCTGTGGCACAACGACTTCGGCGCCGTCCCGGCGGCAGACGAGGCGTCGGAGGAGCTTACCGGCAAACATCTGATTCCAGGAACGCTCGTTCCCGCCACACGGCGGTCGTACGGTCGGGAACTTGGAAAATCCGGCCTGTCGGAAGGAGCCGGTCCGGGGCCGGAATGTGTTGCCCAGGCTACAGAATCCGGGCCGAAAACCGCTCCGCGAAGGCCTCGACCACGCGTCCCCGCACCTCCTCCATCCCCGGGTCCCGGCCCAGCTCCCGCTCCAGGGACGTGACGGCCCGGTCCCCGATGCCGCACGGGACGATCGTGCCGAAGTAGTCCAGCTCCGTGCTCACGTTCAGCGCGAAGCCGTGGGAGGTGATCCAGCCCGACGAGACCCGGACGCCGATGGCGGCCACCTTCCCCCCCGGCGTCCAGACCCCGGTGAGGCCCTCCTCCCGGCCCGCGGGGATCCCCAGCCCCTCCACCACGCGGATGAGGACGCCCTCCAGGTCCCGGAGGTAGCGGTGCAGGTCCTTCCGGTCCGGCTTCAGGTCCAGCACCGGGTAGCCCACGAGCTGGCCGGGGCCGTGGTAGGTGACGTCCCCACCCCGCCCCGTCTCCACCAGCTCGATGCCGCGTCGGGCCCGCTCGTCCTCGTCGGCCAGGACGTGCTCGTCGTGGGAGCCGCTCCCCAGGGTGATCACGTGGGGGTGCTCCAGGAGGAGGAGGGTGTCGGGCGCCTCCCCGGCACGCCGCCGGGGCACGAGCTCCTCCTGGAGCCGCAGCCCCTCCCGGTAGCCCACCGTGCCGAGCCAGCGCACGTCGAGCTCCCGGGTGACCGCCGGCCCGTCCCCGCCCTGGCGGCTCATTCGGCCCACCTCCCGGCACCCCCGCGGGGCCCGGACGCACGGAGGCCCCCGGACGGACGGTGCGCGCCGGGGGCCTCGTGCTGCTTCTTCATGCGTCCCTCGCGGGGTCGGAGCCGGCGCTCAGACGTCCTCGGGGAAGGTCTCCAGGTACTCCTTGAGCGCCGACAGGAAGCGGGCGGCGTCCGCGCCGTCCACGATCCGGTGGTCGTAGCCCAGGGAGAAGAGGGACCGCTTCCGGATCGCCATGGCGTCGGTGCCCGACTCCGGGTCCTCCACCACGACCACCCGCTTCTCGATGGCGCCGGTGCCCAGGATGGCCGCCGTGCCCTTCGGGATCACCGGCATCCCCACCAGGGTCCCCAGCACGCCGGGGTTGGTGATGGAGAAGGTCGCGCCCTGGATCTCGTCCGGGGCGAGCTTCCGGTCCCGGGCCCGGGTGGCCAGGTCGATGATCTTCTTGCCCACGCCCACCAGGCTCAGGTCGTCGGCGTCCTTCACCACCGGCACGATGAGACCGGGATCCAGGTCCACCGCCATGCCCAGGTTCACGTTGCCCCGGTAGATGACGTTGTTGCCGGAGATCGTGGAGTTGAGCGTCGGGAAGTCCCGGATCACCCGGGAGACGGCGTACGCCACGAAGGCGGTGTAGCTGACCTTGGCCCCCTGCTCCTTCCACCGCGCCTTGTTGGCGCTGCGGATCTTGTCGATCTGGGTGAAGTCGATCTCGACGAAGGAGTGGACGTGGGGCGCGATCCGCTTGGCCACAACCATGTGCTCGGCGGTGAGGCGGCGGATCTTGTCCATGGCCTCGACGCGGTCGGCGTCGCGGACCGGGAACTCGGGGTGCTGCACCTCCGTGTAGAACTTCTTCCAGAAGTCGGAGGGCGGCGCGGCCTCGGCGGCGACGCCCCCGGGGGAGGCGGCGGCCTTCTTCGGCGCCGGCGCCTTCTTCTCGTCGGCCGCGGCGGCCTTCCCGGGCCCGCCGGACTCGATGAAGTCCAGGATGTCCTGCTTGGTCACCCGGCCGGCGTGGCCGGTGCCGGACACCTGGGCGATGTCGATGCCGTGCTCCTCGGCGATCTTGCGCACCACCGGCGTGGAGCGGGTCCGGAGACGCTCCTCGGCGGAGCCGGGCTCACCGGCGTCCTCGCGATCCGCGTCGCCCGCGGGGGCCTGGGCCTCGGCCTCCGGGGCCTCGTCGGCCTCCTGGGCGGGCTCCTCGTCCGTGGACCCCGCCTCCTCGGCCTCGTCGGACCCGCCGCCCGTCTGG
>CAZMTA010000001.1:159144-240528 GCA_964569085.1 uncultured Gemmatimonadaceae bacterium | reverse complement strand
CTCCTCGTCCGTGGACCCCGCCTCCTCGGCCTCGTCGGACCCGCCGCCCGTCTGGGCCGGCGCGCCGCCGTCCGGATCGATGTAGGCCACGATCGTGCCCACCTCGACGGTCTCGCCCTCCTCCACGGAGATCTCGACCAGCGTCCCCGCGGCCGGGGCCGGGATCTCGGCGTCCACCTTGTCGGTGGAGATCTCCAGGATGGGCTCGTCGCGCTCCACCTCGTCGCCGAGCTGCTTCAGCCACTTGGAGACGGTACCCTCGGCGATGGACTCCCCCATCTGGGGCATTGGGACTTCGATGCGAGACACGCTCGTTTCTCCGGTTGTCGAGTTCACGCGTCGCGGACCGACCTCGGCGGGAGGGCCTGGCTCCGAACGCTGGGGGTTCAGTCGATCAGTTCAGGGCGGGGTCCAGCGGTTCCTTGGTGCACTTCCTAGTATTCGGCAAGATAACGGGCCGCGGTGACGACATCATGGGTCTGGGGCAGGAAGTAGTCCTCCAGCGACCCCGAATACGGCACCGGCGCGTCGATGGCGGTGACCCGGAGCACCGGGCCGTCCAGCCATTCGAAGGCCCGCTCGTTGATGCGCATGCAGATCTCCCCGGCGATGCCGCCGGTCCGGGTGTCCTCGTGGACCACCAGCACCTTCCCGGTCTTCTTCACGCTCTCCACCACGGCGTCGTCGTCCAGGGGGAGAAGGGTCCGGAGGTCGAGGATCTCGACGTCCAGTCCGTCCTCCTCCGCCAGCGTCTCCGCCGCCTCCACGGACTTGTGGACCATGGCGCCGTACGTGACCACCGTCAGGTCCCGGCCTTCCCGGACCGTCCGGGCCTTCCCCAGGGGGATCACGTAGTCCTCGTCGGGGAGGACCTCGCGGAGGTCCGGGGCCCGGTAGAGGCCCTTGTGCTCCTCGAAGATGACGGGATCGTCGTCCCGGATGGCCGCCTTCAGGAGGCCCTTGGCGTCCCGGGCGGTGGACGGGTAGACGATCTTCAGCCCCGGGGTGTGGAAGAAGGCCATCTCCACGTTCTGGGAGTGGAACGGCCCGCCCCGGTTGCCCCCGCCCACGGGTCCGCGGATGACCAGGGGCATGGCCCCGGCGCCGCGGTAGAGCGAGGTGGCGATGTAGTTGGTGATGACGTCGTACGCCGGCGAGATGAAGTCCATGAACTGCATCTCCACCACCGGCCGCAGCCCCATGTGGGCCGCCCCGGCGGCCGCGCCGGTGAAGCCGCCCTCGGCGATGGGCGTGTCGATGACCCGATCCGCGCCGAAGAGCTCCAGGAAGCCCCGGGTCACCTTGAAGGCGCCCCCGTAGACCCCGATGTCCTCGCCCATGAGGAAGATGCGCTCGTCCCGGAGCATCTCCTCCACCAGCGCCTCGCTGATGGCCTCCAGGAAGGTCACCGGCTCGCCGCGGCGGGTCTTGGTCAGGTGCTCGGGGATCTCGGAGTGGTCCATGCTCGTCCGTTCGGGGGTCAGGAGGCGCCGGGGGACGGGTCGTCCCGGCGGGTCCAGGGTCGGTCGATCTCCACGTCGCTGTAGACGGCCTCCAGCGCCGCTTCGGCCTCGGGCTCCGGCTCGTCCACCACCGCCTCGGCGGCGGCGCTGCAGGCTTCCACGGCCTCGTTCCAGAGGGCGTCGAGCTCGTCCTCGTGGGCCCACCACTCCGCCACGATGCGCTTCCGGAAGCGGTCCAGGGGGTCCCGGCCCTCCCACTCCTCCAGGAGCTCGGGGGGCACGTAGTCCTGGGGGTCGTGCTGCGCGTGGCCCTTCCGGCGGAAGTAGCGGAGCTCGACCATCTGGGTCCCCTCCCCCGCCCGCGCCCGCTCGGCGGCCCGGGCGGTGGCCTCGTAGACGGCCAGGACGTCGGTCCCGTCCACGCTCTCGGCCCCGATGCCGTACCCCGCCGCCTTCTCGGTGAAGCTCTCCAGGCGGGAGGTCCGGGAGGTGGGCGTGGAGAAGGCGTACTGGTTGGCCTCCACCATGACCAGGAGGGGCACCCCGCGGGCGGCGGCGAAGCTCATGCCCTCGTGCCAGGCTCCGGTGCCGGTGGCGCCGTCCCCGTAGTAGACCATGCCCACCCGGTCCTCGCCCCGGAGCTGGAAGGAGAGGCAGATCCCCGCCATCACCTCGAGCATGGTGCCCAGGGGGGACACGGGCCCGACGAAGCCCTTCCGCCAGTCCACCCAGTGGACGTTGGCCTCCTTCCCGGCGGTGGGTCCCGTGGCCTTGGCCATGTACTGGCGGAAGAAGTCCTCGAGCGTCCCGCCGAAGAGGAAGAGGGCGCCGGCCTCCCGCACGGTCTGGGCGAGGAAGTCGCCGGTGCCGTCGTCGCGACGGCGCAGGGCGTAGGCGGCGCCCACGGCGCCGGCCTCCTGTCCGAGCCCGCGATAGACGCTCCCCTTCACCAGGCCCTGGCGCTGGAGCGTCTCGAGGCGCTCCTCGGCGGCGCGGTGGAGGCACATCCCCCGCCACAGGTCGAGGACGCCCTCCCGGTCGAGGCCGGCGACGAGGGTCTCAGGCACGCTCACCCCCGGCATGGAGTCGGGGAGCGTACGGAGCCGCCGGACACGAGGCGCGGCGACCTCCCCGGGGGAAGCCGCCGCGTCGTGTCCCGTGACCGGGACCCTGGCAGAAGCCGCTCAAGATCGCGCTTAGTTGCCCGTGCTGTCGGCGCCGCCCACCGGGCCGGGCTCGGCCGTCTCGCCCCCGTCGTTCACCCCCGGCAGCACCGGCTCGGGCGCCGGAGCCGCGGCGGGCGCGTCGACCTGGATGACCGACTGGGCCTGCTGGGCCCGGGAGGACATGATGGAGAGGACCAGGGCCAGCACCATGAAGATGGTGCCCGCGGTCCAGGTGGACCGGGTCAGGACGGTGGTGGCCTGTCGACCCGCCAGCACACCCTCGGTCATGGTGCCCCCGCCGCCGCCCATGGCGGCGAGTCCGCCGCCCTTCCCCGCCTGGAGGAGGATGACGACGCTCAGGAAGATGCCGTCGAGGACGATGAGGGTGAGGAGGAATCCGTACATCGGTACGCGGGCCTGGGTTTAGTCTGGGGATCAGCGGTTAAACGTCGAACCAGCCGACCGGGGTGTCAACGGGTCGGACCCTCACCCCGCGGCGCCGGCGATGGCGGCGAAGGAGGTCGGATCCAGGCTGGCGCCCCCGACCAGCACGCCGTCCACCTCCGGGGCGCCGAGCAGCTCGGCGGCGTTGTGGGGCTTCACGCTCCCCCCGTAGAGGATGGGGACCCGGGTCGAGCGGGCCGCGCCCAGGGCCTCGTCGAGGCGCGCCCGGAGCGCCCCGTGGGCGGCGGAGGCGTCCTCCGGGGTGGCGGTCTCGCCGGTCCCGATGGCCCAGACGGGCTCGTAGGCGACCAGGAAGCGGCGGTCGTCGTCGGTCAGCACCTCGAGGGCCGCGTCGAGCTGCCGCAGGATCACCTCCTCCACCCGGTCCGCGCGGCGCTCCTCCAGGGTCTCTCCGACGCAGACGACGGGGGTGAGGTCGTGGCGGAGGGTGGCCGCCACCTTCCGGGCGACGTCCTCGTCGGTCTCCCCGAAGACGTGACGCCGCTCCGAGTGGCCCACCAGGACGAACGCCGCCCCGGCCTGGGCCGCCATCAACGCCGAGACCTGCCCCGTGAAGGCGCCCTCGTCCTCCCAGTGGACGTCCTGGACGCCGACCTGGACCCGGGGGTCCCGACCTCCCGCCTCCACCGCCGTGGTGACGGAGATGGCGGGGGGGAAGACGAGGATCTCGTGGGACGTCGCGGTGTCCGGGAGAGCCAGGTCCGCGAAGAAGCGCCGGGTCGCCCCGGGGCCGTGATGCATCTTCCAGTTGCCTGCGATGACGGCCATGCTCAGCTCCGGTCGGTGAGGGAGGACACGCCCGGGAGCTCGGCTCCCGCCAGGAGCTCCAGGGAGGCGCCCCCTCCGGTCGAGACGTGGGTGAAGCGCTCGGTGAGGCCCGCCTCCTCGGCCGCGGCGGCGGAGTCGCCCCCGCCCAGGATCACCACCGCCCCGCCCTCGCACGCCTCGGCGGCGGCCCGGGCCACGGCGCGCGTGCCCTCGGCGAAGGCCTCGATCTCGAAGACCCCCATGGGGCCGTTCCAGACCACGGTGCGGGCCCGATCGAGCTCCCGGGCGAAGAGGGCGGCGGTCTCGGGGCCGATGTCGACGATGCGGTCGTCGTCCTCCACGTCGCCCCGGTCCACGACCCGGGAGGAGGCGCCCGGCGCCACGTCGTGGGCCACCACGCAGTCCACGGGCAGGACGAGGGTCTCCCCGGCGGCCTCGAGGGTCTCCCGGGCCATCTCGACCCGATCCTCCTCCACCAGCGACGCGCCGACCTCGAGCCCCATGGCGCGGAAGAAGGTGTTGGCCATGGCGCCCCCCACCAGGAGGCGGTCCACCCGGGGGAGGAGCGTCCGGATCACGTCGATCTTCCCGGAGATCTTCGCGCCGCCGAGCACCGCCACGAAGGGGCGCTCCGGATCGGCCAGAGCCTCCCCGAGGAAGGCCAGCTCCCGGGCCAGGAGGAGGCCGGCCACCGCCTCGTGACCCCGCTCCCGGAGCGCCCGGGCCAGCCCCTCGGTGGAGGCGTGGGCCCGGTGGGCGGTCCCGAACGCGTCGTTCACGAAGAGGGTGCCCAGCTCCGCCCAGGCCTCGGCCAGCGACGGGTCGTTCGCCTTCTCCCGGGGGTCGAAGCGGGTGTTCTCCAGGAGGAGCACCTCCCCGTCCTTCAGCTCCTCCAGGCCGCGACGGACCTCCGGGCCCTCCAGGGCCGGCACGAAGCGCACCGGGGCCTCCAGGAGCTCGCCGAGGCGCCGGGCCACGGGCTCGAGGGAGAAGGCGGGATCGGGCTCGCCCCCGGGGCGGCCGAAGTGGGAGAGCAGGACCACCCGCGCGCCGGCGGCGGAGAGGTGGCGGAGGGTGGGCAGCGAGGCCCGGATCCGCTTGTCGTCGGCGACCCGGCCGTCCTCCAGGGGGACGTTCAGGTCGGCGCGGACCAGCACGGTGCGGCCGGCCAGCTCGGTGACGTCCAGGTCCTCGAGGGTCTTCTTCACGCGCGTGCCCCGTCCGGGTGGAGGTTCGTCCGTTCCGGTCGGGAAGCTAACAGGAGCGGCGGGACGCGTGGAACGGGCCCTGCGGGGCCGTCGGGGAGCCGGGTCGGGACGGCTCAGCCCACCGTCAGGCGGCGCTCCGCCACCAGCGGGCCGCCGGCCAGGGGGAAGTCCACGACGACGCGGACGATCCACCGGCCGGGGAGAAGCGTCTCGAGGGACAGCCCCAGGAACTCCGGCGCGGGTCCGTCCGTCCCCGCCACCCGATCCCAGGTGGTGCGGAAGCCGGCCTCTCCGGCGGGGCGGAGAGGGAGCGCGCGCCGCTCGCCCGTCTCCACCCGCTCCGCCTCGGCCCGGACCCGGTACCAGGCGGTGGCCTCCTGCACGTCGTACAGCTCGAAATAGGCGCCGACCAGGGGCTCCCTCACCGCCGTGCCCGGCTCCAGGGGCCGGAGCCAGCCGGCGTCGCGGCGCACGGCCTCCGCGTCCGGCGGGGCCGGTCCCGTCATCCGGAGGTCGGAGATGGCCGGCCCGGTCCCTTCGGCGTCCAGGGCCACGTCGGCCCGGAGGGAGGCGGCGCGCCCGTCCTCCCGGTCCAGGAACTCCAGGACGACCCGGCGTGCCGCGTCCGGGGCGGCGACGCGGAAGAACACGCCGTCGTCCGCGGTGGAGACCCGCCGCCGGGCGCGGGTGAGCACGGCCCCGCCGTCGTCGAGGAGGAAGACGCCCACCTCCACGCTGTCCCTCGCCCCGGCCGCGAAGAGCGAGGGCACCGGGGCCTGGATCTCCAGGTCGATGCCGGAGCCACCCTCCCCGCGGAAGCGCGTGACGTCCCCGTCGAGGGCGTACACGTCCCGGCCGCGCGGGCCGTAGCGGTGGGGGAAGACCCCCACCAGCTCGTCCACGTAGGCCCGGCCCTCGGAGGTGAGGTCCCGCTTCCCCGACGTGGCGAGGCGACGGAAGGTCAGGTCCGGCCCCTGCCCGTAGTCCCAGAACTCGGTGCGCAGCCCAGGGCCCTCGTGGAAGACCCGGATGGCGTCGGGGTCGCCGTACCGGAGCCAGACGCGGCCGGCGTCGGTGTCCACGCCGCCCAGGCCCAGCTCGGCGTAGGTCGCCCGGGCCAGGTGCTCCACCTCCCGCTCGTTGACCTCGGTCCCGAGGACGGGGTCCAGGGTGCGCCAGTAGCGCGCCCTCCACGCGTCGCGCTCGGCGCCCGAGGTGGCCCGGTATCCGCGCAGCTCGTCGGGAGCCAGGAGGGGCGCCACGTCCAGGAGCCGCTCCGCGCTCTCGGGGACGAGGCCGCCCAGGGCACGCCGGAACCCTTCCGCCGCCTCGACGGAGCGCCCGAGGCGGTGCTGGGCCAGGGCCCGGAGGAGACGACCCTGGACCCGGTTCTCGGACCGGGCCGCCTCGGCCAGCGCGTCCCACCGCCCCTCGTCTGCCAGCGCCAGGAGGATCTCCATGCGGGCCGGCGTGTGGGCCGGCTCGTCCCGGACGGCCCTGCGGAACGCCTCCAGCATCTCCCCCCGGAGCCCGGCGCCCTCGTCGCCCCCGGACTCGAAGGAGGTCTCCAGGACCTGGTCGAGCCGCTCGGGGCAGAGGTAGTTCCAGGCGATGAGCCGGGCCACCGGCACCCGGACCTCCGCGTCCGTCGCCTCGACGGAGCGGGCGGCGGGACAGGCGGTGGACGGGAGCGCGTCGGCCGCGACCCACCCCAGGGCCCGGACGGCCCGCCACCGCTCCTTCAGGAGGGTGCCGCGCTCGTAGTGGAGCTCCGCCCGGAGCGACGGCGAGACGGCCGCGGCCCGTCCCGTCGCGCGGTCCAGGGCCCGCTCCACCAGGGCCCGCGCCTCCTCGGGGAGCCCCTGCTTCCTGCGGATCCGCGCCAGCGCCAGGAGGGGCGCCGGGTTGTCGGGATCACGCGCCAGCGCCGCCTCCAGAGCGGTCGTCGCGGCGGCGCGCCACGCCGTGGGCGGGCGCCCCGGGGGCGGGTTCCCCTGGAGGAGGGCCTCCAGCGGTCCGAGCCCCCCGCCCCGGGCGTCGGGGCCCAGCGCCTCCCGCAGGAGGTCCTCGGCCTCGGCGTGGCCCGGCATGCGGAGGAGCGGCCCGTCCTCCCACCCGCCCAGCGACGCGTCCACCGGCTCCAGCTCCCCCGGAGGCATGCGCTCGGGGAAGAGGCGTCGGGCCGGCTCCCGGGAGAGGACCGGCTCGAACACCATGGGGAACTCGACCCAGGTGCCCACGGGCTGTCCCAGACGCCGGGCCGGCTCGAACCGGAAGGTGGGCGCCACCTCCACCGCGGCCCGGTCGAGCTCGGGGTGGCCGGAGCTCCGGCTCACGTGGGCCACCTCCACCACGCCCGTGGAGTCCACCCAGAGCTGAAGCCCCACCGTCCCCCCGATCCCGGCCTCGAGGAGGCCGCGGGGGTAGTTCCGGGCGACCGCCCGCTGCTGCCCCTCCCGGTCCAGCAGACGAGGGAGGGTCGCCTCGGGTCCGGCGTACGCCGAGCGCGGCTCCCGCTCCGGGGCCGGCGGGGGCGCGAAGCTCGTTCCCGGAGCCAGGTCGGACCCGCCGGCGTCCTCGCCCAGCGGGGTCGCCGGAACCTCGTAGAAGAGGGAGGCCCCCGGCGGGGACGCCGGGACCTCCTCGGCCGTCCGGGGAGGCTCCAGCGCGCCCACCAGCCGGGCCAGCGAAGCCCGGGCCGAGGGAACGCCCAGCGCGACCATGAGGAGGCCGGCCACTCCGGCGGCCATGAGGGACCGGGCCGGGAGGAGGGGAGGCTGCTGGTGGCGCACGTGCCCCCAGGCGGCCTCGAGCTCCGCTTCGAGCTCGGGTCCGAAGGACGGCCGCTCCTCGTAGGTGATGGATCGAAGCTCCCGGTCCAGCGCCGCCAGCTCGGGCGGCAGGGGAAGCTCGTCGGGGTCGAATCTATCCGTCATCGTCCTGCTCTCGTGTGGGTTCCTGCTCGCGGACGGCCGCCTTGAGGCGCTTGAGCGCCCGGTGCAGCCGGACCGCGACCGCGTTGTTGCTGACGCCGAGGTGCTCGGCGATCTCGGCGTTGGAGAGGCCCGCCCCGTACCGGAGCGAGAGGACCTCCTGATCCGCCTTCCGGAGGGTCTGGCTGCCGTTCAGGAGCCGCTGGATGCGCTCCTGCTTCACCACCCTCGCCTCCTGCGAGGGCACGTCCGCCACCAGGTCCGGGATCCGGTCCAGGGAGACGTGGAGGGACCCGCGGCGCTTGAGGGCCCGCAGGTGGTCCGTGATGGCGTTCCGGGCGATGCGGAGGAGCCAGGTCCGCGGGGCGGCCCGGCTCGGGTCGTAGCGCTTGAACGCCCGGAGCGCCTTGAGGAAGACCTCGGACGTGACGTCCTCGGCCACCTCCCGGGTCGCCACCCGGTACCGCACATAGCGGTAGACCGTGCTTCTGTGCTCGTGATACCACGACTCGAAGCTCTCGGGGAGCGCCCGCTCCCCGGGGCCCTCGCCGGCACGCGTCCGGCGGTCGGGTTCGGTGGTCCGAGTGGTCTGGTTTCGCATCGCCATGAGGTACGCCTCGTCCCGTCGTCCCTTACATACCCGCCGCCGGGCCCCTCCCGGCGCGCGGTCCCACCGCCACCATGGGGCACGGACCCCCCGTTCCGCCAGGATCCTGCGCGGGGGCGCGCGGCGGGCACCGCCCGGACGCGACGATCCCCCCGCCGGCGTCGAGCCGACGGGGGGATCGCGGGGGAGGGACGACCCTCCCGGAGACGAGTCGGGCCGGGCGCCCCGGGGGACGCGCGGCGCTCCGGCCTCAGCCGAGGCGCTCGCCCACGTACGCCACCAGGTCCACCACGCGGTTGGAGTAGCCCCACTCGTTGTCGTACCAGGAGAGCACCTTCACCATCCGGCCGTCCATGACCGACGTGGAGAGCGCGTCCACCACCGAGCTGCGGGGATCCGTCGTGTAGTCGATGGAGACGAGGGGCTCGTCGGAGTAGCCCAGGATCCCCTCCAGCCGGCCCTCGGCCGCGGCGCGGAAGGCCTCGTTGACCTCCTCCACCGACGTGTCCCGCTCCACCTCCGCCACCAGGTCCACCACGGAGACGTCGGGGGTGGGGACCCGCATGGCCATGCCGTCGAGCTTGCCCTCGACCTCGGGGATCACCAGCGCCGTGGCCTTGGCGGCCCCGGTGGTGGTGGGGATGATGGACATGCCCGCGGCCCGGGCCCGCCGCAGGTCCTTGTGGGGAAGGTCCAGGATGTTCTGGTCGTTGGTGTAGGCGTGCACCGTGGTCATGAGCCCGTGCCGGAACCCGAACTCGTCCAGGAGCACCTTCACCACCGGCGCCAGGCAGTTGGTCGTGCAGGAGGCGTTGGAGATGATGTGGTGCGCGTCGGGCTCGTAGTCGCCCTCGTTCACGCCCAGGACGATCGTCACGTCCTCGCCCTTGGCGGGGGCGGAGATGACCACCTTCCGGGCCCCGGCCTCCAGGTGCTTCGACGCGCCCTCGCGGGAGCGGAAGATCCCCGTGCTCTCCACGACCACGTCGATGTCCAGCTCGTCCCACGGGAGCTGCGCCGGATCCCGCTCGCTCAGCACCCGGATCTCGTCCCCGTCGACCACCAGGCCGCCGTCGGACACCTCCACCGTGCCCGGGTACTTCCGGTGCACCGAGTCGTAGCGGAGGAGGTGCGCCAGGGTCTCGGCGTCGGTGAGGTCGTTCACCGCCACGAAGTCGAGGTCGTCGCGCCCGGACTGCTTGGCGCTGCGGAGGACGTTGCGGCCGATGCGGCCGAAGCCGTTGATCGCTACACGGATGGCCATCTCTTGGGTGGCTCCTGGGATGCGTTGGAGGGGGTCGCGAGGTCGCGGGATGTCAGGGGCGTCCCGCCCGCCGGTCCGGCAGGGCCCGGGCGTAGGTCAGCACCGTGACCTCCGCGGCGCCGAGGCTCCGCAGGACGGTGGCCGCCTGGGCCGCGGTGGCGCCGGTGGTGAGCACGTCGTCGACGAGGACGACCCGGGCGCCCGGAAGCCCCGAAGGACGCGGCTCCGCGGGCCGAAAAGCCCCTTCCACGTTAGCCTTGCGCAAGGAGGGCGGCAAGGCGACCTGGGTCGGTCCGCCCCGGGTCCGCGCCAGCGTCTCGACCCGGGGAATCCCCAGGCGGGCCGCCACGGCGTCGGCCAGGAGGCGGGCCTGGTTGTAGCCCCGGGTCCGCTCCCGCTCCGGGGTGGTGGGCACGGGGGTCACGAGATCCTGCCGGGCGTCGTCGCCCGACCCCAGCGCCGCGGCCATGTCCGCCCCCATCTCCTCCGCCAGACGGCGCCATCCCTCGTACTTGAGGGCGTGGACCAGGGCGTCGGCGGGGGGCTCCATCCGCCAGGCCCAGCGGGCCCGGGCGAGGGCGGGCGGCCAGTCGCGGCATTCCCGGCAGTCCTCCGCGGCCGGCCGCCCGGTGCCCCGGGGGTGGTGGCAGCGGGGGCAGCGGGGCCAGCCCGCCCGGGGCAGGCGCGTCCGACACGGGCCGCACGTCAGGAGGCGATCGTGGGGCGCGGGGATCCACGCGCCGCACACGACGCAGCCGGCGGGAAGGAGGAACCGCCCCAGGTCGGCGCCCCAGCGGGCCAGGGCGCCGCCGGGGCCCGCCCCGCCCCGGGGGGTGCCGGACCTCATCCGGAGCGCCGGACCCCCTCGAGCGCGGCGCGCATGGCCTCGACCGGCGCCGGGCGGCCCCACCAGCGCTCGAACGAGGCCGCGCCCTGGTGCACCAGCATGGAGCCCCCGTCCACCGCCCGGACCCCCAGCGCCTCCGCCGCCCGCACGAAAGCCGTGGGCCGGCTCCCGTAGACCAGGTCCATGGCCGCGCCCACGCGGCTCAGGAGGCCCAGGTCCAGGGGTACCGGATCGTCGGGGGAGAGCCCGAGGGAGGTGGCGTTGACCACCAGGTCGAAGTCCTCTCCCTCCAGCTCGTCCAGGAGCGAGGCCACGCGCGCCCGCTCCCCGCCGATGCGCCGCGCCACCGCCCGGGCCCGGCCGGTGCTCCGGTTGTAGAGCACCACCTCCCGGGCGTCCTCCTCCACGAGGCCCATGAGCGCGGCCCGGGCCGCGCCCCCGGCGCCCAGGAGCAGGACCCGCGCCCCCTTCAGGCTCCCCACGAAGCCCCGGACGGCCCTCTGGAAGCCCTCCACGTCGGTGTTGTCCCCGTGGACCCGGCCGTCCTCGTCGCCCCAGAAGGTGTTGCACGCCCCGGTCCGCCGGACCGCGTCCGACGGGCGGTCCACCACCGAGGCCGCCTTCTCCTTGTGGGGAAGCGTCACGTTGCCGCCCCCCCCCGCCCGGGCCAGTCCCCGCATGAAGCCCACCAGGTCGTCGGCGTCGCACCGCACGGCCACGTAGACCCCGTCCACCCCCGCATCCTGGAACGCGGCGTTCTGGATCACCGGTGAGAGGGAGTGGGAGACGGGCTGCCCGAGGAGGGTCAGCGCCCGGGTGGAGGCGGTTACGGTCATGGCGACAGCACGGGCTCGAGACGACGGAGGGTTCGCTCCACGAGGCGGTCGAGGAGCTCGAAGGTCTCCCGGTACTCCTCGTCGGGGCCGCCGAAGGGGTCGGGCACCAGCTCGGGCACGCCCTCGGGGTCCTCCTCGGCGGCGAAGGCCGTGAGGAGGGCGGCCCGGTCGCCGGCGCCGGCCTCCACGAGGGGCACGAGGTGGCCGGGCGACATGGTGAGGATCAGGTCCGCCTCCTCCACCATCTCGGCGGTGAGGCCACGGGAGCGGTGGCCGGAGAGGTCCAGACCGCCGGCCTCGGCGGCACGGGCGGCGCCGGCGGAGGCCGGGCTGCCCCCGTAGCCGGCCACCCCGGCGGAGGCGACCTCCACGTGGGTCCACCCCCGCTCGTCCAGCGCCCGGCGCGCCAGCGCCTCGGCCATGGGGCTGCGGCAGGTGTTGCCCGTGCAGACGAAGAGAAGACGGAACGGCTCAGCCAACGGGACCTCCGACGTGGGGAAGGACGCACCGCAGCCGCCCCAGGGGCACCGAGCCCTCGCGGAGGACCCGGGCGCCGGTACGGGAGCAGTCGACGATGGTGGAAGGGGCGGACTCGGGCAGCGTCCCGGCGTCCAGCACCAGGAGGCCGTCGCCGGCCCCCAGGGCCCGGCCCACGGCCGCCGCCTCGTCCCCGGAGCGGGCCGAGGGGCGTCCGGGCTCGTTGACGCTGGTGGAGATGACCGGACCGCCCATGGCCTCCACGAGGGCCCGCGCCACGGGATGGGGGCTCACCCGGACCGCGACCGTACCCTCCGGGCTCCGGATCCCCGGCGGGAACACCTCGAGCGGGTCGGCCAGCACCAGCGTGAGGGCGCCGGGCCAGAAGACGTCGGCCAGCTCCCGGGCCTCCACCGTCCAGGCGAGCCGCCGGGCGTGGTCCGGGTCGGGCAGGAGGACGAGGAAGGGCTTGGAGGGGTCGCGGCCCTTGAGCCGGGCCACGGCCGCCACGCCGGCGCCGTCGGCGGCGGCCCCGAAGCCGTAGACCGTCTCCGTGGGGTAGGCGAGCACGCCTCCGGCGGCCAGGTGCTCGGCCACGCGCCGGCGCGCCTCGTCCGGAAGCACGGGGGCGTCGGCGTCGTCCGCCAGCACGCTCCGCACGTCCACCCGCGCCGGGGCCTCGGCCGTCACCGCTCCTCCTCCCGGGCCAGGCGGAGGAGCGCCTCGGCCACGGGGACGTCCTCGGGACGGGTGACCTTCAGGTTCCACCGCCCCCCGTCGACCATCCGGACCGTCCCCCCGGCCCGCTCCACCAGGGCCGCGTCGTCGGTGGCCTCCCCCCCGCCCCGCCCGTAGGCGTGGAACGCCAGCCCCGCGGGGAACGCCTGGGGGGTGTGGGCGTGCCAGAAGCGGCTCCGGTCGGCGGTGCGGACCACCACGTCCCCGTCCCCGACCTCCTTGAGGGTGTCCACGGCCGGGGAGCCCACCACGGCCCCCTGGCCGCCGGCCGCCACCTCGATGCACCGCGCGACGGCGCCCGGCGTGACCAGGGGGCGGGCGGCGTCGTGGACCACCACCACGGTCACGTCGTCGGGGAGCGCCAGCACGGCGTTGCGCACCGAGGCGGTCCGGGTGTCGCCGCCGGCCACGACCCGGACCCGGGGATCCAGCTCCGTGAGCCAGGCCGGGGGATCGAGCACGTCGTCCGCGCCCAGGGCGACGACGACCGCCGTCACGTCCTCGCGGGCCAGGAAGGGCCGGAGCGCGTGCACGAGCACGGGCTCCCCGTCCAGCTCCAGGAAGGCCTTCCGGACGCCCCCCATGCGCCGCCCGATCCCGGCGGCGGGGACGGCGACCCCCACGCGGGGGTCGCTCACGGGCCGAAGCCCCCTCCGCCACCTCCGGCCGGGGGCTGGGGTCCGTGGTCCCGCGCCGCCGACTCGAAGCGCGTGTAGGCCTTGTGGAAGTAGAGGTCCACGACGCCGGTGGGCCCGTTCCGCTGCTTCCCAACGATCAGCTCCGCCTTGCCCTCGAGCTCGTCCCGCTTCTCCGCCGGAGCGTAGTACTCGGGACGGAACAGGAACATGACCAGATCGGCGTCCTGCTCGATGGAGCCCGACTCCCGGAGGTCGGACAGCATGGGACGCTTGTCCGTGCGCTGCTCCGGGCCCCGGGAGAGCTGGGAGAGGGCGATGACGGGGACGTCGATCTCACGGGCGAGGGCCTTGAGCCCCCGGGAGATCTGCGAGACCTCCTGCACCCGGCTCTCGGACTGCCCCGCCCCCGACATGAGCTGCATGTAGTCGATGACGATCATGCCCAGGTCCTTCCCGTCGGAGCGGAGCTCGGACTGGAGGCGCCGGGACTTGGCGCGGATCTCCAGGACGTTGGCCCCGGGCTGGTCGTCGATCCAGATGGGCGCCGTGTTCAGGTGCCCCGCCGCCTGGGCCAGCCGCTGGTGCTCCTCCTGGGAGAGCTTCCCCCGGCGGAGCTTCTGGGCGTCGATGCGCCCCTCGGCGCACAGGAGCCGCTGCACCAGCTGCTCCGAGCTCATCTCGAGGGAGAAGATGGCCGTGGGGACGTTCTCCGAGATGGCGGCGTTGGCGGCCACGTTCATGACCCAGGACGTCTTCCCCATGGAGGGGCGGGCGGCCACGATGACCAGGTCGCCCTTCTGGAGGCCGGTGGTCATCCGGTCCAGGTCCGCGAAGCCCGTGGGCACCCCCGTGATCCCCGAGGACGAGGACTGGAGGCGCTCGATGTGCTCGAAGGCGCTCCACAGGATCTCCTTGATCCAGGTGAAGCCCTCCCGCCTCTGGCTCTCGGCCACCTGGAAGACCCGGGCCTCGGCCTGGTCCAGGATCTCGTCCACGCTCAGCTCGCCCTGGTCGTAGGCGTCCCGGATGATCTGGGAGGCCGACTCCACCAGGCGGCGCAGGAGCGCCTTGTCCCGGACGATCTTGGCGTGGTACTCCAGGTTGGCGGCGGTGGGGACCGCGTCCACCAGCGCCGCCAGGTAGTCGAAGCCCCCGGCCGAGTCCAGCTCGCTGGTCTTCTTGAGCTCCTCGGAGACCGTGATGACGTCGATGACGTCGCCCCGCTCGTAGAGGCGGAGCATGGACCGGTAGAGGCGCCGGTTGGCCTCCCGGTAGAACATGGACTCGTTGAGGTGCTCGATGGCCCGGGTGACCGCCTCCCGGTCGATGAGCATGCCGCCCAGCACCGCGGTCTCCGCCTCCAGGGAGAAGGGCGGAGAGCGGTCGAAGACGCTCTGGGCGAGCTCGGGGGAGGCTTCCATGGAGTCCTTGCTGCGGGCTGTCGCGGGAGCTTCGGAAACTAGTGGCTGGCGGCCGAAGCCGACACCATGGCGGAGCGGGTCGTCAGCCCGCCGCCATCACGTCCCGGAGGAGCTGGAGGTCGTCCCACACGGGCCGGGTCCAGCGGGAGTTCCGGAGGAGCGCGGCGGGATGGTACGTCACCAGGAGCGGGACCCCGTGGTAGGAGTGCACCTCGCCCCGGAGCCGGCCCAGGGACTTCTTCTCGCCCGTGAGGAGCTGCCCCGCGAAGGTCCCCACCGCCAGGATGGCCTGGGGCGCCACCAGGTCGATCTGCTTCCGGAGGTACGGCGAGCAGCACTCGATCTCGTCGGCCTGGGGGTTCCGGTTCCCCGGCGGACGACACTTGAGGACGTTGGCGATGTAGACCGAGTCCTTCCGGGACAGGTCCACGCACGCCAGGAGGAGGTCCAGGAAGCGCCCCGCCTGGCCCACGAAGGGGAGGCCCGTGGCGTCCTCGTTGGCCCCCGGGGCCTCGCCCACCACCATGAGCCGGGCGTCCCGGGCGCCGTCGGAGAAGACGACCTGGTTCCGCGTCTCGGCCAGGCGGCACTTCGTGCAGCCCAGGGCCAGCTCCTTCAGCGCGTCGTAGTCGTCGGGGAGGGCGGGATCGCCGGCCGCTCCCTCCACGTCGGACCGGGCCTGCTCCCGGGCCTCCGACGCTTCCATCTCGGCCTTCACCAGCGAGGCCAGGGACAGCTTCTCCGCCGAGTCGGCGCGGGCGGACGGGGCGGTCGTGCCCACGGTCCGTGCGGGCGAGTCGGCGCTCGGGCCCGAGGGCGGCGTGGAGCCCCCGCCTCCGGGGGCCCCGGCCTCGCGCCCCGCCCGGGCGAGCCGCATGGCGTCGGCCCGGGTGAGCCCGTCCAGGACGACGTCGCCCAGGCCCAGCTCCCGGCGCTGCCGGAGGATCCGCGCCGCGGCCTCGGCCAGGGGGGTCCGCTCAGCCATCCGCGCCCTCCCCCGCCCCGTGCCCGCCCAGACGGGCGGCCACGCGGTCCAGGATCCGCTCCGCCACCTCGTCCTTGGCCAGGAGGGGGAGCTCCTCGGGCTCGGCATCCCGGGCCAGGAGGACGACCCGGTTGGTGTCCACCTCGAAGCCGGCTCCCTCGGCGGTGGCGTCGTTCGCCACCAGGAGGTCGAAGCCCTTGGCCTCGAGCTTGGCGCGGGCGTTCTCCAGGAGGTCCTCGGTCTCCAGCGCGAAGCCCACGCTCACCGAGCCGGCCTTGCGGGCGTCCCGGGTGTCGGCGGCCACGTCGGGGTTGGTGACCAGGGCCACGGCGGTCTCGTCCCCTTCCCGGGATCGCTTGAGCTTGGCGTCCCGGGCCTCGGCGGGGCGGTAGTCGGCCACCGCGGCGGCGAAGACCGAGACGTCGGCCGTCCCGATCCGGTCGGCCACGGCGTCCCGCATCTCCCGGGCCGTCTCCACCGGCACCCGCTCGACGCCGGCGGGGACGTCCAGCGCCGTGGGCCCGCTCACCAGCACCACTTCGGCCCCGCGCCGCCACGCAGCCCGGGCCAGGGCGTAGCCCATGCGGCCGGAGGAGCGGTTGCCCAGGTAGCGGACCGGGTCCAGCGGCTCCCGGGTGGGCCCCGCCGTGATGAGGACCCGACGGCCCCGGAAGGCCTCCTCGGTCCCCAGGGCGCGGCCCACCCACTCGGCGATGGCGGCGGGCTCGAGCATGCGCCCGGCCCCCTCGCCCTCGCCCACGGCCAGGGGCCCTTCGCCGGGGCCGGCCAGGGTGTAGCCGAGGGCCTCCTCCAGATGCCGCGCGTTGGCGCGGACCTGGGGGTGGGCCCACATCCGGTCGTTCATGGCGGGGCAGACCACCACGGGGGCCCGGGTGGCCAGGAGGGTGGTGGTCAGAAGGTCGTCGGCCCGGCCGTGGGCGGCCCGGGCCAGGAAGTCGGCGGTGGCGGGGGCCACCACCACGGCGTCGGCCTCGCGCCCCAGTCGGATGTGGAGCGCCGCGCCCTCGGCGGAGAAGAGGTCCGTGAGGACGTCCCGGCCGGTCACGCCGGAGAAGGAGAGCGGCGCCACGAACTCCTGCGCCCCGCGGCTCATGACCACGTCGACCGTGGCGCCGAGGCGCGTCAGGTCACGGGCGAGCTGGACCGACTTGTACGCCGCGATCCCCCCGGTGACGCCCAGCACGATCCGCCGGCCCTCCCAGGGGCGGCGGGGGCGAAGGGTCGGGCCGGGCAACGAGCTACTCTCCGGCGCGCCGCTTCTTGACCAGACGGAACTCGATCTGACCGGAGGTGAGGGCCTCCAGCGAGCGCGTCGTGAGCTTCTTCTCCTCGCCCAGCGGCATGGCGTCGGTGGGGAGGGCGTTGAGCTCCCGGGCGTACTTGGCGGCCACCAGGACCCCGAGGTACTTGCTCTCGGTGCCGCGGGCCACGTCTTCCGGCGTGAAAACCTTCATGCGTCCTGCTCCTGAATGGGTGCGTCTGCGTATTCGTCGGCCAGCAGCGCGTCGATGCGCGTGACCATGGCCTCCAGCGCCGCGGCCAGCCCGGGCGCCCGGGAGGCGCGGCGCGTCTCGGCGTCCACGATGCCCAGGATCTCCTGGATACACCGTTCCACGTCTTCGTTCACCACCACGTAGTCGAAGCCCGGCGCCGCCTCGAGCTCGGTGAGCGCGGAGCGGAGCCTCCGGGCCACCTCGCCCGGCTTCTCGGTCCCCCGCCCTTCCAGGCGCTCGAGGAGCGCCTCCACGGAGGGAGGGAGCACGAAGACCAGGAGGGCGTGGGGCACGGCGTCCCGGATCTGGCGGGCGCCCTGCACGTCGATGTCCAGCACTACATGCTCGCCCCTGGCGGCCGCTTCGTCCAGGGCACGGCGGGGCGTGCCGTAGAGGCGGCCGTGGACCTCGGCCCACTCCGCGAGCTCGCCCTCGTCCACCATCCGGCGGAACCCGGCCTCGTCCCGGAAGTGGTAGTCCACCCCGTCCTCCTCCCCCTCCCGGGGCGGCCGCGTGGTGGCCGAGACCGAGAAGACGAAGCGGTCGTGGTCCGCCACCAGGCGCCGGGCGATGGTGGTCTTGCCGGTCCCGCTGGGCGCGGCGAGGACGAGGGGGAAGGCGCGGTGGGCCAGGCGGGCGGTCACTCGACGTTCTCCACCTGCTCGCGGAGGCGCTCGATCTCCTCCTTCATGGCCACCGCCGCCTGGGCGATGACGGCGTCGTTGGCCTTGGAGCCGACGGTGTTGGCCTCCCGGTGCATCTCCTGGACGAGGAAGCCCAGGCGCTTGCCGGCTGGCTCGGCGCCGTCGGCGTCCAGCGTCTCCCGGAAGAGCTCCACGTGGGAGCGGAAGCGGACGATCTCCTCGTTGATGTCCCACTTCTCGGCCAGGTAGGCGATCTCCCGGGCCAGGCGGTCCTCGTCGACCTCCATCTGCCCCGTCAGCTCGGCCACGGCCTCGCGGAGGCGGTCCCGCTCCGAGACCAGCCGCTCCGGGGCGCGCTCCTCCACCCGGTCCAGCTCCCCGGCGAGGGCGTCCAGCCGACCCGTCATGTCGTCGTGGAGGCGGCGTCCCTCGGCCTCGCGGAGCTCCACGACCCCCCGGAGGGCCTCGCGGGTCAGCTCCATGAGGACCTCGGGGTCCACGTCCGGAGCCCCCGTGCCCCGGTCCGGCTCCCGGAAGACGTCGGAGAAGCGGGCGAGCATGCCCAGGTCCACCTGTCCGGGCACGTCGAGCTCCGCCTGGATCGCCTCCAGGGCCTCCTTGTAGGCCCGGGCGCGCTCCAGGTCCACCCGGGCGCCCTCGGTGGTGGCCGCGGTGCGGTCCAGCGACAGGTAGAGGGCGACGTGCCCCCGGGAGAGGGACTCCTTGAGGACGGCCACCAGGTCCTGCTCGAAGCGATCGAACCCCGACGGGGTCTTCACCGAGGTGTTCAGGAAGCGGTGGTTGACCGTCTTGATCTCCATGCGCAGACGCCCGGCGGGGGTGTCCCGCTCCGCGTCTCCGTAGCCGGTCATGCTTCGAATCATGGCGCTCCCGGTGCGGGCCCCGAGCGGGGCCCGTGTCTGCCGCTGCTGCCGAGCTTGAAAAGGTAACGCGACGGCGGGGTGCACCGAAGACGTCGCGCCACCCCGGCCCGGCGTCGCCGCGACCCGCCCCCGGACCCTGGGGGGACGCCGGCGGGACGGGACGGGGACGGGTCCGGACACAGGGTGGGGTCCTCATGGCGAGCCCGGCCCGTTCCGGCCCCGTCCTCCACCAACCGGAGAGGCACGAATGAAGACCCAGCCCCGCACCCGCACGTGGGCTCTCCTGACCCTGGCCGCCCTCGGCGTGGCCGCCTGTCAGGACGACCCGGTCCTCCTGCCCGTGCAGGAGCGAGGGGACCCGGGCGTCGAGGAGACGCCCACGCCCCCCACCATGAACCCCATGTCCCAGGGAGTGGAGGGATACCCCACCACCGGAGAGATCCGGGACGGCTGGATCCTCGACGTGGACGGGACGCCCCGGGCCATCACCTACGAGATCCACGACGGCCTGGCCATCTGGCAGGGCGACATCGTCCTGGGCACGCCCGACGAGATCGCCCGGACCCCCGCCGAGATCGGCCCCTCGAACCAGGGCCCGCTCCGCGGCGTCGTCATCAACGCGGACGGCGGCAACAACCGCTGGCCCGGAGGCGTGATCCCCTACACCATCAGCGCCTCGGCCCCGCCCACCCAGTCCATCGTGGACGGCGCCATCGACCTCATCGAGGACCAGACGCCGGGTGTGACGCTGGTGCCGAGGAGCGGCGAGAGCGACTACGTGACCTTCCAGGACGCCTCGGGGTGCTCGTCGAGCATCGGGCGAATCGGGGGGCAGCAGTTCATCAACCTCAAGGTCGACGACGGGGTGAGCTTCTGCTCCACCGGGAACGCGGCCCACGAGATCCTGCACGCCCTCGGCATGTACCACGAGCACACCCGGTGTGACCGGGACGGCTTCGTGACCATCGACTACGACGAGATCGAGGCCGGGAAGGAGGGCAACTTCTTCAAGGCCGGCTCCGGGAGCGAGAACGGTGCCTGCTCCGGGGCCTTCGACATCGGCGCCTACGACTTCGGCTCGATGATGCACTACCCGCTGGACGCCTTCGCCATCGGGTCCAACAACACGATCATCCCCATCGCGCCCATCCCGCCGGGAACGGTGATCGGACAGCGCTCCGCGGTCGGTCCGACGGACGTGGCCACCATCGACCAGCTCTACGGCGCCAACAACGCCGCCCCGAGCGTCGTGGTCGACGCCCTGGCCGCCAGCTATCCCGAGGGCACGCCGGTCCCCTTCGACGCCTCGGGGACCAGCGATCCCGACGACGACGACGACCTCATCACCTTCTCGTGGGTGTTCGGCGACGGCACCTGCCCCGGTCCCGCCGCGTGCAGCGACGACAACCCGGCCCACGCCTACGCCGACAACGGGACGTACGGGTGGAGCGTGTCCGCCTCGGACGGCTTCGACGCCTCGGCCTTCGGGACGACCATCGACATCACCAACGTGGCGCCCACCGTGAACGCCGGGGCCCCGACGTCCAGCGTGGACGAGGGCATGCTCTGGGGCCGCAACGGCTCGTTCACCGACCCCGGCGCCGACACGTGGTCCGCCACGGTGGACTACGACGACGGGGCCGGCGCCCAGGCGCTGGCGCTGGCCGGGAAGACCTTCAGCCTCTCCAACACCTGGGTCGACAACGGCGTGAACACCGTCGTGGTGGAGGTCGCCGACGACGACGGCGGGGTCGGCCAGGACGAGGTGGAGGTCACGGTGGACAACGTGGCCCCCACCGTGGACGCCGGCGCCGACGCCGAGGTCGAGTCCGGCGAGACCTTCGACTTCGTCGGCACGTTCAGCGATCCCGGGATCGAGGACGATCCGTGGGGCTGGGTGATCGACTGGGGCTTCGGTCCCAACACCGCCGGGAGCACCGACGACCAGGCGGCGCCCATCGAAGCCAGCCGCCAGGTGTGCGTGGCCGGGACCTACACCGTGTCCCTGACCGTGACCGACAAGGACGGCGGCGTGGGCTCGGACGACATGGAGCTGACCGTCCCGTACATCGAGGTCGAGATCGACATCCTCCCGGGGACGAACGTGAACCCGGTGAACCTGAGGAGCGGCGGCCGCGTGCCCGTGGCCGTGCTGGGGTCGGCGGAGCTGGACGTGACCGCCATCGACGCCTCGACGCTCATCCTCGGGAACGAGACGGATCCCGAGACCTCCGTGGCCCAGAAGAACAACGGGGCGTACGAGGCCCACCTCGAGGACGTGAACGACGACGGCTACATGGACCTGGTCGCGCTCTTCCCCATGCGGGACCTGGTGGAGAACGGGGACCTGGACGAGCTGAGCACGGAGCTCGTGCTGCGGGCCTTCCAGGACGACGGCTGCACCCACCTCAGGGGCGTGGACGCCGTCCTGCCCCAGGGTACCTGACCCGGACCGGCGAGGCCGGCGTGGGCTCCTCCGGGGGCGGGCTCGTCCCGCCCCCGGAGGCACGTCGGAATCCCACGGGACGTCCCATGCGACCTCCGCGAGCGCGGGCCACGACCCTGCTCCTCCTCGGCGCCCTGACCCTCCTCCTCCTGGCGGCCTGCGGCGATTCGGCCCTGGAACCGGGAGAGGAGATCCTCGTCCTCGAGGTGGCCGCGGAGACGGCTCCGTGCGTGGGGGAGCTCGAAGGTCGGTGCCTGCAGGTCCGCGAGCCCGGAGAGGCCGCCTGGCGGCTCTTCTACTCGCCCATCGAGGGCTTCACGCACCAAGAGGGCACGGCGTACACTCTGGAGGTGGCCCGCCGGGTGGTCCCGGATCCGCCGGCCGGCGGATCCTCGTACTCGTACCGCCTCGTCCGCATCCTGGAGGAGCGGCCCGGAGGCTGACGAGGTCCCGGAGAGCCGCCCCGCCCCCCGTTCCGCCCAGGAGAGCCCGCGCATGAAGCGTCCCCGTCGAAGGAGGCTCCTCGCCGTGCTGGCCCTCGGGCTCGCCGGCACGACCGCGTGCGGCTCGGCCCCGGCCCCCGCCCAGGAGGATCTCGTGGTCCTGGAGGTGGCGCCGGAGACGGTGCGGTGCGTGGGGGAGATGGTCCAGCGGTGCCTTCGGGTCCGCGGCCCCGGCGAGGAGGAGTGGCGGAACTTCTACGATCCCATCGAGGGCTTCGAGCACCGGGACGGGACCCGGTACCTCCTGGAGGTGGAGCGGAGCCTCGTGCCCGATCCCCCGGCCGACGCCGGAGCCTACCGGTGGCGCCTCGTCCGCATCCTGGAGGAAGGACCGCCGTAGGTCGCCGTCAGCCGACGGATCAGGGGCGTCCGGCGCCGGACCCCCCTGATCAATTCCAGAGGGTCCAGCGGATGCCGTACGAGGCCCGCGTCCGGGGAAGGACCCGCCCGGGGACGTCCTGGAGGTTGCGGCGCACCGCCGCGTTCTCCCAGGAGATGAAGACCCGCACCGTCACGACCCGCACCTGGATGCGGCCGTACCAGCTCTGGTAGAAGGGGACGGTGAGGAGCTCCCGCACCGTCTCCCCGGTCTCCTCGTCCACCGTCTCGTCCCCGAGGATCCGCGTGGTCATGGGATCCCGGCCCCGGACGCCGACGCGCGCGTCGAGCTCCAGGTTCCCCGACTCCAGGAAGGTCCGGTGGTAGACGAAGGAGCCCCGGTAGATGCGCTCCGGTAGGTAGGGCCACGCCTCCTCCCACTGCTGGAGCGAGCCCTGGACGTGGAGCCCGTCCAGGAGCGGCAGGGGCAAGCGCCCGAACGCCTCCCACCCGCTCCGGGTGCCGCCCGGGAGCGCGGCCTCGCCGCGGTCGAAGGGGAGCCCGGTGGGCAGCAGGGAGTCCGCCTCCACCTCCAGGAGCGCGCCGGAGAGCACGACCCCGCGCCACGCCCACTGGGCGCCGTACCGGGTGGCCGAGCGGTCCACGACCCGGAAGAGGGGGTCCGCGAGCTCCGGCTCGGGCTCCGCGACGACCCCGCTGTCCGGCTCCGCCACGTCCCCCGTGTCCGGCTCCGGGACGCCCGGCGCCTCCGAGCGGATCGGGCCCGTCCGGGCGCCCCGCGTCCCCGACTCCCGCGACGCGAAGAGGGAGAAGCCCAGGAACGGCGCGGTCCACGCCTGGAGGCGGGTGGCCGCGGTCGACGTCCCCGACCAGCCGGTCCGCTCCCAGGTGGCGCTCACGCCGCCCAGGACGGGGTTGTCGTAGCCGCCGGTCAGCTCCAGGCGGCTCCCGGGGAGGTCGTCCCCGGAGAACCAGGTCCCCACGCCCCGTCCGAAGAGGCCGCTCCGCTCCCACACCAGGCGGGTGCCCGCCTGGGAGCGGGAGCCCCCGATGCCCTCGAACTCGGCGGCGGGCTCGTCCAGGTCGTAGGAGGAGGAGGCCCACCAGGCCTCGCCCACCATCCCGGGCAGGAGGAGGGCCCGTCCCCGGACCCCCCAGTCCGTCCGGCTCGTGGAGGAGGGGTAGACGTCGAGCTCGGTCTCGGTGGACATCCGCCGGAAGTCCACCGACAGCCCCGCCCGGTCCCCCGCGTGGAGCTGGTACCGCGCCCAGACCCCGTTCCGGTTCCCGTCCTCGTCGCCCCGGGGGCCCCGGGTGTCCACCCGCTCCAGCGCCAGCGCCACCGAGCCGCCCAGCGCGGTGGGGTTGGCGAAGCTCCCCCGGAAGAAGTTCGTGTCCAGGTCGCCGGTGCCGGCCTCCACCAGGGACCAGGCCCGGTGGTCCTCGTAGCGCTTGGAGCGGAGATGGATCACCAGCTCGCCCATGTGGCGCTCGAGGCGCACCTCGTCCACGCCCCCGAGCCCCACGCGCTGGAGGTCCGGCACGCTTCCGGCCAGGGGGATCATCTCCACCCCGTCCCGGAGGACCCGGAGCCCCCCGCCGGCCGCCCCGAAGGCGGTCAGCCCGAGGGGCGTGCCGTGGTCGCCGCCCCGGAGGGGGACCATCCCGGGGACCTCGTCCACCAGCTCCAGCACCGTGGTGGCGCCGGAGGCCAGGATCTCCTCGTGGTCCCAGATCCAGATCCCCCGCGCCCACCCTTCCGGCACGGGCTCGGGCACGGCCGGGAGGTTGTAGAAGATCGTGTCCTCCGGGAGGCTGTCCGCCGCAGCGGCCAGCGAGTCCGGGAGGGCCAGCGTGTCCCGCGCCACCGAGTCGGGCGGCGGCGGCGCCGTGTCCGGGGGCTCCTGGGCGCGCACCGGGGCCACGGTGGCCAGGAGGGCCACGAGGACCGGCCCGGCCACGCGGACCGGCACGAGCCCGGACCGGAGGCCGGGCCGGGGAAGCGAGCGGAACGGACCCATGTCAGCCGGCGCGGCTCCGGACCCAGGCGACCAGCAGGCGGGTGGGGAAGCCGAAGCCGCCCTTTCGCTGGTACGGGAGCGGGTCGTCGCCGTAGGCGGTGCCCGCCACGTCCAGGTGCCCCCACCGGGTGTCGCCCACGAACTCCTTGAGGAACATCCCGGCGGTGATGCTCCCCGCGGGCCGCCCCCCGACGTTCTTGAGGTCCGCCGTGTCGCTGTCGAGCTGCCGCCGGTAGTCGTCCCAGAGGGGGAGCGGCCAGCAGCGCTCGCCGGAGGCCCGACCGGCCTCGCGCAGCTCCTCCACCAGGGCGTCGTCGTTGCCCATGACCCCCGCGGCGTGGTGCCCCAGGGCCACCACCACGGCCCCGGTGAGGGTGGCGCAGTCCACCATGGCCGCGGGCTTCAGGCGGGCCCCGTGGGCCAGGGCGTCGGCGAGGATCAGGCGCCCCTCGGCGTCGGTGTTGATGACCTCCACCGTCTTGCCGCCCAGCGTCGGGATGACGTCCCCGGGCTTCACGGCGGTCCCAGACGGGAGGTTCTCCGAGGACGGCACGATGCCGACCACGTTCAGGGGGACGTCGAGCTCGGCCACCGCCCGCATGGCGCCCAGGACCGCCGCGCCGCCGGACATGTCGAACTTCATGCTCTCCATGCCCTTGGCGGGCTTGATGGAGATGCCGCCGGCGTCGAAGGTGAGCCCCTTCCCCACCAGGACCAGCGGAGCATCGCCGTCGGCGCCGCCCCGGTGCTCGAGGACGATGAGCCGGGCCTCCTCGTGGGAGCCCCGGGAGACGGTGAGGATGGCGTACATGCCGGCCTCCTCCATGGCCTCCTCGTCGAAGATCGTGACGTCCAGCCCCACCTCCTGGGCCATGCGCCGGGCTTCGTCGGCCAGGTGGGTGGGGGTGGCCACGTTCCCGGGCCGGGCCTGGAGGGTCCGGGCGAAGTTGGCGCCCCGGGCCACGATCTCCCCGGCGCGGGCCGCGGCCCCCAGGGCCTCGGCGTCCCCTTCGCCGTAGAGCTCGACCCGGGTGACGGCGGTGGCCGCGTCCCCCTCTTCCCCGCCCTTGAGCTCGGTGAAGCGCCACGCGGCCAGAGCGGCTCCCTCCGCGGCCGCCTGGGCGACCTCGCGGGCGTCGACCCCGCCGGCCGCCGGGAGGGCCAGCGCCAGGGACTCGACGCCCAGGCGCTCCGCGGCGCGCACGGCGCGGCCGGCGTGCTGGCGGACCCGCTCCGCGTCGACCGCGTCGGCCTCGCCCAGCCCCAGGAGGAGCACCCGGCGCGGGCCGGTCTCCCCGGCGGCGTAGAGCACCACGTCCTGGCCCTCGGCGCCCTCCATGTCCCCGGCGGCCAGGACCCGTGCCACGGCGCCGTCCAGGTGCTCGTCCAGGCGGCCCAGGAGGCCCCCGGGCTCCGTGGTGCCCTTCGTCACGGCCACGGCGAGGAGGGACGCGTCTGCGGCCACGGGATCCGAGGTGTGCAGGAGCAGCTTCATGGGCGGCGTGGGCTGGGGACGAAGGGACGACGACGACTCACGATAGCGCCTGCGGGCCGGGAGGTGGAGCCCTCCCGCGCCCGCCGGCGCCGCCGCCCCGTCCGGGTCCGGCCCGTGTTAGCTTTCGTGCTGTCCCCAACCCGTGCCCGTATGTCCGCCCAGGACCCCTCGTACCACCCCCGATCCATGCCCTACGCCGGCGATCCCCGTGGGCTCGTGGAGTCGGTCCCGTCCGGCCTCTTCCGGGACAGCCCCAGCGCCCTGGCCCTCGTGGACGCCCGCACCGGGGTCCTGGCCGCGGTGAACCGGACCTTCGCCACCGCCATGGGCTTCCTTCCCGGGGAGCTGGCCGGACGGAGGCTGGAGATCCTGGACCGCTCCCCGGACCTCTCGGAGTACCTCCTCCTGGCCGCCGCCGTGGGGGACCAGGAGCCGCGGCACCGCCGCTGGGAGACCCAGGACGGGCGGATGCTCGAGGTGGAGCTCCGGGCGACCCCCCTGGGCGGGGCCCGGCGCACCCTCCTGGTCCTGCGGGCCCGCGACCGCGCGGCGCTCCAGGAGGCCGAGGACGAGCGACGGCGCCTCGAGACCCACCTCCACCTGGCCCGGAAGGACGAGGCGGTGAACGGGCTCGCCCGGGGCATCGCCCACGACTTCAACAACCTCCTCTCGGTGATCCTGCCCACGGTGGAGTCGCTGCGACGGCGCCTGGAAGGCGACGCGGAAGCGCAGGAGGACCTCGAGGCCGTTTCCGACGCCGTGGTCCACGCCCGGGAGCTCACCGAAGCCCTCCTGACCTTCAGCGGCCGCCAGACCATGAACCCCCGCCAGGTCAGCCTCAACGACGTGGTGGTGGGGATGGAGGCGCTCTTCCGCCGCACCCTCCCGGAGAGCATCGAGCTGGTGCTGAGCCTCTGCCCCGGGCAGGCCGCCGTGGACGTCGATCCGGCCCAGATGGAGCAGGTGCTGCTGAACCTGGTGATGAACGCCCGGGACGCCATGCCCTTCGGAGGCCACCTGGTGGTGCGCACCGAGGAGGTGACGCTGGACGAGGAGGACACGGCCGGAAGCCCGCTGAAGCCCGGTCCCCACGCCCTCCTGGAGGTCACCGACGGCGGCGAGGGGATGGACGAGGACACCCTCGCCCGGATGTTCGACCCCTTCTTCACCACCCGGAAGCAGCGGGTCGGCGCGGGGCTGGGGCTGGCCACCGTCCAGGGGATCGTGGAGCAGAGCGGCGGACGGATCCGGGTGTCGAGCGCGCCGGGCCGGGGGACCACGGTGCGCGTCCACCTCCCCCGCCGCGCCGGGGCGCCGCGCCGCCGCCGCCACGCGCCTCGGATCCACGCCGGGACCCTTCCCACCGGGACGGAGCGGGTCCTCCTGGTGGAGGACGACGCCAGGGTGCGACACCAGACCGGCCGGCTCCTCTCCAGCCTGGGCTATTCGGTGATCCAGGCCTCGGGGCCCGACGAGGCGCTGGAGCTCCACGCCGGGCTGTGGACCGAGGACGGGGCTCATCCCGTGGACCTCCTGATGACGGACGTCGTCATGCCGGGGATGTCCGGCGGCCGCCTGGTGCGGGAGCTCCGGGTCACCCGGCAGGACCTGCCGGTGCTCTACGTCTCGGGCTACCGTGACGCCCTGGACGTGGAGGGCGAGCCCCCGCCCTCCGGGAGCTGGCTGGCCAAGCCCTTCTCCCTGCGCGCCCTGGCCGAGAAGGTCCGCGAGGCGCTGGACGGATAGCCGTTCCCGGGGGGCCTCGCCGGGCCCTCCATCCTCCTTGCCGGTCCCGGAGCGGGCCTCTATCTTCGGGAGACTTTCGGTTTCTGTTCGGGCTCACCCGGACCGCCGTCCGCACGCCACCGCTCCCGTCCCCCGACGACGTCCCATCCCGCCATGGCCCGAGGCTCCTCTTCGCGCGACCGTGTTCCCACCCACCCCACCGGTGGAGGGTGGGATTCCAACGCCTCCGACGCCCTCCGCTGGGCCGGAGGCCCCGGAGCCGCCTCGGCCTTCCTCTCCGCCCCGGACCGGGACCGCCCGTCGGCCCCGGGCAGCCGCCGTGCCCTCTGCCTCTGGCTCCCCACCTTCGAGCTGCGCCTCGAGCTGGTCCGCTCCCCGGAGCTGGACAGCACCTCCGTGGCCCTCCTCTCCGACGGGGAGCGCACCCGCCGCACCGTGCAGCAGGTCTCGGAGCGGGCGTGGGAGGCCGGGGTGCGCCCCGGACAGCTCGTCTCCCAGGCCGTGTCCCTCTGCCCCGCCCTCACCCTCCTGGAGCCGGATCCGGCCCACTACGACGCGGCCAACGAGGCCATGCTGGAGGCCCTCTCCGGCCTCACCCCCGTGGTGGAGCCCGCGGGACGGGGGCGGGTCTTCCTGGGGATGGACGGGCTGGACCGCCTCTTCGGCCCGCCCCGCCACCAGGCCCGCCGGGCGCTCCGCACCCTCTTCGACGTCTTCCCCGCCCCCCTGGTGGCCGCCACCCGGGCCGGGATGGCGCCGGGGAAGTTCGGGGCGTGGGTGGCCGCCACCGCCGCCCGCCCCGGCGCCCCGGTGATCGTGCCCCCGGAGGAGCTGGCCTCCTTCCTGGCTCCCTGCCCGGTGGGGGTCCTCCCGGTGGACCCCCTGATGATCCAGCGGCTGGAGCGGCTGGACGTGGCCACCCTGGGGGACCTCCGGCGCCTGCCCCAGCCCTCCCTCGTGGCCCAGTTCGGCCCCGAGGGCCGCCACGCGCTGGCGTGGGCCGCCGGCCATCGCCTGGATCCGGTGCGCCCCTGGCACCGGCCCCGCCCCATCCGGGTCTCGCTGGACTTCCCGGACCCGGTGGGGATGCAGGGCGCCCTCCACGCGGCCCTGGACCGGCTGGTGCGCCGGGCCCTCTCCCGACCGGCGCGCCGGGGGCGGAGCGTCACCCACGCCCGCCTGGGCGCCCGGCTGGAGGGTGGAGGCTCGTGGCGCGTCGAGGTGACGCTGCGCGAGCCCACGGCCCGGGAGGAGCGCATCGTCTTCGCGCTCCGCGGGAAGATGGAGGTGGCCCCTCCCCCCCGGGCGGTGGACGGGCTCTTCCTGGAGCTCACCCGCTTCGGCGCGGCCTCCGCCCAGGCCGACCTCTTCGACCGCAAGGAGGCGGCGGGACGGGCCCGAGAAGGCGGTGCGCTAGAACGTGGTCAAACCCCTGCCTCGCTTAAAGATGCGGTACGTGAGCTGAAGCTACGTCTAGGCCATTCCCCCCTCTATCGGGTGGTGGAGATCGACCCCTGGTCGCGCATCCCCGAGCGCCGCCACGCCCTCATGCGCTTCGATCCGTGACCCCCTCGCCGGGCCCGTCTCCAGGGGCCTCCTCCCCGCCCCCCCGCCTCCGCTCCCTGGGCCGGCCCCGGCGGGTGGAGGTGCGCACCGACGAGGACGGAGAGCCGACCTTCGTGCGCCTCCCGGGGCGGACCGCCCGCCGGGTGGAGGCGGTACGGGAGCGCTGGCGCATCGACGACGAGTGGTGGCGCGTGCCCATCTCCCGGGCCTACCGTGCCGTCGTCCTCGACGACGGGCGCCCCGTCACCCTGTACCGAGACCTCCGGGAGGACCGCTGGTATGTCCAGAGAGGCGCCTGAGCCGCCCGTCGTCGCCCGACTCGAGCCCCTGCGCCCCCGGGGGCTCCGGGTCCGGGTCCACGTGGACCCGCCCCGCCCCGACGACGCGCCGCCCCTGGAGGTGGCGCTGGAGGCCGTGGAGCGCCTGGGGCTGGGCGTGGGCGACCCCCTCCCCCCGGCGCGCCTCCGCGCCCTCGCCGAGGCCGACGCCGACGTCCGGGTCCGCGAGGCCGCCCTGAACCTCCTCTCCTGGCGGGCCCGCACCCGCACGGAGCTCCGCCGGAAGCTCGTGAAGAAGGACTTCGAGGCCGCCCGGGTGGACGCGTGCCTGGCGCGCCTGGAGGAGCGGGGGCTCCTGGACGACGCCGAGGTGGCCGCGGCCCACGTGCGGGACCGGCTGCGCCTCAAGCCCCGGGGCCCCGCCCGCCTCCGGGCCGAACTCCGGAAGAAGGGCGTGGCCCGGGAGGTCGTGGACGACGTGGTGGACCGGGTCCTGGAGGACGAGGAGGTCACCGAGGTGGACCTGGCCCTCCGCGCCGCCGAGGGGTGGGTGGACCGCCAGGGAGCCGACACGCTGGCGGCGCTGGTGGGCGGCGACCGGGAGGAGGCGCAGAGGATCCGGCGCCGGCTCTACGGATGGCTCGGCCGCCGGGGCTTCCGGGGACGGGCTCTCTCGGCGGCCATGGACCGGGCCCGGGAGCGGGCGGAGGCGCGCACGGCCCGGGACCGGTAGCGCCCCGGCGCCCTACCCCGAACCCATCTCGGCGGGCCGGCGCCGACGCCGCTGCCACGCCCACACCAGGGCGAGCGCGCCCGCCGCCAGCGCCAGCCCGGTCGCCAGCTCGGGCGACGCCGTCCAGAGGCGGCCGAGACCGGCGCCCGACGTGGTGAAGACCACCGCGCCGGGCAGGATGCCCACCGCCGTGGTCCAGAGGAAGCGGCCCCGGGGCACGTCCAGGAGCCCGGCGCCCCAGTTCAGCGCGGTGAAGGCCACCACGGGGACGAAGCGGGCGACCAGGAGTCCCCACCAGCCGGCGCCCCGGGCCACCTCGTCCACCCGGGCCAGCGCGTCCGGTCGGATCCAGCGTCGGGCCAGGGGCCGGCCGAAGGCCCGCGCCAGCTCGAAGCTGAGCCATGCGCCGGCCAGGGCGCCGAGCCAGGTGAGCGCCGAGCCCACCACGGGCCCGAAGAGCATCCCGTTCACCAGGGCCGGAGCCTCGGCGGGAATGGGGAGGACGGCCACCAGCGCCATCACCGCCGGCGCCGCCAGGTACGCCCAGGCTCCCGCGCCGGCCATCCAGAGCTCCATCGCCTCCACCCACCCCGCCATGGTCCCCTCCGTGGTCCGTCCCCGTCGGACACCGCCCGGCGCCCTCCTCCCCTACGTCTGCGGGGACGTCGGGATTCGGCGGCCACCCCGAACCTTTCCCGCCCGGGTGTCGTAGGGAACGGGGAACGAACCCCGACGGGCCCGCGCGCCCAGGGAGATCCCGTGCCGAAGCCGTCCCGCGGCCGCAGCAAGCCGAAGAAGAAGGACCGGACCCCCCTGCGGGTGCCCGATCCCCCCTGCACCCCGAAGCCGCCCAAGCGGCCGCCGCCGCCCAGGCCGGCGGGGCCCGGCGAGCGCCTCTGGCCGAACCCGCTGAAGAAGGGGCTCGGCGGGTTCTGACGTCCGCGCGGAGCCCGGACGCCCGCGCCCCCTAGAGGCCGAACACCCGCTTCGGATTCTCCCGGAGCACCTGCTCCAGGGTGTCGTCCCGGAGGCCCAGCGCCTGGAACTGCTCCAGGTAGCGCGCCCAGTCCAGCCCGTTGGAGCCGAAGAGGATCTTCTCGGCGCCCACCCGGGAGTGGAGGAAGCGCTCCAGCGACGGGCTGAAGTACTTCGGCAGCCAGGCGCTGGTGGAGAGGTAGACGTTGGGCCACTTCCCGATGACGGCCAGCGCCTCCTCGACCCAGGGCCACCCCGTGTGGGTGCCCACCAGGACCAGGTCGGGGAAGTCGCAGGCGATGCGGTCGAGCTGGATCGGGCGGCCGTGCTCCGACGGCATCGCCTCCAGCACGTGGCCCACCTGCATGCTCACGGCCACCCCCAGGCTCTCGCAGAGGGCGTAGAGCGGGTACATGGTCCGGTGGTCCAGGGGGATGTCGTAGCCGTAGATGTGCACGTACACGCCCTTGAAGCCCCGCACGGTCACGTCGTGCTCGACCTTGTCCAGGCTCGCCCGGATGTGCCGCGGGTCGTAGTCGGCCAGGCCGTACACCCGCCCGGGGTACCGCTCGGACAGCGCCTCGATCTCCTCGGTCATGTCCGGCGCGAAGCGCTCCTGGCGGGCGTAGGACCAGGCCAGGAGGTCGGTGGCCAGGACGGTCTCCACGCCGGCGGCGTCCATGGCCGCGATCATGGCGTCGCCGTCCTCGTAGCCGTCGCCCCAGGCCAGCTCCACCTTGCAGTGGAGCTCGCCCGGCGAGTTGGTGGCCGCCATCCAGCCCTCCTTCCACTCGCGGAGGAGGAGGGGGAAGAGGGTGTCGACGGCGCCGATGCTCCCGCTCATGGGATCCTCCGCTGGGGGGACGAGGCGGTCATGGGGTCACCACCGCGCGCACGGCCTCCCCGGCGCGCAGCGTGTCGAAGGCCTGGTCGATGTCGTCCAGGGGGAAGCGGTGCGTGACCAGCTCGGCCACGCGCACCCGGCCCTGGCGGGCGAGCTCGATGACCCGGGGGTAGTCGGTCGGACGGCAGCCCAGGGAGCCCACGATCTCCAGCTCGCGGAACATGACCCGCCCCGAGTTGAGGGACATGGCCTCGGGGCTGTAGCCCACCAGGACGACCCGCCCCCCCGTCTCCACGCACTGGAGCGCCAGCTCCTGGGTGGCCGCCCGCCCCACCACCTCGAAGACCACCCGGGCGCCGCCCCCGGTCACGGCGCGCACCACCTTGTCGGGCCGCTTCTCGGTGTCGGGGTTCACCATGGCCTCGGCGCCCAGCGTCCGGGCCCACTCCAGCTTGTCCTGGTCCAGGTCCAGCGCCACGACCCGGCCGCCCAGCGCCACCGCGGTCTGGACCACGTTGAGCCCGATTCCGCCGCACCCCACCACCGCCACCCAGTCCCCGGGCACCACCCGCCCCCGGTTGACCACGGCGTGGTAGGGGGTGGTGAGGGCGTCGGCGATGATGGAGCCCTCCACCAGGGGGATCTCCTGGGGAAGGCGGAACACGTCCCGGGCGCCCACGGCCACGTACTCGGCGTAGCCGCCGTCCACGGCGTTCCCCAGCATGGTGGCCCGGCTGCAGATGTTCTCGCGCCCCGTGCGGCACGCCCGGCACTCGCCGCACGAGAGGACCGCCGCGGCCAGGACCCGGTCGCCCGCGTCCAGGTGGGTCACCCCCTCCCCCACCTCCGCCACCGTGCCCGAGATCTCGTGCCCCAGGACGAGGGGCGGATCCTTGAAGGTCGGCGTGCCGTGGTCCAGGTAGTGGAGGTCGGTGTGGCACACCCCGCACCCCGCCACCCGGAGGAGCACCTGGCCCGGCCCGGCCGAGGGGGTGGGGACTTCCTCGACGGTCAGGGGACGACCCGAGCCGTGGAAGACCGCCGCTTTCATGGCCGGCTCCTGGTGTAGACCGCGCGGAAGAAGGAGAGCGCGAGGACGCAGCCCTCGCACCCGGCGTGGAGCTCCTCGGCCTGGAGCGGGTCGAGCAGGACCTCCTTCCCCAGCTCCCGGTAGAGCTCCGTCATCTCCTGGAGCCGGGGCGGGCCGCCGATGAAGCGACGGGTCCACCCCTCCCCGGCCAGCTCCTCGTCCCGACGGCGCCGCAGGGGGCTGTCGGCGATGGAGGCCGCCGCCCCCGTGGCCAGCCCGCCGAGCCCGCCGCCGGGCACCGCGCCGCCGGCGCTCATGCGGCGTCCTGGCGCTCCAGCTTCTCCAGGCGCCGCCGGGCCAGCACGGCCGCGCCCAGCGCGCCGGTGTACTGCACGAGCTCTTCGGGGGGCACGTTCACGTCCTCCCCCAGCTCGGCCCGGAAGACCCGGACCATGGTGGGGAAGCGGAGGATGCCCCCCACCAGGGTGAACTCGGGCTCCATCTTCACCCGCTTCATGAGGCGGACGGACTTCTCCACCAGCGAGCGCATGGCGCCGTGCATGATGTCGGCCGGCGACTCGCCGTTGGTGACGTGGTTGATGACCTCGGACTCGGCGAAGACGGCGCACACCCCGGAGATGCTGACTCCCTCCTCCGACTCCTCCACCAGGGGCCCGATCTCCTCCAGGGCGTACCCCAGGTAGCCCGCCGTCTTCTCCAGGAAGGCCCCGGTGCCGGCGGCGCACTTGTCGTTGAGGCGGAAGGAGCGGACCTTGCCGTCGTCGTCCACCCGCAGCGCCTTCATGGTCTGGCCGCCCACGTCCAGGACGGTCCGGGTCTCGGGGAAGAAGACCCGGCTCCCCCACGCCTGGGCGGTGAGGTCGGTGGCCTGCACGTCCCGGAAGGCGATCCGGTTGCGGCCGTACCCCGTGGTGGCCACGTAGGCCACCTCGTCCCGGTCCACCCCGGCCTCGCGGAGCGCCTCCTCGAGCGCCTCGCCGGCGGCCTCCTCCAGGCGGAAGCCGGTGGGCTTCATGGCCACGCCGAGGATGTCGCCGTCCCAGCCCATGACCGCGGCCTTGGTGTAGGTGGAGCCCACGTCGATGCCCGCGCTGGTCCTCATGCCTCCTCCTCGCCGGCGGCGCCGGCCCCGACGGCTCCCGTGGCGCCCTCCGTGGCGCGCTCCAGGGCGAAGAGGGCGGCGCCCAGGGCGCCCATGAAGTGGGAGTCGTCGCTCACGTTCACCTCGGTCTCCAGGATCTCGTTCATGACCGCCACCATGGCCGGGTTCTTGGCGACCCCGCCGGTGAAGGTCACGTCCCGCTCGATCCCCACCCGGCGCAGCAGCGCGAAGGAGCGCTGGGCGATGGCCTTGTGGACGCCCAGGAGGATGTCCTCGATCTTCCGCCCCCGGGCCAGCCACGAGAGGACCTCGGACTCGGCGAAGACGGTGCAGGTGGTGCTGATCTCCACGGGCCGCTGGCCCCGGAGCGCCGTGGGGCCGAGCTCGTCCAGCCCCAGCTCCAGCGCCCGGGCCGCCGACTGGAGGAAGCGCCCGGTTCCCGCGGAGCACTTGTCGTTCATGCAGAAGTCGGTGACGTCGCCGCGGCCCCGGATCTGGATGGCCTTGGTGTCCTGGCCGCCCATGTCCAGCACCGTGCGGGTGCCGGGGAACATCTCGGCCGCCCCCCGGGCGTGGCAGGCGATCTCGGTCACCTGGTCGTCGCCGAACTCCACCTTGTAGCGCCCGTAGCCCGTCCCGATGACGCCGGCCACCTGGGCCCGCTGGACGCCCGCGGCCTCCAGGGCGATGCCGAAGGCGGTCTCGGCGGCGTCCACCACGTCGCCCCCGGTGTCGATGAGGGCGCGGCCCACGATGCGCCCCTCCCCGTCCACGACCACCGCCTTGGTCTGGGTCGAGCCCACGTCCACGCCGCCGGTCCACATCATGCCTGCCTCCCTTCCGCGGCCCCCACGCCGGCCAGGCGCAGCTTCCGCGAATCCAGTCCCTCGAAGAAGGCGTCGACCCGGTTCTTGAGCTGGGCGAGCGAGACGACGCGCGGGTCCATCATGTCCGACTCGATGTAGAGGGCGAGGACGTCGCTCTCCTCCAGGAGGCGCTTCCGGCTGGAGGCCAGCCCGGTGGAGACGGTCCGGCAGCTCTTCACCGGGTGGTAGACGACCCCGTCCACGTCGAACTCCTCGACGGCGCCCAGGAGGAGGTCGTCCTGGAAGAGCATGGCGTCGGTGGCGGTGCGGACCCCCCGGAGCACGCCCTCCGCCAGCGAGTCCAGCGGGCGGTCCAGGTCGTACTCGAAGTCCAGGTTGAGCCCACCCGAGGCGAACCAGAGGTAGGACGAGCCCACGAAGACGCCGCCCCACTCGCTGAAGAGGCGCTGGAAGTCGCCGAAGATCGGGTAGCAGGGCACGCCCACGAAGGCGAGGCGGTGCTGCTCCCCGGTCCCGTTGGCCAGGGCGTTCCTCCCCGTCGCCTTCCGCTCCTCCATCTCCTCCACCAGCTCCCGGAAGTAGCGGGCGCCCTCCTCGGTGCCGCGAAGGGCGTTGGCCACGCCCAGGAACATGGTTCCCTCCATGACCGCGTCGAAGACGGCCGGCCGCGTCCGGTTGAGCTCCAGGACGCGCCGGTAGCTCCGCCCCATCTCGTTGGCCCACCCGAGCCGCTCCCGGAGCTTGTCCACGTCGAACGAGACCCCGGTGAGCGCCTCCATCCGCTCGATGACCTCCTCGAGCTGCTCCCGCACGTAGCGGCGGTCCCGCTCGTCGTCCTCGACGGAGGTGCGGACCAGGGGGTAGCGGTCCGAGCCCCGGCTCATGGGCACGTCCACCGTGCACACCGGGATCTCGTAGAGGCGCTCCCAGATCTCCGCCCACTTGATGTAGGTGTTGCAGGCGTTGGTCAGGACGGCCACCGAGGGCGGCGGGATGCGCCCCCGGGGGTGGGCGCCGTCCCGGAGCTGGAGCGCGTAGTCGGCCTTCACGTAGCCGCACACGTCGGGGCTGAAGCCCTGGTCCTCGGCCTCGCTCAGGTAGCCGTCCGAGACCTTCTTCACCGCCGTCTGCAGGGAGTTGATCTCCGGGAAGACCACCGGGACGTCGAAGGTGCGCAGGAGCTCGACCAGGCTCCCCATGACGAAGACGTAGGCCGCCTGGCCGCCCGTCTCGGCGGTCCGGGTGAGTTCGTCGTACCAGTCGTCGAAGAGGCGGCGTCCCTCCCGGGCGCCGCGCCCCGCGAGCGTTCCGCTGTCCACCGTGGGCGTCATGGTCGGCTCCTACTGGAAGAGGATGTTCTCGACGAAGGTCTCGAGCTGGACCTGGAGGTGGTCGTAGCTCCGCATCTTCTCCTCGAACTCGCTGAGGAAGTACGGGATGCCCTCCCGGTCCAGCGCCTGGGCGTAGGCCACCTGCTCGTCCAGCCCCGGCTCGCACATCTTGGCGGCGGCCACGATGGCCGCCTGGGCGTCGGCGGCCCGGATGCGGCGCAGGAGCATCGCCTCCTTGGGCTTGCGCAGGTCGTGCTGCACCGGGGAGTAGGAGGACTTCTCCAGGTAGGCCTCGGCGAGCCCGGCCACGGGATCGGCTCCGGCCTCCACGTCCTCCAGGATCCAGCGGAGGCCGATGAGGAGGTCGTCGTCCACCACGTAGACGAACTCGGCGATGGCGGTGAGGAGGTCGAGCGGGGGCTGCTCGCAGAAGCCGCCCTCGAAGACCACGCGCATCTTGTCCTGCCGCTTCCGGTCCCGGTCCCGGAGGCGGGGCAGGACGCTCCGGAGCAGCGCGTTGTGCTCCTCCCTCGGGATCAGGCCGCCCACGGCCACCAGCGTGTAGGCGTCGTCCACGGGCAGGAGCCAGGGGGTCTCGCGCTTGAGGGCGTAGAGCTCGCGCAGGAGGCGGCGGTTCTCGTTGAAGACGTCGATGGAGCGCGTCAGCGCCTCCCGGGACACCGGGCCCCCGGCCAGCTCCTCGACGTGCCCCAGGATCCGCCGGTACTCGCCGGTCAGCCAGGTGTGGCTGAAGCGGGAGTTGGGGTTCTGGGGGAAGAAGAGGATCTCCGCCGGGGCCTCCACGTTCCGCCCCCAGATCCCCGCCAGGTTCCGGGCGGCGTCGCAGATGGGGTGGGTCACGAAGAGGTCGGGACGGAGGCGGCCGGTGAGGGCCAGCTCCATGGAGCTCCGCAGGATGGAGCAGAGGTAGGAGCCGAAGAGGGAGTCGGCCTCCCGCCGCTCCATCTGGGAGCCCCGCACCTTCACCGGCAGCATCCCGGCGGCGTGGGCCAGCTCCTCGGGGAAGTAGACCTGGAAGTGGGCCAGGACCTTCCCCCCGGCCTCCTGCCACCGGTTCACGGTGGGGAGGTCCGGGTCCTCCACCAGCTCGCGGAGGTCGCGGAGGAGGGCGTCCAGCTCCTGCTCCGTGTCCAGCTCGAGGAGGGTGAGGTCGGGGCCCCGTGGGCCCGGGGCGGACGGGGTGGCGGGGGAGCCCTTCATGCGTCCCTCCATCGGGGTTCTCGCTTCTCGAGGAAGGCCGCGAGGCCTTCGTGGGGATCGTGGAGCGCCATGAGCTCGCCCCGGTACAGCGCGTGGGCCCGCTCCAGCGCCGCGGGCACCGGCACCCCCTCGGCCTCCCGCACCGCCCGCTTGACCAGGCGGAGGACCGGGGCGCTCAGGGAGGCCAGGTGGCGGGCGTACGCGTCGGCCTCCGAGGCGAAGCCCTCGGCGGGGAGGACCCGGGTCACCAGCCCCAGGTCCCGGGCCTCCTCGGCCCGGAGGGTGCGGCCGCTGAGCAGGAGGTCCAGCGCGGCCTGACGCCCCACCAGGCGGGGCAGCAGGACGGCGGCGGCGGGGGGGAAGACGCCCAGGAGGATCTCGGGCTGACCCACCCGGACGCCCTCCCGGGCCAGCACGACGTCGGCGGCCAGGAGGAGCTCGCACCCGCCCCCCAGCGCCGGCCCGTCGACCGCGGCCACCAGGGGCGCCTCCAGGGAGAGCATGGCCTCCAGGACGCCGTGGAACGCGCGGAGCATGGGCCCCACCCGCTCCTCGGTGTGGTCGGCCACGTCCACCCCGGCGCAGAAGGCCCTCCCCCGCCCGGTGAGGAGCACCGCCTTCACCCCGGGGTCCCGGGCCACCCGGGCCAGGGCGTCCTCCAGCGCCTCCATCCCGGCGATGTCCAGCACGTTGAGCGGAGGGCGGTCGAGGACCACGCGGCCGAGGCCGTCGGAGCACTCCACGGAGACCATCCCGGACACCTGCGTCATGCTGGCTTCCTCCCTGGGTGGGCTGGATCTAGACCGGCGCGCCCTCCGGGATCTCCACGCTCCGGTCGACGTGGGCGTTGGCCCGCGCGGAGAGGAGCTCGTGGTAGGTCTCGAAGAACACCTGGGCGCACTCCCCGGCCCACCCGTCGGGCAGGAGGCTCCGGGGAAGGAACGGGTCGAGCAGGGGGAACTCCCGGTACTCGTGCACGAGGCGGAAGCGCCGGACGAAGCACGCCTCGGGCCCGATGGACCCGGCGGAGGCGTCCCCGCCCTCGAGGGCGCTCCGGCACGCCTGGAACCCGGGGAGGTGGCGCTCGATGAAGTCCTGGTACCGGCGGTTGATCTCCGTCAGGTCCCAGCACCGGTCCACGAGCCCGTGGGGCTCGGAGAAGGCCACGTGATCGGCCCAGAAGATCTCGGTGTGGCCCTGGAGGCCCAGGGACTCGGCCGCGCCGCGGACCTCCTCGGACACGGCGTGGGGCGAGATCCAGAGCCCGTTGCCCAGGGAGCCGAAGCCCAGCCAGAGAAGGCGGTCCCGGAAGCGGTCCCGGGCCTTCCGGTCCTCCTCGGGGACGGAGTAGGCCACCAGCAGCCACCGGCCGTCCCACGGGCGGTCCCACGGCGGATGGTGGATCCGCTCCTCCCCTTCCTCCAGGAGGCGTCGACCCTTGGCCGTCAGCGCGTAGTAGCTCCGGCGCCCTTCGCGCCGGGTGGAGAACCACCCCTCGCGCGACATGCGGGAGAGGGTGGTGCGGGCGGCGGGTCGGGAGACGCCCAGGGGGGCCAGGAGCTTCAGGATGCTCCCGATCCAGACCGGTCCGGGCCGGTGGAGGAGATACTCACCGAAGAGGGTGAAGACCAGATCTCGGGGGCGCGCCAGCGCCATGGCCGGTCCGGGTGCGGGGGATCACGTATGACATCCCGATTACGACCGTAAGTTAGATGTCACACGTACCGGCGGCAAGCACCGACGAGCGCGGGGGACCTCGACCCCCCTGGGGTGGCTAGTCGGCGCCCTCTTCCTCGCCCAGCTCGTTCTCCACCACGAAGCGGGTGAGCCCCGCGACGCTCCGGATGCGGAGCTTGGACATGACCCGCTCCCGGTGGGTCTCCACCGTGCGGGGGCTGATGCCGAACTCCTCGGCGATCTCCCGGTTGGTGAGCCCCTTGGCGACCCGGAGCAGCACCTCGCGCTCCCGGGGCGTGAGGGACTCCACCCGGCTCCGCTTCCGCTCCCGCTCCAGCTCCTCCCGGAGCGCCACGGAGAGCTGGTGCGTCACGCGGTCCGTGAAGTACTCCTTGCCCTCGTGGACCGTCTTGAGGGCCTCCCGGAGCTCGGCGGGCCCCACGTCCTTGAGGACGTAGCCGTCGGCCCCGGCGCGCACGGCCTCCAGCACGTACTCCGGGTCGTCGTGCATGGAGAGGATGAGCACGCCGACCTCGCTGGCGTCCGCCCGGAGCTCCTTCGTCACCTCGAGCCCGGTCTTCTCGGGCATGGAGATGTCCAGGACCAGGATGTCCGGCGTCAGCTCGGCCAGGAGCGCCAGCGCCTCGGCGCCGTCCGCGGCCTCGGCCACGACCTCCACCTCGTCCACCTCCTCCAGCACCCCACGGATCCCCTGGCGGACCACGGCGTGGTCGTCGGCGATGACGACGCGGATCTTCCCGTTCTCTGGGCTCACCTCGGCTCCTTTGCGGCGACGGCGGCCAGGGGCACGCGAACCACGACCCGGGCGCCGCCTTCGTCGGCGTTCTCCAGTGTGAAGGCACCCCCGACCCCCGTGATGCGTTCCCGGATGCCGGCGAGCCCGCCCCGGGTCCGGTCCAGCACGCCGGCGTTGTCGGTGGGGAAGCCCACCCCGTCGTCCTGCACGGTGAGCACCGCCTCGTCGTCCAGGACGCGGAGCTCCGCCCGGACCCGCCGGCACCGCCCGTGGCGCACCGCGTTGGCCAGCGCCTCCTGGAAGGTGCGGTACACGGCCAGCTCCGCGTCGGGGGCCAGGGGCGGCGGCCGCTCCGGCGCCGAGAGCTCCACCTCCAGGGGGTTCTCCCCTCCGAAGTCCCGGGCCAGCGCCCGCAGGGCCGGGAGGAGGCCCAGGTCGTCCAGCACCGTGGGCCGGAGGTTCCGGGTCACGCTGCGGATGCTCTTGATGCCCTCGCCCACCAGGGCCCGGGCCCGGTCGAGCGCCGGCGCCATGGTCTCGTCCCCGCGCTCCCGGAGGAGCCCCAGCTGCATGTTGAGGGCGGCCAGGACCTGGGCCGTCTCGTCGTGGAGCTCCCGGGAGAGGCGGTTCCGCTCCTCCTCGTGCTGGCGGACCATGCGCGTCTGGAGACGCTCGAGCTCCTCGGTCCGGTCCTCCAGGTTCCGGTAGAGGTCCTCGTTCTCCAGCGCCGCGCCCACCTGCGCCCCGAAGGCGAGGAGGAACGGCGCGTCCAGCACCGTGAACGGGTCCCGGGCCTCCCCCACCACCACCAGGGCGCCGGCCACGTCCTCCCCCCGGAGGATGGGGAGGGCCGCGGTGTAGGGGTGGGCCCAGCGCCGCCCCTCGCCGACGCCGTCGGTGGCCTTCACCACCTCGGGGCGTCCGGTCCGCTCCACGCTCCAGACCGCTTCCAGCGCCGAATCGGGCGCCTCCTCGTACGGCCAGAGCGCCGCCACCCCCGCGCCGCTGACGAAGCCGCCGGCGCCCGAGAGGTGGAGCGCGGCGCCGTGGACGCCGCGGAGCCCCAGCGCCCGGCGGAGGACCGCCTCGGTCACGCTCTCCTGCCGGCGGCCCCGCTGCTGGAGCTCGCCGGAGAGGGCGGTGAGGCTCCTCAGGCCCTGGTCCAGGTCCTCCAGGACCAGGAGGAGGATCCCGAGGCCCGTGCCGAGCTGGAAGACGATGTCCAGGTAGTAGCCCCAGGGATTCCACGCCCCCCGGGCCCGGAGGAAGGGGTAGTCCAGGTGGTGCACCGCCCACAGCGCCAGCGCCGTGGCCAGGACCCGGGCCGCCGGCGAGCCCACCTCCCGGTCGTACCGGAAGAAGGCCCACGCCGTCCACGCGGTGGCCACGCTCAGGAAGAGCACCGCCGGGCCCGCCGCCAGGTAGAAGTGGTCGAGCTGGTAGATGGCGACGTACGACCACACCGGCGGGAAGAGGACCAGCACCAGGTACCGGTTCCGCCAGCGGATGCGCTGGGAGAAGACCAGCGCGGCCCAGAGGAGGGCGAGCGCCGTCCACCCCGTCGTCACCTGGTGCCAGTACAGCCACCCCCAGCTCTCGGTGTGGAGAAAGCTGACGATGGCGCCCAGCCGGGTCCCGTAGAGCACCCAGGCCAGGGCCCAGTACGCGAAGTAGACCTTCCCGTAGCGGCGCCACAGCACCAGGCACAGGAAGAACAGGCCCAGGGTGACCGCCACCTGCAGGTAGGCGGCGGCCAGCTCGGTGACGGCCGCGCGGGGGACGGAGAGATCCATGCGCGGAAGATCAGGACGCGCTCGCCGGGGGGCAACGTGGGCGCAGGCTTCCCTGCCCGCGGCGGGGAGGGAGCCTCCCGACACCCCAAACGGCCTCGTTCCTGCTACTTTTTCTGCGACGGAGGCCGGACACGGCCTCGGACCATCCCTCTCCACCCCGACGGAAAGGACGGAGCCCATGAGCGCAGCTCCCGCCGCCGCGCCCCTGCCCGCCACCCTCTTCGCCGACCGTGTCCGGCGCATCGGCACCGAGGAGGCCTTCGCCTTCGGCGCCCTGATCCGCGAGGTCGAAGCGGCCGGGGACCGGGTCGTCCGCTGCAACCTCGGCCAGCCCGACTTCCCCCTCCCCGACCACATCAAGGAGGCGGTGAAGGCCGCGCTGGACCGGGGGCTCACCACGTACTGCGATCCCCAGGGGATCCCCGAGCTCCGCGCCGCCATCGCCCGGTCGGTGGGCCGGCGGCACGGGCTGGACGTGGATCCGGAGCGCGTCGTGGTCTACCCCGGCGGCCGCCCGGCCATCGGCTTCGCCCACATGGCGTACAGCGAGAGCGGCGCCGAGGTGGTGTACCCCTCCCCGGGCTACCCCCTCTTCGAGTCGTTCATCCCGTACTTCCGCTGCGTGCCGGTGCCGGTGGTCCTGAAGGAGGAGCACGGCTTCGGGCTCACCCGGGACGAGCTGGAGCCCCTCCTCAGCGACCGCACCAAGCTCATCTTCCTGAACTTCCCGTCGAACCCCACCGGCGGCGTGGCCACCCGGGAGCAGCTCGAGGGGCTCTCCGAGCTCATCCTGGAGCGCACGGCCCCCGACGTCCGGGTCTACTCCGACGAGTCCTACGAGGCCATCACCTTCGACGGGGACGAGCACATCTCCATCGCGGCGATGCCGGGGATGGAGGCGCGCACGATCCTCGCCTCCGCCGTCTCCAAGACGTACTCGTGGACCGGCGGTCGCGTCGGCTGGGCCGTCTACCCCACCGTGGAGGAGGCCCGGGTCGCCCGCCGGCTGGGGATCAACTACTTCGCCTCCCTGCCCCCCTACAACCAGTGGGGCGCGGTGGAGGCGCTGGAGTCGCCGGAGAGCGAGGTGGCCATCCGCCGCATGGTGGAGGCCTTCCAGCGCCGCCGGGACCTGGTGGTGCCGGCGCTCAACGAGATCGAGGGCGTCACCTGCCAGACCCCCAAGGGCGCCTTCTACGCCTTCCCCAACATCGAGGGCGCGCTGGAGCGCCTGGGGGGCCTCGAGGCGTACGAGGCGCTCCCCGCCGACGTGCGCGAGCGCACCAGCCCCGCCACGCTCTTCCAGCTGTTCCTCCTCTACCGCTACCAGGTCGCGGTCATGGACCGCCGGTCGTTCAGCACGCTGGGGAGCGAGGGGCAGCACTACCTGAGGCTCTCCATCGCCAACGCCGACGAGGAGCTGACCGAGGCCGTGGCCCGCATCGCCGAGGCCGCGGGCGACCGGGCCGGCTTCCAGGACTTCATCCGATCCGGCCGTCGCCTCACCTTGTGAGGGTGGGCCGGCCGTCGGGCCGGCCCCACCCGTCCCCCTGTTCCCGCATAAGCGCCCTGCCGAAGGAGCGAACATGAGCCGAGCGTTCGGCCCGCGTCGTGCCGAGTGGATCACCGTGGACGAGCCCGGAGACGTCGGGCTCCCGACCGAGGTCGTGGAGAGCTTCCGCACCTACGACCGGATCTACCGCACCCTCACCGCCGTCCTGTTCAACTTCGCCCAGTCCGGCCACCCCGGTGGCTCGATCTCGGCGGGGCACATCATGACGGCGGCGCTCTTCCGCACCATGGACTGGGACATCGGCGATCCCCGACGGACCGACGCCGACCTCCTCTCCTTCGCCGCGGGCCACAAGGCCACCGGGCTCTACGCCATGTGGGGCCTGCGGGACGAGGTGGTGCGCATCGCGCGCCCGGACCTCCTCCCGGAGAAGGTGGAGCACCGCCTGCGCCTGGAGGACCTCCTGGGCTTCCGCCGGAACCCCACGACCTCCACGCCCCGCTTCCTGGAGTTCGGGAGCAAGCCGCTGGACGGCCACCCCACCCCGGCCACGCCCTTCGTGCGCATCGCCACGGGCCCGTCGGGGGTGGGCGTGGGCAGCTCGCTGGGCCTCGCCTACACCCTGGCCGACCGGTACGGGAAGGACGCCCCCCGGGTGCACCTCCTCGAGGGCGAGGGCGGGCTGACCCCGGGGCGCGTCTACGAGACGGTGGCGTCGGCCTCCGCCTCGGGGCTCTCCAACGCCATCTGCCACCTGGACTGGAACCAGGCCTCCATCGACTCCGACCGCGTGACCCGCGAGGGCTCGCAGTGGGGCGACTACGTGCAGTGGGACCCCATGGAGTTCTTCTACCTCCAGGACTGGAACGTGGTCGAGGTGCCGGACGGCTTCGACTTCCCCCTGGTCCTCGCCGCGCAGCGGCGCGCGCTGGAGTTCGACAACGGCCAGCCCACGGCGGTGGTCTACCGGACCCAGAAGGGCTGGAACTACGGCATCACCGGGAAGAAGTCCCACGGCGGCGGCCACGACATGTGCTCCGAGGAGTACCTGGAGCTCATCGAGCCGGTCTTCTCCGCCGACGGCGGCGCCGTGCCCGGCCGGAACGGCTCGGGCGTCGACTGCGGCGCCGGGATGGACGAGGCGGCCGTGGAGGAGGCCTACTGGAAGACCCTCGAGCGGCTCCGGGGGCTCCTGGAGGGCGAGTACCGCACCATGTGCGAGCACATGGCGGAGCGCCTGGTCGAGGCCCGGGACCGGCTGGACGCCCGGGACCGCACGCCCCGGGACGACGCCCCCGACGCCGACCGCGTCTACGCGGTCACCGACCCCGCCACCACCCCCGACGAGCTGGCGCTGGAGACGGGTACCAAGGTCCCCCTGCGCAAGCAGATGGGGAAGGTGCTGGGCTACCTGAACCGCGAGAGCGGCGGCGCGCTCCTCTACGGCGCGGCGGACCTCCTGGACTCCACGGCGGTGTCCGGGACCGGATCGGGCTTCCCCGAGGGATTCTGGCACTACCGGGACAACCCCGGCTCCCGCGCGCTCTCCGTGGGCGGCATCTGCGAGGACGGGCTGGCCTGCATCCTCTCCGGGACCTCGGCCTACGGCTTCAACGTGGGGGTCGGCGCGTCGTACGGCGCCTTCATCAGCCCCCTGGGCCACATCCCGGCCCGGGTGCACGCCATCTCGAGCCAGATGCGGCGCGAGGTGGAGGGCGAGGACGCCCCCTACCACCCCTTCGTCCTCCTGTGCGGCCACGCCAGCATGAAGACCGGGGAGGACGGCCCCACCCACGCCGACCCGCAGGCGTACCAGCTCCATATGGAGAACTACGTGCCCGGGACGGCGGTGACGCTCACCCCGTGGGAGCCCGGCGAGGTCTGGCCGGCCATGGCCGCCGCCTTCCAGGCGCGCCCCGCGGTGATCGTGCCCTTCGTGACCCGCCCCGGCGAGCCCGTGCTGGACCGGGAGGCGCTGGGCCTGGCCCCGGCGGCCGACGCCGCCCAGGGCCTCTACAAGCTCGTGGCGGCCCAGGGCGAGCGGGACGGCACCGTCGTCCTCCAGGGCTCGGCGGTGACGTACGAGTTCGTGCTGAAGGCGCTGCCGGCGCTACGGGAGAAGGGGATCGAGCTCGACGTCTTCCACGTGACCTCGCCGGAGTTGTTCGACGCCCTCCCCCGGGAGGAGCGGGAGCGGATCTTCCCCGCCGAGCAGGCCCACGAGGCCATGGGCGTCACCGACTTCACCCTCCCCACGCTCTACCGGTGGATCCGCTCCGAGGTGGGGCTGGAGCACTGCATGCACCCCTTCCAGAAGGGGCACTACCTGGGGAGCGGCGAGGGCCACGTGGTCGTCCACGAGGCGGGGCTGGACGGCGCCGCCCAGCTCGAGCGCATCGAGGCCTACGTGCAGGCGCTGGCGGAGGCCCGCGCCGAGGGCGGGGTCCCGGCGTGAGGCACCCCCGCCTCGGCCGCGCCGCGCTGCTGCTCCTCCTGGCGGCCGCGGCGACGGCCGGATGCCGGGACGGCGGGGACCCCCTCGCGCCCGAAGCGCTGACCGTGATCAACGAGCCGGGTTCCTTCCGGCTCCAGGCCACGGGGCTCGAGGAGGTGAGCGACATCCGCACCTGGGAGTGGCAGGCCGGGGCCGGCAGCCAGGTGGTGACCTACGGGCCCGGCATCACCGGCGGGTACGCGTACCTGACCGTCACGGACCCCTCGGGCGCCGAAGTCCACGGACGGAGCGTGGCGGAGACCGGGACGTACCAGACCGAGGCCGGGACGGCCGGAACCTGGACGATCTCCGTCTTCCTCGAGCGCGTCTCCGGCACGGTGGACGTGGCCGTCCGGAGCCCCTGAGGTCGATCCGTCCCGGGGCGCCATGGCGGCGCCCGGGATGCGGGGCGAGCGTGGATCCGGGGGGGACCCCCGCCCCACCGCGCGCTTCCGCGCACCACCCCCGCCGAGCGCCGCGCGATTCCGCGCGGTCCCGATCCGCCCGGACCTCGCGCATCGCCTGAGGTGAGCGCCTCATCTGGTTGGCGGAGATGAGGATACGCATCTCGCACCCGACCGGGCACGCCGCGTGCCCTCCTCTCGTGTGACGACCGGCGCTGGACCGGCCGCACCACGAGGAGGACATCATGAGCGCCCCGACCACCCACTCCGCAGACGCCCGCAGCGCCCCTCCCGCGCTGCCCCGGAGCATCGGGCTCCATGGACGCGTGGCGGTGCAGGCCACCATGGCCGGTGGCGTCGCGCTGGGCGGCATCCTGGTGGCGGCCATGACCCTGGCCGGACGGCTGAGCCTCCACGCCCTCTTCGCCAACGCCACCGCCCTCTTCGTGGTGGGGGCCGTCCTCGGCGGCCTCCACGGCGTGGTCCTGGCCTGGCTCGGTCGGCCGGCGGGCACCCCGCCCCGCACGGCCGCCGGCGACCTGGCCCGGGCGCTGCTCTACGCCGTGCCCGGCGTGGCCGTGGCCTGGCTGGCCGCCGTCTGGGTCGCCATGACCTACGTGGCCTTCTACACCGGCCGCCCCGGCGCCCTCGTCGGGGTGGCGGTGGGATGGGGGCTGGCCGGCGGCATCGTCGCCAGCGCCTCGCTCAACGCCTGGCGGGCCCTGAAGAACGCCTGGGCCCGGTGGCCGGAGCGCCGGGCCGGCACCCTGGTGGTGGCCGCGTCCTTCGCCGCGCTCCTCATGCTCTTCCTGGCCGACCGGCCCGAGATCTGGGGGCTCCGGCTCCGACTCACCGAGACGGGCGCGGTCCTGCTGGCCGCCGCCGTGGCCATCTGGGTGGTCGGGCCCGCGGTGACGCTGGCGCTCCGCCTGGGCTGGGGCCTGCCCTCCACGCGTCCCCTGGCGGGGCTGGTGGGGGACCGGCGCTGGAGCGCCAAGGACCTCGTGCTCGGCCTGGTCGCCGGGACCGTGGTCGGGCTGGTGGCCGTTCCCTTCGCCGGACCCGTGGCGCCCGCCACGGCGGGCACGGTGGTGGTGGAGGTCGCCCAGGCGCTGGTGAACGAGGTGCTGCTGCGCCTGGTGCTGGTGACCGGGGTGGCCTGGCTGCTGCTGCGGTGGGGCCGCCTGGGCGCCACCGAGGCCGCCGCCGCCGCCGTGACGCTGGCGGTGGTGGTGCAGGTCGCCCTCTACACACCCGGCGCGCTGGCGGTGGGGTTCGCGGGCACCGGCTCGCTGGTGGCCTTCCTGGCGGTCGCGGTGGCGCTGCCCGCCGCCGCCTTCGGGCTCCTCTACTGGACCCGTGGGTTCGGCACCGCCCTGGTGGCCGACGCCACCGCCCTCCTGGCCATCCTCCTCCTCGCCTGACGCGCGACTCCGCGCGGAGCGCGGGCGGCGGGCCCCGGTCGAACGGATCGGGGCCCGCTTCCTTCCCCCACCGCGCGGATCCCCGCCACGGGCGTGGCTCGGGACGGGAGATCGCACTATCTTTCACAAGCGGGACGGCACCCTCCCAGCAGCGTGATCGCTTTCAGGAGTGATTCGCATGAGATGGGTCCGCATCCTTCGGTCGCTTCCGGTCAGGAGCAAGCTCCTCCTCACCCTTCTGGGGGCGGCCGCCGTCGTGCTGGGGGGCACCACCCACCTCTCCTTCCGCTACTGGTCCGCGGAGGCGCTGAGCGCCGCGCGCCAGCAGGCCCTCCTGGCCGCCCACTCCACCGGGAGCACCCTGGAGACGGCCTTCCGCGTGGGCCGCGAGGACGCGGTGCACCGGAACCTCGAGCGGCTCCGCGGCGAGGGTGTGGTGACCTCGGTGCGCGTCCACGCCGACGACGGGAGGGTCCTCCTCTCGGCGGACCCCGTGGAGGAAGGGGGCCGGGCCCCGGGCCGCTGGATCCCCCGCGCCGGGGAGCTTCCGCCCGGCGGCGTGGCCCGGGCCGGTGCCGACGGGAACGAGATCCAGGCGTTCCTCCCCCTCTCCCTCCCGGAGCCGGCCGTCCTGGAGATGGGCTTCAGCGTCCAGGCGACCCGAGCCGCCATGCGCCGGGGCGCGCTCCTGGGCATCGGGCTCATGGCCGTCTCCCTCCTGGCCATGGTCGTCGTCGTCGTCACCATGTTCGAGCGGGAGGTGGTGGCTCCCCTGCACCGCATCGACGTCCTGATCCGCCGCACCCTCCCCGGCGAGGAGGCCCATCCTCCCGACGACCTGCGGGAGCTGGAGCAGTCCGTGTCGCAGCTCGTCGAGCGCGAGCGCCGCTCCGCCGACCGGGACCGGGCCCTCGAGGCCCGGGAAGGGCTGGCCCAGGTGGGCGAGCTCGCGGCCGAGATGGCCCACGAGTTCAAGCGCCCCCTGGCCTCCATCCAGACCGCCATCCAGGTGCTGGAGCAGGAGTACGAGCTGGCGGAGGGGGGCCGGGAGGTGCTGGACGCCGTCGACGGGCAGCTCGACCGCCTGTACGAGACCATGCAGGACCTGTTCTCCCTGGCCCGACCGGTGGTCATGGAGGAGGCCCCGGTGGACGTGGCCGAGGCGCTGGACGAGGCCCTGGTGGAGCTCTCGGGCCACCCCGCCATGGAAGGCGTGGAGGTCCGGCGGGCCTACACCCACGAGGGGCTGCGGGTGGCCGGCGACGCCCGCCGGCTGCGCCAGGCCTTCCTCAACGTGCTCACCAACGCCGCCGAGGCCATGACCGGAGGCGGCGTCCTGACCCTCTCGGTCGGCCGGTCCGGCTCCTCGGTGGAGGTCGTCGTCTCCGACACGGGCCACGGCCTCGGCCCCGGCGAGGTGGACCAGGCCCTCAAGCCCTTCTACTCCACCAAGCCCACGGGCACCGGGCTGGGGTTGCCCCTGGTCGCCCGCATCCTCTCCGCCCACCGGGGGGGCCTCAGCATCGAGAGCCGGCCGGGCCACGGGACCCGCGTGGGCATCGCGCTTCCGGTAGCCGTGGACCACCCGGCGCCCACCCTCGTGGGGAGCCGGCCATGAGCGAGCGCATCCTGGTCCTGGACGACGACGACCTCATCCGCACCGTGGTGGCGGAGCGGCTGGCGCGCCGCGGCTACGACGTGTCCACCGCCCGCTCCCTGGAGGAGGCCCGGGCGCTCCTGCGCCGGGTCCAGCCCGACGCGGCCCTCCTGGACATCCGCCTCCCCGACGGCGAGGGCACCGAGATCCTGGACGAGCTCTCCCGGGGCTCCGACGTGCCCTGCGTCATGATCACCGCCCACGCCACGGTGGAGTCGGCGGTGGCGGCGCTGAAGCGGGGCGCCGAGGACTACCTGGAGAAGCCCTTCTCCCTGGACCGACTCGAAGCCACGCTGCAGCGCACCCTCGAGCGGACGCGGCTCCGGCGGGAGGTGCACGCGCTCCGCCGCCAGGGGGAGCGGAGCGGCGAGGTCATCGGGACGAGCCCGGCCATGCGGGACGTCCTGGACCTGGTGGAGCGCATCGCCCCGGCGGAGGGCTCCACGGTCCTCCTGGTGGGGGAGACGGGCACCGGGAAGGGCGTGACGGCCCGCCTCATCCACCGCCTCAGCCCCCGGGCCGACCACCCCTTCGTCCACGTCACCTGCTCCGCCCTGGCCGAGTCCCTCATGGAGTCGGAGCTCTTCGGCCACGAGAAGGGTGCCTTCACCGACGCGCGCAGCCTCAAGCGAGGGCTGGTCGAGGTGGCCGGGGGCGGGAGCCTCTTCCTGGACGAGATCGGCGAGCTCTCGCCGGCGGTGCAGAGCAAGCTGCTCCGCTTCATCGAGGAGAAGGCGTTCCGGAGGGTGGGCGGCACCGAGGACCTGAAGGTGGACGTCCGCATCGTGGCGGCCACGAACCGGACGCTGGACGAGGAGGTCGCGGCGGGTCGCTTCCGCGCCGACCTCTACTACCGGCTCCGCGTCCTGCCCATCGAGCTGCCGCCGCTCCGCCATCGCCGGAGCGACATCCCCCTCCTGGCCGCCGCCTTCCTGGAGCGCTTCAACGGCGAGTTCCGGAAGCGGATCCAGGGCTTCACGCCGGAGGCCGCCGACCTCCTCCGGCGCTACGCCTGGCCCGGCAACGTCCGGGAGCTGCACAACGTGGTGGAGCGGGCCGTCCTCCTCACCGAGGGCGACGCGATCCACCCCGACGCCCTTCCCCCCGAGGTCCGGGCCGCGGGCGACGACGCCGGCCCGGGGCGCGGCCCGGCCGTCGAGCTGGGCCCCGGCGGGGTCGACCTGGAGGAGCTGGAGCGGGGGCTCCTCCTCGAGGCGCTCCGGCGCACCGAGGGCAACCGCACCGAGGCGGGCCGCCTCCTGGGGCTGTCGCGCCACCAGATCCGCAACCGACTCAAGAAGTACGGAGTGGAGCCGTGAACGTCCTTCGTCCGACACGGAGCCCGAGCCGACTCGCCGGGCTCCTCCTGGTGGCCTCCTTCCCCGCGCTTGCGAGCCCCCCGGGCGCCGCGGCCCAGGGGTCGGACGGCTGCGTCCGTTGCCACGGCGAGCTGGAGCTCCTCCGTCAGCACGTCGCCACCCTGGAGGACGCCCGGGACCTGGAGGTGGACGCCGGGGCGCTGGCCGCCTCCGCCCACGCCGGCACGGCCTGCGTGGCCTGCCACACCGGGTTCGGGACCTTCCCCCACGGCGACGGGGGCGCCACCGAGAGCTGCGCCTCCTGCCACGGGGAGGAGACGGTGTCGTGGGAAGCCGGCGCCCACGCGCCCGACGACCACGCGCGGTGCGCCGACTGCCACGGGGTGCACGACGTTCGTTCCGCGGAGGCCCTTAGGACGGCCGACGGGCTCGCCGCCGTCCGGGAGGCGTGCGCGGCCTGCCATTTCGAGCCCGCCCTCCCGTCCGACGATCCCCACGCCGACTCGGCCTCGTGCGCGGGCTGCCACGCGCCCCACGGGACGCGGTCGCCCGACGATCCGGACTCCCGGGTCCACCCGGCGCGGCAGCCCGAGACGTGCGGCGCGTGCCACCAGGACGTGATCGAGGTCTGGCGTGAGGACCGCCACGCCGCGGCGCTGCCGGGGCTCGCCCGCCCCGGCGCGGAGGTCCCCGAGGGCGCGACCTCCGCGGATCCCCCCACCTGCTCGGCCTGCCACGGCGCCCACGGCATGCTGGCGCCGTCCCACGATCGCTTCGACCAGCAGATGGTGGAGCGGTGCGCGGCCTGCCACGCCGACGACGCCGACACCTACTTCGGCACCTACCACGGGAAGGCCACGGCGCTGGGCTCGGAGATCGTGGCCACCTGCGACCACTGCCACGGGTCCCACGCCGTCTTCCCGGCGTCCGACCCCCGCTCCCGGGTGGCTCCCGACTCCCTGGTGGCCACGTGCGGCGCCTGCCACGAAGCGGCGCGACCCGCCTTCGTGGCGTACGACGCCCACCCCGACCCCATGGACCGGAGCCGCAACGCGCCCCTCTTCTACTCCTTCGTCTTCATGAACGCGCTCCTCATCGGCGTCCTGGGGCTCTTCGCCCTCCACACCTTCCTCTGGTGGCTGCGCCTCCTCGTCGACAGGCAGAAGGGCGTCGTCCACGGCATCGGAGGGGGCCATGGCTGAGCCGCGGGCGCGCTACGATCCCACGGGGCCGTCGGAGTTCACGCAGCCGGCCCTCCTCCCCATGGACACGGCCCAGCGGGGCCGGGGACCCTTCGTCTGGCGCTTCACGCTGACGCACCGGGTCTTCCACGCCCTGGTGATCCTGACCTTCTACACGCTGGTGCTCACCGGCGTCCCGCTGCGCTACGCCGACGCCCCCTTCTCCGGGGCGCTCATGGGGCTCTGGGGCGGGGTGGCCCGGGCGGGCCTCATCCATCGGGTCGCGGCCGCCGTCATGGTGGCCTACAGCCTCGTCTTCCTCGTCTGGCTGACGCGGACGGTCGTGCGGGCCGAGGACAGGAAGCGCCTCCTGTGGGGCCCGGACTCCCTCATGTTCCACCCCGAGGACGCCCGCGACTTCCTCCGCATGTGGCGGTGGTTCTTCACCGGGAAGGGCCGCCCCCGCTTCGGCCGCTACGGCTACCTGGAGAAGCTGGACTTCTTCGGGGAGCTCTGGGGCTTCGTCGTCATCGGCGGCTCGGGGCTCATCCTCTGGTTCCCGGAATTCTGGGGCCGGTGGCTCCCCGGGTGGTGGTTCAACGTGGCCACCGTCTTCCACGGATACGAGGCCCTCATCGCGGCGGGATTCATCTTCATGGTGCACTTCTTCAACGTGCACCTGCGGCCGGACAAGTTCCCGCTGGACGCGGTCATGTTCCACGGCCGCGCCACCACCGACTACATGCTCGAGGAGCACCCCCTCATGGGGGAGGAGCTGGCCCGCCTCCGCGAGGCCGAGGTGTCCCGGGTGCCCGCGCCGGACCGGCCGGCCCCGCCGCCCTCGCGCTGGACGTCCCTGGTGGCGGCCCTCTTCGGGTTCTTCGCCCTCGCCGTCGGTCTCCTCTGCATCGGACTCGTCCTATGGGCCGTGGTCTTCTCGTGAGCCGCCGATCCGCGGTCCCGCTCGGGCCGCTCGTCACCCTCGCGCTCCTCCTGGGCACGGGCTGTGCCGGCCCGGACCGGTCGAGCTCCCCCGGGGGCTCGGGACACGCCTCGCTCGCGTGCGCCGAATGCCACGCCGGAGGGCTGGCGGAGCGGGACCTGGCCGCGGTTCCCTCCGCCGGCTGCACGGCCTCGGGCTGCCACGCCGGCGGCCTCCCCGGCGAGGTCGCGCTGGGCTCGGTGCGCTTCGAGCACCGGGAGCACGCCGCCGAGGCGGACGTCCCGCTGGGCTGCGCCGGGTGCCACGGACACGACTCGGGAGAGGAGCCCCTCTCCGCCGCCGGGGAGAGCTGCGGCCTCTGCCACCACGACGAGCTCTCCGGCGAGCGTCCCCAGGAGTGTCGGGTCTGCCACGCCGATCCCACCCACGTGGGGCGGACCAGCCAGGGGCTGGACGTGCCCCACGAGGGTCTCCCGTGGATCGAGGGCGGCTGCCTTCGCTGCCACTACGAGGTGACCCAGCCGGTGCGGGCGGTGTCCGCCCAGGCGTGCGCCGAGTGCCACGGCGACGTGGAGGCGCTCACCCGGGCGTCCGTGGGTCGGACCCTCCACCCGAGCCACACGGGCGTGGGATGCACCGCCTGCCACGAGGCGGACAACCACCGCATCGAGTCCATGAGCACGGCGGTGACGCTGGACTGCGCCGGCTGTCACGCCGGGGAGCACGGCGTGGAGGCGTCGGACCCGGCCGTGGAGACCGCCGCGTGCGCGCCGTGCCACCGGACCGTCCATGCCGCGGAGCAGCGCCTGGTCCTTGGCGTGGCGCTCGAGGACGCCCGGCCGGCGCCCCACTTCTCCGAGGGGCTGACGTGCGCGTCGTGTCACGCCGAAGCCGGGGAGGGAGGGTTCGAGGCCCCCTCCCCCTCCCGGCCCCCGGGAGCGACCCTGGGCGACGCGTGCGCGGACTGCCATCGCCCCGAATACCGGACGGTCCTGGCGTGGTGGCGGGAGGGCGTGGCGAGCCGGACCGAGCGCGTGGAGCGCTACCTGGCGGAGGCGGAGCGGGCGGTGGGGGCGGAGCGCCCCGAGCTGGGGGAGGCCCGGGCGCTCCTGGCGCAGGTGCGGGACGGCCAGGGCGCCCACAACCTGCCCCTCACGCATCGGCTCTTCGAGGAGGCGCTGGCGCGGACGGGGGCGGCATACCGGGCGGAGGGTCGCACGGTCCCGGTGCCGCCGGCGCTGGGACGCCCGCCCCGGGAGGGGCTGTGCAGCTACTGCCACTACCGCGGGACCGAGCCCGGCATGACCGAGGAGATGGACGACGCCTTCCACCGGGCGGTGATGGGGCGGTAGGGCACGGAGCGGCGGGGCGGGCCCGTCCGACCATGGCCCCGCCCCGGGACCGGCGCCATCGTCCCGGCGGGGGGGCCACCGCCGGCCCGTCGCCCGTCGCTACGCCTCCCGAAGAGACTCCACCGGCTCCACCCGGGACGCGCGCCACGCCGGCAGCCAGCTCGCCAGGAGGCCGATGGCGATCATGGCCAGCGCCACCGCGGCGAAGGTGGGACCGTCCGCGGCCTCGACGCCGTACAGGAGCCCGTCCAGCGCCCGAGCCGAGAGGAAGGCCACCAGGAGCCCCACCACGACCCCCGTCAGCACCACCCGGGCCCCCTGCCCCACCACCATCGCCCGCACCCGCCCGGCGTCGGCCCCCAGCGCCATGCGGACGCCGATCTCCCGGGTCCGCTGGGCCACCGTGTAGGACAGCACGCCGAAGAGCCCCACGGCGCCCAGGAGGAGCGCCAGGACCGAGGTGATGCCCAGCGTCAGGAGGGTGGACGAGAGATGCTCCGTGGAGCCTTCGGCCAGCTCGCGCATGGTGTATGCCCTGTACATGGGGGCCTCGGGCGCCACCTCGCGGACCAGGGCCCGGATCTCGGGCTCGATCAGGTCGGCCCGGCCGGTCCGGACCACGTGGGCCGGCGAGGCCATGGCCCAGGAGTCGGGGGTGGGGCCCACCAGGGTGAAGTAGAGCATGGCCTCCGGCTCGTCCCGGAGGTCGTACTGGAGGACGTCCTCCACCACGCCAGCCACGGTGTACAGGGTCTCGCCCCGGGACGCGCGCACCCGGCGGCCGACCGGGTCCTCGCCGGGCCAGAGCAGCTCGGCGGCGCGTTCGCTCACCAGGACGGCGGGCTCCACGCCGGCCTCCTCCGCGGCCGAGAAGGTCCGGCCCCCGAGGATCTCGATCCCCATCGTCCCGAAGTAGTCCGAGTCGGCGAAGGTGAAGGCCACCAGGGGCGCCTCGGCGGGATCGAGGGTGCTGCCCGCCGTGAGGAAGCGGTCACTGTTCAGCCCCTCGTCCAGCGGGAGGTTCTCCACCATCCCGGCCGCCTCCACCCCCGGGAGGGCCCGGAGGCGATCCTGGAAGCGCTCGTGGAACTCCCGGTAGGTGGGGCCGTCCACCAGCTCGTCCCGGTCGGGAGCCATCTGGAAGGCGAAGAGGTCGGTGGTGTCGTACCCCGGGTCGACGTCGCTGAGAGCCGAGAAGCTCCGCAGGAGGAGCCCGGAGCCCACCAGGAGGACCAGCGCCAGCGCCGTCTGGGCCACGACCAGGGCGTCCCGCCCGGCTCCGGCGCGGCCCGTGGAGCCCCGGCTCCCGTCCCGCAGGCGCGCCAGGTCCCCCCGGGACCCGCGAAGCGCGGGATAGAGCCCGCACGCCACGGCGGTGAAGACGCACGCGCCGGCCGTGTAGAGGAGGGTCCACGGCGTGACGCCCACCTCGTGGAGCCGCGGGAGCCCGTCGGGGGCCGCCTCCACCAGCAAGGGGATCCCCGCCCAGGCCAGGAGGACCGCGAGGGCCCCGGCCACGACCGCCACCACCACGGCCTCGGACAGGAGGATCCGCACCCGCCGACCCCGGCGCGCGCCCAGCGCCGCCCGCACGGCCATGTCCCGTCCCCGGTGGGCCACCCGGGCCAGGAAGAGGTTGGCCACGTTGGCGCAGGCGATGAGGAGCACGATGACCACGGAGCCCAGGAGGATCCAGAGCGGAGTGGAGACGTCGCCGAGGAGCTGTTCCTCCAGGCTGCGGACCACGGGACGGTGCCGCTCGACCAGACGGGCGAAGGCGGCGGATCCTCCGAAGCGCTCGGGGATGCGGTCCGCGAGGCGGTCCAGCTCGGCGAGGAGGGCTCCGCGGTCGGCGCCGGACGCCATCCGCGCCACCACCCCGCTTCCCAGGTTGCCCGGGTCCATCCCCTCGGAGAGACGGACCGGGAACGGGAGCCAGAGGTCCACGGCCTCGTACGGGAACCAGAACTCCGGACCCATGACGCCGACGACGGTGCGGTCGGCCCCCGCCGCCCAGACGGTGGTGCCCACGACGTCCGGGTCCCGCCCGAACCACGAGGTCCAGAGGGCGTGGCTGAGGACGAGCACGTCCCCGGCGTCCGCCTCGGTGGGAAGCCGGCCCAGGAGAGGCTCCGCGCCCAGCATGGGGAGGAGGGAGTTGGAGCCGGCCACGATGGTCAGGCGTTCGACCCGGTCCCGCCACCGCACCGTGTTGGTGAAGTCGTCCCACATGGCGACGTCCGCCAGCAGCTCCGACCCGTCCCGGTACTGGAGGTAGAAGCCGGGTCCGAGCCGGAACTCGTCGGGGAGGTCGCTCCCCGGGGCCGTCCCGGCGATGTACACCAGCTCGTCGGCCTCGTCGAAGGGGAGCGGGCGCAGCAGCACCGTCTCCACGACGCTGAAGAGGCCCGCGTTGACCCCCATGGCCAGCCCGAGCGTGAGCACCGCCACGGCCGTGAATCCCGGCACTCGCAGAAGCGAGCGCACCGCGTGTCGAAGGTCCCCCACCCATCCCGTCATCATCCCCGCTCCTCCGTCGTCGTGTGTACCGGCCCCCTCCCAGGAGGGGGTCATGCGCTCGGCCAGGGCGCTCCCGGCCAGGTCGGCGGCCGTGGCCAGGTCGTATCCCAGGAGGGACAGGCGACCTCGCCGCCGGGCCGCCGCGCGGTCCGCCCGGACCTGGGCCCACATCTCCTCGCCGAAGCGCGCCCGGAAGGCCGCCGGGAAGAGACGGAGCAGGAGGCGGTGGAGGACGCTCACCCGCCCTCCGCCGTCCCGAGACGCTGGTCGGCCAGCGCCGCGGCGGCCCGGAGGCGCGCCGTCTCCCCGGCCAGGAGCCCCCGGCCCTCCGGGGTCAGCGCGTAGTACTTCCGGGCCCGTCCCGGATGGGGCGGCGTGTCCGCCGGGGCGTCCACCTCCTCGACCACCCCCTGCTGGATCAACCGGGCGATGACCCGGTAGAGCGAGCCGGCCCGAGGCGTCAGGGCCCCGTCCGACTCCTCCTCCACGGCCTCCTTGAGGGCGTACCCGTAGAGGGGTCCGCCGGCCATGGCCAGGAGGACGTGGTACTCCAGTCGGCTCAGTCCCTCGTCGGCACGGCTCACCCGACCTCCTCGGTGCTGGTTGTCACACTTTGCGTATATGCATAAAGAGTAATTAGGCCGACCGCACGGCGCCAGTCGAGCTCCCCCACACCAGGAGGGACGGAGCCCGGGCCCGGAGGGTTGCGACGGAGGCCGGGACGGACCCCCCCGCCCGCCTCACTCGGGCGGCGGATCCGCCAGGAGGGGGTACGGGTTGAGGTGGCGTCCGCCCCGCATGCGGTTGGGGTTCTCGACCACCGACACCGAGAAGTGGAGGTGGGGCGTGCCCCGGGCGTTCCCCGTGTCGCCGACGTAGCCCAAGGTGTCTCCCTGGCGCACCAGGTCCGAGACCTCGAGGCCCGAGCGATACCGCTGGAGGTGGGCGTAGTAGTAGATCGTGCGCCCGTCCAGGCCGCGCTGGTGGAGGGTGACGCCCCCCGCGGCGCTCTGGTCCATGCCCACGACCACGCCGGCGTCGGCGGCCACCACGGGCGTGCCCGGGGGCGCCAGGATGTCGATCCCCTGGTGGGTCCGACCGGAGCCCCGAGCGGCCCCCCAGGTGTCGCGCAGCTCCTCCGGGAGCACCCCGGCCACGGGGATGATCAGGTCCTCGGACGGCTCGGTGGGCGGGGCGCCGTCACCCGTGGGGCGGAGGCCGACCACGAGCTCCCGACCGGTCACGGCCATGAACAGGAGCAGGAGGAGGACGGCGCCGATCTCGGCCAGGACCACGCCCACGACCACGCGACGCCAGTTCCAGCCGGGGGGGACCACCTCCCGGAACCGCGCGCGGGCACGGGCCAGCGTCCGGGCGGCCAGGCCCGGGGGTGCCGGTTCCGGTGGGGGATCGCTGCCGGTCGCCGGATCCACGAGGTCCTCCCCGGGGCCGGGCCCCGGTGGGTCGAAGGGGTGCCCGCCTTCGGGGCGGGCGTCCGGGGTCCGGTGGTGCAACATCCGCGCCTCCCCCGCCCCGCCCCGGGCCCGCGACCGCTTTGCGGACCTCCGACTTTCGGTATATCTTCGGGTTCCGCACCGGGCCCCCTGGGGGAGCCCCGAGCGGGCCTGGATCCGCCGACCCTCCGGAGCGCCCATGCCCCTTCCCTACGTCGAGCTCCACTGCCACTCGGGCTTCTCCTTCCTGGACGGCGCCTCCCACCCCGAGGAGCTGGTGCTGCGCGCCGCCGAGCTGGGCTATCCCGCGCTGGCCCTCACGGACCACGACGGCCTCTACGGCTCCATGGAGTTCGCCCGGGCCGCCCGGAACGCGGGCATCCAGCCCATCACCGGCGCCGAGGTCACGCTGAAGGCGTGCTTCCCGGGGCTGGAGGAGCCCGAGGAGGGGCACCACGTCACCCTCCTGGCCGAGACCCCCCGGGGCTACGCGACCCTCTCCCGCCTCCTCACCGAGGCGCACATGACGGCCGAGGAGCGGGGCGATCCCCGGCTCTCCCTGGAGAGCCTGCTGGAGCGCCCCGAGGGGCTGATCCTCCTGACCGGGTGCCGGAAGAGCCCCCTCCTGGCCGCCCTGGGCTCCTCGGTGGCCGACGGCGAGGGCTTCCTCCGCCGGCTCACCGAGGCGTTCGGGCCCGGGAACGTCTTCGCCGAGCTCCAGGACAACGCGGTGAAGGGCGACGCGTCCCGGGTGCGGAGCCTGGCCCGCCTGGCGGGACGCATGGGCGTGGGGGTGGTGGCCACGGGGAACGTCCACTACCACCGCACCGAGCGGCACCGCCTCCAGGACGTGCTGGTGGCCATCCGCACCCGGAGCACCCTGGACGGCGCCCACGCGGTGCGCCGCCCGAACCGCCTCTTCCACCTGGCCGAGCCGTGGGAGATGGAGCACCGCTTCCGGGGCCGGCCCGAGGCGTTGACCAACACCCTCCTGATCGCCGAGCGGTGCGCCGCCTTCGACCTCACCGAGGACCTGGGCTACGAGTTCCCCGACTTCCAGGGGTCCGAGCGGGGCGGCGCCCTGGAATCGCTGGCCGCCCTCTGCCTGGCGGAGATCTCGAGGCGCTACGAGCCCGGGAGCGCCGAGGAGCGGAACGCCGAGGAGCGCCTCCACACCGAGCTCGCGCTGGTGGACCTCCACGGGCTGGCCGGCTTCTTCCTGGTCTACCGGGACATCATGGAGCTGGCCCGGGAGGTGGCGGCGGACGTGCGGGCGGGCTCCCCCCGGGCGGGATCCGGCCTCCCCCCGGGGCGCGGACGCGGCTCCTCGGTCTCCTCCATCATCTGCTACCTCATCGGGCTCTCCCACATCGACCCGGTGAAGAACGACCTCTTCCTGGGCCGCTTCCTCAACGAGGCGCTGAAGAGCGTCCCGGACATCGACCTGGACTTCCCCCGGGACATCCGGGAGGAGCTGATCCTCCGGGTCTACGAGAAGTACGGGCACGACCACACCGGGCTGGTGTGCACCTTCCCCACCTACCGGCTCCGCTCGGCGGTGCGGGAGATCGGCAAGGCGCTGGACCTCCCCCTGGGGGAGCTGGAGAAGCTCTCGAAGCTGGCGGAGCGGCGCTCGGCGGCCGGGCTGGCCGAGGAGATCGCCAGCCTGCCGGAGTTCCGGGAGCGCGCCGACGCCCCGCTGTGGCGGATGCTGGGCGACCTCGCCGGGGACATCTCGGGGCTGCCCCGCCACATCTCCCAGCACGTGGGCGGGATGATCATCTCCAGCCGGCCCCTCCTGGAGATGGTGCCCCTGGAGCCCGCCGCCTGGGAGGGGCGCTTCCTCTGCCAGTGGGACAAGGACTCCTGCGAGGACGCGGGGTTCATCAAGATCGACTTCCTGGCCCTGGGCATGCTCTCCCTGGTGGAGGACGCCGTGGACCTCGTCGCCGACGCCGGGACCGCCGGCGCGGGCGGCGAGCCCGTCGTGGGGGGCGCGCCGGACCTCTCCCGCATCGACTTCGAGGACGAGGTGGTCTACGACCGCATCTGCTCCGGGGACACGGTGGGGCTCTTCCAGGTGGAGAGCCGGGCCCAGATCCAGATGGTGCGGCGCACCCGGCCCCGGAACCTGGAGGAGCTGGCCATCCAGGTGGCCATCGTGCGCCCCGGGCCCATCGTCGGCGGCGCCGTGAACCCCTTCGTGCGCCGCCGGGAGATGCTGCGCCAGAACCCGGAGTACCGGATCCCCTATCCCCACCCGCTCCTGGAGGGGCCGCTGGCGGAGACGCTGGGCGTCATCATCTACCAGGACCAGGTGCTGACGGTGTGCCAGGCGCTGGCGGGCTTCAGCGACGGCCAGGCGGAGAGCCTGCGCCGGGCCATGAGCCGCAAGCGCTCCAAGGAGGCCATGACCGCCCACTGGGAGGAGTTCCGGGACGGGGCGCGGGAGCGGGGCGTGGACGAGACCACGGCCCGGGAGGTCTTCCAGCAGGTGACGGCCTTCAGCGAGTTCGGCTTCCCCAAGTCCCACGCCGCCGCCTTCGGGCTCCTGGCGTACCAGTCGGCGTGGCTCCGCGAGTACTACCCGCTGGAGTACTACGTGGCGCTCTTCAACAACCAGCCCATGGGCTTCTACTCCCTGGACGCCCTGGGGCGGGACGCCCGCAGGAACGGCATCCGGACCCTCCTGCCCGACGTGAACCGGAGCCGGGTGGCGTGCACGCCCGAGGAGGGAGACCTGCGCATCGGGCTGGGCTTCGTGCGGGGGTGGGGGGCGGAGATCGCCGAGCGGGTGGTGGCGGAGCGGGAGGAGCGGGGCCCCTTCCGCTCGCTGGTGGACTTCCTCCGGCGCACCCCGGCGGCGCTCAAGCGGCCGGCGGTGGAGAACCTGATCTGGGTGGGCGGCCTGGAAGGGTTCGGGCTGACCCGCCGGGAGCTCCTCTGGCAGACCGGGCTGGCGCTGGGCCCCGAGTCCGACGAGCGGAGGACCGGCGGCCGGGACGACCACGCCCAGATGGAGCTGGAGCTGGCCGACCCCTATGCCGGCCTCGCCTTCCCGGACCTGGAGGCCCAGGACCGCATGGTGGCGGAGTACCGCATGCTCCGCTTCTCGGCGGAGCTGCACCCCCTGTCGCTCCTGGCGGACCGGCTCCCCGAGGGGACCGTCTCCTCGGGCCGGCTGCGGGACCTCCCCCAGCACGCCACCGTGCGGGTGGCCGGGCTGGTCACCGCGCGCCAGCGCCCCGGGACCGCCAAGGGCTACGTCTTCGTCCTCATGGAGGACGAGGCCGGTCCCGTGAACGTCATCGTGAAGCCCGACGTCTACGAGCGCGACAAGTCGGTGGTGCGCATGGAGCCCTTCCTGGCGGTGCGGGGACGCCTCCAGAAGGACGGGGACAGCCTGAACGTCATCGCCTTCGAGGTGACGGCGCTGCGGGTGGGCGAGGGCGGGCGGCCCCCGGCGATCCCCCAGGGTCGGGTGCGGCACACGGCGCCTCCGCCCGAGGCGCGGCCCGGGCGGGCCGAGCCGGAGGCCGCCGACCTCCACGCCTCCCTCCCCGACACCCGGGAGTACTGGATCGACCCGGACAAGAAGCCGCTCCGCCCCTTCCGCTACCTCACGGCGCTCCGGCAGAACGCGCCCGGCGCCCGGAGCTGGGGATGAGCGCCCCCGGGACCGGCGTGCCACCCCAGACCCGTCCGCGGGTACCGTCCCTTCGACCCCCTCCCCTCCCCCGACCAGGAGAACCCCGTGAGCCAGCGCACCACCCTCGTCACCGGCGGCACCGGCGGCCTCGGTACCGGCGTCGTCCAGGCCCTCCTCGAGCGCGGGGACCGGGTCGTGGTCCCCTGGTACGATCGGGACGAGGCCGACCGCCTGAGGGCCCTCCTCCCCGGCGACGCCCCCCTGGAGCTCCTGGAGGGCGACGTCACGGACCCGGAGTGGATCGCCGGGCTGGCGGACCGCCTGGCCGACGAAGACGGCCTGGACGCCCTCCTGAACCTCGTGGGCGGCTTCACCTCGGGTCCCGTGGACGAGACCGAGCCCTGGGAGTGGGACCGGATGATGGAGCTCAACGCCCGGAGCGCCTTCCTGGTGACCCGGGCCACGGTCCCCCTCCTGCGCGCCTCCGGCCGGGGCGCGGTGGTCAACGTGGCCTCGGCGCCGGCGGCCCGGGGAGAGGGCGGCGGGATGGCCGCCTACGTGGCCTCCAAGGGCGCCGTGGTGTCCCTCACCCGGGCGCTGGCCCAGGAGCTGAAGGACGACCGTGTCACCGTGAACGCCGTGGCCCCCACCACCATCGACACCCCGGCCACCCGGGAGGCCATGCCCGACGCCGACCGCTCCCGCTGGGTCACCCCGGCGGAGGTGGGCGCCCTCATGCGCTTCCTCACCGGCGACGACGCCCGGAAGCTCACGGGCAACGTCGTGGTGGCGGGGCTGTAGAGCCGTGCGCGCCGCCCCGGTCCTCCTCGCCCTCCTCCTGCTCCCGGCGCCGTCGGCGCCGGAGCGCCCTTCCCCCGAACCGGAGGCCGTCGTGAAGAAGATCACGCCCCTCATCACCGTGGAGGCCGTGGAGCCCTGCCTCCCCTTCTGGACCGACGCCCTGGGCTTCGAGCTCACGGCCACCGTCCCCCACGGCGACGCCGTGGGCTTCGCCATGCTCAACAAGGGAGACGTGGAGCTCATGTACCAGAGCCGGGCCAGCGTCGAGGCGGACCTGGGCCCGACCGGCGCCGCGTCGGGCCACCCCGACCTCGCCGACCGGATGGCCGAGGGGATGAGCACGCTGTTCATCGAGGTGGAGGCGCTGGACCCCGTCCTCGAGGCGTTGGGCGAAGACGCCGACGTCGTAGTCCCCCGGCGCCAGACGTTCTACGGCATGGACGAGGTCTTCGTCCGGGCGCCGTGCGGCACGCTGGTGGGGTTCGCGGCGGCGGTGGAAGGCGAGGGCTGAGCGGGACCGGGCTCCAGGGTGGCCTCGCCGCCCCTCAGGCGGCGGGCCCCTCCCGGAGGATCCGCAGCTCGGCCCGGAGCTCGGCGATGGTCTCCCGGGCCTCGGCGAGCTGACGGTCCAGGCGGCCCCGCTCCGCCTCGAGGCGCGCCTTGTTCAGCGCCATCTCCACGGTGGGGCGGAGCTGGCGCTCGTCCACGGGCTTCAGCAGGTAGCCGAAGGGCTCGGCCTCCCGGGCCCGCTCCAGGGTGGCGTCGTCGGCGGAGCCGGTGAGGAAGACCACGGGGAGGCCGGTCCGCCTGCCGACGAGGACGGCCGCCTCCACGCCGTCCATCCCCCCCTCGAGCCCGATGTCCATGAAGACCAGGTCCGGACGTTCGATCTCGGCCCGGTCGATGGCCTGGGCACCGGTCCGGGCCACGTCCACGACGTAGCCCGCGCGCTCCAGGAGGGAGCCCACGAGGGTCGCTTCTTCGACCGAGTCCTCCACCAGCAGGATCCGAACGGGGGCGTCCGGCATGGCTCCAGGGGGCCCGGGGACGGGCGAACCCGAGCGGTCCGCCTGCCCCCAGGATGTCCCCCCGGACCGCCGCTCCGCCAGACATCCTTGGACAACGGGCTGGCGGGTACTACGCGGCCCCTATCCCCGGGGCCAGAAGTCGTTGGCGCGGTCCGCATCCGGCGCGTATCCCGTGGGGTTCAGCTCCACCCGGGTGACCGAGCCCGCCGAGGCCGGCACCTCGATCTCGGCCGCCGTGCGCCCGCTCAGCCAGTGCTCCACCGGGATCTCCCGCTCGAGCGTGCCCCCGGCGGTGGTGCGGATGCGGACCGTGGCCGGGAAGATGGCCCGACCCCGGTCCTCCACCCGCACGACCGTGGTCCCGTCGGGACGGGTCTCCACCTCGGTCACCGCGTGGTCCATGCGCCAGGCCTCGTACCAGAAGGAGGTCCAGAACCAGTCCAGGTCCTCCCCGTGCACCCGCTCGAAGGTGTTGAAGAAGTCCCACGGGGTGGGGTGCTTCCACTTCCACTCGTCCACGTAGGTGCGATACGCCTCCTCGAAGGCCTCGCGCCCCATGACGAGCTCCCGCAGGGCCACCAGGAGCGTGGCGGGCTTGGAATAGGACGCGATGCCGTACCCGGGGCCCGGCTCGTACCAGTCGCCGTGACGCATGAGCGGCTGCTCGGCCTCGGCGCCGGCGACCTGGAGGTAGCCCCCGGCCTCCAGGCGGTGGTGGTTCACGCCGGGCCAGATCTCCATCCGGCTCTCGTCCTCGAGGTAGGTCGTGAAGCCCTCGTCCATCCAGGCGTACCGCTTCTCGTTGGTCCCCACGATCATGGGGATCCACATGTGCGCCAGCTCGTGGGAGGTGACGTTGAACAGGTCCTGGGGCTGCCGCCCGGTGTAGGGGCCCATCACGGTCAGCATGGGGAACTCCATCCCGCCGCCGATGATGTCCGTCCCCTCCACCGAGGTCATGTGGGGCCAGGGGTAGGCGAGGCCCGTGTAGCGCGAGTGGAATTCGATGGACTGCTTGGCGTAGCGCCACTCCTCGCTCCAGAGGGGCGCCTCGTCCTCGCGCCAGAAGGAATGGATGAGCACCCGGTCCTCGGCGCCGTCGCCGTCCCGGTCGGGCACCACCGCGGAGGTGGCGTCCCAGCGCTGGGCCGAGCTGGCGGTCCACGCGAAGTCCCGCACGCTGTCGGCGTGGAAGGTCCAGGTCAGCTCGCCCCCGTCGGCGGTCACCCCGCCGGCGGCGAGCTCCCCGGTGGAGGCCACCGTCACCAGGTCGTCCGAGGTGGCCGCCTCCGCCAGCCGGTCCCGGGTCCGAGCGGACAGGACCTCCTCGGGGTTCTGGAGCGCCCCGGTGCCCATGACCGTCCATCCGCCGGGCACCGTGAGGTCCACCCGGTAGTCCCCGAACTCGTCGTAGAACTCGGCCCCTCCACGGTACTGCTCGGCGTCCCAGCCCCGGAGCCCGTCGAACACCGCCATCTTCGGGAACCAGTACCCCACGAAGTACACCTCGCGGTCGGACCAGCCCACGCGCCCGGCTCCGTTCTGGGGAAGGACGTTTGCCCAGTCCACCCGGATGCGGACGCTGTCGCCCGCCTCCACGGTCTCCGGCGGCCGGATGGTCATGACGGTTCCCTCGACCTGGTAGGCAGGCCCCGCCGCCAACGGCCCCGCCTCGAGAACGCGGCCGTCCACGCTCACGCTGGCCAGCTCCATCCCGCCGGTGACCTCCTGCGCCTCGTTCCGCACCACACCCGGCGCGTGGAGGTTCTGGTGGAGGTGCAGGACCAGGACCTGCAGCCCGTAGGGCGAGCGGTTGAGGTAGTCGATCTCCACCTCGCCACGGATGCGTCCCGTCTCCGGGTCCAGCGACGCCTCGACACCGTAGCGCGCCCAGTTCTGCCAGTACCCGGCCCCCGGGCTCCCGTCGGGGGAGCGGGTCCCCCGCTCCAGCGCCTGGCGGTAGAAGGGCGGCGGCACGACCTCTCCGGGAATGGCGCGCTGGACGACGTCGTACTCCGGCTCCTGGGCGTCGACGGCGGCGGGAAGAGCCAGCGCCAGGGCCACCAGGGCCGGGACGAGCCCCACCGCGCCTCGCCGGGCGCCCCCACGTGCCGTCCGCACCCGCGTCGCTTCCGTCGTGTCCGTCATGTCGCCTCTCTTCGTGGGTTCGCTCGTCATCCGTCGCGTCGCTCCAGATGGAATCGGACGCCGTGCCAGTCCGTGGCGGCCGAGAAGGTGTCGAAGTACCGGTCCACGCGCTCCCGGTCGAGGTGCGGCGCCAGCTCCCGGCGGACCTCCTCCTCGAACCGCTCGGCGTCGGCGTCGTCGCCGGCGGCCAACGCCGCCGCGACCCGCCGCTCCAGGGCTCCCAGCCGCGTCCGGAGCTGCTCGACCCGCCCCGGGACGTCCCCGTGGAGCCCGAAGTGGGCCGCGCCGAACCGCTCGGGGCCGATGACCTCGATCTCGTCCAGGGTGTCCGCCCAGGCGCGGAGATCCACCGCCGGGGGCGGCGTGGGCGGGTGGGTGGGCGCGTCCTTCCCGAGGACGATGCCCATGGAGTCCCCGGCCAGCAGCGTGCCCTCGCGCTCGTCCAGGTACGCCAGGTGATGCCCGATGTGACCGGGCGTGGGGACGGGCCGGATCCCGGGCACCGGATCGGCGTCTCCCGGGGACCAGGCCCGGATGCGCGAGGCGGGGACGGGCCGGACCTCGCCCCAGAGCCGGTCGTGGGCGTCCCCGAAGGTGCGGCGGGTGCTGGCCACGAGGCGCTCCGGGTCCACCAGGTGGGGAACGCCGTCGGCGTGCACCCGGACCGTGGCCTCCGGAAACCGCTCCACCAGGTGGCCGGTGGCCCCGGCGTGGTCCAGGTGGACGTGGGTCAGGAGGACGTGGCGGAGGTCCAGGGGGCCGATCCCCCGGCCCGCCATCGCCTGCACCAGCCCGTCCAGCGACGGCGTGGGCCCCGGGTCCACCAGGCAGGGCTCGTCCGCCTCGATCAGGTAGGAGCCGATGGCACCAGGAAGGCCCACGTGGACCAGGTCGATGCACGCGATCCGGCTCACGCCGTCCTCCACCGCGCGGAGCGGGCCGTCCGCCCCCCCTCCCACGACGAAGGGGCGCCCCCGTAGGAGCGCCCCTCGTCTGCCGCGTCGATCCCTCCGGCCCTCACCCGCGGTCGCCCACGGGGACGTACTGGCGCTCTTCGGAGCCGACGTAGACCTGGCGCGGACGCGCGATCTTCTGCTCGTCGTCCAGGAGCATCTCCTGCCACTGGGCGAGCCACCCCACCGTCCGCGGGATGGCGAAGAGCACCGGGAACATCTCCACCGGGAAGCCCATGGCCTGGTAGATGATGCCCGAGTAGAAGTCGACGTTCGGGTAGAGGTTCCGCTCCACGAAGAAGTCCTCGTTGAGCGCGATCTTCTCCAGCTCCAGCGCGATGTCGAGGAGCTCGTTCCGACCGGTGACCTCGAAGACCTCGTCGGCGGTCCGCTTGATGATCTTGGCCCGGGGGTCGTACGACTTGTAGACCCGGTGGCCGAAGCCCATGAGCCGCTCCTCCCGGTTCTTCACGCCCTCGATGAAGGCCGGGATGTTGTCCACGCTGCCGATGCGCTTGAGCATCCGGAGCACGGCCTCGTTGGCGCCGCCGTGCAGCGGGCCGTACAGCGCGGCCATGGCGCCGGAGAGCGCCGAGTAGGGGTCGGCGTGGGCCGACCCGATGACCCGCATGGTCGTGGCGGAGCAGTTCTGCTCGTGGTCGGCGTGGAGGATGAAGAGCACGTCCAGGGCCCGCTCCAGCACCGGGTTCGGCGTGTACTCCTTCACGCCGATGCGGTACAGCATGTTCAGGAAGTTGGCCGTGTAGGAGAGCTCGTTCTCCGGGTAGACGTAGGGCAGCCCCCGGTGGTGCCGGTACGCGTAGGCCGCCAGCGTCGGCATCTTGGCGACGAGGCGGATGATCTGGATCCACCGGCTCTGGGGGTCCTCGATCTCCTTGGCGTCCGGATAGAACGTCGAGAGCGCCGCGACGCTGCTCACCAGCATCCCCATGGCGTGGGCGTCGTAGCGGAAGCCCTCCATGAGCTTGATGATGTTCTCGTGCACGTAGGTGTGGAACGTCACGTCGTGGACGAAGTCGTCCAGCTCGCCCTGGGTGGGCAGGTCACCCTTGAGCAGGAGGTACGCGACCTCCAGGAAGCTGCTCCGCTCCGCCAGCTGCTCGATGGGGTATCCCCGGTACTGCAGGATGCCGTTGTCCCCGTCGATGTAGGTGATGGTGCTGCGGGTCGAGGCGGTGTTCTTGAAGGCGGGGTCGTACGACATCATCCCGAAGTCGTCGTCCTGGACCTTGATCTGGCGCAGGTCCATGGCGTTGATGACGTCGCCTTCGTGGATGTCGATCTCGTAGTCGCGCCCGGTCCGGTTGTCGCGGACGCTGAGCGTGTTCTTCCCCTCGCTTCCGTTCTCTGCCATTGGGACTCCGTGGGGGTCGAGCGGCGCGCCGGGAGGGGGCACCGCGGGGCTTCGTAGGCTGTAGGAGCCCTAAACATACCGAGCCCTTCCTTGCCTCCCAAGGGTTCACCCCGTGCGACACCCCCGCCCCGACCCGCCGGAGCGCCCCTTCGGCCCCGTTGGGCACGGAGCCCCGGACCGGTTAGGTTCGTCGTCCACCCGGCCGGGGTGGCGGAACGGTAGACGCGGCGGCCTCAAAAGCCGCTGTCCGAAAGGGCGTGCGGGTTCGAATCCCGCCCCCGGCACTTCAGGTACCACGACCAAGCGGGTCGGGGCGGGATGAGAACCCGCGCGGATCCGAGCGCAGCGAGGAGACGCAAAGCGGGTTTGCGCCGAGGAGCGGCGGCGCCGACCCGAAGGCCCGCCCGTCGACCGACGAGGCAACGCCGCGGCGCGTACGCGCCGTGGCGGTCATCCCGCCCCCGGCACTTCAGGTACCACGACCAAGCGGGTCGGGGCGGGATGAGAACCCGCGCGGATCCGAGCGCAGCGAGGAGACGCAGAGCGGGTTTGCGCCGAGGAGCGGCGGCGCCGACCCGAAGGCCCTCCCGCCGACCGACGAGGCAACGCCGCGGCGCGCAGCGCCGTGGCGCCCGTCCCGCCCCCGGCACTTCAGGTACCACGACCAAGCGGGTCGGGGCGGGATGAGAACCCGCGCGGATCCGAGCGCAGCGAGGAGACGCAGAGCGGGTTTGCGCCGAGGAGCGGCGGTGCCCACCCGAAGGCCCTCCCGCCGACCGACGAGGCAACGCCGCGGCGCGCCAGCGCCGTGGCGCCCGTCCCGCCCGCGGCACTTCAGCCCACGACGTCCGGGCGCTCCCGCACCGTCATGATCGTGGCCAGCATCGTGGCCACCGGCGTCTCCTCCCCGTCGGAGACCATGACGGCGTCTCCCTGGCACACCGTCACGGTCCGGCCCGACCGGACGACGCGGCCCCGGGCCACGAGTTCCGCCCCCCGGGCCGGCGCCAGGAGGTTCGTCTTGAACTCCACAGTGAGGACGCCGACCCCCTCCTCGGCCAGGCTCAGCGCCGCGTAGCCGCAGGCGCTGTCCAGCACCGAGGTCACGGCGCCGGCGTGGAGGAACCCGTGCTGCTGGGTGAGCTCCGGGCGGAAGGGGAGCCGGATCTCGACCTCGCCGGGGCGGACCCGTTCGAGGGTGGCGCCCAGCGTGGCCATCAGCCTCTGGGCCTCGAAGCTCTCCCGCACCACCTGCCGGTAGCGCGGGTTGCGTGGATCGGTCATGGCGGAGGGGGAACGGGGAGGGGGCCGGGACGACGAGGGGCAATGTATCCCTTCGCCTCCCCTCCCCCGACCCCCTGCACCCGGTGGGGTCTTTTCGTATCCTTAGAGTCTCGGGAGCCTCTGCCCCGCCGCGGAGACCCGGACCGACGTCGAGACGATCTCACCAGCCCATCACCAGGAGCCAGCGTGGCCGACCTGAGCAAGGACCCCTTCGGCGCCCGCGAGCGCGTCGATCTGCCCGAGGGGCCCACCGCCTTCTACCGGATCTCCCGCCTCGAGGACGAGGGCGTCATCTCCTCCCTCGACCGCCTTCCCTTCTCCATCCGCATCCTGCTGGAGAACGCCCTGCGCAACGCCGGGGGGGACTACGTCTCCCGCGAGCACGTTCAGGCCGTGGCGGACTGGAGCCCGACGAACTCGGGCGCGGACTTCCCCTTCATGCCCTCGCGTGTGGTCCTCCAGGACTTCACCGGCGTGCCGGCGGTGGTGGATCTGGCGGCCATGCGGGACGGCCTCAAGGCCATGGGCGGCGACCCCTCCCGGATCAACCCGGTCGTCCCGGCGGACCTGGTCATCGACCACTCGGTCCAGGTGGACTTCTTCGGCCGCGCCGACGCCTACCGCCTGAACGTCGAGAAGGAGTTCGAGCGCAACCACGAGCGGTACGCGCTCCTGCGCTGGGCCCAGGAGTCCTTCGAGAACTTCTCGGTGGTCCCCCCCGGCACCGGCATCGTCCATCAGGTCAACCTGGAGTACCTGGCCTCGGTGGTGCACCGCCGGAAGAACGGCGGCGACGAGTTCGTGGCCTACCCGGACACGCTGGTGGGCACCGACTCCCACACCACCATGATCAACGGCCTGGGCGTCGTGGGCTGGGGCGTGGGCGGCATCGAGGCCGAGGCCGTCGTCCTCGGGCAGCCGTACTACATGCTCCTTCCCGAGGTCGTGGGGATGAAGCTCACCGGGAAGCTCCCGGAGGGCGCCACCGCCACCGACCTGGTGCTCCGGGTCACCGAGATGCTCCGGAAGCACGGCGTGGTGGGCCGCTTCGTGGAGTACTACGGCGCCGGCCTGTCCAACCTGTCCCTCCCGGACAAGGCCACGCTGGCCAACATGTCCCCGGAGTACGGGGCCACCATCGGGTTCTTCCCCGTGGACGAGGCCACCCTGGAGTACCTGCGGGGGAGCGGGCGCAGCCCCGAGCTGGTGCAGCGGGTGGAGCGGATCAGCAAGGAGCTCTCCCTCTTCCGCACCGACGACACGCCGGATCCGGAGTTCACCTCCTCCCTGGAGCTCGACCTGTCGACGGTGGAGCCGAGCCTGGCCGGGCCCAAGCGCCCCCAGGACCGGATCCGCATGGCCGACATGCGCCGCTCCTTCGAGACGGACCTGCCCAAGCTGGTTCCGTCCGGGTTCGACCTCCCGTCCGACGAGGAGGCCGGCGAGCCCGTCGAGCAGTCCCGTACCTCCGAGGAGTGGGAGGGCGAGGGCGGCAACGAGCCGGTGAAGGTCGCGGGCCACGTCCGCGCCGCCCGGGGTCGCACCTGCACCGTCACCTACGAGGACGTCGACGTCGAGATCGGTGACGGCACGGTGGTCATCGCCGCCATCACCTCCTGCACCAACACCTCCAACCCCTCCGTCATGGTGGGGGCGGGCCTCCTGGCGCGGAACGCGCTGGAGAAGGGCCTCGAGATGCCCCACTGGGTCAAGACGAGCATGGCGCCGGGCTCCAAGGTCGTCACCGACTACCTGGAGACCTCGGGCCTCATGGACTCGCTCGAGAGCCTGGGCTTCGGCGTGGTGGGCTACGGCTGCACCACCTGCATCGGCAACTCCGGGCCCCTGCCCGAGGACATCCACAAGGCCGTGGAGGAAAACGGGCTGGTGGTCTGCAGCGTCCTCTCCGGGAACCGGAACTTCGAGGCGCGGATCCACCCGCTGGTGCGGGCCAACTACCTGGCCTCGCCGCCCCTGGTCGTGGCCTACGCCCTGGCCGGCCGCATGGACATCGACCTCTACAACGAGCCGCTGGGCCACGGGAAGGACGGCAAGCCCGTCTTCCTGGCCGACATCTGGCCCGCCCAGGAGGAGATCCGCCGGACGGTGGCCGAGTCCCTCAAGCCCGAGATGTACGAGGAGCGCTACGGCGAGGTCTTCGAGGGCGACGAGAACTGGCGCGCGCTGCCGCTCCCCGAGGAGGGCAGCCTCTACGAGTGGGACCCCGAGTCCACCTACGTGCAGCACCCGCCCTTCTTCGAGGGCATGACCACGGAGCTGCCCCCGGTGGAGGACATCGAGGGCGCCCGGGTCCTGGCGCTCCTGGGCCAGTCGGTGACCACCGACCACATCTCGCCCGCCGGCGCCATCCCCAAGCGCGAGCCGGCCGGGCGGTACCTCCAGGACAAGGGCGTGAAGGTGCTGGACTTCAACACCTTCGGCTCCCGTCGCGGCAACCACGAGGTCATGATGCGCGGGACCTTCGGGAACGTGCGCATCAAGAACCTCCTCCTGGACGGCAAGGAGGGCGGCTACACGATCCACCTCCCCTCCGGCGAGGAGATGCCGATCTTCGACGCCGCCATGAAGTACATCGAGGACGACACGCCCCTGGTGGTGCTGGCCGGCAAGGAGTACGGCACCGGCTCGTCCCGTGACTGGGCGGCCAAGGGCACCCTGCTCCTGGGCGTGAAGGCCGTCATCGCCGAGAGCTACGAGCGCATCCACAGGAGCAACCTGGTGGGCATGGGCGTCCTGCCCCTGGAGTTCACCGACGGCGCCGGCGCGGAGAGCCTGGGCCTGACGGGCCACGAGACCTTCCGCATCAAGGACATCGAGGAGAACCTCGAGCCCGGTGGCACGGTGGAGGTCGAGGCCACCTCGGAGGACGGAAGCACGACGACCTTCGAGGCCAAGATCCGCCTGGACTCCGACGTGGACGTGGACTACTACCGGAACGGCGGCATCCTGAACACGGTCCTGCGCAAGATGGCCCGGGGCGAGATGTAGGCTCCGGCACCGCAGGCCACGCGGCACGGAAGGGCGGCTCACCCACGAGGGGGGGCCGCCCTTCTCGCGTCCGGGGGGGGTCGGGCGGGCGCGTCCCGCCGCTCAGTCCCCCCCGGCGAGGGCCGGGTGCGTCCCGCCCAGGCCCACCCGGTCCCAGAGCGCCTGGAAGCGGGGCTCGCCGGCCACCGCGTCCCAGTCGGGGCTCCGCAGGAAGTAGATGCCCCCCTCCTCCCGGAAGCCGCGCTCCAGCCACTCCAGCGCCGGCTCCACCTCGCCCAGCGCCGCGTACCCCGCCGCGATCCCGGAGGCCGGAACGCTCCCCCCCGAGGCCTTGAGCGCCACCGCACCCTCCAGCACGCGCCGGGCGCGCTCCCGGTCCCCGACCCGGGCCAGGTGGGGCACGAGGACCACGGGCAGGGGGGCGGCCATCCCGGCCACCACCGGATCCAGCCGGCTCCGGGCGTCCTCCACCCGACCCACCAGCGCCAGCGTCGAAGCCAGGTTCAGGGCCTGGGTCCCGTTGCCGGGCTCCAGCGCCTCGATGCGGAGCGCGGTCTCCAGCGCCTCGTCGAAGCGCCGCCCGTTGAAGAGGATCCACCAGCGCATGTTGAGGAGCTGCACCGAGAAGGGATCCAGGGCGTCGGCCCGGCGCAGGAGCTCGAGGCCGCGGTCGGTGTTCCCCGCCACGACCCCGTGCAATTCGGCCAGCGCCCAGAGCGCGTCGACGTGCCCCGGATCCAGCTCGAGCGCCCGCTCGAGGCCCGCCCGGACCCCGACCCAGTCCCATTCGATGGGCCACTGGATGGCCATGGCGGCCAGGTGGCTGTCGGGCTCGTCGGGCGCGTGGCGGACCGCCTGCTCGGCGTGCTCCCGGATCCGGGGGAAGAGCTCGCCCTGGGTCCCGCCGCCGTAGTTGTTCAAGGCCCCCAGGGCCACGGCAAGGCGGGCGTGGGCCCGGCCGAACCCCGGATCCAGCGCCACGGCCCGCTCCCACTCGTCCACGGCCGCCCACCAGGCCGCCAGGTCCACGCGACTCCACTGGTGGAGCCCCCGGAGGTAGGCGTGGTACGCCTCGAGGCTCCGGGTGGGAGGCCGGCCGAGGGCGTCGGCGGGGTCCCCCGTCAGGGTAGCGCCCAGGGACCCGGCCACGCGCATGGCCAGCGTCCGCTGGAGGTCGAAGAGGCCCGACAGGGTGACGGCCCGGGCGTAGGCCTCGGACCACAGGTGCTCGTCGGTGGCCGCGTCGACGAGCTGGACCGTGAGCTGGAGGCTGTCCGGGGTCGTGCGCACGCTCCCCTCCAGGACGAAGCGGGCGCCCAGGGAATCGGCGATGGTGCCCAGGGTGGCCGGACTGCCCCGGAAGTGGAGGACGGAGGTGCGGGAGATGAGGCGTAGCCCCGGGATCCTCGCCAGCTGGTGGAGCAGCTCCTCGTGGAAGCCGTCGGCGAAGTAGGCCCGGTCTCCCTCCGGCGAGAGGTCCTGGAAGGGGAGGACGGCCAGGACGGGCGCCCGGGCGGGCACGAGCCCCTCCCCCCCGACGTCGGCCGGGCGCCAGAGCCCCGCCCCGATCCAGAGGAGGGCGACGAAGCCGGCGCCCACCAGCACGGCCTTGGGACGGGCCCACCGGTCCGGCACCTCCGGCGCCCCGGCGACGGCGGGGGCCGTGCGGAGGAGCCCGCGGTCGGTGAGGTCGAAGGTCCAGGCCAGCACCAACGCCACGGGAAAGCCGAGGAGGCCCAGGAGGACCAGGGCGTTGTAGACCCGGGGTCCGAGCCCCAGGGAGGGGAAGACCAGGTCCGCCCCCTCCAGCACGGCGAAGGCCACGGCCAGGTACGCGCCTCCGACCCGGTAGACCTTCCTCCGTTTCAGCTCGTGGAAGAAGTCGGGTGGGCTCCGCGACGGCGGAGCCGGGCCGAGGGCGGTCTGGGGAGGGTCCTTCGGGGCGAGCGGGGGACCGGTCGTGGGACTGCCTCCTCCGACGGGGCGCGACCCCTCAATCTGCCCCCGGCGCCGGGGTGTTGGCAACGCTCCGTCGACGGCGGCGCCGCCGCCGCCGGACGGCCGTCCGGCTCAGGCCCCGGGCCCGTCCTCGCGGTACGCCAACGGCTTGCCCAGAACCTCGTGCAGGATGACCGCCTTCCGGGCCTCCGCGGCCCCGCCCTCCACCAGCGCGCGCCGCACCGCCCGCACCTCCTCGCTGGGGCCGCCCCGGCGCCGGGCGCGCACCGGCGTCCGCTCCGAGGGGTCGGTCCCGTACTCGGCGTGGGCGAGGTGCACGGGGTGGCTCCCCACCTCCCGGACGCCGACCTGGCTCCGTCGGATGGGGGAGGTGGAGGGGACGCGGGGCGGCAGGTCCGGCTCGGGGGCCACGTCCCGCGGCTCGCTCCCGGGCTGGGGCCCGGGCTCCGGAAGCCGCTCGCCCCGGGCCAGCGCCCCGATCTCCTCCCAGATGTCCGAGGGAACCATGCCCTCGGAGGACGGCGGCGCCGTGTCGACCTCGGTCCCCCACGGCCCGGTGTAGCGCGGCAGCGGCTCCCGGCCGGGCCCGTCCCGCTCCGGGTCGGCGCCGCCCGGGGGCTCCCAGCCGGCCTCCCCGGTCCAGGCCTCCCCGTCCTCCCCTCCGGCCTCCTCCACCTGGCCCTGCCGCTTCTTCTTGGCGACGGCGTCCAGGACGGAGAAGAGGATGAGGACCGCGATGAAGATCAGCTGCTCCACGGGTCGCTCAGCCCTCGTCGGCGGTGGCGCCGGGGCCGTCGTCGTCGGTGCCCGCGATGGCCTTCCGCATGTCGGTGTCGGCCTCGACGTTCCGGTACTTCACGAAGTCCATGACGCCCAGGTTGCCGCTGCGGAAGGCGTCGGCCAGCGCCAGGGGCACCTGGGCCTCGGCCCGCACCACCTCGGCCTTCATCTCCTGGACCCGGGCCTTCATCTCCTGCTCCGTGGCCACGGCCATGGCGCGGCGCTCCTCCGCCCGGGCCTGGGCCACGCGCTTGTCGGCCTCGGCCTGATCGGTTTGCAGCTCCGCCCCGATGTTCTTGCCCACGTCCACGTCGGCGATGTCGATGGAGAGGATCTCGAAGGCGGTCCCCGAGTCCAGCCCCTTGGCCAGCACGGTCTTGGAGATGTTGTCCGGGTTCTCCAGCACGGCCTTGTGGGAGTCCGCCGAGCCGATGGTGGACACGATGCCCTCGCCGACCCGGGCCAGGATCGTCTCCTCCCCCGCCCCGCCGACCAGGCGGTTGATGTTGGCCCGGACCGTCACCCGCGCCACGGCGATGAGCTGGATGCCGTCCTTGGCCATGGCCGCCACCTTCGGCGTGTTGATGACCTTGGGGTTCACCGAGACCTGCACCGCCTCGAAGACGTCCCGCCCCGCCAGGTCGATGGCCGCCGCCTGGTTGAAGGTGAGCTCGATGTTGGCCTTGTCGGCGCTGATGAGCGCGCCCACGACCCGGTCCACCCGGCCGCCGGCCAGGTAGTGGGCCTCCAGGGCGTTGGTGTTGAGGTCCAGCCCGGCCTTGGTGGCGGTGATGAGGGGTCGGACCACCGCCGGCGGGGAGACCTTGCGCAGGCGCATCCCGACCAGGGAGCCGATGCCGACCTTCACGTCGGCGGAGATCGCCTCGATCCAGAGCCGGACCGGGATGGCCCAGGCCACCACGAAGACGAACAGCACGGCCAGCACGATGAGGATGCCGTTGGCCAGAAAGAGCTCTTCCATGTCGCGTTCCCTTGCGGGGGTGGTGTGTGTGGGGGGTGCCGGGTCCGGGCGTCAGGCCGGCGTTGCGCCGGCGCCGTCGGGGGTGGCCCCGCCGTCGGGACCCGGCTCGGGCAGGCGACGGACCACGTGGCGATAGCCTTCGGCGTGGATGACCTCCACGGCGGAGCCCTCCTCGATCCACTCGGACTCGGAGACCACGTCCAGGCGCTCCGAGCCGATGAGCGCCGTGCCCGAGGGACGCAGGTCCGTGAGGGCCCGGCCCGTGGCGCCCACGAGCTCCGGGCGCCGTTCCGCCGACTCGTAGCCGATGGCCCGGTCGGTCCGATCGCCGAGAAAGATGCCGCTGCGCGTGAGCCGGCTGTTGCCCGGGAGCGAGCGCACCAGCGCCCAGGCGCTGACCAGGAGGAGGAGGATGGTCGTGCTCAGGACCATCCCCGCCCGGGTGAAGTCCGGGACGGTGGGCACGCCGCCCAGGAGGCTCATGTACAGCCCGGCGAACACGCCGAGCCCTCCCAGGACGCCGAAGAGCCCGAAGCCCGGGATCACGAAGACCTCGAGGCCGATGAAGACCACCCCGGCGCCGAAGATGATCACGTCCTCCAGCCCGGCGAGCCCCACGATGAGGTGGGACCCGAAGAAGAGGGCCAGCGACAGCATGCCCGCCGCGCCGGCCAGGCCGAAGGAGGGCGACTTGATCTCCGCCACCAGACCCAGGAAGCCCAGGGTGAGGAGGAAGGGCGCCACCACGGGGTGGGAGAGGAAGCGGACGACCCGCTCGGCCCAGTTGACCTCCTGGGTGACCACCGGCGCGCCCCGGTCCGCCAGCCGGGCCACCAGAGCCTCCAGGTCCGCCACCTCCTCGGCATACCCGAGCCCCACCGCCTCCTCGGTCGTGAGGGTGAGGAGCTTCCCGGCCTCCACCACCCCCTCGATGGCCACGTCCTCGTCGACCATGGCCTCGGCCACGGCGGGATCGAGGCCCCGCTCCTCGGCCAGCGCCCGCATCTCGCTCCGCATGGCGGAGACGATCTTCTCCGGGGCCTTGGTGCCGGAGCCGTCCACGGGCGTCGCGGCCCCGATGACCGACCCGGGGCGCATGAAGATGCCGTCGCCGGCGAGGGCGATGAGGGCACCGGCGCTGAAGGCCCGCCGGTTCACCAGGGTGTAGACGGGCACCGGGCTGTCGGCCAGGGCGTCGGCGATGCGCTCGGCGGCGTCCACGCGGCCCCCGGGGGTGTCCATGTCCAGGATCACCGCCACCGCGCCGGCCTCGGCGGCCTCGGCGAGGCTCCGCTCGACGAAGGGGGCCAGCCCCAGCTCCACCACGCCGGTCACCGGGACCCGGTAGACCGGCGCCTGGGCGTCCAGGGCGGCGGGCGGGCCCACGAGGAACGAGAGGAGGAGGACCGGCAGGAGGGCTCGGACCTGGATCATGGATTTCTCCGACGGGGATCGTTGGGCGCCGGGGCCGCCGGAGCGGGGGTGTGGGCCCTCGGCGCGGCCCGGGTGCTCAGCCGTTTCCGGCCAGGAGCCCCTCGGCGTAGTAGGCGCGCCGGATGGCGCCGGCCCAGTCCCCTTCCTCCAGGGCCTGGCGGCCGCCCCACACGAGGCGCCGGATTCGCTCCCGCTCCTTCTCGGTGTACGGAGCGTCGGCCTGGATCCTTCGGTACGCCTCGTCCGCGCGGGCCACGGCGGTGCGGGCGACGGCCTCGGGGCCGATCTCCCGGAGGGCGTCGGCGCCCCGGAGGAGGTCCTCCCACGCCCGGGCGGCGTCACCGGCCAGGGCGGCGCGGTCGGCGGAGCGGAGCCGGGCGCGGGCCTCGGCCACGCCGGCGGCGAGGAAGGCCGGGAGGACGTCCAGGTCCAGCGACGACGCGCGGCGTACCCCGGTCCGCAGGAAGCCCACGGCCTCGGCCAGCTCGGCGTCGTCTGCCTGGAAGGCCCGGGCCCGTGCGAGCGTCCGGTAGAGGTCGTCACGCGCGGCGCGGCCCTCCAGGACGGGGCGGGTCCACGAGTCGCGCCAGGCCGCCTCGGCCCGCCCGTCCTCGACCGGCGCCGGAAGCGGAAGCTCCAGGGCCAGGGCGGCCAGGCCGGTGTCCCCGGCCACGAGACCCGCCATGGGATCCGTCGGCGAATCCCCGCACGCGGCGAGCATCGCCACGGCCAGGAACGCGAGGGCCGGGCGGGCGCGGAGCGGACGGGGGGAGCCGGACGGCCGGGCGGGCCGGGATCCGGGGTGCGTGGGTCGGGGGCGCATGATGCTTCTATGATGACGACCGCCGGGACTTCGCGCCACCGGCGAGGAAGCCCGGCCCGCCCTCGCCTTGACCCCTCCCCACGGGCTCGGGTAACCTTTTTGTTCTGTGCCGGAACGCTACGCCCACCCGAGAAGAACGGAGTGCTGATGTCGGATAAGGTCCTGGTCCACTACGAGGTGAAGGGGAAGACCGCCCTTCTCACCCTCGACGATCCCCCCGCCAACACCTACACCCACGAGATGATGCGGCAGCTGGACACCGCCATCGTCCAGGCTCGGTTCGACGACGACGTCGAGGTGATCGTCATCACCGGGGCCGGGGAGAAGTTCTTCTGCGCCGGCGCCAACATCGGCATGCTCAACGAGGCGGATCCGGACTGGAAGTACTGCTTCTGCCTCCACGCCAACGAGACGCTGAACCGGCTGGAGCACACGCCCAAGCTCGTCATCGCGGCACTCAACGGGCACACCGTCGGCGGGGGCCTCGAGATCGCCATGGCCGCCGACATCCGCATCGCGCGCAAGGACGCCGGCAAGGTGGGCCTCCCCGAGGTCGCCCTCGGCGTGCTCCCGGGCACCGGTGGCACCCAGCGCCTCGTGCGCCTGGTGGGCAAGCCCAAGGCCATCCAGCTCATGGCGGAAGGCACGACGTTCGGCTTCGACAAGGCCCACGAGCTCGGGCTGGTCAACGAGGTCTACGACAGCGAGGACCGGGACTCCTTCCTCGAGCAGGTCTTGGAGTACGCCGCGTCCTTCACCACCCCGAACAAGGCCACCAAGGCCGTGGGGCTCATCAAGCGCTCGGTGCAGACCGGCGCGGAGCTCCCCTTCGAGCTGGCCCTGGCCCTGGAGCGCGAGCTGCAGGCCCAGCTCTTCGCGTCCAGCGACGCCAAGGAAGGTCTGGCCGCGTACGTGGAGAAGCGGAAGGCCGAGTTCGAGGGCCGCTGAGCCCCCGGACACCGATGGTGACGACGGGGTCCGGACCAGTCCGGGCCCCGTCGTTTTCGTACCCCCCTCCCCCACCTGGGACGACATGAGCGACGCCCCGAACCGACTCTGGATCGACAACGCCTGGACCGACGCCGAGGACGGCGCCACCTTCGCCACCGTGAACCCCGCCACCGGCGAGGAGATCACGCAGGTGGCCGAGGCCAAGGCGGCCGACGTGGACAAGGCCGTGCAGTCCGCCCGCGCCGCCGTGGCCGGCAAGGCCTGGGCGCGCATGAGCGCCCACAAGCGGTCCGTCCTCCTCTTCAAGCTGGCCGACGCCATCGAGGCCAACGCCGACGAGCTGGCCCACCTCGAGACGGCCGACAACGGCAAGCCCTACTTCGAGTCGCGGAAGGTGGACCTCCCCACCGTGGTGGAGACGTTCCGCTACTTCGCGGGGATGGCCGACAAGATCGAGGGGACCACGATCCCCGTATCGGGGCCGTTCCTGAACTACACGCTCCGGGAGCCGGTGGGCGTGGTGGGGATCATCACCCCGTGGAACTTCCCGCTGAACCTGGCCTCGTGGAAGATCGCGCCGGCGCTGGCCACCGGGAACGCGGTGGTCCACAAGCCCGCGGAGCAGACCCCCCTCACGGCCCTCCGCCTGGGCGAGCTGGCCGCGGAGGTGGGCTTCCCCGAGGGGATCCTGAACGTGGTGCCCGGCTTCGGCGAGACCGCCGGCTCGGCGCTGGTGAAGCACGAGGGCGTGGACGCCGTGGCCTTCACCGGCTCCACCCAGGTCGGGAAGATCGTCATGCGCGAGGCCGCGGAGACGCTCAAGAAGGTGTCGCTGGAGCTGGGCGGGAAGAGCCCCAACGTGATCTTCGCCGACGCCGACCTGAAGGGCGCCGTGCGCGGCGCCTCGACCGGCATCTTCTACGGCAAGGGCGAGGTCTGCGCCGCCGGGAGCCGCATCCTGGTGGAGCGGGCGGTCTACGACGACTTCGTGGAGCAGTTCGCCGCCCGGGCCGAGGGCATGACCGTGGGCGATCCCATGGACTCCAACACGCGCCTGGGCGCCATCGTCTCCGAGGAGCAGCTCGAGCGGGTCATGGGCTACGTCGAGGCCGGGAAGGCCGAGGGCGCCCGCCTGGTGACCGGCGGCGAGCGCACCACGGTGGACGGGAAGGGCAACTTCGTCACCGCCACGGTCTTCGCCGACGTGGAGCCGGACATGAAGATCGCCCGGGAGGAGATCTTCGGGCCCGTGGCCGCCGTGATCCCCTTCGAGGACATGGACGACGCCATCCGCATCGCCAACGACACCCTGTACGGGCTGGCCGCCGGCGTGTGGACGCGCGACGTGGGCAAGGCCCACCGCATGGCCGCCGAGATCAAGGCCGGCACGGTGTGGGTGAACACCTACAATCAGTACGACTCGGCCTCCCCCTTCGGCGGCTACAAGCAGTCCGGCTTCGGCCGGGACCTGGGCTGGCAGTCGGCGCTGGAGAAGTACACCCAGACCAAGAGCGTCTGGGTGGCGCTGGACCGATGAGCGGACGCGAAGCCTGGATCGTCGACGGGGTCCGCACGCCCATCGGCCGCCACGGCGGCGGCCTGGCCGGGGTGCGCCCCGACGACCTGGCGGCCCACGTCATCGAGGCGCTCGTGGAGCGCACCGGCATCGACCCCGCCGGCATCGACGACGTGATCTTCGGGTGCACCAACCAGGCCGGCGAGGACAACCGCAACGTGGCCCGCATGGCGCTCCTCCGCGCCGGCCTGCCCGTGACGGTGCCGGGCCAGACGGTGAACCGGCTGTGCGGCTCCGGGCTCCAGGCGGTGAACTCGGCCTTCCACGCCATCGCCGCCGACGAGGGGGACGCGTTCGTGGTGGGCGGCGTGGAGAGCATGAGCCGCGCGCCCTACGTCATGCTCAAGCCGGAGCACGCCTACTCCCGGGGCCACCCGAAGACGGCGGACACGGTCCTGGGCTGGCGCTTCGCCAACCCGAAGCTCCCGGACCAGTGGACCATCGGCCTGGGCCAGACCGCCGAGGTGGTGGCCGAGGAGTTCGGCGTGAGCCGCGAGGCCCAGGACGCCTTCGCGGCGGAGAGCCAGAAGCGCGCCGCCGAGGCCATGGAGGCCGGGCGCTTCGCCGACGAGATCGTCCCGGTCCGCATCCCCCAGCGGAAGGGCGACGACCTGGTGGTGGACACCGACGAGCACCCCCGCCCCGGCACCACGGCCGAGGTCCTGGCCAGGCTCCGTCCGGTCTTCAGGAGCGACGGCACGGTGACGGCGGGCAACTCCTCGGGGATCAACGACGGCGCCGCGGCGCTCCTCGTGGTCTCCGCCGAGCGCGGGAAGGAGCTGGGGCTCGAGCCCCTGGTCCGCGTGGT
>CAZMTA010000001.1:110295-159044 GCA_964569085.1 uncultured Gemmatimonadaceae bacterium | reverse complement strand
CACGAGATGAAGCGGCGCGAGGCCGCCCGGGGCCTGGCCACCATGTGCATCGGGGTCGGCCAGGGCATCGCCACGCTGGTGGAGGGAGCATGAGCGACGGAGCGAAGGACGCCGAGGCGCGGGCCGCCGGCATCGAGCGGGTGGCCGTCCTGGGGGCCGGGACCATGGGCCACGGGATCGCCCAGGTGACCGCCGCGGCCGGGTGCCGCACCGTCCTGTACGACATCGACCAGGACGCCGTCCAGGCGGGCCTCGACCGCATCCGGGGCAACCTGGACAAGGGCATCGACCGCGGGAAGGTCACCGAGGAGGAGCGGGACACGGTCCTGGGCAACCTCTCCGGGGCCACCGACGTGGGCGACGCCGTGGCCGAGGCGGACCTGGTGGTGGAGGCCGCGCCTGAGTCGCTGGAGCTCAAGACGGAGATCTTCGGCGCCGTGGACGCCGCCGCGCCCGAAGGCGCGCTCCTGGCCAGCAACACGTCGTCCATCTCCATCGAGAGGATCGCCGGGGCCGTGTCGGCTCCGGAGCGCTTCCTGGGCCTCCACTTCTTCAACCCCGTCCACATCATGAAGCTGGTGGAGGTGGTCTGGGGCCCCGAGACGTCCGACGAGGCCCGGGACACCGCCGTGGCCTTCGTGCGCCGCCTGGGCAAGGAGCCGGTGGTGGTGAAGGACGCCCCCGGCTTCGCCTCGTCCCGCCTGGGCATCGTCCTGGGCATGGAGGCCATCCGGATGGTGGAGGAGGGCGTGGCCACGGCCGCCGACATCGACAAGGCCATGGAGCTGGGCTACCGCCACCCCATGGGCCCCTTGAAGCTCACGGACCTGGTGGGCCTCGACGTGCGCCTGGGCATTGCCGAGTACCTGCACCAGGAGCTGGACTCGGAGGCCTTCCGACCGCCGGAGCTCCTCCGCCGCATGGTGGACGAGGGCAAGCTGGGCCGGAAGAGCGGACAGGGATTCTACGACTGGAGCGAGAAGTGACCGAGATGGCCGATTCCCCCGTCCTCGTCGAGAAGCGCGACGACCACATCGCCGTGGTCACGCTGAACCGCCCGGACAAGCTGAACGCCCTCAACACCGAGGTGCGCCGGCTCCTCATGGAGACCTTCGACGCCCTGGAGGCCGACGACGACGTCCGCGTGGTCGTGATCCACGGCGCCGGGGACAAGGCCTTCGTGGCCGGGGCCGACATCGGCGAGTTCGCCGCCCGCTCCCACGTGGAGCAGCGTGAGGTCTACGACCGCCGCCGCGTCTACGAGACGGTGGCCGACTTCCCCAAGCCGGTGATCGCGGCCATCCACGGCTTCTGCCTGGGCGGGGGCTCGGAGCTGGCCCTGGCGTGCGACATCCGGGTGGCCGACGCCACGGCGCGAATCAGCCAGGCCGAGATCCGCATCGGGCTGATCCCCGGGGGCGGGGGCACGCAGCGCCTGGCGCGACTCGTGGGGCGCGGGCACACCCTCCGCATGGCCCTCACCGGCGACATGGTCGAGGCCGAGGAGGCCCACCGCATCGGGCTGGTGGAGTTCCTCACCGAGGAGGGCGGGCACCTGGAGCGGGCGCTGGAGCTGGCGGGCCGCATGGCGCGCTGGAGCCCCGTCTCCCTGCGCCTGGCCAAGCAGGCCACCCGGGCGGCCTTCGAGATGCCCCTCTCGGCGGGGCTGGAGTACGAGAAGGAGCTCTTCCTGGCGGCCTTCGCCTCCGACGACGGCCGGGAGGGCGTGCGCGCCTTCATGGAGAAGCGCCGGGCCGAGTGGACGGGCCGGTGACGGAGGATCGCGAGGCGCCCTTCGGCGGCATGCGGAAGATGGACGCCGACCTGCTGGCGCGCCTCCTGGAGGAGGGCGGCCGCTTCTTCCTCTACAAGCACTCCTTCGCGTGCGGCGTCTCCCAGTGGAGCTGGGAGAACGTCCAGGCGTTCCGGGCGAAGGGCCCCGACGTGCCGGTGTACTGGCTGGACGTCATCGCCCAGCGCCCGCTGGCCCAGGAGGCCGCCCGGCTCCTGGGCGTGCCCCACGCCTCTCCCCAGGCGATCCTGGTGGAGGACGGCGTGGCCGTCTGGGACGCCTCCCACATGGGGGTGCGGGCCGACCTGATGGAGCGGGCGCTGGCCTCCTCCTCGTAGGAGGCTCCCGCCGACGGGCGCCGTCCGGTGCCCGTGCCTAGCTGGGGTCCCGCTTGCCGCCCTGGTTCGTCCAGATCACCAGCGCCCCGCCCTCGGCTCCCTTCCCGAAGCGCGCCTGGGCCTCGAAGGCCCGCAGGAACGCCATGGCCGCGATGGCCTCGGTGGGAAGGATGGCCGCCTCCCGGGGCTCCACCCGGTTTCCGTCCACGTAGACCGCGGCGCACAGGCGGTCCGGGCTCCCTTCCCGGAGGCGCACGTACCGGTTCGAGGCGATGCAGGGCGGACCCGTGTCGCTCCGGCTGATGGTGATGCCGGGGACGTTCTGCCGCTGGAGCAGGTCCATGACGTCCCGGGCGTCGAACTCGGCGGCCTGGAGCGCCTCGAAGGTCATGAAGCGGCGGCCGAGCTGGCCCCGGCGCACGCCGATGTCGCGGAGCTCCCGGATGGCGCCCTCCACCGCCACCTCCAGCGGCTCGAGCTGGAAGGTGGTGGCCAGCGACGCCCGGGGCGGCAGCGAGAGGGCCCCCAGGCCCCGGATCTCCCCCTCGGCCAGGGTGACCGCCTCGGGGCTGCTCCCCGGGGTGGTCCGGAGATCCGCCCACCGGGCCTCGACCTCCAACGGGACGTCGCCGGGAAGGCCGCACGCCACCCAGCGCCCGTCGGGCCCCACCGGGGCCAGGACGCCCGTGCGCCCGGTCCGGACGCCCAGCCCGGGGGCGAGCATGGAGATGTCCAGCTCCCCCTCCCACGTCACCCGGACCTCCGCCGAGTCGGGCACGGCGCCCCGGAAGGTGCGCACCACGCCCCGGAGGATCGCGGAGCCCTCGCCCACCGAGCCCTGGGGCGCCGCCTGGCAGAGGGACACGATGGCGTCGGAGATCGAGGGCACGCTCAGGTCGTGACGGAGGGCCTCCCCCGCCCCGATCTGCACCACGCCCTGCTGGGGCTCGAGCCCGAGGGAGTCCAGCGTCTCCGAGGACCAGCTCAACCCGTAGCGGCCGGCGGGCACGTCCTGGAACGCGTAGTTCCCCAGCTCGTCGGTCCGGGCCCGGAAGTGGGTGCCCCGGAGGGAGATCCGGCCGTCGGCCACGCGGGTGCCGTGGGTGTCGCGGACCACCCCGGTGAGGCGGCCCGGGTTGCCGAAGCGGACCATGGCGCCGCCCGGTCCAAGGGCCCGGATGACCTCGCCGCCCACCTCGGTCAGCCCCTCCAGGAGCCACTTCTGCTGGGCCTGGAGCTGGGCGGTGAGGCGGTAGTGGGTCTGGGACACCTTGGGCATGCGGATCCGCCACTGGCGCACGATCCACGGCCCGTCGGGGAGGCGGTCGAACACCATGCGGCCCCCCACCTGGTCGGTGCGGAAGGGCCACGGGAGGTTCCGGTACCGGTAGTCCAGGCGCCGGGGCCCGTACCCGTCCGCTTCCAGCCAGAGCGTGCCCTCGATGTCCCGGGCGTCCAGGTCCCGGGGCTCGAAGACGATCCCGATCCAGTCGTCCTCGCCGTCCTCCGGAGGATCCGCGGTGAACCCGAAGCAGTGGGTGTCCTGGAAGCTCTGGGAGAGGAGCACCGCGGGGTCCGGGGCCAGGTAGACGTTGGTGCCCGTGGAGTCCCGCTGGATGTAGCCGTGCTCCGCCAGGTACGCCGCGGGCAGGCTCACGAAGGGGCTGCCCCGCTGGAGGCCCGCCTGGCTGGAGCGCTCCTCGCTCTGGACGCGCAGCCGGTCCAGGTCCAGGGTCCGGGTCCACCGCTCCGCCTCGAAGAGGTAGAGCTCCTGGACCCCGGCCACGACCGCCACCTGGAAGACCTTCGAGACCTCGTCCCACAGCTCGACGACCCGACGGCCCACCTCCGGCGGCACGTCGCACTGCCGCTCGACGTTGGCCACCAGCCCCTCGAGCTCCAGGGCCCGGGGCTCGAGGTAGACCACGACCGGGGCGAGCTCGGCGGGACCGGCCTCCACCTCGACCAGGGCGTCCGCGTAGCCCAGGTACTCGGCCCGGAGCGTGTAGAGCCCCGAGGCGGGCGCCCGGAGGCGGAAGTCGCCGGAGGCGCCGGTGAGGGTGGTCGAGACCGCCGCCCCACCCTGCTCCAGGCCGACGTAGGCTCCCACGATGGGCGTGCCGTCCACGTCGTCGAGAAGGCGCCCGTGGACCTCCTGGGCCCCGGCGGAGGACGCCGGCGGCGAGAGGGCCAGCACGGCCAGGAGGAGGGCGGCGGGCGCCGCCGGGAGATGCCGCCGGGAGCGGCGGACGCGGCCCGAGCCGCGACCACGGGGGTCGCCCGGATCACGCGCGTGGCCGGCGCCACGCTGCACTCGGGTCCGCTGCATCCGTCCTTCTCCGGCGAGGTCCATGGAGGCAATCAGCCTCCGCCGAAACCCTTACGCAAGAGTCGGACCGGCCTTTCGGCCTCCGGGACGGCCCCGGAGGGACGTCCCGGAAGCCTCGGGCCGAGGTCGATCAGATCTGTCCGTGCAGCGTCCGGTCCACGCTCAAGAGGTCCGAGCAGGCCTCGCCGACCCGCTCCGCCATGGCCGCTTCCGCCTTCTTCAGGTAGGCGCGCGGGTCGTAGACCTTCTTGTTCCCCACCTCCCCGTCGATCTTGAGCACGCCGTCGTAGTTCTTCAGCATGTGGTCGGCGATGGGACGGGTGAACGCGTACTGGGTGTCGGTGTCCACGTTCATCTTCACGACGCCGTAGCCCAGCGTCTCCCGGATCTCCTCGAGGCGGGAGCCGCTCCCGCCGTGGAAGACCAGGTCCATCTCGGCGTCCTCGCCGTACTTCTCCACCACGGCCGCCTGCCCCTCCTTCAGGATGTGGGGCTTGAGCTGCACCGCGCCGGGCTTGTAGTGCCCGTGGACGTTCCCGAAGGTGGCGGCGAAGGTGAACCGGCCCAGGTCGTGGAGGGCCTCGTAGACGGCCAGCATGTCCTCGGGGGTCGTGTACAGCTTCTCCGACGGCATGTCCTCGGTCCCGGCGGCTCCGTCCTCCTCGCCGCCCACCACGCCGGCCTCGACCTCGAGGACGATCTCGTGCTCGGCGCACAGCTCCAGGTATTCCCGAGAGAGCGCCATGTTCTCCTCCAGGGGGAGGATCGAGGCGTCCAGCATGTGGTTCTGGAAGAGGTTCGTCTCGCCCCGGGCCCGGCGCCGCGCCGTCGCCTCGATGAGGGGCTTGAGGAACGTCTCGGCCTTCTCGGGCTGGCAGTGGTCCGTGTTCAGCGCCACCAGGCAGTCGTACTGCTCCGCCAGGCGGTGGGCCGCTTCGGCCAGGACGATCACCCCGGCCACCGAGTCCGACGCCGTCAGCCCCGACGCGAAGGAGCCCGCGCCGGTGGAGAACTGGATGATCCCGTCGGACTTGCTGTCGTGGAAGCCCTTCATGGCGGCGTTCAGCGTCAGGATCGACGTGCAGTTGATGGCCGGATAGGCGTAGCCGCCCTCCTGGGCCGCGTCGAGCATGCGGGCGAACTGGTCCGGAGTGGCAATGGGCATGGGCGAGGCGTCGGTGAGGGGAGCGTTGCGAAGGACGCACGTAATCTACACGGATGGCCGCCGTGCCAAGGCCCCCCGGCCGCCTCGCCCCGGCGCCCGGGGAGGGCTACCATAGCCGCCTCCGAGCCCACCCCCACCGGGAGGATCCGTGTCCCGACGTGCCCGCCGCGCCCCGCTCCGCCGACTCGCGCCCCTCGTCCTCGGCGTCCTCCTGGTCGGGACGCCCCCGGCGCTCGGGGCCCAGGAGGCCCACCGCGAGATCCTGGCCGGGAAGCTCCAGGCGGAGCTGGAGGCGCTGGTGGAGGGCTACCACGGGGTGGCCGGCGTGCACGTGGTCGACCTCACCGACGGGCGTCGCTTCGCGGTGGACGACGAGCTCGTCTTCCCCCAGGCGAGCGCCATCAAGATCCCCATCCTCCTGGAGCTCTTCCGCCGCGCCGAGGACGAGCCGGGGCTCCTCTCGGAGCGGGTGGAGATGACCGACGCGGTGCGCACCGGCGGCAGCGGCGTGCTGCGGTGGCTCACCGACGGGGGGACCGCCCTCTCCCTGGAGGACTGGGCGATCTACATGATCGTGTACTCGGACAACACGGCCACCAACGTCCTCATCGACCGCCTGGGCATGGAGGCGGTCAACGCCCTCTCGGCGTCGCTGGGCGCGCCGAGCACCCTGCTCCAGCGGAAGATGATCCGCCCCGAGGAGTCGGCGCGGGGCAACGAGAACCTCTCCACCCCCCGGGAGGCGGCGCGGATCATGGAGCGGATCCACGCCTGCGAGCTGCCCATGGGCGTGGAGGCGTGCGACCGGGTCCGCGCCATCCTGGAGATCCCCAAGAGCCACCCCGTCCGCGCCCCCCTCCCCGGCGACGTGGCCGTGGCCTTCAAGCCCGGCGGCATCACCGGCGTGGCCACGGTCTGGGCGCTGGTGGACCTGCCGGACCGCCCCTACGCCCTCTCGGTCATGTCCAACTACGGCGGGAACGGCGGGGCCCTCATCGAGGCTGTGTCCCAGGCCACGTGGGCGTACTTCTCCCGGCTGGCCGGCGTCACCGACCACGGCACCCGGGTGCCGCTGGACGTGAAGGCGCGGGTGGAGGCCGAGCGGCGCCCGGGCGGGACGGGCGGGGCCGGAGGGGCGCGGTGAGCCTCCGGGGGGCGCGGGCCCTCGCGGGGACCTACCTGGTCCTCATGCTCGTGGCCGTCGTCTGGCCCGGCGCCGTCCCGGCGGCGCGGGTGGAGCCCACGGTGCTGGGGCTGCCCTTCTCCTTCGCCTGGCCCGCGCTCTGGGTGGCGGGCGCGGTCCCCGTGCTGTGGGCGCTGGACCGGGTGGAGGCGCGCCACCGGCGCGCCGGGGCTCCCGAGCGTCCGGCCGGGGAGGGCTGATGGAGTCCTGGGTCACGATCAGCCTCTTCATCGCCGCCTACCTGGCGGTGACGCTGGCCATCGGGCTGGCGGCGGGGCGGAAGGCCACCCACTCCGTGGCGGGCTACGTCGCCGCCGACCGCTCCTTCGGCCTCCTGGTCATGTACTTCATCACCGGAGCCACGGTCTTCAGCTCCTTCGCCTTCCTGGGCGGGCCCGGGTGGACGTACTCCCGGGGCGCGGCGGCCTTCTACATCCTGTCGTACGGCGTGCTGGGCATGGCGCCCTTCTACTGGATGGGCCCCCGGGCGGCGGCTCTGGGCCGCCGCTTCGGGTTCGTCACCCAGGCGCAGCTGCTCCGGGGACGCTTCCCCTCCCGCGGGCTCTCGGCGCTGGTGGCGCTCCTCAGCGTGGTGGCCTTCATCCCCTACGTCACCATCCAGATCCGGGGCGCCGGCATCGTCATCGAAGCCGTGACCGCGGGGCACGTGCCCCTCTGGCTCGGCGCCCTGGTGGCGTACGGGATCGTCCTCATCTACGTGCTGGCGTCCGGGGCGATGGCCGTGGGGTGGACGAACACCTTCCAGGGGATCTTCATGGTGGTGATCGCCTGGACGCTGGGCCTCTACCTGCCGTGGCGCCTCTACGGCGGGGTGGGCCCCATGTTCGAGCAGCTCGCCCAGGCGCGCCCCGAGCTCCTCACGACGCCCGGGCTGGCCGCCGACGGGACCCCGTGGGGCTGGGGCGCGTACTCGAGCTACATCCTGGTGAGCGCCGTGGGCCTCATGATGTGGCCCCACCTCTTCATGAAGGCGTTCACCGCCCGGGACGACGACACGCTGCGCCGCACTGTGATCCTCTTCCCCACCTTCCAGCTCTTCCTCATCCCGGTCTTCCTCATCGGGTTCAGCGGCGTCCTCTTCCCCGTGGCGCCCGACGACCCGGACTTCATCCTGCCCTTCATGATCCTGAACGTCGAGCTTCCCACGCTGGTGGTGGGCCTCTTCTGCGCCGGCGCGCTCTCCGCCTCCATGTCCACCGGGGACGCCCTCCTCCACGCCGCGGCCTCCGTGGTGGTGGAGGACGGCATCGGACCCTTCAAGGAGCTCTCCGAGGACAGACGCCGGCTCCTCATGCGCCTGCTGGTGCTCACGGTGGGCGCCCTGGCGTACTGGGGGGCCGTGGGCGGCGGGACGTCGCTGGTGCAGCTCCTGGCGACGGCGTACGGGATCGTCTCCCAGCTCGCTCCGCCCATCGTGGCGGCCCTCTACTGGCGCCGGGCCACGACGAAGGGGGTGGTGGCGGGGCTGCTGGCGGGCTGGGGCACCGCGCTCTTCTTCTACCTGAATCCGGAGCTCAAGCCCTTCGGCATCCACGAAGGGGTGCTGGGCCTCGTGGTCCACGTTCCGGTGCTGGTGGCGGCGAGCCTGGCCACCCCGGCCCAGGACCGGGCCCACGTCGAGCGGTTCTGCGGGGACGTGGAGGCGGCGGCGTGAGCGCCCCGGACGGAGCGGACCTGGACGCCCTCCGCGCCCGGATCCGGGAGGTGGACGAGGAGCTGGTCCGCCTCGTGGGCGAACGGCGCTCCCTGGTGCTCCGCATCGGCGAGGCCAAGGCGGCCGAGGGGCTGCCCGTGCTCGATCCCGCCCAGGAGGCCCGGGTGGTCCGCCGGGCCGCGGCGCTGGCCCGGGAGCTGGAGGTGGACGAGGAGCTGGTGCGCGACGTGATCTGGCGGATCATGTCGTCCGCCCGGGACGAGCAGGAGGGGCGGACCCGCTGGGGCCCGCCCCTCCCGCCCGCCTCGCCCTCGCCGGAGGACGACGCCGACCCCGCCGACGGGGCCTGAACGCCACCTGCGGGCCTCAGTCGTCGGCCAGCGCGCTCCCGCGCCCGGCCCGGACCATGGAGGCCACCACCATGGGCGAGGAGCCCACGGGGACCAGGAGGGGATAGAGCTCGTCGGGCGGCGTGACGCCCCGGACGAGCTGGGGGTTCAACTCCCGGAGGAGCGCCAGGTCGGTCTCGCTGGTCCGGGCCAGCGTCCGCAGCGACGTGCGGCCGGGCACGAAGACCCGCTCGTAGCGCCGCGCCGGATCCTCCTCGACGTCGAAGCCGTACTCGGTGGCGTTCTCGGCCAGGAGGGTGGCGGCCAGGATCCGCGGCACGTACTCACGCGTCTCGAAGGGCAGGTGCTCCCAGACCTCCCAGTAGAGCTCCTCCTCGCCGGTCCGGCCGTCGGCGTACCGACGGAGGACCCGCTCCACCCGGCCGGGCCCGGCGTTGTACGCCGCGGCCGCCAGATACCAGGAGCCGAAGCGGCCCTGGAGGTGCTCCAGGTAGTCCAGGGCGGCGTCGGTGGCCCGGATGGGGTCCCGGCGCTCGTCCACCCACTCGTCGACCCGGAGGCCGTACTGGAGCGCCGTGGGGCCCATGAACTGCCAGACCCCCACCGCCGAAGCCTTGGAGACGGCCCGGGGAGAGAACCCGGACTCCATCATGGCCAGGTAGAGGAGCTCCTCGGGCATGCCGCGCTCCCGGAGCTTCGCGCGGATCATGTCCCCGTACAGCCCCTGGCGCCGCAGGAGGCGCTCGAAGTTGGGACGCTGGTCCGTGCGGAAGCGGTCGACCCACTTCTCCACCCGCTCGTTGACCTGGAGCGGAAGGGTGGCGGAGGGGTCCAGCGAGGCCATGAGCTCGGAGGTGGACTGCTCCACCGGGCTCGAGGGCCCCGCGTCGCGGGAGAGCCAGACCGAGGCGCCGAGGATGCCGACGAGGGCGAGGGTCTGGGAGATGCGGGAAGCCGACAGCGCCGGCCGGTCGGAGGACGCCGACTGCGCGTCCCCTCTATGGGATCGGACCTGGGGTCCGCGAGGATCGAGATCGATCATCGAAGCCTTCCTTTTCTGCGCGTCCTCCCTTCCTACGGACGAACCGCCGTCCAGGTTGCGGACGGCCCGAAGAGGGGAGGCGCGGAGGGTCCGGAGCGTGGGCCGAGGCCCGGGATCCGACATGCGGATGCGCTCCGAGGCCGCGCACGTGGCTCCTCCAAGGTACTACATGAGGAGCTGCGCGGTTCCCCCGGACGGGGGAAAGCGAAGAGGTCCGCCCCACGAGACGCTCGCGGGGCGGACCTCCGGGTGCTGTGTGCCGGGACTAGTCCGCGGCGTACACCGAGATGACTTCGCGGCGGTTCATGCGCTCGAACTTCACCACGCCGTCGATGAGGCTGAAGAGGGTGTCGTCCCCGCCGCGCTTGACGTTGCGGCCGGGATGGAACTTGGTTCCCCGCTGCCGGATGAGAATGCTGCCGGCGCGGACGGGCTGGCCACCGTAGCGCTTCACACCCAGGTACTGGGGGTTGCTGTCGCGGCCGTTCCTGCTGGAGCCTACGCCCTTTTTATGTGCCATGGGATGCTCCCGTGCTTGATCGGTCGGGGTTCGACGAAGGCCCGCGCTCTAGCCGAGCGCCACCTCGTCGACCCGGATCTCCGTGAAGTTCTGGCGATGACCCTGCTTCTTGCGGTAGCCCTTCCGGCGCTTCCGCTTGAAGACGATGATCTTGTCGGCCCGGCCGTGGCGAACCACCTCCGCCTTCACGGCGGCGCCGTCTACGACGGGCGTGCCCACCTTGACCTCGTCCTCACCGTCGCCGGTGAGAAGCACCCGGTCGAACGTGACGGTCTCGCCGGGCTCGACGTCGAGGCTGGGAATCCGGATCCGCGCCCCGGGCTCGGCCCGAAACTGCTTACCGCCGGTCTGGAATACCGCGTACATGCTCAAAGGTCCCTGGTCAGGGTCTGATATCGGTGTAGAGCCTGTAAATGTCGGACTCTACGGCGGGGAGGTCAAGGCGTGGGCGCTTCGCACGTCCAGGAGCCCCCGCCCTGACGGCCCCGGGCGGCGTCACGCCGCCACGTACTTCTCGGTCACGTCGGTCTCCGCCGGGCCCGCCAGGAGGCGGAACTCGTCCTGCCGCATGAGCGGGTCGTCCCGGAGCTCGAGGTCGAGGCGCATGCGCTTCTGGAGCCGCTTGAGGAAGTCGGGCTCCTCCTCGATGACCTGGAGCGCCACCTCGGGGTGGACCCGCACCACGATCTGCTGCTCGTCGCGGGCGGCCGCGGCCCGACGGAGGCTCCGCTCGATGCGGCGCACGACGGTGGCCGGGGTGTAGACCCGCCCCGCCCCGCCGCACATGGAGCACTCCTCGGTCAGCGACTGGAACAGGGACGGCCGCACCCGCTGCCGCGTCATCTCCACCAGGCCCAGGCTGGAGATCTCGAAGGTCTTGGTGCGCGCCCGGTCCCGGCCCAGGTGGCTCCGGAGCTCGTGGAGCACCTTGTCCCGGTTCGCCTGGGACTCCATGTCGATGAAGTCCACCACGATGATCCCGCCGATGTCCCGGAGGCGGAGCTGCTTGGCCACTTCCCGGGCCGCGTCCAGGTTCGTGCGCAGGATCGTCTCCTCGGGGTCCTTCTTCCCCTTCCCCGTGAAGCGCCCCGTGTTCACGTCGATGGAGACCAGGGCCTCCGTGGGCTGGATCACGAGATGCCCGCCGGACTTCAGCCCGACCTTGGGCTGGAAGGCCTGCTGGATCTCCTCCTCCACGTCGTACTCGTCGAAGAGGGGCACCTCCCCGGAGTGGTAGTGGACGCGGTCCATGAGGTCCGGGTCCACGCTCTCCACGTACGCGGCCACGTCGTCGTAGACCGCTTTGTCGTCGATCCGGAGCGCGTCGAACTTGTCGCTGAAGAGGTCGCGGATCACGCCGCTGATGAGCTTGGCCTCCCGGAGGACGGGCGCCGGCGCCGTGACGCTCTCCGCCTTGGCCAGCACCTTCTTCCACGACGTGTGGAGGCCCTTGAACTCGTTCTCCAGCGTCTTCTTCGTGACCTCCTCGCCCACCGTGCGGACGATCAGCCCGCCGGAGTCCGCAGGGAGGATCTCCTTGGCCATGGCCCGGAGCCGGGAGCGCTGCTCGCGGCCCTCGATCTTCCGGGAGATGCCCACGTGGGAGGAGTAGGGCATGTAGACCAGGTAGCGGCCGGGCAGGGAGACCTGCGCCGTGAGGCGGGGCCCCTTGGTCCCGATGGGCTCCTTGGTCACCTGGACGAGGATCGTCTGACCCTTCTGGAGGTGCTCCTGGATGGGCGGGTGCTTCCGGCTCCGCCGACGGCGCCCTCCGTTCCCGTTGCCGTTCCCGTTGTCGTCGTCCTCCTCCTCGTCCTCGTCGACGTTCAGGTCCGAGACGTGGAGGAAGCCCGCCTTGTCCCGGCCGATGTCCACGAAGGCGGCCTGGATGCCGGGAAGGACCGCGTCGACGCGGCCCAGGAAGATGTCGCCGACCAGGCGATCCTGATCCGCCCGGTCGAGCATGATCTGGACCAGCTGGTCGTCTTCGATGAGCGCGACCCAGGACTCCTGGGGCGTGGCGCTCACCAGAATCTCTCTCTTCAAAGCTCGTTGTCTCCCATGCCGACCCGACCGGCGATTCCCGGTCCCGGCACCTGCGCGCGTCCCCGACCGACTCGGACCCGTCCGGGGTCCGGAGCCGGCCTCGGGCGACCGCCCGGTGCCTGGTCCTGTGAGCGCGGCACGGCTCGTGGCGGACGGGGTCGAACCCCCCGCACCACCGCGGACCGCCTCCGCAGCCGTCGAGTCAGGCGCTGTGTGCTCCCGCGGCCTTCCTGGCCTCGGGCGTGGATGCGTCGGTGGCGGGATCGGCCAGCACGTCGGTCAGGACGTGCCTCGCGATGACCAGACGCTGGATCTCGCTGGTGCCCTCGCCGATCTCGCAGATCTTGGCGTCGCGCATCATGCGCTCCACCGGATAATCGCTGGTGTAGCCGGCGCCACCCATGACCTGGATGGCGACGAGCGAGGACTTCATGGCCAGCTCGGATGCGTAGAGCTTGGCCATGGCGGCCTCCCGGGAGTACGGCTTCCCGTTGTCCTTGAGCCAGGCCGCGTGGTAGGTGAGGTGGCGGGCGGCCTCCAGCTCCGTGGCGATGTCCGCCAGCTTGAACTGGACCTGCTGGAAGTCCCACACCCGCTGGCCGAACTGCTCCCGGCCGTTGCAGTACCGCACGGCGCTCTCGAAGGCGCCCTGGGCCAGGCCCAGGGACAGCCCCGCCACGCCGATGCGTCCGGCGTCCAGGGTCTTCATGAAGTTGATGAAGCCCTCGCCCTCCTTCCCGATGCGGTTCTCCTCGGGGACGTAGACGTCCTCCATGAGGAGCTCCCGGGTGTCGGAGGCCCGCCAGCCCATCTTGTCCTCCTTCTTGCCGGCCTTGAGGCCCTCGGCGAAGGGGAGGTCGTCCTTGTGTCCGAAGCCGATCTCGCGGGCGGTCTCCAGGTCCGTCGTGGGCTTGCACATGACGAAGCTGGAGATGCCCCGGGCGCCGGCCTCGGGGTCGGTGACCGCGGTCACGGTGAAGATCTCCCCGACCCCGGCGTGGGTGATGAAGATCTTGGCGCCGTTGACCCGGTAGCCGTCGCCTTCCCGGACCGCGCGGGTGCGGGTGCCGGAGGCGTCGGAGCCCGCCCCGGGCTCGGTGAGGCCGAAGCCTCCCAGGACCTCGCCCGAGGCGAGCGGCGGGATGAAGCGCCGCTTCTGGTCCTCGGTGCCGAAGTGCAGGATGGGCGACGTGCCCAGGGTGGTGTGGGCGGAGACCGTGATGGAGTGGCTGGCGTCGAACTTGGCGAGCTCCTCCACCACCAGGATGTAGCTCAGGTAGTCCCGGCCCATGCCGCCCAGCTCGGTGGGGATGGGCACGCCGAGCCAGCCCCGCTCCGCCATCGCCTTCACGTTCTCCCAGGGGAACTCGGAGCGCTCGTCCAGCTCCCTCGCCACCGGCTCGATGCGCTCCCGGGCGAAGTCGCGGACCTGCTCCTGGAGACGTACGTGGTCGGCGGTGAGGTATCGATCCATGGATGGCTGGGGCGGAGTGGACAGGAATCGGCGCACCCGGCCCGTGCCGGGAGTCCATGAAGATACGGCCAACCGGCCGGGAGGTGGAATCCGGGCCGGGGGCACGCGCAGGGGATGAAACCCGGCTGGGGGGGCCACGGTTCCGCTCCAGGACCCCTGCGGTTGCCCGAAAAGGCGCGTCCCGCCTACTCTGCTCCATGCCCGCCCGACGCCTCCCGCCCCCGGTCCCCGGCCCGCCGGCCGCCGACGCCCCCGCCCTCTCCGTGGTCGTGCCGTGCTTCGACTGCGCGGACGCCGTGGAGGACAGCCTGGCGCTCCTGCGGACCCACCTGGAGGGCCTCGGGATCACCTGGGAGATCGTCCTGGTGGACGACGGGAGCGCCGACGACACCGGGTCCGTCGTGGAGACGCTGGCGGACGGCGTGAAGGTCCGGGCGGCACGCCTGCCCGTGAACCGGGGGAAGGGCCGGGCCGTGGCCACGGGGATGGCGATGGCCCGGGGCCGCTGCCGGCTCTTCACCGACGCGGACCTCCCGTACCGCCTGGACGCGGTGGCCGGCGCCCTGGACAGGGTGCTGGCCGGACATCCCGCGGTCTTCGGCAACCGGCGGCTGGCGGGCTCGGACGCCCGGGCCGCCTCGGCGGTGCGCCGCTGGGCCAGCGGGCTCGTCCGGCGGGTGGTGGGGTGGGCGCTCGGCCGCTCGGACCTGGACACCCAGTGCGGCTTCAAGGCCTTCTCCGGCCCCCTGGCCGAGGCGGTCTTCCCGCTTCTCCGGGTGGACGGCTTCCTCTTCGACGTGGAGCTCTGCCTCCTCCTCACCCAGGCCGGCGTGGAGATCGAGGCGGTGCCCGTGACGTTGATCAACCAGGACACGTCCACGGTGCACGTCCTTGGCACCGGGCTCGACACGCTCGCGGAGAGCTGGCGGCTGTGGCGCATCCGCAGGCGGCGCGCCGGGGACCTGGAGATGCTCCGGGCCGCGGCGTCGGTGCCGGTGGCCCCGCCCGGAGGCGATCGCAGGGTGGCGGCGGAGGGGAGCTAGGGCTCCCGGGCGAGCCCGCCCCACCCTCGCCTACCGCAGATCGAACACCCGGATGGAGTGGCCCAGCACCGCCCGGGGCGTCCGTTCGGTCAGGGGATCCACCTCGAGGCGCGGATCGAGGCGCGCCCGGTTCAGGAGGTGGACGCTCACCGCGTAGAGCCCCGGCGGCGGAGCGGCGCTCCCCAGCGCCGCCAGGGCCCGGTGCGGGGGCAGGAAGGTCCCCGGCACCCCGTAGAGCCCCGGGTCGTACTCGGCCATGGGCGTCACGAATGCCTCGTCCTCCCCCTCGGCTTCCATCCACTCCCGGAGGAGGATGAGGTCCTGCCCCCAGTCCACGTTGGAGTCGTCGAGCCACCGGACCACGCCGTCCGGGCCTCCGGCGAGGGCGTTGGCGTACGGGAGGTAGTGGGGGTGGGCCAGGAGCGAGGAGCCCACGAACCAGGCCACGAGGAGCCCCGTGGCTCCCCGGGCCCACCGCCGCCCCAGGAGGGGGGAGGCCAGGAGCCCCGCCGTCCAGACGAAGAGGAGCGGGTAGACCGGGAGCACGTACCGGATGCCGATCTGGTACGCCTTCCAGGAGATGACCAGGAGCCACACCGCCACCGGAGCCAGGAGGAGGACACGGGCGGCGCGATCCTCCACCGCGTGGCGGACGTGGTCCACGACCCGGCCCGCCAGGAGGAGGAGGAAGGCGAGGGGCGTCTTGAGCAGGAAGGCGGCCAGGAAGTAGTACCAGACCCGCCCGTCGTGGAACGCGCCGGCGAAGTACGTCCGGAAGGCCGGCTGGACGTTGACGTTCACCATGGCGAAGTCCCGGAAGTACCGGTCGACCCGTCCGGGCTCCAGGTACGCGAAGGAGACCAGGATCACCGCCACCACCACGACGGCCGCCGCCCCGGCCAGCGCCCACACGACCCGGTGGGCGGGGGGCCGACCCGTGGCCTCCTCGTTCCCCCCCTGCTCCACGGCCGCTCCCCGCACCCCCGGCGGCCCCTCGGGAAGGAGCGCCAGCGCCACCGCCCACAGGGGCAGGAGGCCCAGGAGGAACAGCCCGGAGAACTTGGCCAGGAGCGCCATCGCCAGGGCGAGCCCGGCGGCCAGGATCCACCGCGGACGGGGATCGAGCGTCAGGCGGCGCGCGGCCCAGACGGTCCAGAGGACGAAGCAGGCCAGCGCCAGGTCCGTGGTGGCCAGCCGTCCGTGGGCCAGGAGGTTGGGGTCGAAGGCCGCCAGCCCCGCCGCCAGGAGGCCCGCCGCGGGGCCGTAGAGCTCCCGGGCCAGGAGGAAGGCGCCCACGACCAGGAGCACGTGGATCAGGACCGTGGGGAGGCGCGCCGCGAAGACCAGGCGCTCCCGGTCCGGGTTCGCCTCGAGGAAGGCGCGGCCGAAGTTCCACTGGGTGTTGCCCACCTCCGGGGCGCTCGTCCAGCTCTCCTCGTCGAGGGGGAGCTCCGGATCCAGGGGCGCCATGGCCAGCCCCGCCAGGAGCTTCATGAGGGGCGGCTGCTCCTTGTTCAGACGGAAGTCCCCGGTCCCCACGTACGTGGCGCCGGCCGGCACGTAGGCCAGCTCGTCGTAGGTGAGGGACTTCTGCCGCATGCTGGGCACCGCCTGGGCGACGACGCACAGGCAGAGCACGGCCAGGGCCAGGAGGGTGTGGGAGCGCCGCATGGAGGCGGGGTGGGAGGCGGGCTGAGGACGGACGGTCGAGGGCGGCGGCCTCAATAGACGGCGGCCCGGGTCCCCGCGCGACCCCGTCCGGAGCCCCGTCCGGTGCGCGCCGGAAGGGGGTGGGCGTCGGGGCGGCACCGGTCGCAGCCGTCGCAGCGGGCCGGGGCCTCCTCGCCGAACCAGGCCAGGAGCGCCCGCCGGCGGCACCCCCGGGTGCGGCCGTAGCGGCGGACGGCCGCCAGCTTGGCCAGGGCGGACCGGCGGAGCGTGCGGGCCGTCTCCCAGCGGGGGCGGGCCCGGACGCCGACCCGCCAGGCGGCGGGTCCCGGCGCGGTCCCGGGGACGCGGGCGGCGTCCGGATCCCGGGGCCCCTCCAGCACCCGGACCGCCCCGGCCCGCTCCAGGGCGGCCAGCGCCGCCGCCACCGAGTCGGGGTCGAGGCCGAGGCGGCGGTCCCGACCAAGCTCCCCCGCCCCCACCCGGGCGACCCCCAGGCCGTCGACCCGCTCGCCCAGGAGGTGGTGGAGCCCGCGCAGGAGCCGGAGGGGCGGGTGGGCCCGATCCACGAAGCGGCGGCCCAGGCGTCCGTCCCCCGGGGCGCGGAGGGCCACGCACGCCGCGGGCTCCCCGTCCCGACCGGCCCGCCCCGCCTCCTGGTAGTAGGCCTCGAGCGTCCCCGGGAGCTGGAGGTGGGCCACCAGCCGGACGTCGGCCTTGTCGATGCCCATGCCGAAGGCGTTGGTGGCGCAGACCACCTGGCAGTCCCCCGAGAGGAAGCGCTCCTGTACCCGGGTGCGCTCCGCCGCCGGGAGCCCGGCGTGGTACGCCTCCACCCCCAGCCCCAGGGCCGCCAGGTCGTCCCGCGCGGCCTCCACGGCGCGGCGGGTGGGCGCGTAGACCAGCACCGTCCCCGGCGTGGCCCGCACCAGCCGACCCAGGAGGCGGCGCCGGTCCTCGCCGCGGCGGAGGGGGCGGACCCACCAGGACAGGTTCGGCCGGTCGAAGGAGCGGACCACCACCAGGGGGTCTCGAAGGCCCAGGCTGGCGGCCACGTCCTCCCGCACCCGGGGGGTGGCGCTGGCGGTGAGCGCCAGGACCGGGCACCCCAGCCGGGCCCGCACCGCCCCGATGCGCCGGTAGGCCGGACGGAAGTCGTGGCCCCACTCCGAGATGCAGTGGGCCTCGTCCACGGCCAGGAGCGCCACGTCCAGGCGGCCCAGGAGCCGCCCGAAGCCCGCCGTCTCCAGCCGCTCGGGTGCCACGAAGAGGAGGTCCAGCCCTCCGTCCGCCGCAGCCTGCCCGATCCGCCGCTTCGTGCCGGCGTCCTGTCCGGCGGTCAGGCACTCCGCCCGCAGCCCCACCTCCCGGGCCCGACCCACCTGGTCCTCCATGAGGGAGACCAGCGGCGTGACCACCAGGGTCAGCCCCTCCAGCGCCAGCGCCGGCACCTGGTAGCAGACGCTCTTCCCGCCCCCGGTGGGGAGGATGCCCAGGGCGTCCCGTCCCTCCAGGACGCTCCGCACCAGCTCCTCCTGTCCCGGGCGGAAGCCGGGGTAGCCGAAGTGGCGGCGGAGGAGGGCGACGGGGTCGGGCACGCCCCAGGATGGGGGCGGGGCCGGGGCGAGGGGATGGGGAGGTGGGACGGCCGCCGCTACGCGGGAGGCGACGCCGGAGCGGGAAGGCCCCCTAGCCCCCGAACGCGTTCCGCACCCACCCCAGGTGCTTCTCCACGTCCCCGCCCCGCACCACCGCCTCCTGGAGCCACACCAGCGACAGGATCCGCGCCATCTGCCCCAGCCGCGCCCGGAAGGCGCCGTCCAGCGCCGGCCCCTCGTAGGACTCCAGCACCTCGTCCACCAGCCTCCACCCGCCCCAGGTGGCCAGGAAGACGAAGTCCAGCGCGGGGTCGGCCAGGGAGGTGTCGGTCCAGTCCAGGATGCCGGTGAGCGCCCCGGTGTCCGGATCCACGAGGACGTGGTCCGGGCAGAGGTCGTTGTGGATCAGCCGGAGGGGTCCCTGGTACGGCTCGGGGAGGAAGCCCGACCCGTGGAGCCATTCCAGCGCCCGGTCCACCTCCTCCCAGCGGCCGGGCAGCTCGCCGACGCGCTCCCGGGCCTCCTCCTCCCACTCGGCCACGCCCTCCCGGTCCTCGGGTACCCCGGCCGCCCGGGCCTCGCCTTCGGGGACGGCGTGGAGGCGGCCGAGGGCCCGGCCGAGCTGGCGGGCGAGATCGGGATGCCGCGGCACCCCGGCCGTGTCGCACCCGACCCCGGGCACCTTCCGGTACCCCGAGAAGGGCCAGGGGAAGGAGGGGCCGGGCTCGCCGAAGAGGACCGGCTCGGGCACCCGGACGTCGGGCGCCAGGACGGGACGCACGAGCTCCAGGAAGGCACGCTCGCGCTGGATCTGGGGCGGGGCCTCCCGGCGGCGGGGAAAGCGGAAGACCCAGCCGTCCGGCGTCTCCCAGACGTCGAACTCCCAGCCGGAGCCCAGGGGACGGAGCCCGTCGACGTCCACGTCCGGGACGTGCGCCCGGACCGCCGCCTTCAGCTCCGCGGCGGTGGGGACGTGGTGGGGGTCCCAGGGGCGCTCGGACACGGGACGGGGATCCTCACCGCGCCCCGGAGGGATCGGAGTCGCCCTCGGCTTCCTCCCCGCCCTCGCCCGAGCCCTCCCCCTCCCGGCCTCCCGGGAGGAAGCGCAGCCCGAAGCCGGCCAGGAGCACCCCGATGGCGGCGCCGGTCATCCACCGCTCCTCGAAGTAGATCCCGGCCATGGCCAGGACGGCCCCGACGGTGAAGATGCGGACCTTCCAGGTGAGGTGGTCCCCCGCCCTGCGGTCCCGGTCGAGGCGAAACACGGCGCGTCCGGGCCGGGTCAGTCGCCGGAGCGGGCGCGCTCCAGGAAGCGGCGCACGCCCTCGCGGCACTCGGGGGTGCGACGGGCCTCGGCGTTCACCTCGGCGCCCTTCCGGATGCCCTCCTCGAAGCCCAGCCCGTCCAGGTCGTACAGCAGCCCCTTGGTGAGGCGCAGCGCGGAGGCCGGCTTGGCGGCGAGGCCCTTCAGGTACTCGTCCGCGGCGCCGTCGAAGCCCTCGTCGGGGAACACGCGCTGGACGAGGCCGATCCGGTGCGCCTCGGCGGCGTCGATGCGGTGCCCCTGGGCCACCAGGTCGAAGGCTCGCCCCTCGCCCAGCTTCCGGCGCAGGATGGCCATCACCATGGCGGGCACGAAGCCCAGGTGGACCTCCGGATACCCGAACCGCGCGTCCTCGTGGGCGAGGACCACGTCGCAGGCGGACGCCAGCCCGCTGCCGCCGGCCAGCGCGTTGCCCCGGACCACGGCCACGACCGGGCAGCGGTGCCGCCGCATGGCGATGAAGAGCTCGCCCATGCGCATGGCGTCGGACATGCTCTCCTCCCGACCCATGTCGGCGATCTTCTCCAGCTCGGCCAGGTCCGCGCCGGAGCAGAAGTCCTTCCCCGCCCCGCGGAGCGCCACGACGCGGACGTCCTCGTCCCCGGCCGCCCGCTCCAGCGCCTCGGTCAGCGCCGTCACGAGCTCGCCGTTCATGGCGTTGCGCTTGTCGGGACGGTTCAGCGTGAGCGTCGCCACGCCGTCCCGCGCCTCGTAGAGGAGGACGTCCTCAGCCACCGTAGGACTCCGCGCTCCACTCCTCGGGGACGCGGCCCCGGCCCGCCATCGCCTGCGCGACGTCGTCGGGGACCTCGACCTCCATGCGGAGGATGCCGGTGCTGAAGACCTTCCCCTGGGCGTCGTTCATCAGGGACAGCGTGCCGCCGCCGCCCAGCGCCCCGTGGAGGAGGAAGTTCAGCGCGCCCAGGTTGGGGAGCTCGAAGCGCTCCACCTCCCCCTTCACCATCTCCCCGAAGTGGGCCTTCACGGCCTCGGGGGTGAGCTGCGCCCGGAGGAGCTCGTAGTGCTCGGGCTCGTAGGCGATGACGCCGACGTTGGCGGTGTCGCCCTTGTCGCCGGAGCGGGCGTGGGCCAGGTGGACCAGCTGGATCGTGGTGCTCATACCTCGTGGACCTCCGCCACCAGATGCGGCTGAACGGCTTCCTTGCGAATCAGCGCGGGCCAGTACGCCATGATGCCCTGGACCCGGGGGCGGCCGCCGGCGAAGCCGGTGACCGAGGGCGGCCCGGTGAGGACCAGCGGCGCGATCTCCCGGGTGAAGCGCTCGACGTGCTCGCGGTTCTGGCCGCGCACGCCGATGCGGAGCTGGACCTCGGGGAGGTCCGCCGGGGGCTCGCCCACCAGCGGCCCGTGGGTGGAGTCCCACCCCACCAGCTCGGTGCGGACCTCGTCGAACTCCAGGCCGAGGCGGTCCAGCCGCTGCCGGAGGATCCGGTCGGCGGCGCGGGCCTTGGCGGCGGCGTCGGGCCAGGCGTACGTCAGCGTTCCCGTGGCCTTGTAGCCGTCGGCGTAGGCGATGGAGACCTTCAGGAAGTCCGTGGCCTCCCGCCCCTTCACGCCGTAGACCTTCACGCGATCGCCGCCCAGGTCCTCGAGCTGGATCGTGGTGAAGTCGGCGATGACGTCGGGGGTGATGTACTCCGACGGGTCGCCCATCTCGTAGAGGATCTGCTCCGCCACCGAGGACCGGGTGACCTTCCCGCCGGTCCCGTCGTGCTTGGTGACGACGAGGGTGCCGTCGGGGGCGGCCTCCACCACAGGGAAGCCCACCTGCTGCATGTCGGGGATCTTCCACCACTCGTGGAGGCAGTTCCCGCCGGTGCACTGGGCGCCGCACTCGTTGATGTGCCCGGCGATGACGCCGGCGGCGATCCGGTCCCAGTCGTCGGCGGCCCAGCCGAACTCGTGGATCATGGGCCCGTACGTGAGCGCCGTGTCCGTGGAGCGGCCGGTGACGATGACGTCGGCGCCCATCTCCAGCGCCTTCACGATGGGGGTGGCGCCGATGTAGGCGTTGGCGCTCTGCACCTTGTCCCGGACCGTGGAGAGGGGCTCGCCCGTCTCCATGTTGCGGAGCTCGTGGCCCGCGTCCAGGAGCTCGTCGAGGCGGTCCATGAGGTCGTCGCCGGTGACGAGGCCGACCTTGGCCTTCCCCGCCACGCCGGCGCGGCGGCCGGCCTCCACCAGCGCCTCGGCGCACCCCTGGGGGTTCACGCCGCCGGCGTTGGTGACCACCCGCACGCCCTTCTCGACGCAGGTGGGGAAGATGCGCTCCATGAGGGGCACGAAGTCCCGGGCGTAGCCGGCCTCCGGGTCCCGGGCGCGCTGCTTCTGCATGATGGACATGGTGACCTCGGCCAGGTAGTCCATCATGAGGTAGTCCAGAGGACCCCCCTCCACCTGCCGGACCGGGGCCTCGAGGTCGTCGCCCCAGAAGCCCTGGCCGCTGCCGATTCGGATCGTGTCTCGTTCAGTCATGGAGTGGCCCGTGCGGGCGGCTCAGATTGTACGTAGGGGGAACGGGGCGCAGCCCCGGGGGCGGAGGAGCGGGCTCTGCGGCCCCTCACGGCGCCTCTTCCGGAAGGTGGAACGCGCCCACGTGGGGGCCCGGGTTGTTCAGCGAGGCCCGCAGGAGCAGGCTCAGCGCCGGACGCATCTCCTCGGGGAGGACCACCTCGTCCACGAAGCCCCGCGCGGCGGCGAAGCGGGCGTCGAGCTGGCGGTCGTACTCGGCCCGGACCTCGTCCATCTTCGTGGTGAGGTCCTCGTCGGGCGCCTTGCCCTCCTTCTTCAGCTTCTCGATCTGCCCGCTGAAGAGGGCCATGACCGCGCTCTCCCCCTCCATCACGCCCATGCGCCCCGTGGGGAGCGAGAGGATGAAGTCGGGGTCGAAGCCCTGCCCGGCCATGGCGTAGTAGCCGGCGCCGGAGGCGTGGTTCACGGTCAGGACCAGCTTGGGGACCGTGGCGGTGGCCATGGCCTCCACGAACTGGGCGCCGGCCCGGATGATGCCCGAGTGCTCGGCGTCGCTCCCCACCATGAAGCCCGACACGTCCTGCACGAAGAGGAGGGGCGTGCCGTGGCGGTTCATGGTCTCGATGAAGTAGGCCACCTTCCGGGCCGACTCCGTGTAGACGATGCCGCCGAACTTCGGCCGTCCGCCCTTGGGATCCTTGACCATGCCCCGGGCGTTGGCGATGACGCCCACGGGGATCCCGTCGATGAAGCCGGTCCCGCAGATCATCTCCTTGGCGTGCTCGGGCTGGAACTCGTCCAGGCCCTCGCCGTCGAGGATGGTCTCCAGGAGCTCGTGGGTGTCGTACGGCTGGCGGTGGTCGTCGGGGAGGATGTCGTGGAGCTCCAGCGCCGTGCGCTTCGGCTCGGTGACCTCGCGCTCCTCCAGGTGCTCGCCCCGAGGCAGCTCGACCACGAGCTGCCGCAGCTTGGCGATGCACGCCTCGTCGTCCTCCACCTCGTAGTGGGCCACGCCGTTGAGCTGGGTGTGCACCTTCGAGCCACCCAGGTCCTCGGCCTCCACGACCTCGCCGGTGGCGCCCTTGACCAGGTTGGGCCCGCCGAGCCCCATGAACGACGTGCCCTTCGTCATGAGGATGACGTCGGAGAGGGCGGGCAGGTACGCGCCGCCGGCGATGCAGGGGCCCATCACCGCCGCGAGCTGCGGGATCCGCAGGTAGCGCCGCATGATGGAGTTGTAGTAGAAGATGCGCGCCGCGCCGTACTGCCCCGGGAACACGCCGCCCTGGTACGGCAGGTTCACCCCCGCCGAGTCCACCAGGTAGACGATGGGGATGCGGCAGCGCATGGCCACCTCCTGCGCCCGCAGGATCTTCGTGATGGTCTCGGGCCACCACGACCCGGCCTTCACCGTGGCGTCGTTGGCCACCACCACGGCCTCGCGCCCCTGGATGCGGCCCACCACGGTCACGACGCCGGCGCCGGGCGCCTGGCCGTCGTACTTGTCGTGGGCCACCAAGAGGCCGAGCTCCACGCACGGCTCGCCGTCGTCCAGCAGGAGGTCCACCCGCTCCCGGGCGGTGAGCTTCCCCTGGTCGTGCTGGCGCTGGATGCGCCGCTCCCCCCCGCCCTTCCGCAGCTCGGCCCGGAGCTCCTCCAGCTCGGCGGACAGCTCCGCGAGCCGGCCCGAGGGGTCGGTGGCGGCCTCGGGTGCTTCCGTGGCCTGGTCGGAGGCCATCAGGCGGCCTCCCGGCCCTTATGCCACTCCCGGATGTAGGCGATGGCTTCGGTGGTGGGCGTGCCCGGGCCGAACAGGCGCCCGATGCCCCGCTCCTCGAGCTCCTCCACGTCCTCTTCGGGGATGATGCCGCCTCCGGTGAGGAGCACGTGGTCCGCGCCGGCCTCGGCCAGGAGCGCCTGGACCCGGGGGAACAGCGTCATGTGCGCCCCGGAGAGGACGGACATGGCCACCACGTCGACGTCCTCCTGCACGGCGGCGGCGACGATCATCTCCGGCGTCTGGTGGAGGCCGGTGTAGATCACCTCGAAGCCGGCGTCCCGGAAGGCGCTGGCGATGACCTTGGCGCCCCGGTCGTGGCCGTCCAGGCCGGGCTTGGCCACCAGGACGCGGATCTTGGCATCTCCTTCGGACATGGATCTCCTCGCGAAGTGGTCAGGGACAGCATGGAAAAGTAGGGGGACGGGCCCCGCGGGCCAACGTGGCGGGGTGGGTACGGCGGTCGGTCCCGGCGTGGAGGTGGGGCCGGTCCGCGCCGGGGAGCGGGGTCAGTCGGGCCGGGACCGCAGCCAGCCCGCCAGCTCGCCCAGGGAGGCGACGCCCGGCGCCCGCTCGGCGTGCCACCCCGGCGGGTCCAGGAGGACCGCGTCGAGCCCGGCCCCCCGGGCGCCCAGGTAGTCCACCGGGTAGAGGTCGCCCACGTAGAGGCACTCCTCCGGGGGGAGGTCCAGCCGGCGGCACCCCTCGTGGAAGATGGCCGGGTCGGGCTTGGCCACGCCCACCACCTCCGAGTCCACCACGAACTCGAAGTGATCCCGGAGGCCCACGCGCTCCAGCACGCCCTCGACCCGACCGTCGGCGTTGGAGATGACGCCCAGCCGGTAGCCGACGCCGGCCAGCTCCTCGAGGGCGTCGGCGGTGCCCTCGGCGACGCCGGTCCAGAGGTGGTCGGCGCGATGGACGTCCCGGATGCGGGCGCCCACGTCCTCCATGGCCTCAGCCGGCACCCCGCTCCCCTCGAAGAGGTGGAGGAAGTAGGCCCGCCACAGGTCGGGCTCGGTGCCCTGGTGCCCGTCGGTGACCGCGTCGTGGAGGACCCGCCGGGCGGCCCGCTCCGCCGTCCGGACCGCCGCGACGTCCGCGTCCGCCCCGGCCTCCCGGAAGATCTCGGCCATGCGAAGGGGATCGGCGTACACCAGGGTGTTGCCGGCGTCGAAGAGGATGGCGCGGGGCACGGGGTCTCCGGAGCGGGGATCGGGGGCGCGGACCGGCGCGGAAGGCCGGAGCCCGCGATGTCCGGAGACTACGAAGGGGGGTGTTCCGAATCCAGGTCGGGCGCCTCCAACGGCTCCGCCACGGCACCGTCGGTCGGACCGCGCCGCTCCCTCCCGGACCGGCGCTGATCCTCCCTCCGGTCCCGCCCCGAGCGACGCTCTCGTCCCGGAGCCGGGTCCGTCGCGACCCGCCTCTCCCCGCCGCGGCGGTCCGCGCCGGAGCGGCGCCCGCGACGGGCCGTCTCGGCCAGGAGCGCCGGGTCGCGCGGCCGTGCCCGAACGCTCCGGACCAGCGCCAGCGTCTCCGGCGCCGCCCGGACGCCGATCTCCTCCTCCAGGTGGGCGCGAAGGCGCTGCCAGGCGCGGAGGGCGCCCGAACGGTCCCCGGCGTCACGGAGAACCTCCATGACCATGCGCACGTGGCGCTCGTCGTGGGGCAGCACGTCGGCCGCCCAGCGGCCCCAGTGGACGGCCTCGGCGTGGTCCCTCCGGCCCACCGCCTCCCGGGCCAGACCGACGGCCCCCTCGGCGACCCGATCCCGGAGCCTTCGGCGGCGGTCACTGACCCATTGGTCGAAGGCGGGCGTGCCCCGGACGTGGAGCCCCGCCAGGAGGTCGCCCCGGTACAGCTCCAGCGCCGTGACCGCTTCGGAGCGGTCCAGGAGGCGCTCGAGCCGGAGCGCGTCGCACCAGATGGAGCCGGGCACCACCCGTACCGCGTGCTGGCCCCGGCTTTCCAGGATTCCCGCTCCCAGGCTCGCGCGCAGGAACGCCAGCGACTGCCGGAGCGACGCCTGGGCGCGGGCGGCATCGGCCTCGGGCCAGAAGGTGCCGAGGAGCCGGTCCCGGGCGAGGAAGTCCCCGGGGCGATCCAGGAGGAGGAACGCCAGGAACGCGGTCCGTTTCGGCTGACGGAGGATCGCCTCGGGATCCTGGCCGGCGGCGGCCGTGAGCCCTGGCGATCCCAGGACGTGGAAACGCGGTCGGACGGGGCCGTACACGGGCGTCGCACGAGAGGCCATGGCGTGGCTGATTCTCCGATGGAGGATGTTCCACCCTACCCGCAGGCCCCCCCGATCTCAAGGATCTCGTTCGCGCCGTGATCCCCGGGATCACGACGAGATCACGGCGTGCTCACAGTCGGGATGTACCGATGGGGTTTCGCGTCCTCCATACCTTCAATCGGAGCAGGTCCACGATGCGAACCACACGGTCCATCCCGGCCGGGATCCTGGGCTCCCTACTTCTTCTCGCCGCGTGCGGCGAGGAGCCCATGGCCCCGGAGATCCAGGGCGACGTCCAGTTCGAGCTCCCCGCGCCCTCCCTGGCCGCGAGCGACGGCGGAGAGGTCAACACGGACATATCCGTCACCACGCCCATCCTCCAGTGCGGCGGGACGGGCACGGTCACGGTGAACATCCAGGGCATCACGCCGCCGCCCGACGAGGCGCCGGTGGAGATCATGCTGGTGCTGGACGAGTCGGGTAGCATCAGCCCGAGCGAGTTCCTGCAGGTCCGCGACGCTTCCCGGGCCTTCCTGGAGGTGATCGACCAGGCGGACGGGACCAACGACAACCTTCTCGACGCCGCGCGCATCGGCGTCGTCAAGTTCGCGATCTCGTCCATCCTCCGTCAGGCGCTGACCTCCAGCTATCCGGCGATCAACGCGGCCGTGAGCACCCGGAACCTCAGCGGTGGCACCAACATCGGTGCCGGCTTGAACCAGGCGCGCCTCCACCTCAACGCCGCGTCGCGTCCCGGCGCAGCCGAGGCGGTGATCCTCTTCTCCGACGGATTCACCCAGAACGTGCCCGGGGCCATCAGCCAGGCCAATGCCCTGAAGGCCCAGGGCGTTCGGATCTTCACCATCGGCATCGCCGGCGCGGACCAGAACCTCATGCGGCAACTGGCCAGCTCGCCCGCCGACTTCGTCTTCGTGAACAACTTCGCGGCGCTGACCGCCGCCTTCGAGTCCATCGCGGGGCAGGTCACCTACCCCGCCGGCACCGACGTCACCTTCTCCGCGGACGTCCCCTCGGGCTTCACCTACGTCCCCGGCTCGGCCTCGGCCAGCAAGGGCACGGTGAGCGAGAGCGGCGGTACGGTCACCTGGACCATCGCCCGTCTCGACGCCGAGACGGCGACCATGACCTACGAGGTCCAGCACGACCAGGCGACCGAGCCCGCCGGCGGCGTGCTCACCGCCGTGACCAACGCCAGCACCGAGTTCACGACGCCCAAGTCGCTGACCCCGGTGGTGGATCCCCAGGGCGACGTCGACACCGAGGTCCAGGGGTGTGACACCACGCCCCCGGAGGTCAGCTACGTGCTCGACGGCACCCTGGGCGACAACGACTGGTTCGTCAGCGACGTGGATCTCACCTGGACCGTGGTGGACAACGAGTCGGCCATCACGAGCCTCGTGGGCTGCGTCGACCAGAACGTGACCACCGACGGCGACGCCTACTCCTTCAGCTGCCAGGCCACGTCCGCCGGCGGCACCTCCGACGAGGTGATCGCGGCGTTCAAGCGGGACGCCACGGTGCCCACCGTGGGCTGGACGGGGAACGCGGGCGCGTACGACATCGCCGACGACGTGCTCATCGACTGCTCCAGCGACGACAACCTCTCCGGGGTCGCGAGCGACACCTGCGTCGATCTGGCCGGCCAGGGCTGGGAGTTCCTGCTCGGGACGAACAGCTACTCCGCCACGGCGACCGACAACGCGGGCAACCTGGGCGAGGGGAGCACCAGCTTCGACGTCAGCGCCTCCTTCGACGGCCTGTGCGCGCTGGTGGAGCAGTTCGTGAGCCACGCCGGCGTGGCGAACTCCCTCTGCGCCAAGGTCGCCGCCGCCTCCCGCGCGGCGGACCGCGGCAACACCAACGCCCAGAGCGGCGCCCTGGGCGCCTTCATCGCGGAGGTCGAGGCCCAGACCGGGAAGAAGGTCCCGGCCGCCGAGGCCGACGTCCTCATCGCTCTGGCCCAGGCGCTCATGCCCTAGGCCCCACGACACGAAGGGCGGCGCCACACCCGCGGCGCCGCCCTTCCCACCCTGAACGACCGAAGGGCCGGCTCCCCCTGGGAGCCGGCCCTTCGACACGGGCGTGGGTGGCGCCGCTTGCAACGGCCGCCCTAGAAGAAGACGGGTTCCTTGTAGGCGCCGAACTCCTTCTCCATCGCCTCGCGGATCTCGTAGAGCGTGCAGTAGGCCCGGACGCAGTCCAGGATCGCCGGGACCAGGTTGCCGTCGCCGGCGGCGGTCTCGGTGAGGGCCTTCAGCGTGCGCTCCACCTCGGCGTCGTCCCGGGACGACCGGAGCTCGGCCATGCGGGCGCGCTGCCGCTCCTCCACGTCGGGGCCGATGCGGAGCACGTCGATCTCCACGGGGCCCGAGCCCTCCTCGAAGGCGTTGACGCCCACCACCGTGCGGGCGTTGGTCTCCACCTCCTCCTGCTGGCGCATGGCCGACGCCGCGATCTCCTTCTGGAACCAGCCGCGCTCGATGCCGGGAACCACGCCGCCCATCCCGTCGATCTCCTCGAAGAGGGCCAGCGCCTCGGCCTCGAGCTCGTCGGTGAGGCTCTCCACGAAGTAGGAGCCGGCCAGGGGGTCGATGGTGTTGGTCACCCCGGACTCGTAGGCCAGGATCTGCTGCGTGCGGAGCGCGATGCGCACCGCCTTCTCCGTGGGGAGGGCCAGCGTCTCGTCCATGGAGTTGGTGTGCAGCGACTGGGTGCCGCCCAGCGCCGCGGCCATGGCCTGGTAGGCCACCCGGACGATGTTGTTCTCCGGCTGCTGGGCCGTGAGGCTCACCCCCGCGGTCTGGGCGTGGGTGCGCAGCCGCCACGACGCGGGGTTCTTGGCGCCGTACTTCTCCTTCATGCCCCGGGCCCAGATGCGGCGGGCGGCCCGGAACTTGGCGATCTCCTCGAAGAAGTCGTTGTGGACGTCCCAGAAGAACGACAGGCGCGGCGCGAAGTCGTCCACGTCGAGCCCGGCGGCGATCCCCCGCTCCACGTACTCGAAGCCGTTGCGGAGCGTGAAGGCCAGCTCCTGGGCCGCCGTGGCCCCGGCCTCGCGGATGTGGTAGCCGGAGATGGAGATGGGGTTGTACTTGGGCGCGTTGTCGCTGCACCAGGCGAACATGTCGGTGATGCAGCGCAGCGCCGGCTCCGGCGGGTACACCCAGGCGTGCTGGGCCTGGTACTCCTTGAGGATGTCGTTCTGGACCGTCCCCCGGAGGACCGAGGGGTCCACGCCCTGCTTCTCGGCCGCCGCCACGTAGAAGCAGAAGAGGATGATGGCCGGGCCGTTGATGGTCATGGAGACGGAGACCTTGTCCAGCGGGATCCCGTCGAAGAGGGTCTCCATGTCCGCCAGGCTCGAGATGGCCACGCCGCAGACGCCGACCTCGCCCAGCGAGCGGGGGTGGTCGGAGTCGTATCCCATGAGCGTGGGGAAGTCGAAGGCCACGCTGAGCCCCGTCTGCCCGTGCTCCAGCAGGTAGTGGTACCGCTGATTCGTCTCCTCCGCCGTGGCGAAGCCGGCGAACTGACGCATGGTCCAGAGCCGGGTCCGGTACATGGTGCCGTACGGGCCCCGGGTGAACGGGTACTCGCCGGGGAGCCCCAGCGCCTCGTCGTAGGAGCGCGTGCCGACGCGGTCCACGGGCGTGTAGAGGGGCTTGATCTCCTTGCCGGAGACGGTGGTGAAGAGGTCGTCCCGCTTGGGCGCCTCCTCGTACATCTCCTGCCACTCGGCCAGGCGGGCGCGGAGCTCGGCGAGCTCCTCCTCCTTCTCCGCCAGCTCCTGGGCCAGCGCCGCGGGATCCAGAACGTCTTTTTCGATGGTCGACATGCCGTGTGGTGTCAGGGGTGCGGGCTGGTCTCCCCCACCGGCGGGGTCCGGGAGACGCGCGTGGGTCCGGGGACTGCTACCCGAATGTGCCCCGAGGGAGCCCGGGGGGTCAATCGGGCACGGGCACGGCGGACGGGGACGTCACGGCCGCCGCTCGGGCTCAGCCCAGGGGCACGCGGGTGCCGATGCGGAAGGCCCGACCCGGCGCCACGAGGCCGGTGATGTCCGGGTACTCCTCGTCCGAGAGGTTCGTGACCTCGACCCAGACCTCGCCGCCCCAGCGGGCCGGCGCCCTGGCCCCCACGTCGGCGAGCCGGTAGGCCTCCCCGCCCTCCCGTCGGAGCCACCGGTGGCGGGCCCACACCGCCGCGAAGCCCAGGTCGTAGCGCGCCCCCAGCATGGCGTTCCGGTTCAGCGGCCGCAGCGCCACCTTCGACTCGAATCCCGACGCCTCCTCGGTGTCCAGGGTCAGGAAGGTGGCCGAGCCTTCCAGCGTCAGGGCCCCCATGCGCACCCGATCCACGTCGAGCTCCAGGCCGGTGAAGGTGGCCGACTCGACGTTGCGGGTCTCCCAGGGATCCTCGGCGGGCGCGCCCACCGGGCGGGCCCAGTCGATCAGGTCCTCGGCGTGGCGCCGGAACACGGTGGCGCGGACCACGGCGGCCCCGGCGGGCGCCCAGTCGAGCCCCGCGTCCACGCTCCACGCCGACTCCGAGTCCAGATCCGCGCGCCCCACGTTGGCCGGGTCCTCGTAGTAGCGCTCGGTGAAGGTGGGCGTGCGGTAGGAGCGTCCCACGCCGGCCCGCATCCGCAGGCCGGGCGTCAGATCCACCGAACCCGAGGCCGACGGGGCCACCCAGGTGCCGAAGCCGTCGCGGCCCTCGACCCGCAGGCCGGCGCGGACCTGCCCGCCCTCGCCGAGGAAGGCGGCCTCCACGTGGGCTCCGCCCCGGTCCTCGGTGCGGTCGCCCAGGTTCGTGCTCTCCAGGTCGTCCCGGACGACCTGGCCGCCCAGGGCCACGGCCAGCCCGCGGGCGCCGCCGAAGCGCAGCGTGGCCTCGGCCCCGCGCTGCGTGGCCTCGTGGACGTTCCGGTAGAAGGCCGGGTCCCCGCGGCGGAGGACGAAGTCGTCGTCGTGGGCCCGCGCGAAGGCCCGCACGTCCAGCTCGGCGCCGGCCAGCGGACCCCTCCACCCCGCCGACACCAGCCGGGAGCGGGTCTCCTCGTACGACGGGAACGGCGCGTAGAAGCCGTCGGCGCCGAAGTCCCGCGCCGCCCATCCGCCGGACAGGAGCAGCCGCCCCCCCGCCACCGGCCCGCCCACGTTGGCGTGGGCCAGGGTGATGGCATGGTCCACGCCGTCGCGGTGGCCGTCGCTCTCGTCCCGCTCGGCGGAGGCCGCCACCCGCCAGCCCTCGCCCAGGGGCGCCACGGCCGTGACGGAGCCGGCGAAGGAGCCGAAGCTGCCGCCCTCGGCCCGCACCGAGCCGCGGAAGGCGTCCGCGTCCTTCCGGGTGACCACGTTGATCACCCCGCCCATGGCGTCCGCGCCGTAGACCGACGAGGCCGGGCCCCGCACCACCTCGATGCGCTCGACCATCTCCAGGGGCACCGTGAGGTCCAGGTCGAAGTGGCCCGTCTGGGCGTCGCTCATGGGGACGCCGTCGACCAGGACCAGCACCTGCTCGAAGGAGCTCCCCCGCAGCGAGACGTCGGCCTGGGCCCCGGAGCGGGGCTGCAGGTCCACCCCCACCGCCCAGCGGAGGGCCTCGGAGACGGTGCGCACGGGAAGGCGCTCCAGCTCGACCCGCCCCAGGACCTCGGCGGCCCGGCTCCGGCTCCCCTCGGGCAGCCGCGAGGCCGCCGTGACCTCGAGCGCAGGGAGCTCGACCGTGTCCGGTCGCTCCTGGGCCAGCCCCGGTGCGGCGGTCAGGGCCAGCAGGAGCGACGTCACCCCCGCCCCGGCCCGATGCCGGAACCGCGTCCTCGTCCCTCGCATCATCCTTCCCCCGTCGTCTTCAGCAGCTCGTCCAGGATCTCCCGCGAAACGGAATACGGCGTGGCCGATCCCTGCTGGATGGAGTCGAGCCCCCGCTCCAGGATCCCACCCACCACCTCGGAGCGCCACGCGACCCGGCGGAGCTCCCGCTCGACCACGTCCCGGACCCGCACCCGGGCCCGGTCCCGCCGGCGTCGCTCCAGCTCGCCGCTCTCCTCCATCCACGTCCGGTGCTTCTCGATGGTCTCCATGAGCTTCTCCACGCCTTCGCCCCGGTGCGCCACCGTCTGGAGCACGGGGATGGTCCACGCTCCCGGGCCGGGGTCGGCGTCCTCGGTCCGCTCCTTCTTCATGACCCGGCCCAGGTCCACGCCGTGGTGGGCCGGGATGTCCTTCATGGCCGAGCCCGCGCGCAGGTGGAGCGCCTGGCGGAGCTCCTTCTGCAGCCGGTCCGCGCCGGGGCGATCCGCCTTGTTGACCACGAAGATGTCGGCGATCTCCATGAGGCCGGCCTTCATGGCCTGGATGGAGTCCCCGGACTCCGGCACCAGCACCACCACGACGGTGTCCGCCGCCGCGGTGATCTCCAGCTCCGTCTGCCCCACCCCCACCGTCTCCACCAGGACCCGGGCGAAGCCGAAGGCGTCCATGAGGTCCAGGACCTCCTTGGTGGTGGTGGCCAGCCCACCGAGGCTGCCCCGGGTGGCCATGGAGCGGATGAAGATCCCCGGATCCGTGGCCAGGTCGTTCATGCGGATGCGGTCGCCCAGGAGCGCCCCGCCGGAGTACGGCGAGGTCGGGTCCACCGCCACGACGCCCAGGTGCTCGCCCGCGGCCCGGTACTCGGTCGCGGCCGCCGCCACGAGCGAGGACTTCCCCGCCCCCGGCGGGCCCGTGAAGCCCACCCGGGCGGTGCGCGGTCCGGCCTTGAGGAGCTCGTGGAGGAGCGCCTGGAAGCCCGGACGCTCGTCCTCCACCGCCGAGATGGCCCGGGCCAGCCCGATGGGCTTGCCGTCGTGGAAGCGCTCCAGGAGCGCCTCCATGGCCGGGGGGAGGGCGGTCACGACCGCCATTCGTCGGGACGGATGCCGCGTGCGTGGCGCAACGGGTTCTCCAGGAGATGGGTGGGCAGGAAGAGGACGAGGACGAACATGACGAGGGAGGCCAGGAGGCCGATCCCCAGGAGCCACCAGCTCTGCAGCGCCAGGAAGAGCACCGAGGTGATGACCGCGGTGGTCATGGCGAAGACGCTGAGGAGGAGGCGGCGCGCCTGGAGGTGCAGGAAGCGCTCCTGGGACTGGACGTCCCGGGGGTGGACCCGCACCCGCAGCTCCTCCCGCTCGGCCCGGCCGACCAGGTCGCGGAGCGAGCGCACCACCGTCTGCGCCTCGTCCATGAACCCCTTGGCGATCTGCGCCGGCTGCTGACCGGTGGACCGCATGAGGTCGGAGCGGTGCTCGCGCACCACGCCGCGGATGAAGGTAAGCCCGTCGAAGTCGGGCTCGTAGTGGAAGGCCAGCCCCTCCAGGAGCGCCGCGGCCCGGAAGAAGTAGACCAGCTCCTGCGGAAGGACGAGGGGCCACGTGTAGAACGTGTCCAGGAGCTCCGCCAGCACGTCGTTCACGATGCGCCGGGGGTTCGTCGTGCGGGCCCGCTCCACGATGCGGAGGACCTCGGTGGCCGCCTCTCGGATCTCGCCCCGGGAGACTTCGGGGCTGATCATCCCGAGCTGGTACATCTCGTTGATGACGCCGTCGATGTCCTCGCGTCCCATGGCCAGCGCCACGGAGAGGATCGACTCCCGGGTCCAGCGCGGCACCTCCAGCACCGAGCCCCAGTCCAGCACCACCACCGTCCCGTCGTCCTGGACCAGGAGGTTCCCGGGATGGGGATCGGCGTGCATGAAGCCGTCCACCATCATCATGCGCAGGTAGATCCCGGTGAGCGTCTCCATGACGCCCCGGAAGCTCAGCCGTCCGGTGAGGAACTTGTCGTGGAGCTTGTCGATCTTGGTGCCCTGCACCCGCTCCATGACCAGCACCCGCTTCCGGGTGAACCGGTCCAGGACCATGGGGGCGCGCACCTTGGGATCGCCGTCGAAGAACCGGCGGAAGCGCCGGATGTTCTCCGCCTCCTCCCGGAAGTCCATCTCGGAGCGGACCCGCACGCTGAACTCGCGCACCACGTTGGTCAGGGCCCGCACGTGGTGGTTCGGGAAGAGGACGTTGAGCCAGAAGAGGAGCCGGAAGGAGATGTCCAGGTCCAGCGCGACCATGCGCTCCACGCCGGGGCGCAGGACCTTCACCACCACGTCCCGCTGGTCCACCCGGGCCCGGTGCACCTGGCCGAGGCTGGCGGCGGCCAGGGGCTCGCGGTCGAACTCCTGGAAGACCTCGTCGGCCGGCTCCCCCAGCTCCTCCTCGATGACCCGGAGGATCTCCTCGGCGGGGTCCGGGGGCACCTGGTCCTGGAGCCGGCCCACCGCCGTGAGGTAGGGCTCCGGGAGGATGTCGGCCCGGGCGCTGAAGAGCTGGGCCAGCTTCACGAAGGTCGGCCCGAGGCTCGCGAGGCGGGTGGTGAGCTTCTCGGCCCGTCGGCGGTGCTGCTCCTCGGTCCGGGGGACCGGCCCCCCCAGCACGATCCAGCGGCGGCGGTCCCGGAGGAACGCCACCACGAAGGGGAGGAGGCGGGAGAGGACGGAGAGGCTGCGGCCGAGGCGGGTCACGGTGGGGGCCCCCTACAGGAGGAGCGCCGAGGCCAGGCCGAGGAGGAAGAGAAAGCCGCAGAGGTCCGTGAAGGGCGTGACGAACATGGACGAGGACACCGCCGGGTCCAGGCCGAAGCGGTCCAGGACCGTGGGCACGAACGAGCCCAGGAACCCCGCCACGACCAGGTTCCCCCACATGGCGAGGAGCACGACCAGGCCCAGCCACGCGCTCCCGCCGATGAAGGTGGCCAGGACGGCCACGACGGAGCCCATGACGACGCCGTTGACGAGCCCCACGACCAGCTCCCGCAGCACCGTGGCGCGCACGCCCTTCTTGGGGCCCGGCGCGCCCTCCAGCGCCAGGCTCCGCACCGTCACGGCCAGCGCCTGGGTGCCGGCGTTGCCCCCGAGCCCCGCCACGATGGGCATGATGGCGGCCAGGATGACCGCGTCCTCGATGGTGTCCGAGAAGAGGTAGACCACCGACGACGCCATGGCGGCCGTGGCCAGGTTCACGAAGAGCCACGGCATGCGGGCCCGCACCGACTCCTGCCAGCTGTAGCGCAGCGCCTCCTCGTCGGCGCCGAGACCGGCCAGGCGCAGGATGTCCTCGGTCTGCTCCGCCTCGATGACGTCGATGACGTCGTCGAAGGTGATCCGGCCCAGGAGGACGTCGAACTCGTTCACCACCGGGATGGCCGCCAGGTTGTAGCGGGAGATCAGCCGTCCCACCTCCTCCTGGTCCAGGTCCGGGCGCACGGACGTCACCGGCTCCACCAGGTTCTCGACCACCTCTCCGGCGTCGGCGGTGACCAGGTCGTCCAGCCGCACCGTCCCCAGCAGGCGGTACCGCTCGTCCACCACGAAGACCGTGTAGAAGTCCTCCACCTCCCGCCCCTGGATCCGGACCTGCCGGAGGGCGTCCTGGGCCGTGAGCGTGGCCACCACCGCGACCACGTCCGTGGTCATGAGCCCGCCGGCGGTCTCCTCGTCGTAGAGGAGGAGGCCCCGGAGGTCGCCGGCCTCGTCCACGGGCAGCGCTTCCAGGAGGCGCTGCCGCTCCTCGGGCTCCAGCTCCCCGATCAGGTCCGCGGCGTCGTCGTCGGCCAGCTCGTGGAGGAGCTCGGCGCCCATGGCGGGCTCCAGGGCGGCCAGGAGCTCGGCCCGGACCTCGCCTTCCTCCATCTCGGCCAGCGTCTCGGAGGCCAGCTCCACCGGAAGGCCGCCCAGGAGGAGGATCCGGTCCTCGGAGCTGGCCAGGTCCTCGACCAGGTCGGCCACGTCCGACGGATGGAGCTCGGCGGCCAGGGGGATCAGGGCCTCCACGTCCCCGGCTTCCACGAGCCGGTCGAGGCGCTCGGCCTCCCGCTGGGCCTCGGTCATGGGCGGGTCCCGGTCACGGCGTCCAGGATCGCGCGGACCAGCTCCTCCTGGCGCCGGAACATGGCGCTCTCCGTCCGCTCCGGGCCTTCGGGATGGTCGTGCCCCAGCACGTGGAGCGTGCCGTGCACCGCCAGGCGCACCAGCTCCTCCTCCAGGGGGATCCCGTGCTCGGCGGCCTGCCGGGCCGCCTGCTCCGCGCCCAGATAGACGTCGCCCACCGGCTCCCCCCCGTCGTCGCCAAGGGAGAAGGCGATGACGTCGGTGGTCCCCTCCCGGTCCAGGTAGCGGGCGTTGAGCGCCGCCATCCCCGCGTCGTCCAGGAGCGAGACGGAGACCTCGGCCGCCTCGACGCCCTCGGAGCGGAGCACCGTGCGCACCGCGTCGTCCAGGAGCGCCACCTCCTCCGGCGGTCGCTCCGGAGCGGCGATCTGGACCCGCACGGCCTCTTCGGACGCGCCCCCGCTCACGACTCCCGCCTCGGCGGCTCCGGGGAGGGCAGCGCCGCGGCGTCCTCGTCCACCGGCTCCGGGCCGGGCTCGGCCGGGATGGGGGCCGGAGCCTCGTCCTCCGGCACCTCGTCCCCGGCCTCGTCGTCCGGACCGTTGTCCGAGTCGGTGAGGTGCTTGGTGGCGGGGTACTCGATGCGCCGGTGGAGCACGCCGGAGAGGAGGTTCACGAACTGGTCCTTCACCCGGGCGATCTCGTGGAGGGTCAGCGGCGCCTCGTCGAGCTGCCCCGCGGCCACCTTCCCCTCGACGACCGTGTCGATGAGGTCCCGGATGCGGTCCGGCGTGGGCTCCTGCATGGCGCGGGTGGCGGACTCGCAGGAGTCGGCCAGCATGACGATGGCCGTCTCCCTGGACTGGGGCTTGGGCCCCGGATAGGAGAAGCGCTCCTCGTCCAGCTCGTCTCCCGCCTCCTCGCGCGCCTTCTCGTAGAAGAAGCCGATCCTCTGGGTGCCGTGGTGCTCGAGGATGAAGTTCTGCACCAGCTCCGGCACCCCGGCGTCCCGGGCCAGGCGGACGCCCTCGGTCACGTGCTCCCGGACGATGGCGGCCGACGTCTCGGGCTTGAGCTTGTCGTGGGGGTTCCGTCCTTCGGGCTGGTTCTCCACGAAGTAGTGGGGCTTCAGCATCTTCCCCACGTCGTGGTAGTAGACGCCCACCCGGCAGAGGAGGCCGTTGGCCCCGATGACGTTGGCGGCCGCCTCGGCCAGGTTCGACACGTTGATGGAGTGGGCGTAGGTGCCCGGCGCCTCCAGGGACAGGCGGCGCAGGAGCGGGCGGGTGGGGTCGGCCCACTCCAGGAGCGTCTGGTCCGTGGTGATGCCCGTGAAGAGCTCGAAGACCCAGAGGAAGCCCATGGCCAGGAGCGCCGACACCGTGGCGTTCGCCGCGGCCCACATGACGCCCCGGGCCACTCCGCTCAGGTCCCCGGAGGCGGCGAGGGCGTGGGCCAGGAGCGCCACGCCGGTGGCCGCGGTGATGATGGCGATGGAGACCCAGGTCTCGGAACGGCGCCGGACGGCCCGGACGGAGAGCGCCGCCGCGGCGCCGCCGGCCATGACCGCCACGACGGTGCCGTAGCTGGAGAAGGGAGCCAGCGACCCGGTGACCGCCGCCAGGACCAGCACCAGCACCAGCGACATGCGGGCGTCCCACAGCACCCCCACCGGGAGCGCCACGAAGGCGATGGGGAGGAGCTCGGGGGGGAGCTCGTTCCGGGCGATGGCGGCCGCCGCCCCGAAGTACGCGGCGGAGAGGAGGGCGATGAGCAGGAGCCAGCGCAGGTTCTCGTAGATCTCGGCCCGGAAGAACACCAGCAGGAGGCCGAAGATGCCCAGGAGGAGCATGTTCAGGAGGACGGCGCCGATCAGCGGCGCGAGCCGGAGCCCCCGGCTCTCCAGGAGGCCCTGGCTGCGGAGCTGCTCCTCGTAGGCGGCGATCCGCTCCACGTCCTCCTGGTCGATGGGGTCCGCCTCCCGGACGATGGCCTGGCCCTCCAGGATGCTCGTCCGGGTCGTGGGGACGGACCGCGCGGCCGCGTCCCGGTCCAGCTCGGTGGCCACGACGCTGAGCTGGTAGGTGTACTCCATGTTGCGGATCAGGATCAGCCGCAGCAGCTCGGCGATGTCCGGCGGGGCGGACGGGGGGAGGAGGAGGAGGGCCGCGTCGAAGAACTCGCGGGACGTGAAGATGTCGTCCCGGGCCACCGACCGCTCCTCCTGACCCTCGCCCTGGCGCACCGTCACGGTCTGGGTGGAGATGTCCAGCGCCTGGCCGGCGTCCACCACCCCGTCCCGGAGGATCTCGTCCGTCGCCTGGAGGGCGGAGTTCCGGAGGATCTGGCGCGTGCGGGGATCCATGAGCCGGTCGATCTGGGACGGGCTCGTGACCAGCGAGGCCTCCTCCAACGCGCTGCGAACGGCCTCGCGTCCGTCGTCGGCGGCCTCGTCGATGCGGTCGAAGAGGGCCTCGAGCCGGACCATCATGGAGTCGGCCGCCGAGGGGACGTAGTTGAAGGTCGGCGGCACCGACTCCATGGCCACCTGGCGATCCCGGGCCAGCTCCTCCGGCGCCTTGGGCACGCTGAAGGGGATCCGGGCGATGATGTCCTCGGGGGCCACCATGCCCACCTCGAGGCGGTCCACGTTCATGCGGGCCGTGGGCGGGAAGAGCACCGTGACCAGGATCGCCAGGCCCAGGAGCAACAGGACCCTGGAGCCGTGGTGCATCACGCGCTCGCCGAGCGTGCCGTCGGCCGCCCCGGAGAGGTCGGTGAGGACGGCGCCGCCGTCGGTGCGCTCGGTGGCGCGGCTCACGGGCGGCCCCTCACCCGGCATCCTCCGCCCCGTCCCGCTCCGCCCCGTCCTCGCCGGCCTTCTCGTAGGCCCGGATGATGTCCTTCACGAGGCGGTGGCGGATGACGTCCTTGGGATCGAGGTAGGCGATGGCGATCCCGTCCACGTCGGCCAGGATCCGCTCCACCTCCAGGAGCCCCGAGTCCTCGTGCCGCGCCAGGTCGATCTGGGTCTTGTCCCCGGTGATGACCACCCGGGAGTTCAGCCCCAGCCGCGTCAGGAACATCTTCATCTGCGCGGTGGTGGCGTTCTGGGCCTCGTCCAGGATGACGAAGGCGTCCGAGAGGGTGCGGCCCCGCATGTAGGCCAGGGGCGCGATCTCGATGGTGGAGTCCTCCAGCGCCCGGCGCACCCGGTCCTGGGGCATCATGTCCTCCAGGGCGTCGTACAGGGGGCGGAGGTACGGGTCCACCTTCTCCTGGAGGTCACCGGGGAGGAAGCCCAGGTTCTCCCCCGCCTCCACGGCGGGGCGCGCCAGGATGATGCGCCGGACGCGCTTCTTGTACAGCGCGTCCACGGCGCACGCCACCGCCAGGTAGGTCTTCCCGGTGCCGGCGGGCCCGATCCCGATGACCACGTCGTTGTTGAAGATGGCCTCCAGGTAACGGCGCTGGCCGTCGGACTTGGGGGAGATGATCCGCCGCGAGCCGGGGAGCGCCAGGCGGAACTCCTCGTCCTGCGGATGGACCATGCCCTCGGGGCCCATGGCCTCCATCCCCTCGGCGAACCGGGCGATGTCGGGGGCGTCGAAGGGAACGCGGAGCCGGGCGAGCTCGATGATGTGCTGCACCACGGGAACCGCCTGCTCGACCTCCTCCAGGGACCCGGAGAGGATCACGTGGTCCCGGCGCAGGACGGCCCGCACCCCGAAGAGCCGCTGGAGCTCCTGGATGTTGCGGTCGTTGACGCCCGTGAGGAGGAGCTGGTCCGCGCCCTCGGCGTCCAGCCGGTGCTCGATGATGGTGTCTCCGTTCGCCACGCTCGCTCCGTGGGGCCCCTTCAGGCCCCGTCTCTGGGTTCTAGAAGGGTGTTGAAGGAGTACAGCGGGCCGCGTTGGGGATGCCACGGCACCAGATCCTAGGCGGAGCGACGACGCGCCAGCCGTAGCTACCGCTAGGAGCTCCAACGACGGAGATGGTGCCGTGCCACCCCAACCCACGCCGTCCTAAGATCATATCACTCCCGATGGTGGGCGCAGGGGGGTTGCGGTCCCATAGGTCGTCTCTCCTCCGCGCCGTAGCTAGGCTACGCCTTGTCGTCGTTCCTACTCTGGGCCTCGCAAGACCCCTGCGCGCGGCCCGCTGTACTCCTTCAACACCCTTCCAGGAGGAGTCCGAGCTCCTCCAGGTCCTCGTCCGTCACCGGGGCCGGGGCCCCCTCGAAGAGCGCGCGTGCCGCCGCGCTCTTGGGGAAGGCCATGACGTCCCGGATGCTGCCGGCCCCCACGAACCGCTGCACGGTCCGGTCCACCCCGATGGCGATCCCGCCGTGGGGCGGCGCGCCGGCCGCCAGCGCTTCCAGGAGGAAGCCGAACTTCTGGTCGATCTCGTCCTCGTCCAGGCCCAGGAGCCCCAGCACCCGACGCTGGAGCCCGGGCTCGTGGATCCGGATGCTCCCCGAGCCCAGCTCCGTCCCGTTGTACACCAGGTCGTAGGCCAGGCCCCGAGCGCGTACCGGATCCGAGTCCAGGAGGTCCATGTCGTCGGGGTGGGGCATCACGAAGGGGTGGTGCCCGGGGGTCAGCCCCCCGTCCTCCTCCGCCTCGAACATGGGGAAGTCGGTGACCCAGGCCCAGGCGTGCTCCGTGTCCCGCGGCACGTCCAGCGCCTCGGCCGCCGCGGCCCGGGTGGCGGCCAGCGCCGGCGAGGTGACCGAATCCGGTCCGGCGGCCATGACCACCAGGTCACCCACCTTCACGCCGATCGAGTCGAAGTCGCTGTCGCCCATGAACTTGGAAAGGATACCTGAAGTGTTTTCTTCGGCACGCTTGGCCCAGAGGAGCCCGGGGGCGCCTGCCGCTTTGGCAGCGGCCTCGAGCCCGTCGATGTCCTTCCGGGAGAGGCGCGCGCCCCCCTCGAGCCGAAGCCCGCGGACCCGCCCACCGGCCTCCACCGCCCCGCGGAAGATCCCGAAGTCCACCTCCGCCGTGGCGTCGGTCCAGTCCTGGATCTCGAGGCCGTAGCGCAGGTCGGGACGGTCGGAGCCGTAGCGGTCCATGGCCTCGGCCCAGGTCATCCGGGGGAAGGCGTCGGGCACGGGGTGGCCCGCCACCCCGGCCAGCGACTTCATGAGCCCCTCGATCCAGCGGAGGATGTCCTCCACCTCGACGAAGGACGCCTCGACGTCGATCTGGGTGAACTCGGGCTGCCGGTCCGAGCGGAAGTCCTCGTCCCGGAAGCAGCGCGCGATCTGGAAGTAGCGGTCGAACCCGGAGACCATGAGGATCTGCTTGTAGATCTGCGGGCTCTGGGGGAGGGCGAAGAACTCGCCGGTGTGGTTCCGGCTCGGCACCAGGAAGTCCCGGGCGCCCTCGGGGGTGGGCTTGGTGAGGATGGGCGTCTCGATCTCGAGGAAGCCCAGGCGGCTCAGGTAGTTCCGCACCTCCAGCATGAGCTCGTGGCGGAGCGCCAGGGCCCGCTGGAGCTCGGGGCGGCGCAGGTCCAGGACGCGGTGCCGCAGGCGGAGCTCCTCCGCGGGGCGCTCCTCCTCGGGTGCCAGGTACACCGGGATGGCGGGCGTGCGGGCCTTGGACAGCCGCTCAGCCCGCACCGCGCGGAGCTCGACCTCGCCGGAGGGGAGCTCGGGGTTGGCCTCGGGCCGCTCCACCACGGTCCCCTCGACGGCGATCACGTCCTCGGCCCCGAGGCCGCTCACCAGCTCGAGGCTCTCCTCCTCGGTGAAGTCGGGCCCGAAGGACACCTGCAGGAGCCCGCTGCGGTCGCGGAGGTCCACGAAGTAGAGGCCCCCCAGGTCCCGGCGCCGGTGCACCCAGCCCTCCAGGCGCAGCTCGGCCCCGACGTCGGAAGCCCGGAGGCCGCCCACCATGCGGGCGCGGCGCCCGGTTCGCTCGATCTCCACGTCGCTCATGTCGTGTCCCATCTAGGTTTCGTCGCCGGGAGGAACGGATTCCGCGCGGCGGTCGTTGGTCAAGAAGAGGGCGTACCCCGCTACGACCCCCAGGGTGTCGGCCAGCGCGTCCCACCCCGAAGCGTCCCGCCCGGGAACATAGGACTGATGCAGCTCGTCGAGGACCCCGAGGGCCACTCCCAGGAGGACGAGAACGAGGTGGGGAGGCGAGGAGGGGGCACGGAGACGACCCCGCGCCAGGGCGAGGCCGAGGACGGCGTAGAGGGCCAGGTGCGCCACCTTGTCGCTGCCGGGGAACAGGCTCACCCCGGCTCCGGGCCGGCCTCCCAAGAAAAAAAGGACCGCCGCCCAACCGGCAGCGGGCCCCCATGCCATGAGTCGTTCGCGCACCGGGTCCTCGGTGGTCGCCTTCAGCCCCTTCCCGACGGCGGCTAACTTAAGGCTGGCCATACCTCGTTTCAAGCAAGCTTCCCGCGTCCCGACGCCCCCGGACGGACGCCCTCGGGACCCTCCATGACCGACGCCACCCGCCCCGACCTCCTCAGCCTCGTCCCCCAGGAGCTGGACACCGCCCTGGAGGAGCACTTCTCGGCCCGGGGGCAGCCCTCGTACCGAGCCGCCCAGGTGCGGCGCTGGGTGTACGAGCACCTGGCCGGAAGCTTCGAGGAGATGACCAACCTCCCCGTGGAGGAGCGGGAGGCGCTGGCCGAGGCCTTCCGCCTGGCCGAGCCCCACGCGGAGCGCACCGCGGTGAGCGAGGACGGGACGGTCAAGCACCTCTGGCGCCTGGAGGACGGCCACCTGGTGGAGTCGGTCCTCATCCCCACGGACAGCCGACTCACGCTCTGCATCTCCAGCCAGGCCGGCTGCGCCATGGGCTGCACCTTCTGCGCCACCGGATGGGCGGGCTTCGACCGTCAGCTCACCGCGGGGGAGATCGTCGCCCAGTACCGCTCCGCGCGCCGCTGGGCCGACGAGAACGACTACGGCCCCATCACGAACATCGTCTACATGGGCATGGGGGAGCCTCTCTCCAACCGCCGGGCCGTCCATCCGTCCCTGACGATCCTGAACCAGGGATACGACGTGGGCGCGAGGCGGATCACCGTGTCCACGGTGGGGGTGGTGCCGGGGATCCAGGAGCTGGCGCTCCGGCCCGAGCAGTTCCGCCTGGCCCTGTCGCTCCACGCACCCGAGAGCGACCTTCGCCGGGAGCTCATCCCCCTGGAGAAGCGGCACCCGCTCCCCGAGGTCATGGAGGCCCTGCGGAGCTTCGACGAGGCCGGGGGCCGGCGCATCACCTTCGAGTACACCATGATCGACGGGATCAACGACGACCCTGCGCTGGCCGCCGGCGTGGCGAGGCTGGCCCGGGAGGTGGGGGCCCACGTGAACCTCATCCCCTTCAACCCCATTCCCTACCGGGACTGGGGCCCCTCGCCCGCGGCGCGCATCCAGGCCTTCGCGGACGAGCTGGAGGCGCGGGGGGTGGCCACCACGGTGCGCCAGACCCGGGGCCGGGACATCGACGCCGCCTGCGGGCAGCTCCGGGCCCACCACGAGCTCGTGGAGCTCAAGGCCGGGAGGCGCGGCTGAGGATGCAGGTCGCGGGACCCGTCGCCGCCGCGCAGGAGGCGGCCCGGGACTCGGTCCTGGTCCTCCTCGAGGAGGTCTCCCGGAGCCAGGCGGCCCTGGAGACCCGGCTGGACTCGCTGGCGGGCGCCCTGGCCCCCGCCCTGCCCGACACCACCGCGGCGGCGGAAGCCGTCTACCAGGTCCGGAACCTGGGGCTGAACCTGTTCTGGACCATGGTGGTGCTGGTGGGCACCACGATCATGGTGCGCGCCGTGGCCTGGGTCCTGGACGCGCTGGCCGAGCGGAGCCCCGCCCGCCGCCTCTTCTACAAGCGCCTGGTCCCGGTGCTGCGGATCGTCCTCTGGATCCTGGCGATCTACGTGGTGGTGCGCCTGATCTTCCAGGTGGACTACCAGGGCTTCCTGGCGGCGGCGGCCGCGGTGGGCGTGGCGGTGGGCTTCGCGGCCCAGGACCTCCTGAAGAACCTCTTCGGCGGCCTGATCCTGGTGTTCGACCAGCCCTTCCAGGTGGGCGACAAGGTCTCCGTGGGGGGCACGTACGGCGAGGTCGTCTCCATCGGGCTCCGCTCCACCCGCATCGTCACCGCCGACGACAACCTGGTGAGCGTGCCCAACGCCCAGGTGGTGGACCAGCAGGTGGCCAACGCCAACGCCGGCCAGCTCAACTGCCAGGTCGTCACCGACCTCTGGCTTCCGGGCTGGGTGGACGAGGCCCGGGCCAAGCGGATCGCGTTCGACGCCGCGGCCACCTCCCGGTACGTCTACCTGGCCAAGCCCATCGTCGTGCTGGTGTCCGACCAGTTCCAGGAGACCTTCCTCACCCGGATCCGGGTCAAGGCGTACGTCCTCGACCCCCGCCACGAGTTCCGCTTCCAGAGCGACGTCACCGAGCGGGCGCGGGCGGGCTTCCGGGAGGCCGGCCTGGTCTCCCGCGAGGACGGGCTGCGGGCGTGGGTGGCCCTGGGGGACCGCCCCCCGGCGGATCGCGCGGACCGGGCCGAGGAGCCCCGGTGAGCGGCGCCCCCGGGGAGACGCACCCCGTCGACGTCGCCTGCCACGACGCCCTGAGGGGCGTGGCGGAGGGCCTGCGCGCCGAGGCCGGCGAGCCCCTGCGCGACGCGGTGGCCGAGGCCCGACGGAAGCACCGCGCCGCCCGGGAGGAGGCGGGCCTCCACCGCGACGCCCCCGCCCCGGAACGGGACACCGACCCGGCCGACCTGCTCCTCGCGTACCTGGAGGCGGTGGAGGGGGGCGCGCACCGCACGTTGGTGGACGCCCTGGAGGCCCACGCCCCGTTGGCCGCCCTGGCCCGCCTCCTGGACGACGCCCGGGCGCGGGCAGGGACCTCCGTGGGAGCCCTTCCCGGCTCGGTGCCCGCCGACCGGGTGGCCGGGGCCGAGGCGCCCCGCGGGGTCGCGGGACGGCTGGCGCGGGCCCTGGCCGGCCCGGCGGCCCGGCGCACCGTGCGGGCCCGCTGGGTGGCCGAGCGGCACCTGGCGGTCCGGGTGGACCCGGGGACGGAGCGGTGGCTCGAGCGGGCGGGCCACGCGTGGGGCCCGTGGCTGGCCTCGCTGGAGGCGGCGTGGGCCCGATGGTCCGCCGTGGTCCTCCCGGCCATCCCCCACCCCGATCTCCCCGCCGAGGAGATCTGGGCGGAGGTCGCCTCCGCCGGGGCCGCCCTGGAGGCGGAGCTGGGCCGCCTGGAGGGCTCCTGCCCCGTGGGCCGGCTCGAGGGGGGCATGGAGGCGGACCTGGTCCGGTGGGGGTGGGCCCTCTCCCGGGACCTGGGGCTGGCCGGCACCGCCCTGCTCCGGGGGGGAGGGCCCGTGCCGTCCCCCCGCGCAGGGCTCGACGTCCGGGAGGCCTGGACCACGTGGGAGGCCGAGGTGGTGGGCCGCTTCCGCCTCCAGGACGCCCTCCTCGACCTGGTGGGCGGGGTGGCCTCCATCCCGGGGCGGACCTCGGCGCGGCTGGCCGCGGACCTCCGGGCCCCGTGGCGGCGTGCGGCCGTCGAGACCGCGGACGCCCTGAGCGCCGAGGCCGCCGAGGTGGCCGGCGGGCCCGCGCCCCCGGCGCTGGACGAGCTCCGGGCCCGGACCCGCACCCTCCTGGCGGAGCTGGAGGGGGAGCTCCCCGAGACGGGCCGGGCCGCCGACGCCGCCGGGCGGAGCGCCGACGGAGCGGTCGCCGCCGTCCAGGCCCTGGTGCGCGGCCTCCCGGAGCGGGTCTCCCTGCACCCGGTGGCCGCGGGCGAGGCCCGCCCCCGCAGCCCGTCCCAGCAGGGTCGGGAGCTCCTGGCCCGGGAGCTGGGACGCCGCGCCTTCGACGCCCTGCGCGTCGAGCGCATCCGCACCGCCTCGTCGGCGGTGGTCGAGCCCGCGGACTCCCTGGAGTCGGGGCTCCGGGCCGCCGAGGAGGTCGTGACCTTCGGCTTCGACGCCGCCGAGCGGGAGGCCGGCGAGGGGGACGCCGAGGCCGGCGCCCGGGCCCGGGAGCTGGTGGCGGAGGCCCTGGCCCGGGGCGCCGACACCCTCCGGGACGCCGACGCCCGCCTGGGCGAGGCCGTGGAGGCCGTGCGGGCCACCCTCCACGAGCAGCTCCACGAGGGGAGCGCCATCCTCATGGAGCGGGCCCTGGCCGACCGCCTGCGGGGGCGACTGCTGGACGCGCGGTCCACCCTGGGGACGGCCTGGGCGCGCCTCTCGGGTCGGGGAGCCTCGGAGCTCCGCCGCACGGCCCGGGCCGGCCTCCTCCAGGGCGCCCGCCTCCGCCGCGAGGCGGCCCGGCTCCTCCGGCGGGGGCGCCGCATGGTGGCCGCCCCCAGCCACGACGAGTCGGTGGGGACCGCCCGCCTGCTGGCGGACGCCGAGGAGGTCCGGGAGGGGCTCCCCCTGGTCTACCAGCGCCTCTTCTCCTGGGAGCCCCTGGAGGACGAGACGCTGATGGCCGGACGGGACGTGGCCCTGGCCGAAGCGGAGGCCCGCTGGGAGCGCTGGCGCCGGGAGGACGCCGTCCCCCTGGTGGTGACCGCCCGCCCCGGCGTGGGGCTGACGTCCTTCTTCCGGGTCTTCGTGGGACGGGCCCGGGCCCGGGGCGTGCCGGTCCTCCACGACGTCCTGGAGGCCCGGTGCATCGACGAGGCCGAGCTGGTGGCCCGCCTGGGATCGCTCCTGGGGCTCGAGGGGGCCGCCACGCTGGACGAGCTGGCCGACCGGACCCTGGACGCGCCCCGCGGGAGCATGCCGGACCTGGTGGTCCTGGAGGGGCTGGAGCACCTCTACCTCCGCGTCCCCGGCGGCACGGACCTGCTGGACCGCTTCCTGACCTTCCTGGCCGAGACCGAGCCCCGGATCTTCTGGATGGCCGGGGCGACGGCGTCGGCCTGGCAGATGATGCGGGTCACCCGCCCCACGGGCGTCGCCCAGGTGGACAACCTGGAGCTCCCGGGCCTGGACGAGGCCCAGCTCCGCCAGGCCATCCTCCTCCGCCATCGCCGGAGCGGGGTCCCGCTCCGCTTCGAGGAGCCGGAGCACGGCCGCCGCCTCCTCCGCCGCAGGCTCGCCCGGACCCGGGGCCAGGAGGCCCGCCAGGCGCTCCTGGAGCAGGACTTCTTCGAGCGCCTCCACCGGGCCACCCGGGGCAACCTGCGCCTCGCCATCTTCCAGTGGCTCCGCGCCGCCGACGTGGGATCCGGAGACGGATCGCTCACGATCCGCGTGCTCCCGGAACTGGACCTGACCTTCCTGGAGGGGCTGGGCGCGGAGCAGCACTTCACCCTCAAGGCGTTCCTGGAGCACGGGACGCTCACCCTGGACGAGCACGACCGGATCTTCCGCGTCCCCCGCCGGGAGAGCTACCAGATCCTGGAGGCCCTCGGCAATCGCCACGTCATCCAGCCGGTGATCGGCGAGGGCGGCGCGGAGGGCCCGCGCTCACGGATCCACGACGACACCCGCTACCGGATCAACCCCCTGCTCCAGGGCGGCGTCGGCGCGCTCCTGGCAGGCCGCAACATCCTGCACTGAGGCCGGAGGCGGCCCGGCTCCGCGGCCGGATCCGCCCGGCCCCCTACCGGATGCCGTCCCCGATGCGGTCCCAGCGCACCTCGCGGAGCCACGGGAACGGACGGTACGACTCCTTGTTGTAGGAGAAGTACGTGAAGACCGCCCGCCCCTCCAGGCGCCATCCTTCCAGGAGGCCCCAGTAGCGGGAATCCAGGCTGGTCTCCCGGTTGTCCCCGAGCATGAAGTAGTGCTCCTCCGGGATCACGATGGGACCCCAGTCGTCCCGGGTGGGCCGGTAGGTCGAGGGGTTCACCCGCGGAGCCAGGTAGTCCCGCTGCCAGGACATCCAGGGATGCGTCTCGTCCGGCACGTCCGTGTGGCGGACGTAGGGCTCGTCCCGGGGCTCCCCGTTCACGTAGAGGACCCGATCCACCATGCGGAGCGTGTCCCCGGGCAGCCCGACGAGCCGCTTCACCAGCTTCAGCGTCTCCTCGTGGGGCGGATCGAAGACCAGCACGTCGCCGCGCCGGGGCTCGGAATAGCCCGGGATCCGGACGCGGGTGAAGGGGATGTGCGAGCCCATGGCGGCCCGGTTCACGACGAGCATGTCCCCCACCAGGAGGGTGTCCTCCATGGAGCCCGACGTGATGACGAAGGTCTGGACCAGGAAGGTCCGCAGGATCAGGAAGAGGACCGCGGCGATGACGAACGACTTCGTCCACTCCAGCAGGACGTTCTCGTTGCCCTCCTGCTCGCCGCCTCCGGCCCGGGCGCGCGTGCGCCCCCTGGCCCGGTCCCGATCCCGCGTGTCGCGTCGCTCAGCCATGCGCCCTCGTCGAAGGTGTGGTCGCGGCCCGGCCCGGGCCGCGACGTCTGGGGGTGGGGTCCGACGACCCGCTCCGCGACAGCCAGCCGCGCGGATCCCACCACGCGCGGTCGGGCTCCGCGCCGGCGGGCTCGCCGGCACCCGCCGGCGGCCAGTCCGTGCCCAGCCATACGGAAACGTCGAGGTATAGGTTCGGATCGGGAAGGGTCGCCACCCCGACGCCCCCCAGCGCCTCGGCCACGTCCTCGGCCAGCTCCGGTCGCCCGACCCGGTCCACCACCAGCGTGCTGTCCCGTCCGAACTCCTGGGCGTTCCCGAAGTAGACCACGTCGAAGCCGGCGTCCCGGAGGGCGTCGGTGGCGGCCCGGGCGGCCCC
>CAZMTA010000001.1:0-110195 GCA_964569085.1 uncultured Gemmatimonadaceae bacterium | reverse complement strand
AGACCACGTCGAAGCCGGCGTCCCGGAGGGCGTCGGTGGCGGCCCGGGCGGCCCCGGAGACGCCGCCGGCGTTCAGGACCTCCACCCGGATCCGCTCCGCTCCGCCGGCCCGGGGACCCGGAGCGGCCTCGTAGGGGCCGGCTTCGGCCCCCCGGCGCTGGAGCAGGGAGGAACCCACCAGCGCCAGCCCGGCCAGCACCACCGTCCCCGCCAGCGCGGCCCGCCCCCGGCCCGTCACGCGGCCTCCACCAGCACGTTCCAGAAGTCCACCGTCTCGGGGCGCAGCGGTCCGCCCCGCTCCACCTGGTGCGCGATGCGCGCGGCCAGGATCTCCCGCACCACGGCGTCGGCCTCCGCCGGCATGCGCGCGCGGAGGTCCCCCCGCCAGTCGGGGCGGAAGCGCCGCCCGGGCTCGAGGAAGTCGGCGGCGTAGAGCGCGCGGCCGAGGTCGTCGAAGCGGGGATGGCCCAGCGTGTGGTACGCGACGGCCAGGAGGAGGGGGCCGTCCTCGACGCCCTCCATCCGGAGGCGCTCGGCGGCGGCGGGCCCGTGGAGGACCCGGCCCGGCAGCTCCGCCAGCGCCGGGGGGACCCGCGGGCGGAGGGTCTCGGGCTCGGCCTCCCGCAGGGCGTCGTGGAGGTACCCCACGGCGCGCCACCGGACGCGGTCGACCTCGTCCAGCCCCGCGGCCACGGCCCACGTGTCCAGGAGCCCGGCCACCCGCTCCATGTGGGCCCGCCGCGACCGCCCGGCCCGCGCCCACTCGGGGAGGGTCCCGCCGGCGGCGTCCCGCACCACCGGGTGGACCGTCCGCTCCACCGCCTGGTCGGGCCCGCTCACCCCAGCTCCACGTTGTCGATGAGCCGGGTCGTGCCGCAGAAGGCCGCCAGCGCCAGGACCGTGTCGGCCTCCAGCCGCCGGACCGGGTCCAGCGTGTCCGGGTCCACCGCCTCCACGTACTGGAGCTCCAGGAGGGGCCGGGCCTCGATCCGCCCGCGCACCGCCGAGCGGAGGGTCTGCGGATCCCGCTCCCCGGCGGCGAAGGCCGCCCGGGCCTCGGAGAGCGCCTGGAAGAGCGTCGGGGCCGCCGCGCGCTCCTCGGGCGAGAGGTAGGTGTTGCGCGAGCTCATGGCCAGGCCGTCCTCCTCCCGCACCACGGGCCCCAGGACGACGTCCACGCCCATCTCCAGGTCCCGGGCCATGCGCCGGATGAGGACCCCCTGCTGGAAGTCCTTCCGACCGAACACGCCCACGTCGGGACGCACCAGGCCGAAGAGGCGGGCCACCACGGTGAGGACCCCCCGGAAGTGCCCGGGTCGATGGGCCCCGCACAGGCGCCGCGCCATGTCGCCCGGGGAGACGGTCACCCGGGGCTCGCCGTCGGGGTACATCTCCTCCACCGAGGGGGCGAAGACCAGGTCCACGCCCCGCTCCCGGAGGAGGGCCAGGTCGCCCTCCCGGTCCCGGGGATAGCTCTCCAGGTCCTCGCCGGGGCCGAACTGGAGCGGGTTCACGAAGATCGAGACCGCGACGACGTCCGCCGCCTCCCGGGCCCGGTCCACCAGCGAGAGGTGGCCCTCGTGGAGGTAGCCCATGGTGGGCACCAGACCCACCCGGGCGCCGGTGTCCCGGAGCGCCCGGAGCGAGTCGGCGAGGGCGCCGCGGGTCCCGGCGACCTTCACCGCTCGTCGGGGACGTCGAAGGAGTGCTCGTCGGCGGGGTACGTCCCTTCCCGGACCTCGCGGGCATAGGCCCGCACGCCCTCCACGGCCTGCTGGTGGAGCTCCGCGAACCGCTTCAGGAAGCGGGGCTGGAAGCCCGGGTTGAAGCCCAGGGCGTCGTGGCCGACCAGGACCTGCCCGTCGCACCCGGCCCCGGCGCCGATCCCGACGGTGGGGATCGAGAGCGATGCGGAGATCTCCCTGGCCAGGGGCGCCGGGACCAGCTCCAGGACCACGGAGAAGGCTCCGGCCTCCTCGAGGCGCACGGCGTCCCGCTTCAGGCGCTCGGCCTCCTCCGCCTCGCGCCCCTGCACCCGGTACCCGCCCAGGGCGTGGACCGACTGGGGGGTGAGCCCCACGTGGCCCATGACCGGGATGCCGGCCTCCACCAGGCGCGCCACCGTCCGGCAGACGGCCTCCGAGCCCCCCTCGAGCTTCACCGCCTCCGCCCCGGTCTCCTGGAGGACCCGCCCGGCGTTCCGGAGGGCGTCCTCCGGGCTGACCTGGTAGGAGAGGAAGGGGAGGTCGACCACAACGAACGTCGAGGGCGCGCCCCGGCGCACCGCCCGGGCGTGGTGGATCATGTCGTCCAGCGTCACCGGGAGGGTGGAGTCCATGCCCAGGACCACCTGCCCCAGCGAGTCCCCCACGAGGATGACGTCCACCCCGCCCTCCTCCAGGGCGCGGGCGAAGGGGACGTCGTAGGCCGTGAGCACCACCACGCGCTCGCCGGCCTCCTTCATCTCCAGGAGGCGGCGGACGGTGACGGGCGTGCGTCGGGACGGCTCGGCGGACATGGGCGGGACGGGTCGGGGGGTGCCGCGGGGCACGGACTCGGGAGCTTCAGACAAACATGGACGCAGCCTCCCGGGACGGGAAGGGTACGCCCCTCGGGGCCCCGGGTGTAGCTTCCCCTCCCATGACCCTCCGCTGGGACGCACCCCTCGTCCGCGACCTCGCCGCCGAGCTCGACGAGCTCCTGGCCGGCGCACGCCTCCGCGCGCTCCGGCTGGACGGCGACGAGCGGGACCTGGTCCTGTTCTTCCGGGAGCGGACGCTCCTGTGGCGCCTGCACCCCACGCGGGGCACGCCGGCCCTCCACGAGCCCGGCGAGCCCGGCCCCGGGGACCTGCGCCTCCCCATGAAGGTGCGCAGGGTGGTGGCGCCACCGGACGAGCGGCTCCTCCGCATGGAGCTCCTCCCGGCCCGGGGCGGGCGGAAGCCCATGGACCTGGTGGTCGAGCTCCTGGGCAACCAGTGGAACGCCCTGGTCGCCGAGCAGCCGGACGCGCGGATCCGCCACGTGCTGGTGACCCGGGAGGGGGCGCGGACCCTGGCGGTGGGCGCCGCCTGGGCGCCGCCGCCGCCGGCCCCCCGCGAGGGCGTGGACGGAGATCTGTCCCTGGAGCGGTGGCGGGAGATCCTGGAGCCGGTCCCGCCGGAGGAGCGCCGACGGGCCCTCGTGTCCACCGTGGCGTGGACGTCCCCCCTCAACGCCCCCGCGCTCCTCCACGACCTGGAGCGGGGCCACGCCCTCTGGCGCCGTCTGGCGACGGCCGACGGCCCCCGGGAGCCGGTGGTCCTGACCACGGACCGGGGGCCCCACCCCTACGCCCGGCCCCTGCCGCCCCTCCCCTCCGAGCCCGCCGCCTCGCTCCTGGACGCCTTCGGACGGGCCCGGGCCCTGGCCGACGGGGAGGCCGACGGGACCGCCGCGGGGCTCCTCCTCCCGCCGGAGCTCGTGCAGGGGCTGGAGCGGACGCTGGACGGCGCCCGGCGCAGGATCACGGCGCTGGAGGCGGAGGAGGAAGGGCTGGAGGACCCCGAACACCTCCAGGCCCTGGGCGACCTGATCCTGGCCCGCTTCGGGCAGGTGCCCACGGGCCGGGACCGCGTCGTCCTGGAGGACTTCGAGGGCCGCGAGGTGGAGGTCGGGCTCGACCCCGCGCTGGAGCCCCAGGAGAACGCCGACGCCTACTACGAGCGGGCCGGGAAGGCCCGTCGGGCCCGGACCCGGATCCCGGAGCTCCTGGAGGTCGCCCGCCGGCGGGTGGCCGCCCTGGAGGAGCTGGAGGCCCGGGTCCGGGCCGGCGCCGTCGGGCGGGAGGAGCTGGAGGAGGCCCTTCCCGACGACGTCCTGGCGCGGAGCGGGCCGGGGAAGGGCCGAGGCGACCAGGCCCCTTCCCTCCCCTACCAGCGCTTCCGGAGCTCGGGAGGGCTGGAGATCCGGGTGGGCAAGGGCCCGCGGCAGAACGACGACCTCACCTTCCACCACTCCTCGCCGGACGACGTCTGGCTCCACGCCCAGCAGGTCCCCGGCGCCCACGTGATCCTGCGGTGGGGCCGCCACGAGACGCCGCCGGCCCGGGATCTGGCCGAGGCGGCGGTCCTGGCCGCCCTCCACTCCAAGGCCCGCACCTCCGGCTCGGTCCCGGTGCAGTGGACCTTCCGCAAGTACGTGCGGTCCCCCCGGAAGGCGCCGCCGGGGCTCGTCGTGCCCCGCCAGGTGCAGACGGTGTTCGTGGAGCCCGACCCGGCGGTGGCCGAGCGGCTCTCGGTGGAGGAGTAGCCCGGGTCGTCCCGGGCGCGGGCCTCAGCCGGCGGCGCGGTCCATGCCGGCGCGGAGGGAGGCCACGAAACGGCCTCCGGCCTCCACGCCGCCCTCGTCGAGGGCCTGGACCAGGGCGCTGCCCACCACCACGCCGTCGGCCAGGCCCGCCACCAGGGCGGCCTGCTCCGGCGTGGAGATCCCGAAGCCCACGGCCACGGGGACGTCCACGGCGTCGCGGACGGCGCGCACCTCCTTCTCCAGCGTGGCGCTCAGCTCGGCGCGGGCCCCGGTGACCCCGGTGCGGGAGATGTAGTACAGGAAGCCTCCGCCCCCCGCGGCCACCTCGGCCACCCGGTGGGGCGGCGTGGTGGGCGCCACCAGGCGGATGAGGTCGAGGCGGGACGCCGTGACCCGCGCCTCCATCTCCGGATCGGCGCCGGTGGGGAGGTCGGTGAGGAGGAGCCCCTGGGCGCCCGCGTCGGCGGCGTCCTCCAGGAAGGCGTCCACCCCGTAGCGGAGCACCGGGTTCAGGTAGCTGAAGAGCACCACCGGCGTCTCGTGTCCCTCCCGGAAGCGGCGGAGCGCCTCCAGCGCCTTCCGGACGGTCATGCCGTGCTCCAGCGCCTGGAAGGAGGAGCGCTGGATGGTGGGGCCGTCGGCCAGCGGGTCCGAGAAGGGGATCCCCAGCTCGAGGACGTCGGCGCCGGCCTCCGCCAGCGCCTCCAGCACGGCCACCGTGTCGTCGGGCCCGGGGAACCCGGCGGTGACGTAGGGGACGAGCGCGGCCCGCCCCCGTTCCCGGCGGCGTCGGAATGCGTCGGATATGGAGAGGGTCACGTCAGGTAGTCGCTCACTCGAATGCCGTACTTCTGCGGATCCGTGGTCTTGATGATGGAGCGGACGGGCTGGCCGGTGGCCGGGTCGGCCTGGGCGAGGTCCACGGTCAGCGTCTCCTGGAGGGGGACGCCCATGGGGTCGGAGATGATCTTCACCTTGGGCCGGTGGGCGAAGTCCGGGTCCGGATTCACCTCCGACACCACCGCCATCTCGTGGCTGTCCAGGATGCACAGCGTCCCGATGGGGTAGACGCCCGTGGCGGTGATGAGGGCCTTCACCAGCAGCGAGTCGAAGCCGCGCTTGGGGTTGTCCCGCATCTCCTTGAGGACGGCGTCCGGGGGCCACGGGTTGTACTGGTAGCTCCGGACGGAGGTGCCGGCGTCGAAGGCGTCGGCCACGGCCACGATCCGGGAGAAGAGCGTGGGGTCCCGGGGCCGGGTGTTGGACGGGTACCCGGTCAGGTCGACCTTCATGTGGTGCTCGTACGCCATGAGCATCTGGCGGTACGGCACGTCGGCGAAGCCGTGCATCTGGAAGAGGAGGAGCAGCCCCTCGGTGGTGTGCTCCTTGAGCTCCGCCCACTCGTCGTCGGTGAGGCCCCCGGGCTTGTTGATGATGTCGTAGTCGACGCGCTGCTTCCCGATGTCGTGGAAGAGCGCGCCCAGCCCGAGCTCGTAGAGCTGCAGCTTGTCGAGCCCCAGCCGCTGGCCCATGACCACGCTGAAGATGCAGACGTTCACGCAGTGGGTGAACGTGTACTCGTCGAAGTCCCGGAGGGTGGTCATCGTGACCATCGAGGTCTCGTTGGACAGCACCTGGTCCACGATCCCCTGCACCGCCCGCTTCACCTTGCGGACGTTGACGGCCTTCCCGAGCCGGACGTCGCCGAGGACGTCCTTGGCCACCTGGACGGACTGGGCGTAGGTGCGCTTGGCCGCGGTCAGGGACTCCTCGCTCTCCGGCTCCTCGACCTCCTTCTCGGGGCGGAGGTGGAGGTGCTCCACCGGCGCGCCGGCCATCCGCTCCACGAAGGCCTCGAAGGGCCGCTGGGGGTCGGGCTTGCGCAGGAGCATGGAGACGAACGGCGCCCACTCGCTCCGCTGCACGCCCGGGTAGATCTCCAGGGCCCCGATCCCGTGGTCCTGGAGGGCCCGGGCGAAGGAGCCGAAGGTGGCGAAGTTGGACAGGTCCAGACGCAGCCGGGTCTCGTTGAGGAAGAAGAAGTCCCCCACGACCCGGACCTCGGCGCCCCCGTCCTGGTCGGCCACCCGGCCCACCGCGTTCTGGAGCTCGGTGAGCGCCTGCTGCACGGTGTCGTTCTCCACCGGGTACAGCTTGAGGGCGCTCAACGCCCCGTAGAAGGCGGTGAGGACGCGCTTGCCCTCCTCCTGGTAGTTCATCTCCGCCACGGCGTCACTCCCCTCCCCTCAAGGCCCGGTTCACGGCGGTGCGCACCACGGGATCCTCCTCGGAGCTGGCCGAGCGGAGGGCGGACACCGCGGAGGGATGGTCGACCCTCCCCAGCGCCAGCGCCGCGGCGGCCCGGATCTCCGAGGGCTCCCGCTTGCCCAGGAAGCCCTTCCCGTTGAGCAGCTTGTCCAGCATGGGCACGGCACCCTCGCCGGCCACCAGCCCGAAGCCCTCGAACACCGCCACCTTCTCGGTGATGTCGGCGTTGCGGATCTCCTTCCCCGACGCGATGGCTTCCAGGCGCCGCGCGGCCGGTCGGTAGCGCAGCTCCCCCAGCGCCCGGGCCGCGGCGATGCGCACCTCGCGGTCCGGATCGTCGAGGGTGGCCTGCAGGGCCCCGGCGGCCGTGGACGCGCGGAGGCTCACCGCCGCCTCCACCGCGGCGAGCCGCACCGCGGGGTCCGGGTGGGCCAGGAGGTCCGCCAGCGACGGTCCCGCCTCGGTGATCTGCATCTCGCCCGCCATGCGAGCGGCGCCGGCGGCCACCACCGGATCGGGCTCGGACAGGAGCCGGATCACGGCGCCCCGGTTCCGCTCCGCGATCCCCACCGTGGCGCGGCGGAGGACCTGGGCGAGCTCCTTGTGCTCCACGGTCTCGGAGGCCCGCAGGAGGGGGGCCAGCGCCGAGGGCCGGAGGAACTGGAGGAGCTCCGCGAGCTGCTTGGGCGAGGAGCGGATCGTCCCGTCGTAGAGGGCCTGGATCAGCTCGGTGATGAACTCGGGGCGGCTCACCTCGTCCAGCATCCCCGACGACTCCGCCCTGCGCTCCTCGTCGAAGACCCCCTCCGCCGACTCCAGCTTCCGTACCTCGTGGAGGACGTGGGTGGCCGCGGCGATGGCGCCCCGGCTCAGGAAGTTGGGCAGGAGGGTCTTGAGGATCCCCAGGATCTCGCTCTGGCGCTCCCGGTCCTCGGGCTCCTCCAGGCGGTCGAAGAGGGCGGCCAGGACGTCCATGCGGAGGTCCCGGTCCAGCTCCTTCTGGAGCTCCTGGCGGAGCTGCGTCATCTCCTTCGGGTCGAGGGAGTAGAGCGTGGGGTTGAAGTCGTCCTTGGAGACCGTCTTCTGCTGGGGCTCGGACGACGACGAGGACTCGGGCCGGGCCTCCGCGTCGTCCTCGGCTTCCTCCCCGTCCTCCTCCACCTCGGCCTGGAGGACCTGCTGGAGCTCCTCGGCCGAATGCCCGCCGCCGGGCTGGGGCAGCTCCACGCCCTCGGCCAGGAAGTCGATGTACTGGTAGTCGAAGTGCTGGAGGTCCTCCTCCCAGAGCACCGTGAGGAGGTCGTCCCCCTCGGGCCGCAGCTTCCGGGCCCGCTGGAGCACGGAGAGGAACCGCTCGAGCTCCTCGCCCTCCAGCCCGGGCCGCAGGGTGATCTCCCGGATGCCGTCCTTGTAGAACAGGAACGCCAGGGAGTCGTTGCGGTTCTCGGAGGTGTAGACCGGCGTGTCCCCGACGACGAGGCTCTCCTCGCGCACGGCCAGGGTGAGCCGGTCCAGGCCTTCCCAGAGCGACGACAGGGCCTCGCGGAGCCCCTCGACGAACCGGTGCCGCACCGGGTTGTTGTCGTCGTAGAGCTGGTAGGCCCGGAGCGCCTTGGCCAGCACCACGAAGAGCTCCCGGATCTCGGCCACGGGGGCGTCCTCGACGTTCCAGTCGCCCTGGGGGGCGGCGGATCCTCCGGATTGGAGCTCGGTCATCCAGCCTCGGGCGCCAGCGCGCCCTCGCCCTCGACCCGGGCCACGTGGGTCACGTCCTTGTCCCCCCGCCCCGAGAGGCACAGGAGCAGGGGTCCCCGATCGCGGTAGGCCGCGCCTTCACGGAGGAGGTAGGCCACGGCGTGTGCGGTCTCCAGGGCGGGAATGATTCCTTCGAGGCGGGACAGGGCGTGGAATCCCTCGAGCGCCTCGGCGTCGTCCACGGAACGATAGATGGCCCGCTCCGAATCCTTCAAGTGCGAGTGCTCCGGTCCGACCCCCGGGTAGTCCAGTCCGGCGGACACGGAGTGCGCCGGGGCCACCTGGCCGTCGGTGTCCTGGAGAAGATAGCTCAGCGAGCCGTGGAGGACACCCGGGCGGCCCGCGGTCAGCGACGCCGAGTGGCGCCCGGTGTCGAGGCCTTCGCCCGCAGCTTCCACGCCCACCAGCTCGACCTCCTCGTCGGATACGAAGGGGTGGAATATACCCATGGCGTTGGACCCCCCGCCAACGCAGGCCACGACCGCGGCCGGCAGCCGGCCCGCCCGCTCCAGCATCTGGGCCCGCGCCTCCCGTCCGATGACGGCCTGGAAGTCCCGCACCATCCGGGGGAAGGGCGCCGGGCCCACCACCGAGCCGATGATGTAGTGGGTGTCCCCGACGTTGGTGACCCAGTCCCGGATGGCCTCGTTGGTGGCGTCCTTCAGGGTGCGGGTGCCGGAGGTGACGGGCCGGACCTCGGCGCCCAGGAGCTTCATGCGGTAGACGTTGAGCGCCTGCCGCTCCACGTCCTCCTCGCCCATGTACACCACGCAGTCCAGGTCGAAGAGCGCGCACGCCGTGGCCGTGGCCACCCCGTGCTGCCCGGCCCCGGTCTCGGCGATGATCCGCTTCTTCCCCATGCGGCGGGCCAGGAGCGCCTGCCCCATGGTGTTGTTGATCTTGTGGGCGCCGGTGTGGTTCAGGTCCTCGCGCTTGAGCCAGATCTCGGGATGACCCACGGCCTCCTCGAGGCGCCGGGCCCGGTAGAGGGGCGACGGCCGCCCGACGTAGTCCGCCAGGAGGGCGTCGAGCTCCCGCCCGAAGGACTCGTCCGCCGCGGCGGCCGCGTAGGCCTCCTCGAGCTCGTCCAGGGCTTCGATGAGGGTCTCGGGCACGTACCGCCCGCCGAAGGCTCCGAAGCGGGTGCCCGGACGGGTGGGGGGTGCGGAGGCGTTCACTGGGGGGCTCCGGATTCGGTTCGGGAAGTCGTGTCGGAGGGGCGCCAGCCGCGGCGCGCCTCCCGGATGAAGCGTCGGACCCGCTCGGGGTCCTTCCGGCGGAGCTCGGCCTCGACGCCGGAGCTCACGTCTACCACGTCGGGGCGGAAGCGTGCCACCGCGTCGAGGACGGTATCGGGAGTCAGCCCCCCCGCCAACACCAGGAGGAGGCCCGGCGGCACGGCCTCCCGGATCCGCTCGGCCACGTCCGGCGCCAGGCGCACGCCGCCGCCGCCGACCACGCCCTCGGCCCGGCCCTCGACGAGGAGCCCGTCCGCGACCTCGCCCCACCGGTCCACCGCCCGGGCCACGTCGTCGACGGAGGCGGCCCGCACGGCCTTCCAGACCGTCCAGGGCCCGGCGTCCGCCAGCGCCGCGCCGGCCTCCGGGGACTCGTCCCCGTGGAGCTGCACCACGCCGGCCCCCAGCCGCGCCGCCCGCTCCGCCGCCGACGCCGTGTCCTCGTCCACCAGCACCGCCACCCGCGTGGCCCGCACGTCCGCCATGAGCTCCCCGAGCCGTTCCGGCGGCACGGAGCGGGAGAAGCCGTCGGTGACCACCGCGCCCAGGTAGTCCGCGCCGGCCTCGTCGGCCAGGAGGACGTCCTCCCGCCGGCAGAGCCCGCAGATCTTCACCCGGCCTTCAGCCACGGCGTCCGTCCCGGCGCGGGATCCCGGAGAGGCGGGCCGCGGCGGCGGCGGGGTCCTCGTCCTTGAGGAGCGTCTCGCCCACCAGGATCGCGTCCACCCCGGCCTCGCCCAGGCGGGCCACGTCGTCGGGGGTCCGGATGCCGCTCTCGGAGACCAGGACCACGTCGTCCCCCACCCCCGGGACCAGCCCCAGCGTGGTCTCCAGATCGGTGGTGAAGGTGGCCAGGTCCCGGTTGTTGATGCCCACCACCGTCGCGCCGGCGGCCAGGGCCCGCTCCAGCTCCGCCGCGTCGTGGGTCTCGACCAGGGCGTCCATGCCCAGCTCCCCGGCCAGGGCCAGGAGCTCCCGCAGGAGCGCGTCGGGGAGGATGCGCACGATGAGCAGCACCGCGTCCGCCCCGGCGGCCCGGGCCTCGACCACCTGCACGGGGTCCACGGTGAAGTCCTTGCGGAGGATGGGGATCCCGGTGGCGGACCGCACGGCCCCCAGGTCCTCGTTGCCTCCTCCGAAGTACGGCCCGTCGGTGAGGACGCTCAGCGCCGCGGCGCCGTTCTCCTCGTAGCCGCGGGTGAGGGCGGCCGGGTCGAGGCCGGGGCGGATGTCCCCGGCCCCCGGGGAGCGCCGCTTGCACTCGGCGATGAGCGCGACCTCCCCCGGGCGCCGGAGCGCGGCCTCCAGGGAGCGGGGGGCCGGGGCGGCCGCGGCGGCCCGCTCCAGGGCGTCCCGGCGGGGGCGGAGGCCCGCCACCTCCCGGCGCTTGGAGGCCACGATCTCGGCGAGAATCCCGGGGAGGGACGGATCTGCTTGCGTTTCGGGCAACGTTCGGGTACCCTTCGTTCGGGACCTGTTCGGTATTCACCGGAGGAGGGTGGCTCGATGCCTCTCACCAAGCGCCAGAAGGAGATCCTGGACTACATCCAGGAGTTCATCGACGAGCGAGGCTACGCGCCGAGCTTCGAGGAGATCGCCGATTCGTTCGGCTACTCCTCCCTGGCCACGGTCCACGAGCACCTGAGCAATCTGGAACGCAAGGGATACATAAGAAAGTCCTACAACGAGAGCCGTTCCATCGAGCTCGTGGACACGGGGAACGGAGCCGGGGGGCTGGAGCTCCCCCTCCTGGGAACCGTCGCCGCCGGCCTCCCCATCGAGGCCGTGCAGGACTCGGAGACCCTGACGGTGCCGCCGGACATGGTCCGCCGCCGCCGGGACAACTACGTGCTCCGCGTGGAGGGGAACTCCATGATCGAGGAGCAGATCCGGGACGGGGACTACATCGTGGTCCAGGCCCAGGAGACCGCGGAGGACGGCGAGATGGTCGTGGCCCTGGTGGGCGGCGAGTCGGCCACGGTCAAGAAGCTGTACCGGGAGGGGAACGGCCGCGTCCGGCTCCAGCCCGCCAACCCCACCATGGACCCCATCTTCGTCCGGGCCGACGAGCTCCGGATCCAGGGGATCGTGGTGGGCGTCATCCGCAAATACTGAAGGAGACACCGTGCGCGAGACCTTCGCCGTGGGACGGGTGGGAAAGAAGAGCCGGGAGGTGATGTGGACCCGCGGCGGAGCGCGCCGGGACCCCTTCCCCGGACCGTGGTCGGTCCGGGCGGTGGTGGGACCCCGCGAGCCCGACGCGCCCGTGACCCTTCCGGAGCCCCCGGCGGATCCGGAGCCCCGCGTCGAGCCGGCGCCCGCTCCGACCCCCGCCGCCGCGCCCGCGACCCCGGATGACGGCCGCCCCCAGCTCGACCTCTTCGTCTAGGACGCCTCTCCGGCCCGGGGGCCATCCGGGCCGCGTCCGGACCCCGCCGCCCGGCCCTCCCTCAGCGGTTCGTGGCCTCCCGGAGGCGCTCCAGGGCGTCCCGGGCCGCGCCCGAGCGGACCGACTCCACGGCGGCCTCCGCCGCGTCGGCCAGCGAGCCGGCCTTCCCCGCCACGTAGATGGCGGCGGCGGCGTTGAGGATCACCGCGTTGCGCGGCGCGCCCTTCGTCCCGTCCAGGACCTCCCGGATGATGCGGGCGTTGTCCTCGGGCTCCCCGCCGCGCAGCCCCTCCAGGAGCGAGTCGTCGGCCCCCAGATCCGCCGGCGTGATCTCGTACTCCCGGATCCCCTCCTCGGAGAGCTCCGCCACCCGGGTGTGCCCCGCCGGGCTGATCTCGTCCATCCCCGGGGCCCCGTGGACCACGAGCGCCCGCCGGTGGCCCAGCTCCGCCAGCGCCCGCACCACGAGCCCCAGGAGGCGGGGGTCGGCCACGCCCACCACCTGCCGCCGGGCGCCGGCGGGGTTGGTGAGCGGCCCCAGGACGTTCATGAGCGTCGTGATGCCGAGCCCCCGGCGCACCGGGCCCACGTGGCGCATGGCCGGGTGGAGGAGGGGCGCGAACATGAAGACGATGCCCACCTCCTCCAGGACCTCGCCCATGCGCTCGGGGCTCAGGTCGATCTTCACCCCCAACGCCTCGAGGACGTCGGCGCTCCCGCTCCGGGAGGTGAAGGAGCGGTTGCCGTGCTTGGCCACCCGCACGCCCGCGCCCGCCGCCACCAGCGCCGCCGCCGTGGAGATGTTGAAGGTGGTCACCCGCCCCCCTCCGGTCCCCGCCGTGTCCACCAGCCCCTCGGGGTCGGTGGCCGGCACCCGGACCATGGCCTTCCTCATGGCGCGGACGCCGCCGGCCACCTCGGAGGGGTGGAGGCCCTTGGAGCGGAGGCCCACCAGGAGGCCGGCCATCTGGATCTCGGTGGCGGACCCGTCCATGAAGCGGTCCACCGCCCCCTCGGCCTGGGCGGCCGTGAGGTCCCGCCCTTCCGCCACCGTCTCGAGGAGGGAGGTCAGGTCGGCCGGTCGGGGGCTCGGGGGTGCGGGGTCCGCCATGATGGTCTCGGTTGGGTCGGGAGGGGTCGGGGCCGGGCCCCGGGGGGCGGAAATCCTAATGGCGGCGCGGCTTTTCGGTCAATCGCGGGGGCCCTCCGTCCAGCTTGACATCCCCCCCCTCCTGACTACCTTCCGGCCGTGGAAACCGGAGAGACCATCCGCCTCCAGCTCGTGCTCCATTACGACGGCTCGTCCTTTCACGGCTGGCAGGTCCAGCCGGACCAGCGGACCGTCCAGGGAGAGCTGCAGGCCGCCCTGGAGCGCCTCACCGGCGAGCCCCGGACCGTCATGGGCTCCGGGCGCACCGACACCGGCGTCCACGCCACCGGCCAGGTGGCGTCGGTCCTCCTCCCGCCCCGCTGGACCCCCCGGGAGATCCACCGCGCGCTCAACGCGGTCCTCCCCCGGGACGTCTGGGTGCAGGCGGTGCGGGAGGTGGATGAGCGCTTCCACCCCCGCTACGACGCCCGGGGCCGGACGTACCGGTACCGGGTCGGCACGCGGCCCGAGTCGGCGTCGCCCTTCCACCGGGGCTGGTGCTGGCCCCTGGGCGAGGAGCTGGACGGCGGGCTCCTGGACGCCGCCGCCGAGCGGATCGTCGGGCGCCACTCCTTCCGCTCCTTCGCCAAGTCCGGCCAGCCCGAGCGGGGGTACGTCTGCGCGGTGGCCGACGCCCGTTGGCGCCCCTGGGCGCTGGGGCCGGAGCTGGAGATCACCGCGGACCGCTACCTTCACCACATGGTGCGCTACCTGGTGGGCACCATGGTGGACGTGGGCCGCGGACGCCGGCCCCTGGAGCACGTGTCGGCCCTCCTGGAGGGGGCCGACGGCCTGGAGACCTCGCCCCCGGCGCCGCCGGAAGGGCTCTTCCTGGCGCATGTGGAGTACCCTTCCGACGTGGGCCGGACCGAGTGGTCCGCGCCTCCCCTCACCGCAGCCCCTCCGACCCCGACGACATGAGAATCTTCCTCGACACAGCGGACCTCGACGAGATCCGGCGAGCCGCCGACGCCAGCCTCATCGACGGCATCACCACGAACCCGTCCCTCATCGCCAAGGTGGCCGGCGACCGCGATCCCAAGGAGATCTACCGGGAGATCGCGGAGCTCGTCCACGGGCCGGTGAGCGCCGAGGTGGTGGCCACGGACCGGGACACCATGGTCGCGGAAGGGAAGAAGCTGGCGGCGCTCCACGAGAACATCGTGGTGAAGGTGCCCCTCACCGAGGACGGCCTGAAGGCGTGCCGCGCCCTCTCCTCCGAGGGGATCGACACCAACGTCACCCTCTGCTTCTCCGTGTCCCAGGCCCTCCTGGCGGCCAAGGCCGGCGCCACCTTCGTCTCCCCCTTCATCGGGCGGCTGGACGACATCTCCGGCGAGGGCATGCAGCTCATCTCCCAGATCCGCCAGGTCTACGACAACTACGCCTTCAACACCCAGATCCTGGCCGCCTCGATCCGTCACCCCATGCACGTGGTGGAGTCCATGCTCATCGGCGCGGACTGCTGCACCATCCCGTCCAAGGTGCTCTGGCAGCTCGCCAAGCATCCCCTGACGGACAAGGGCCTCGAGGCCTTCCTGGCGGACTGGAACACGCTCGACACCGAGCTCTGACGCTCCGCCCGACCCTCCCATGACGCACCGGTCCGCCCTCTCCGCCCTCCTCGCCGCCGCCGTCGTCGCCCTCTCCGGGTGCGGCGGCGAGGGGACGGGTGCGCGCTCCGCCGAGGCCGCCGAGGACCCCGGCGAGCGTCCCCTCACCGAGCTCGCCGGGGCGCCCCGTCCCGACGCCGCGTCCGAGGCGGCGGCCCAGGACGCGTCGGCGCGCCTCGACGCCTCCCGGCGCACGGCCATCGTGCAGGCTGCCTCCCGCACCGCGCCGGCGGTGGTGAACATCAGCGTGCTCCGCACCCAGCGGGCGCGGCCCCGCTCCATGTGGGAGTCGTTCTTCATGCCCCCCAACTCCCGCCGCCGCTCGGCGGGCTTCGGCTCGGGCGTGATCGTGCGGGAGGACGGCGTGGTCCTCACCAACGACCACGTGGTGCGGGGGGCGGAGCGCATCAAGGTCACCCTCCCCGACGGACGCGACTTCGACGGGGAGCTGGTGGGCACCGACCAGGTCACCGACATCGCGGTGGTCCGCATCCGGGGCGAGAACCTGCCCGTTGCGCCGGTGGGCTCCAGCGAGGGGCTCCTCATCGGCGAGTGGGCGGTGGCCATCGGCAACCCCTTCGCCAACTACTTCTCCGACGCCGAGCCCACGGTGACCGCTGGCGTGGTGAGCGCCGCCAACCGCAACATCGTCCCCTCCTCCGAGGAGGACGGCTTCTACCTGGGGATGATCCAGACCGACGCCTCCATCAACCCCGGGAACTCCGGCGGCGCCCTGGTGAACGCCCTGGGCGAGGTGGTGGGGATCAACGCCTCCATCTTCTCCCGCTCCGGCGGGAGCGAGGGGCTGGGCTTCGCCATCCCCATCGACCGGGCGCTGCGCATCGCCGACGACCTGGTGCGGTTCGGCGAGGTCCGGCGGGCGTGGGTGGGCCTCGAGGTCGAGCCCGTGGAGGCCGACGAGTGGGGCCGCACCCGGGGCGTGCGCGTGTCCCGCGTCGCCGGCGACTCCCCGGCGGACCGGGCCGCGCTCCAGGCCGGCGACCGCCTGCTGGGCGCCAACGGCCGTCCCCTGGCGGCGCCCCTGGACTTCGAGGCGGTCCTCCTGGACCTCCGGGCCGGTGACGCCCTGGAGCTCTCGGTGGAGGGACAGCCGCGTGCGGTGCGCATGGAGGCCACGGCCCTCCCGTCGGTCACCGCCGAGCGCGTGACCGTGCTCCAGGAGATGGAGCTGGTCTCCGTGACGCCGCAGATCCGCGCCGAGCGGGGCCTGGTCAGCGAGGAGGGCGCGCTCATCGCGGCCATCTCGGACCGGCTGGCCCGGCAGCTCGGCCTCCAGCAGGGCGACGTCCTGGTGCAGATCAACCGCACCCGCGTGGGCGGCGCCGAGGAGGTGGCGCGCATCTTCCAGGCGCTCCAGGGCCGTGGCTCCGTCCGACTCTACTTCGAGCGCAACGGCGGCTACGTCGTGCGCGACTTCTACTGGCGATGACGTTGGGCCGCCCGCACCGTCCCGCTCCCGGCGCTCCTTCGCCGGGGCCCGGACGGCGGGCCCACGTCCGCGAACCATCCCCCGGAGGAATCCGTTGACCCAGGACCCCACCCGCTACTCCCATCCCCTGGCGGAGCGCTATGCCTCCCGGGAGATGCAGGAGATCTTCTCCCCCGCCCACCGCTTCGGGACCTGGCGCCGCCTCTGGCTGGCGCTGGCCGAGTCCGAGCACGAGCTCGGCCTGGCCATCCCCGACGAGGCGCTGGAGCAGATGCGGGAGGCCCTGGACGAGCTGGACCTGGAGCAGGCGGCGGAGTACGAGCGGCGCTTCCGCCACGACGTCATGGCCCACGTCCACCTCTTCGGGGACGACGCGCCGGCGGCCAAGGGGATCATCCACCTGGGCGCCACCAGCGCGTTCATCGGGGACAACACGGACCTGATCCTCCACCGCGAGGCGCTGAGCCTGATCCGGGACCGGGTCGTGCGCTGCGTGGAGGCGCTGGCCGACTTCGCCCGGGAGCACGCCGAGCTCCCCACGCTGGCCTACACCCACTTCCAGCCCGCCCAGCCCACCACCGTGGGCAAGCGGGCCACGCTCTGGATCCAGGACCTCCTCCTGGACCTGGAGGAGCTGGCGCACCGCCTGGACGCGCTCCGCTTCCGGGGCGTGCGGGGCACCACGGGCACCCAGGCCTCCTTCCTGGAGCTCTTCGACGGCGACCACGACAAGGTGGACGCCCTGGACGACGCCGTGGGCCGGCGCCTGGGCTTCCGGGAGACCTACCCGGTGAGCGGGCAGACCTATCCCCGGAAGGTGGACTTCTCGGTGCAGGCGGCGCTGGCCGGCGTGGCGGCGTCCGCCTCCAAGATCGGCCACGACTGGCGGCTCCTGGCCCACCTCCGGGAGGTGGAGGAGCCCTTCGAGAGCGAGCAGATCGGGTCCTCGGCCATGCCGTACAAGCGGAACCCCATGCGCGCCGAGCGCATCTGCGCGCTGACCCGCCACGTCATCACCCTGGCCATGGATCCGGCCTTCACCGCCGCCACCCAGTGGCTGGAGCGCACCCTCGACGACTCGGCCAACCGCCGGCTCTCCATCCCCGACGCCTTCCTGGCGCTGGACGGAGCGCTGGTCCTGGTGGAGAACGTGGCCCGGGGGCTCATCGTGAACCCCGAGGTGGTGCGGCGGAACCTGGCCGAGCACCTTCCCTTCATGGCCACCGAGACCATCCTCATGAAGGCCACGGCCGGCGGCGGGGACCGACAGGAGCTCCACGAGCGCATCCGGCAGCACTCCATGGCCGCGGCGCGCCGCATGAAGGAGGAGGGCGCCGACGCCGACCTCCTGGACCGGATCGCCGGGGACGAAGCCTTCGGGCTGGCCCGGGGCGACCTGGACGACCTGGTGGACCCCCGCCGCTTCGTGGGCCGAGCCCCGGAGCAGGTGGCCCGATTCCTCGAGCGCGACGTGCGCCCGGTCCTGGAGCGCCACGCCGGCGCCGCGGACCGCGTCTCCGACCCCGACGTCCGTGTCTGACCGAGCCCTCTCCCGCACCGACCTCGACCTCCCCCTCCTGCACCGGGGGAAGGTCCGGGACGTCTACGAAGTGGACGAAGGCCACCTCCTCATGGTGGCCAGCGACCGCGTCAGCGCCTTCGACGTCGTCATGGATCAGCCCATCCCCCGGAAGGGCGAGGTCCTGACGCTCGTCACGGCCTGGTGGCTGAAGGGGCTCGAGGACACGGTGCCCCACCATCTGGTGGCCGTGGACGCCGACGCCATCGTGCGCCGCCACCCCGAGCTGGAGGCCTCCCGCGACGTCTGGGAGCGCCGGGCCATGCTGGTGCGGCGGACCACGCCGGTCCTCGTCGAGTGCGTCGTGCGGGGCTATCTGTCCGGCTCGGCCTGGCGGGAGTACCGGGACCACGGCACCCTGGCCGGCGAGACCCTCCCGGAGGGCCTGAGGGAGAGCGATCGCCTGGAGCCGCCCATCTTCAGCCCGGCCACCAAGGCCGAGCGCGGCGAGCACGACGAGAACATCACCTTCGGCCGCATGAGCGAGCTCCTGGGAGCCGACGAGGCCGCCGAGCTCCGCCGTCGGGCGATGGCGCTGTACGCCCACGGCCGGGACGTGGCCGCGGAGCGGGACATCATCCTGGCGGACACCAAGTTCGAGTTCGGGCGGACCGCGGACGGGGAGCTCCTCCTCATCGACGAGGTCCTGACCCCCGACTCCTCCCGCTTCTGGCCCATGGAGCACTACCAGCCCGGACGCGGGCAGCCCTCCCTGGACAAGCAGCCCATCCGGGACTGGCTCGACGAGGTCCCGGACTGGGACAAGTCGCCGCCGCCCCCGACGCTGCCCCCCGAGGTGGTGGGCGCCGCCTCGGAGCGCTATCTGGAGGTCTTCCGCCGGCTCACCCGGGTGGACCTGGACCACTTCGCGGCCCCCCTGTTCGGGGACGACCGATGAGGCTCGCGCCCGAGGGGATCCCGTTCATCGTGGCCTTCGCCCTGGTGGGGGGAGCCCTGCTGTGGGGAGCCTCGGCGCTCCCGTGGACCCGGAGCCTCCAGGTGGCCGCCGGCGTCTTCCTGGGGCTGACGGTGTTCTCCCTCTGGTTCTTCCGGGACCCGGACCCGACGCTGCCGGCCGACGACGCGCTGGTGGTGGCGCCGGGCCAGGGCCGGATCATCGTGGTGGACGAGGTGGACGAGCCCACCTTCCTGGGTGGGCGGGCCCGGAAGATCTCCATCTTCCTGTCGGTCTTCGACGTCCACGTGCAGCGGGCGCCGGTGAGCGGCGAGGTGGAGCACTACGCCTACCGCCCCGGGACGTACGCCGTGGCCTGGGCCGACAAGGCCTCCGAGGACAACGAGCAGGCGTCGCTGGGGATCGTCACCCCGTCGGGCCGGGTGCTCATGAAGCAGATCGCCGGCCTGGTGGCCCGCCGCATCGTCACCGACCCCCGGGAGGGGGACGCCGTGACGCGCGGCGACCGCGTCGGCCTCATCCGCTTCGGCTCCCGGGTGGACCTCTTCCTCCCCCTGGAGTGGGAGGTCCTGACCGAGGTCGGCGACAAGGTGAAGGCCGGGAGCAGCGTCCTGGCCCGCATGCCGGCGCCCGTCGCCGGCGGCCGGTCCGCCCCGGAGGAGGAAGGCCCGCGGTGAGCTCCGACCCCGCCCCCCGGCCCCGGCGCAGGGAGACGCTGCAGCGCGGCATCATCATCCTGCCCTCGGCCTTCACCCTGGGGAACCTCTTCTTCGGGCTGTACGCCATGGTGGCCGCCTCCCGCGGCGACCTGGTGTGGGCGGGGTGGTTCATCGTGGTGGCGGGGACGCTGGACATGCTGGACGGGCGCATCGCCCGCCTGACCCGGACGGGCTCCCGCTTCGGCGCCGAGCTCGACTCCCTGGTGGACGCCATCTCCTTCGGCGTGGCGCCCGGCTTCATCATGTACGAGCTCTTCTTCACCGAAGGGCCGTGGAGCTGGACCATCGCCTTCGTCTACGTCACCGCGGTGGTCGTGCGGCTGGCCCGCTTCAACGTGGAGTCCGCGGGCGAGACCAAGCGGTACTTCCACGGCCTGCCCTCGCCGTCGGCGGGGATGCTCCTGGCCTCGTACTACCCCTTCAGCCGCACCCCCTTCTTCCAGCAGTACCTGGCGGACCTCCCGTGGCCCGAGATCGCCGCGGTGTCCATGGTCCTCCTGTCGATCCTGCTGGTGAGCCACGTGCCGTACGCCAAGGTGCCCCGCATCGGCCTGCGGACCGCGCGGGGGCTGCTGAACACCGCCCTGGTGCTGGCGGCCCTCTTCCTCGCCCTCACCGTTCCGCGATACTACTTCTTCCCGGCCCTCCTCCTCTACATCTCGTGGGGGCTGGTGAAGTCCGTCGTCCTCGGGCTCCTCGACCGGCTGCCCGGCGGGGACCCGCTCCTGGAAGAGGAGGAGCGGGACGAGGACGATCCCGCGGACCGCGAGGAGGTCCGCGACGTCGACTACTCGGACCTCGGTCCCCGAACCCCCGGCCGTCGGCCGGGACACCGCGACCCCCTGGAGGAACCCCGTTGAGCCCGATCCACCTGGAGATCCGCATCAAGCCCCGCCCCGGGCTCCTGAACCCCGAGGGCAAGGCCATCCACCACGCCCTCACCTCCCTGGAGTGGGAGCAGGTCACCGACGTGCGCGTCGGAAAGACCATCTACATGGAGGTGGACGCCGCCAGCGAGGAGGCCGCGCTGGAGGCCGCCGAGGCCATGTGCCGGAAGATCCTGGCCAACCCCGTCACCGAGGACTTCGAGGTGAAGGTGGTGGAGGAGGCGGCCGCGTCATGAAGGTGGCCGTGGTGACCTTCCCGGGCTCGAACTGCGACTACGACCTGTACAAGGCGGTCCAGCAGGTCGGGGCCGAGCCGACCTTCGTCTGGCACCGGGAGCGGGGCCTGGACGGCTACGACGCCGTCCTCCTGCCCGGAGGCTTCTCCTACGGGGACTACCTGCGGGCCGGCGCCATCGCCCGCATGAGCCCCGTCATGCAGGACGTGGTGGCCTTCGCCGGGTCCGGCGGCCCCGTCCTGGGCGTCTGCAACGGCTTCCAGATCCTGTGCGAGGCCGGGCTGCTCCCGGGCGCGCTGGTGAAGAACGACGTCCTGCGCTTCCAGAGCTTCCCGGTCCGTCTCCGCGTGGAGCGGGCCGACACCCTCTTCACCTCGGAATACGAGGAGGGCCAGGTCCTGCGCATCCCCATCGCCCACGGCGAGGGCAACTTCGAGGCCGACGAGGAGACGCTGGAGCGCCTCGAGGGCGAGGGCCAGGTGGTCTTCCGCTACGTGGACGCCTCCGGCGAGGCCACGGAGGCAGCCAACCCCAACGGGTCCTGGCACAACATCGCCGGGATCGTGAACGAGGGCGGCAACGTCTTGGGCATGATGCCCCACCCCGAGCGGGCCATGGAGGACCTCCTGGGGTCCACCGACGGCGTGGGCGTCTTCACCTCCCTGACCCGCGCCCTCAGCCAGGCCTCGTGAGCCCAGCCGCCCGCCCCGCCCCGCGCCCCATCCGCACCCCCACCCCGGAGCCGTACCAGCCGTGAGCGACACCGACGCACCCGCCGCACCCGTCCCCCACGTGGACCCCCGCCCCGGCGATCCCGAGATCACGCCGGAGCTGGTGGACGAGCACGGCCTCTCCCCCGAGGAGTACGAGCGCATCGAGCGCATCATGGGCCGGACGCCCACGTTCACCGAGCTGGGCGTGTTCAGCGCCATGTGGTCGGAGCACTGCGGCTACAAGAACTCCAAGCGGCTCCTCTCCACCCTCCCCACCGAGGCCCCGTGGGTCATCCAGGGCCCCGGGGAGAACGCCGGCGTCATCGACGTGGGCGACGGGTACGCCGTGGCCTTCAAGATCGAGTCCCACAACCACCCCTCCGCCGTGGAGCCCTACCAGGGCGCCGCGACCGGCGTGGGCGGGATCCTCCGGGACATCTTCACCATGGGCGCGCGGCCCATCGCGGTCCTGGACTCCCTGCGCTTCGGGGACCTGGACTCCGGCCGGGTGCGCTACCTCTTCTCCGGCGTGGTCTCCGGCGTGGGCGACTACGGGAACTGCGTGGGCATCCCCAACATCGGCGGCGAGGTGCAGTTCGACCGCGGCTACGAGGGGAATCCCATCGTGAACGCCATGTGCCTGGGGCTCATGAAGAAGGACGAGCTCATCACCGCCGTGGCCGAGGGCGTCGGACGCCCCCTCATGGCCGTGGGCGCGCGCACGGGCCGGGACGGCATCCACGGCGCCACCTTCGCCAGCGAGGAGCTCTCCGAGGACTCGGACGAGTCGAGCCGCCCCCAGGTCCAGGTGGGCGACCCCTTCACCGAGAAGCTCCTGCTGGAGGCCTCCCTGGAGCTCATCGGGTCCGGGGCCATCAGCGGCATCCAGGACATGGGCGCCGCGGGCATCACCTCCTCCGCCTCGGAGATGGCGGGCCGGGGCGGGAGCGGGATCGAGCTGGAGATGGCGGACGTGCCGGTGCGCGAGCCGGGCATGACCCCCTACGAGATCCTCCTCTCCGAGTCCCAGGAGCGCATGCTCGTGGTGGCGGAGGAGGGCCGGGAGGACGAGGTCCACCGCATCCTGGAGAAGTGGGAGCTGGAGGCCGCGGTCATCGGCCGCGTCACCGACGACGGACGCTTCCGCATCCTGGAGAACGGGCGGGTGGTGGCCGACATCCCCGCCCTCCCCCTCACCGAGGGCTGCCCGACGTACGAGCGACCCGGCGAGGAGGGCGAGGAGGTCAGGAAGCTCCGCGAGATGGACCTCTCGGAGCACCTGATCCCCACCGGCGACCTCACCAAGGCCTTCCGGATGCTCCTGGGCTCGCCCAACGTGGCGTCCAAGCGGTGGATCCACGACCAGTACGACACCACGGTGCGCACCTCCACCGCGGTCCCCCCCGGCGGCGACGCCGGCGTGGTCCGCATCCGGGGCACCCGCCGCGCCGTGGCCGCCACCACCGACTGCAACGGCCGCTACGTCTACCTGGAGCCCGGCGTCGGAGCCCGCATCGCCGTGGCCGAGGCCGCGCGCAACCTGGCCTGCGTGGGCGCCCTGCCCACCGCCATCACGAACAACCTCAACTTCGGCAACCCGCTGAAGCCCCACATCTACCACCAGTTCCGCGAGTCCATCGTGGGCATGAAGGAGGCCTGCCAGGTCTTCGAGACCCCCGTCACCGGCGGGAACGTCTCCTTCTACAACGAGACCGACGGGCGGGCCATCTACCCCACCCCGGTCATCGGCATGGTGGGCGTGGTGGAGGACGTGGACCACATCACCCCGGCGGCCTTCCAGGCCGAGGGGGACGCGGTGATCCTCCTGGGCAACAACACCGGGGAGATCGGCGGCTCGGAGTACCTCTACGTCACGGCGGACCTGGTGGCGGGGCCCCCGCCCCGGGTGAACCTGCTGACGGAGCGGAGCCTCCAGCAGGCCGTCCTGGGCATGATCGGCGAGGGGCTCCTGGCCTCGGCCCACGACTGCTCCGACGGCGGCCTGGCGTGCGCGCTGGCCGAGTCGGCGCTGGGCGCCGGCGAGGACGGCCTGGGGCTCGACGTGGAGCTGGAGGACGACCTGCCGCCGGTGGCCGTCCTCTTCGGCGAGGCCCAGGGCCGCGTCGTCGTCTCGTGCGCCCCCCAGGACGCCGAGGCGGTGCTGGCCCGGGCCGAGGACCACGGCGTCCCGGCCCGCCGCGTGGGCACCGTGGGCGCTCCGGACGGAACCTTCCGGGTCCGGACCCCTACGGGTCACGTCGAAGCGACGCTGGCCGAGCTCCGCGACATCTACTTCGGGGCCCTTCCGCGCATGATGGACACCCCCACCACCTCCCGAGGCTGACGCCATGGCCCAGCCCCCCTCCCCCGCCCTCCCCGTCCTCTCCGCAGCCGACGTGCGGCCGGAAGAGCTCGACGACCGCCCGCGCGAGGAGTGCGGCGTCGTCGGCATCAGCGGGGTGGAGAACGCCGCCGAGCTGGCCTTCCTGGCCCTCTACGCCCTCCAGCACCGGGGGCAGGAGGCCGCCGGGATCGTGGCCGTGGAGAACGGCGTGGGCCGCGCCCACAAGGGCATCGGGCTCGTCTCCGAGGTCTTCGACGCCCAGGCCCTCCAGAACCTCCCCGGGGACGTGGCCGTGGGGCACGTGCGCTACTCCACCGCCGGCGGCGGCGGGCTGGAGAACGTCCAGCCCATCACCGCCCGGTACTCCCAGGGGGACATGGCGCTGGCCCACAACGGGAACCTCACCAACCAGCTCGACCTGCGGAGCCGGCTGGTCCAGGAGGGCGCGATCTTCCGGACCACCTCCGACTCGGAGATCCCGATCCACCTCATCGCCAAATCCCGCCACGAGTCGGTGGACGCCCAGGTGGACGACGCCCTCACCCACCTGGAGGGCGCGTACTCCATCGTCCTCTCCATCGGCGACGTGATCTACGCCGTGCGCGACCCCCGGGGCTTCCGGCCCCTGGTGCTGGGGAAGAAGGGAGACGGACACGTGGTGGTCAGCGAGACGTGCGCCCTGGACATCCTGGGCGCCGAGTACGTGCGGGACCTGGCCCCCGGCGAGGTCCTCAAGATCCAGGGCGGCCGGGTGGAGACGCTCCGCTCGCTCCCGCCCGTGGACCACGTGGCACCCTGCATCTTCGAGCTGGTCTACTTCGCCCGGCCCGACTCCCGCATCGAGGGGAAGAGCGTGGACCGGGCCCGGCGGGCCTTCGGGCGCCGCCTGGCGCAGGAGCACCCCGCCGAGGCCGACTGCGTCATCGCCGTGCCCGACAGCGCCAACTCCGCCGCCCTGGGCTTCTCCGAGGAGAGCGGCATCCCGTTCGAGCTCGGGCTGCTCCGGAACCACTACGTGGGCCGGACCTTCATCCAGCCGTCCCAGGCCGACCGCGACTTCGGCGCCCGCATGAAGTACAACCCCGTCCGCGAGGTCCTGGAGGGGAAGCGGGTCGTGGTGGTCGACGACTCCCTGGTGCGGGGCACCACCAGCAAGAGCCTGGTGCGCATGCTCCGCCAGGCGGGCGCGTCGGAGGTCCATCTCCGCATCGGGAGCCCGCCGGTGAAGAGCCCCTGCTTCTACGGCATCGACATGCCCACCAAGGGGGAGCTCATCGGGGCGCGCCTGGAGGTGGACGAGATCTCCGAGCAGCTCGGCGTGGACTCGCTGGGCTACCTCTCCCTGGAGGGGATGCAGGACGCCGTCTCCGACGGCAAGCCGTACTGCACGGCCTGCTTCAGCGGCGACTACCCGGCCCCCCTCGTGGACGTCGAGAAGGGGCTCGCCTCCCCGGAGGGCCCGGGACGGTGCTGAGGAGCGCCGACGACGATCTCCTCCGGGCCCTTCCCAAGGCCGAGCTCCACGTCCACCTGGACGGGAGCCTCCGCCCCGCCACCCTGGCCGAGCTGGCCCGGGAGCGGGACGTGTCCCTCCCCGAGGAGGACCCCGAGGCGCTGGGGGACTACATGCGGGTCTCCGACGCCCGGAACCTGGAGGAGTACCTCGCCCGCTTCGAGCTCACGCTGGCGGTGATGCAGGACGCGGAGGCGCTGCGCCGCGTCGCGTACGAGCTGGCGGAGGACCACGCCCGGGAGAACGTGCGCTGGCTCGAGGTTCGCTTCTGCCCGGCGCTGAACACCGAGGGGGGGCTCGGGGCCGAGGAGGTCATGGACGCGGTCCTGGAGGGCCTCCAGGACGCCGAGGAGGACCACGACGTCCGCACCGGGGTGCTCGTCTGCGGCCTGCGCACCCTCGACCCCCTCATCTCCGTGGAGATGGCGGAGCTGGCGGTGGCGTTCCGGGACCGGGGCGCCCTCGCCTTCGACCTGGCCGGGGCCGAGAAGGGCTTCCCCGTGCGGGAGCACATGGAGGCCTTCCGCGTGGTTCACCGGGCGGGGATGCCCGTGACCGTGCACGCCGGCGAGGGCTACGGGGCTCCGTCGGTGCGTCAGGCGCTCGAGGAGGCCGAGGCGGACCGCCTGGGCCACGCCACCCGCCTCCACGAGGACCCGGCGCTGGAGGAGCGGGTGCGGCGGGACGGGATCGGGCTGGAGATCTGTCTGACCTCGAACGTCCAGACCCGGGTGGCCCCGAGCTACGCGGCGCACCCCGCCCGGCGCTACCTGGACGACGGGCTGGAGCTCACCCTCTGCACCGACAACCGCCTCATGTCGGGCGTGACGCTGACGGACGAGTATCGCCACGCCCGGGACGAGCTCGGCTTCTCTCCCGAGGAGCTGGTCCGGGTGGCGCGGATGGGGTTCGAGATCTCCTTCGCGGAGGAGGCCGAGCGCGCCCGCCTCCTGGCGCGCTTCGACGACGAGGTCGAAGCGCTGGGCTGACGGAGCCTGGGGCGGGAGCGGGGGGCGGTCTCCGCCCCTCCGGGGCCTCACGCGCCTCCCCGCTCCTCCTCCCACATGCGCCGGTGGTTCCGGACCATCCGGCGGAAGGCCCCCCACGACGGGGTCGTGAAGGAGCGGCCGGGTCCCTGCTCGTCCGCGACGGCCAGCCGGGCCTCCACCTCGGGCAGCAGCGCCACCAGCCCCCGGGCGCTCCGCCGGTAGAGCTCCGCCACGGTGGCCGTGACCGTCTCTCCCAGGGTGGGCCGGAGCGTGATGGGGACCTCCTCCCGCAGGAGGATCTTCCCGGTGTCGATGCTCCGGTCGATGGCGTGGACGGTGAAGCCGCTGGTGCGGGATCCGTCGTGGATCTGCCAGAGGACGCTCTGGGCCCCCCGGTACTCGGGGAGGAGCTCGTGGTGCACGTTGAGCATGCCCAGGCGCGGCACCTCGAAGACGCGGGCCGGGATGTAGCCGTTCCCCAGGGAGAGGGCCACGTCGCACGCCAGCTCCTCCAGCGCGCGCCGGGCCTCGTCGCTCCCCACCCACGGCACCCGGGTCACCCCCACGCCGGTCTCGGCGGCCACCTCCTCCAGGGGGCGCAGGCCGAGCTCCTCCCGGAGGTCGTGGCCGTACCACCGCCGCATGCGGACGCCGTTCAGCGCGCCCAGCGGGCCGATGCGCAGCGCCTTGCGGGCCTTCCGCCGCAGGGTGGATCCCCGGCGGGGGGGCGGACCCGCCCGGACCACGCCCACCGCCTCCACGGGGGCGTCCGCGAGCAGGGGGAGCACCAGGGAGGACAGACCGTGGGTCCGGCTCGTGACCAGCGCCACCCGGAGCCCGCTCATCCCCCGTCCTCCGGACCGAAGGGGCCCTGCCCCGGCCAGGTCTCGGGCCACGTCCGGCTCGCCTGGGTGGCCCGACGGGCACCCCGGTCCAGGAACCAGGCCGTGTGGCGGAGCGGCCAGTCGGCCACGTAGTGCTCCCGCCGCAGGCAGACGGCGCGCCGCTCCAGGGGCGGACCCGGCGGATGGGCCCCCCGCTCGGCCGAGGCGCAGGTCTCGAAGCCGGCGTCGAACACGGCCCCGGCGGCCTCCGCGGAGAAGTGGTGGAAGCGCCCGTACGGCCAGGAGAAGTGCCGCGCCTCCCCCACCCGCTCGAGGAGCACATCCCGGGAGCGGGCCAGCTCGGCCCGGAGCGCGTCGCCCGTCAGGCGCCCCACGACCGGGTGGGTGTGGGTGTGGCTGCCCACGGCGTGGCCCATCTCCCGCAACCGGGCCACCTCGTCCCACCCCAGGAAGGCCGTGGGGGGCATGTGGATCCGCTCGGCGCAGAATGCCTCGATCCGCGCCGGGTCCCGCTCCCCCACCATGGAGGTCACCAGGAAGTAGCACGCCCGGGCCCCGAACTCCGCCAGGATCTCCCCGGCCCGCAGCCCGGTGGCCAGACCGTCGTCGAAGGTGAAGGCCACGCCGGGGCCGGGGATCTCCCCGCTGCGCACCTCCTCCACGGCCTGGTCCCACCCCAGGAAGCGGAAGCCGCTCTCCCCGAGCCAGGTGAGGAGTCGGCGGAAGCTCTCCTCCTCGTCGGGAAAGACGTAGTGGAGGTTGAGCACGTGGACCCGGGGGGGCCACCCCGGGGACGCCACTCCACGGCGGAACGCCGCCCACGTGCCCAGGACGTCCAGGGCCAGGTGTCGGGCGAGGTCCGGGGCGCCCCGGGGTCGGATCTCCCGGTAGCGCTCGACGAAGGGGCGGGAGGCCCCCGTGCGCGGGTTCGTCATCGACGAAGAAGCTAGCCCAACCTCCCCGAAAGGGAACGCCCCCGCCGAGCCTGAGCTCGACGGGGGCCCCCGTAAAAAAAACGCCCCCGCCGGGCCGAAGCCCGACGGGGACGCACGCGCTAGGCGCGATTTTTACCGGCTGTGGTCTTCCTGCTTAGTTGACCACGAAGTTGCCGGAGAAGTCCTCCACGTCCGCCAGACCAACGATCTGGTAGAGAGCGGTGGAGGGGTTGCTGCTGGTGAACCCGGCCTTGGTCGTCGGCTGGATCCGGACCTCGTAGTTCCCCTCGAGCAGGTTCGAGAAGGTGAAGTCCCCGTTGGCGTCGGTCACCACGTTGACCGTGGCGAAGCCGGCGTCGTAGGTCGTGCACGTGCCACCGGCCTGCGGCGGAGACTTGGCTCCGGCCGGCGCGGTCTCACAGCGACGGATCGACACGGTCATACCCTCGACCGGGTCGGCGCTACCGTCGACGACCGTACCCGTAGCCGTCCCGTTGTTGTACAGGAACGTCATGTGCGGGCGATCGGTCGGCACGATGACCGAGTTGTCGTAGTCCCACCGCGGCAGGATGTCGCCGGGCGAGTCGAACTCGGCAGCCGTCTGACCAGCCACCGGAGCGGCGGCGGTCGTCGTGACGCGCGTCGTGTCCTGCACGCTGCCGTCTGCGAGCTTGGCCCACAGCACCAGCGCACCGGACGGCTGGATGGCGTGGACAATGAAGTTGCCCTCGCGCAGTCCGTCGAACGCGAACGTCCCGGTGGCGTCGGTCGTATCGACCCCCACCAGGTTCGCAGCCGTCATCGAGCCACGGTAGAGCTCGATCGTGACGAGAGGCAGAGCCTCGTTCGGATCGATCGTCGTCTGATCCGCGTCGCGATCGTTCACGATCACGCCCTCGACCTTCGTGTCCATCCGGTCCGGCTGGAAGTTCACGATGTCGTTGTCGGACGGACCCTCGACGTCCCGCGTTCCGAGACGCTCGTCGGTGTTGTCGGCGAAGGCCGTGGTACCGGCCGTGACGCCCACCGTGTCGAAGAAGGCCCAGACGCCCGCGGAGTCCTCGATCGTCACGTTGTAGATGCCCTCACGCAGGCCGGACAGGCTGTAGGAGCCGCCGGTCACGACGAGGGTCGTGTCGTCGAAGTTGGGCTGGATCGTCATCGGATCCGCCGCAATGGTCACGCGGAGCCCATCGGCGTTGACGCCGGCGGGCAGCGGGGACCGCACGTTTCCGTTGATCGTCCCGTCGCTGTACTTCCACGCGAACGTGGAGAACCCGGCGTTGCCGGCGAGCGGAGCGATCGTGTCGACCTGGTAGCCGCCGTCGAGGTTGACGGTGACGACGGTGTCGTTCAGGACGACCTGGTTGGCCACACGCGAACGCGCATGGATCTCGTAGGTCTCACCCGTGGGCAGACCCACACCCGACGGACCCTGGATACCAGCGTAGGCACGGCCGCTGCTGACCGAGCTACCGAAGGCGTACGGGCCGCGCACCGACGTCAGGCTACCGTCGTCTTCGACGCGGTAGATCTGGAAGTCGATGTTGTCGGAGTTGGCGAACTGGTCACCCAGCGTGAGGACGGGCACGTCGGTGCTGTCGTCCTGCTCGTCGTGGGCCCGGATGAGGATGTCGGCGTCGAGGTACGTGATGACCTCGGTACCGAGCATGACCGTGTCGGGCTGCGTCCCGTCGTGGACGATCTTGATGTAGCGGCCGGCGGAAGTGCCGAGCTCGCCCTCATCGACGTCCGGATCCTGACGGAATGCGTGGCCGTTGGCCGCAGCCTGGGCCTGGGAGAGACGGACGTAGAACGTGTCCGGCAGCGAGGCCGGGCCCGTGCTCTCGGTGAAGTACTCGATGCCGCTGGAGTTGGTCGTGCCGTCCTGGATGGAGGCCACCGCGGTCGCGGTGTCGTTCCGGTACAGAGCGGTGTTCCAACCCGGGAGCGGGATGCCCGCACCCGTGGTGGCGTCCCACTTCAGCGTGACCTGCGTGCGCAGGAAGTCGAACTCGTCCTTCGCGGTGAAGAGCGAGTCCTTGGTCGCGTACTGGATCTCGATCACGCTCTCGCCGTTCTGAACCAGGTTCGGCGAGGTGGTGGAGACGATGCGCGCGAACACGATGGCGTCGGGGCCACCGGCCGGGCTGTCGTCGGCGGTACGCATGAAGTTGAAGTTCGCGTACCCGTCGGCCTCGGTGGTGTCACGGTCGAGGCGACCCGTGGCGCCGGCCGCCACCGCGTTGGCGTACGTGTCGTACAGGTCCAGGACGATGTTGTCCAGCGGACGGACCATGGGGCCCGGGGTCGCGGACACGTCGAGGTCCGTTCCGAGGAACGAACCGACCTGGATCCACTGCATGATGATGTCGAACGGCCAGTAGACGGCGGCGTTCGAACCCGTGGTCACCGTGACGAGCGTCTCGGTGGACGTCCCGCCGAACGTGACGGCACCGGGGATCGCGGCGGCCGAGGTGTCGATGGCCACGCGGTAGGTCCCGGCGGGGAGGTCGGTGAACGCGAAGTCACCGTTGGCGTCGGTGTTGACCGTGTCGTACACGGCCACGCCGCCACCCTCGATGATGATCGGCACACCGGCCACGGCGAGCTTGTCCTCGGCGGACGCCGTGAAGGCGTTGTCCTTGTCGTTCTCGTCGATGAAGAGCGAGCCCGAGATGGACGCCGTGGTGACGAGCTGACCGGAGAAGCTCACGGCCTTGGACTCACCAGCACCCACCGTCACGTCCTTGGACGTCTCGGCGAAGGTGTACTGGCTGGAGTCCCAGCCGCTGATGCTCACGGTGTAGCTCCCCGAGCGGAGACCGCTGAAGGAGTACTGCCCGTTGGCATCGGTGGTGGTGGTGACGCCGCCGCCGAGGCTGACGGTGACGCCCTCGAGGCCCGAGCCGCCCGCGGACACCGAGCCGAGGATGGCCGAGGTGCGGACGAAGGAGCCGTCGAAGTTGACGGTGACCACCTGGCCGGCCGACGAGATCGTCGCGGCCTTGGAGGTGGAGGAGAACGTCGCGTCCGAGGGAAGACCGCTGATGCTCACCGTGTACGCCCCAGCCTCTACGCCCGTGAAGGAGTAGGAGCCGGAGGCATCCGTCGTCGCGCTCGCGCCCGACGACAGAGTCACGGTGACACCAGAAGCGGCCGTACCCTCGATCGTCACGACGCCGGAGATCGTGCCCGTGACGGCGGGGCCGACGATTACGTCGTCCCCCTCGTCACACGCAGCGAACGCCACCAGCGCCGCGAGAGTCAAGTACTTGAATCGCTTCATGTCACCTGTCCCAAAAAGGGGTGAATGAGTGCCCGGAAAAAGGGCGGATGTGACCGTCGGACTGCATAGCAAGTCCGGTGCCAAAACCTATCATTCTCTAAGTTCCTGCGAGACAAGAACATAGGGCATCGGGCGGTTTTCCGAACCCCCTCAAAAAACCGTGGATCCTCAGATATCTGACCTGCCCCGGGTCACTCCTCGGCCAGGTAGGCCTCGGCCAGCTCCACCAGCTCCGTGGAGCCCATGTAGACCGGGGTCCGCTGATGGAGGGCCTCCGGGCGGGTGTCCAGGAGGGGCCCCGCGCCGTGGCTGGCCCGCCCGCCGGCCTGCTCGATGATCATGCCCAGGGGGGAGGCCTCGTAGAGGAGGCGGAGCTTCCCGTCGGGGTTCTCGTCGTCCCGGGGATACATGAAGAGGCCGCCCGTGAGGAGGGTGCGGTGCACGTCGGCCACCATGGAGCCGATGTAGCGGGAGCTGAAGCCCGCCTCGGTCTTCAGGTGGTTCACCAGGCGCTTCTGCCCCCGGCTCCACCGGTCGTAGTAGGCCTCGTTCACCGAGTACACCTTGGCCGGCGGGTCGGGGATCTTCATGTCCGGGTGGCTCAGCAGGAACTCCCCGATGGAGGGATCCAGCGTGAAGCCGTGGACCCCCGCCCCGGTCGTGTAGACCAGCATGGTGGAGGAGCCGTAGAGGATGTAGCCCGCCGCCACCTGCTCGCATCCGGCCTGGAGGCAATCCGACAGCGTCCCCCTGGGTCCGTCGGAGACCTTGTTGTGGATGGAGAAGATCGTGCCGATGGAGACGTTGACGTCGATGTTCGACGACCCGTCCAGGGGATCGAAGAGGAGGACGTAGTCCCCGGCCGGGAACTTCTCCGGGATGGGCATGAAGCCCTCGCTCTCCTCCGAGGCCATGCACGCCAGGAGGCCGGTGTGGTCCATGGCCTTGTAGATCACGTCGTTGGCGAAGAGGTCCAGCTTCTGGACCGTCTCCCCGTGGACGTTCTCGCTCCCGGCCCGCCCGAGGATGTCGACCAGGCCGGCCTTGTTCACCTCGCGCCCGATGACCTTGGCGGCCAGGGCGATGTCCGACAGGAGGTCGGTGAAGTTCCCCGTGGCCTCGGGGTGGGCCCGCTCCTGGTCCACCAGGAAGCGGGAGATGGTGACGACGTGGCTCTCGGGAAGGTCGGGCATCGCGGAGGGGTCGAGGCGGAACGGCGGCGCGGAGGGCCGCGGAGGCGGAACGCCGCAAGATGGATGCGGGCGGGGGGCCGGTCAAACCCTCACCCGCCGTGGCGGGCTCGGGCTCCGACGACCCGGAAGGAGCCGTCCCGGCGGGCCTCGATGCGGATCGTGCCCTCCCGGTCCGTGCGCCGGACCGGGACCCCGGCGGCCTCGAGCCGACGCACCACCCGGGGGGAGGGATGACCGTACCGGTTCCCCCGCCCCACCGAGACGACGGCCACCCCGGGCCGGGCCCGCGCCAGGAGGAGGGAGTCGGTGGAGGTGTCGCTCCCGTGGTGGGCCACCTTCAGCACCTCCACGCCGCCGGCGGGGAGGGCGGCGGAGACGGCGCGCTCCACGGTCGCCGGGGCGTCTCCGGTGAGGAGCGCCTCGAAGTCCCCCCACCGCACCAGCAGGACCACCGAGTGGTCGTTGGCGTCCACCGCCGAGCCCGGTTCCGGCGGCCCCCTGGGATGGAGGACCTCCAGGGCCACCCCGTCCACCGCCCAGCGGAGGGGCGCCCGCGCCGGCCGCCACGGCACCCCCGCCTCCGCGGCCGCCTCCAGGAGCGCCACGTAGCCCTCCTTACCCACCGGGACGCCGGGGTCGAGGACGGTGGCCACGTCCAGGGCCGCCAGGACCCGGTCCGCCTGCCCGATGTGGTCGGCGTCGGGGTGGGTGAGGACCAGGGCCTCCAGGCGCGTCACGCCGCGTCCGCGGAGCGCGGCCACCACCGGGCCGGGCCCCCGTCCGGTCCACGGGGGCCCGGCGTCCACCAGGATCCACGAGCCGGCGGGGGTCCGGAGGGCCACGGCGTCCCCCTGCCCCACGTCCAGGAAGCGGAGCTCCAGCGTGCTGCGTCCGGCCAGCCCCAGGAGGAGGGGCCATCCCGCCAGGAGCGCGGCGGCCGCCGCGACGGTCGTCGCGCGTCGGGAGACGGCCCCGACCCCGCCGCGCCGCGCCAGCGCCCACCCAACCGAGCCCCCGGCCACGGCCACCGCCGTCCAGGACCTGGCGATCCACAGGGAGGCCCAGGGCCACGCCCCCACCCGGGCGGTCCCGGTCTCCAGGACGCCCAGGACGAGGTCCACGCCGCCCGCCAGAAAGGCCGCGGCTCCCGGGAGCACGGGCTCCAGCGCCAGGGAGGCCAGCGCCCCCGGGAGCGCCAGGGCCACCAGCGGCGACGCGAGCAGGGTGGCCGGGATCCCCACCAGGGACACGGCCTCGAAGTGCCACGCCACGGCCGGGAGGGTGGCGGCGGTGGCCGCCGCCCCCGCCGCCACCCCGTCCACGACGCCGTCCGGGAGGCGGCCCCGGCCCAGGCGGCGGAGGCGGCTCGCCAGCGGCGCCCGGGCGGCCACCAGACCGGCCGCCCCCAGGAAGGAGAGCTGGAAGCCCACCGAGGCCAGCCGACCGGGGTCCAGGGCCAGGAGGAGGAGGAGCGCCGAGGCCAGGGGGGCCCACCGGGCCGACGGTCGGCCCCGGAGGCGGGCCACCGCCCCCAGGGTGAGGATCAGCGCCGCACGGGACGCCGCGTCCGGGAAGCCCAGGAGGCCCACGTACCCCCAGCTCCCCGCCGCCGCGGCCAGACCCGCACGCCCGCGGGCCCCCGTCCGCCCCCGCAGGAGGGCCCGGGCCAGCGCGTAGAGCAGGCCCGCCACGACCCCCACGTGGAAGCCGGAGATGGCCAGGAGGTGGGCCACCCCCGCCCGGGCGAAGGACTCCCGGACCTCTCTCTCCAGCCCCTCCCGCCGGGCCAGGACCAGGGCCGAGACGAGCCCCGCCCGGTCCCCGTACAGGCGCTCCAGGCGCGCCTGGAGGGCGTGGCGCCAGCGGACCGCCCCCCACCGCGCCGCCGCCCACGCGCCCTCCCTCGCGGCGAGGACCGTGTCGGCCCGCGCCACCACGAGGCCCCGCCCCCATCCGTCCACGCGCACGCCGTGGACCCGGCGGAGCACGCCGGCCCGGGCGGGGCCCTCCAGGCGGACCCGCTCCTCCGGGCACCCCCGGCGCCCCTCCACCGCGAAGGGGACCGGCCCCGCGCCTCCGGGTGCCAACGGCCGGCCCGTGAGGACCACGGGTCCGGGCACGGCGGGGGGACAGCGCTCGACGCGCCGGGCCGCCGCGGTCCCGGACAGGGCGCCGGCGGCGACGCCCCCGGCGACGAGGAGGGCGGCCGCGTCCGGGCGGGTCCATGTCCGGACGGGCGCGACGAGGAGGGGGAGGAGGAGGGCCGCGGGAAGGAGGCGCGGCGGCAGGTGGGTGAGGCCGATCCCCAGCGCGAAGGCCAGGGCCAGCCGCGTGACGGGGGGACGCCGCAGCCTCAGGGGAGGCGCCCCGCCGTCGAGGCATCAGGGATCACGCCGGGTCTTCGGAGGCCTCCTCCCGGGCGCGGGCGGCGTCGAAGAGCTCCTGCTGGCTCCGGTCCACGAAGCGCTGGGACTCCTCCCGACCCTCCTCGGCCAGCCGCTCCCGGAGGATGCGGCGCACCTTGAGGTCCGAGCGGATCCCCGCCACGAGCATCACGACCATCCCCACGATGAGCCCGGCGAACGCCACCAGCGTGAGGGGCACGCCGTAGAAGGTGGCGAAGCCCAGGCGGAGGGTGACCCGCTGCCCCCCGTTCAGGGACGCGAAGGCCATGGCGAGAGCCAGCACGAGAAGGACCCCGGCCACCCCCACCAGGCGGCCCACCTAGACGTCCGCCCCGACGAGGGGCGCTTCGGCCCCGGCTTCCGCCTCCACTTCCCGGCCCACGAAGGTGGCGCCGGTGGTGCGTTCCAGACGCACCGTCGTGTAGCTCCCGATGGCCGCGGGATCCCCGGGGAAGGCCACCACCTTGTTGCGGCGGGTCCGCCCCAGGATCTGGCCTTCGCCCCGGGCCTCCTTCTCCACCAGGACCTCCTCCACGCGGCCGACCTCCCCCTGGTTGATCTCCCGCTGGATCTCGAGGCGCACCTCGATGAGCTCCTCGAGGCGGGCCTGGGCCACGTCGTCGGGGAGGAAGTCCTCCGCCGGCAGGCGCGTGGCCGGGGTGCCGTCCCGGGGGGAGTACCGGTAGGTGAAGGCGTCGTCGAAGCGCACCGTCCGCATGAGGTCCAGGGTGGCCCGGAACTCCTCGTCGGTCTCCCCGGGGAAGCCCACGATGATGTCGGTGGAGAGGCTCACGTCGGGGATGGCGGCGCGGACCATGTCCACCTTCTCGAGGAAGGTCTCGACGGTGTAGCGGCGGAGCATGCGCTTCAGCGTCCGGTTCGAGCCGGACTGGGCCGGGAGGTGGAGCTGCTCGCAGACGGCGGGCTCGGTGGCCATGACCTCCACCATGCGCGGCGTCACGTCGTTGGGGTGGGGCGAGGTGAACCACACCCGCCGGATCCCGTCCACGCGCGCCACGGCGCGGAGGAGGTCCGGGAAGGACCAGTCCTCCCAGGCGTACGAGTTCACCGTCTGGCCCAGGAGGGTCACGTCGGAGACGCCGCCCTCGGCCAGGCGCCGGACCTCGTCCACGACCTCGGTGGCGCTCCGGTTCTTCTCCCCGCCCCGGACGTAGGGGACGATGCAGAAGGTGCAGCGGTGGTCGCAGCCGCGCTGGATGGGGATCCACGCCGAGGGGCCCTCCTGCCGGCGCTGCTCCAGTCCCTGGTAGTTCTCCCCCAGGTTCAGGTCCAGCACGGCGAGCTGCCTGCGCCCGCCCGAGCGGCCGGACGGAGCCGGAGCGCCCTCGCCGGACGCCCCTTCCCCGCCCTCGGGCCCCTTCCGCGGACCCCGGAGGGCCCGGAGCGTCTCCGGCAGCTCCCGGTAGCCGTCGGGACCCATGACCAGGTCCACCCGGTCGCCCCGCTCCAGGAGCGACTCGCCCATGCGCTGGGCCATGCAGCCGGTGACGCCCACCACCATCTCGGGGCGCGCCTTCTTGAGGGCGCCGAGCTGGGCGACGCGGCCCAGGACCCGCTGCTCCGCGTGGTCCCGGATGGCGCAGGTGTTCACCAGCACCACGTCGGCGTCCTCGGGAGCCTCGACGATCTCGTAGCCGTCGGACTCGAGGATGCCCTCCATGAGCTCGCCGTCGCTGATGTTCATCTGACAGCCGTACGTCTCGACGTACGCGCGTCGGCGGGGGGCGGTGGGGGTCTGGCTCATGGTCGTCGGGGGTGGGCGCGGCGCCCGCGGGATGCGGGAACCTCTATACGGTGGGGGGCGTCGCGGGCCATGCAATATACAGATGCTCCCCGTCCCCCTGCAGGGTGCCGGAGACGAGGGCGCGCTCCAGGGGCGCCGGGGCCCCGGCCACGTCGACCCGCAGGTAGTCGCCGGTGAGGCCCGCGCGGCCGTCTCCCTCCAGGACCACGGCGGCCCCCTGCCCGGCGCGGCCGGCGCGATGGCGCGCCCCCTTGGCCTGGGCGAGCTCCCGCAGCTCCCGACTCCGCTCCCCGGCCACCCGCTGGGGGACCGGGTCGGCCAGGTCCAGCGCCGCCGTGCCGTCCCGGGGCGAGTACGGGAAGACGTGGAGGTAGGTGAAGGGCAGCTCCTCGACCAGCGCGACCGTGTCCCGGTGGTCCTCGGGGCGCTCGCCGGGGAAGCCGGTGATGACGTCGGCGCCCAGGCCCAAGGGCGCCACCCGCTCCGCGATCTCCAGCGCCCGGCGGCGGTACTGCTCCCGGGTGTGCCACCGGCGCATGGCCCGGAGCACGGCGTCGGCGCCGCTCTGGAGGGGCATGTGGAGGTGGGGGGCCAGGCGGCCGCCGGAGGTCTCCAGGAGCTCCACCAGGAGGTCGTCGACCTCGGTGGCCTCCACCGACCCCAGGCGGATGCGCACGTCGGGCACCTCGTCCAGGAGGCGCGCCACCAGGCGGGAGAGGGTCCACCGGGGCTCCAGGTCCCGGCCGTAATGGCCGATGTGGATGCCGGTGACCACGAGCTCGGCGTGGCGCTCGGCCAGGAGGCGGGCCTCGGCCACGACCTCGGCCGGCTCCCGGGAGCGGGACGCGCCCCGGGCCAGGCGGGTGGCGCAGAAGGAGCACTTCCGGTCGCAGCCGTCCTGGACCTTGAGCCATCCCCGGGAGGCCCCGCGCCGGCGGCGGAGGAGCTCGCCGCCGATGGGCTCGGTGTCGATGCGGTCCAGGGAGGCTCGGAGCTCGATGCGGACCGGGGCCGGCGCCACCCCCACCGCGGCCCGCGCCACCGCCACGGGGTCGTGGCCCTCCACCACCGCCGCGACCTCGTCCATGGCGCGGTACTCGTCGGCCCGGAGCGCGGCCGAGCAGCCCACGACGACCACCCGGGCGTCCGGGTTCTCCCGCCGGATCCGGCGCACCACGGCCCGGGCGCCGGCGTCGGCCTGGTTCGTCACCGTGCAGGTGTTCACGACGCAGACGTCGGCGTCGTGCCACCCCTCCACCGTCCGACCAAGGCGCGCCTCGGTCTCCTGGCGCATGCGCTCGGTGTCGTACTGGTTGGCCTTGCAGCCCAGGGTGTGGTAGTAGACCCGGGCGCCCCGCGACGCCTCCGCCCCGGCCACCGCGTCTACCCGGTCAGAACCCGGAGACGCGGAGGGTCAGCGCCGCCCGCCAGAACTTCTCGGCGATCCCCGACTCGGTGCGCTCGCCCCGCTCCACGGCCAGGTCGACGCCCGCCAGCGTCACGGGTCCGGTGCCGGCCAGGGTGAGCCCGAGGCCGCCGGTGAAGGCGCTCTCCGAGGCCTCGCCGCCGGCGCCCAGCGCGAAGGGGAGCCCGCCGGAGCGGTACCCGAGGCGGATGGGGGCCTGACGCCCGAGGAGCCGGGCCCGGGTGAGCTCGAGGCCCACGCCGTAGGCCGTCACGTCCCGGGCGACGCTCGCCGTCAGGTCCGGCGTGGTGCCGCTCCAGTCGGCGCGGTGCAGGCTGCCCGTGACCATGAGCCCCGGCGCCAGGAGCGCCGAGCCCCCGACCCGGAGGTGGAGGGGCATGGCGTAGGAGCGGTCGGTCCCGGCGCTGTCGGCGTCGGCGGCGAGGTCGCTGCTCCAGCTCACGCTCCCGGCCACCCGGCCCACCGTGCCCAGGCGGACGCCGATCCCGGCGGTGAGGCTGGTGCCGGAATAGTCCCAGGAGCGCTCCTCGGTGAAGTCGGACACCGTCCCCTCGACGCTGACGCCTTCCAGGGAGCGCGCCAGGACCCGCCGGGTGCCTCCGGTGAACCGGCCCGCGCTGACGCCCACCTCGAGGCCGCCGCCCAGGTCCCGGGCCAGCCCGAGGCGGACCTCGGAGACGCCCCCGGTGGCCTTGAAGCGGTCCGTGACCGAAACGGGCCCGTCCTCCAGCTCCACCAGGGTGCTCCGCTCCCCCTCGTAGCGCTGGTCGAGGACGGAGCCGAAGGTGATGGTCGCCATCCCCAGCCCCCACGCCGGATAGGCGACGCCCACCAGCGGGAAGCGTGTGGCACGGTAGCTCCCGGCCTCGCCGGTGTCGGCGCGGCCCAGGTCGACCCACGACGGGAGCGCCGTGAAGACCGCGCCGGGCACGGTCAGGAGCGTGGCCGCGGCGGGGTCGGAGGGGGCGATGGAGCTGCCCATGAGGCCGATGCCCACGTTCCCCAGGGCGCGGGCGCGGGCGTCGACGGCGTCCACGGGCAGGCCCAGACCGGCGGCGCTGTACGTGGACTGGGCCGCCACCGGGGTGGCGGCCACGGTCAGGACGGCGAGGGCGCGGAGGAGGGAACGCGTCATGGCAGGTTCACCTGGGCGCCGGTGGTGAGGATGATCTTGAGCTCCGGCTCCAGCTCCGAGCCCGGCCCGTGGAAGGAGGCGAAGTAGATCGACAGCGGCTCGAAGGTCGAGAGCAGCGCCAGCGTGGTGGGCGGCGCCGAGCCGTCGGAGGTCTCCCCCCGGAGCTGGTCCTGCACGAAGGAGGTCACCGGGATCTCGATCTCGGCGCCCTCGTCCGCGCCGAAGAAGCGGGGTGCCACGCGGCGCCCCAGCGACCCGGTCAGGGAGGCTCCCAGCGGGGACTTGGGGAGGGCCGCCCTGGACAGCACCGGCCGCACGTCCAGGCTCACCGAGTCGGTGGGCTGGAAGGCGGGCGGGCCCCGCCTCGTCCGGAGCACGAGGGCGGCGTAGTTGATCTGGTCCGGGTCGATGGTGACGGGGCACCCCACGGCCTGGCACAGCCGGGCCGGGCTCGAGAGGGTCCGGGGCGGAACCACGTCGAGGATCGTCCGCCACGACGGAGCCCCACCGATGCGGATGCCGTCCGGCGGGGGCTCGGGGACCGGGTCGTAGATGAACGTCAGGTCCCGCCGGCCGACCCGGGACGCCACCACCGTGTCCGGGTTGAGCTCCGACTCGACGTCCAGGTCGAGGACCACGGCGCGGACCCGGATCCGCTCGCCGGCGGTCAGGAGGTCCACCCGGGCGCCCCGGGTCATGTCGGTGGTGTCCCGCCACGCGGCGAGCTGGGTCGAGTCCACGGGGAAGAAGACCGTGTCGCCGGCGGCCGGGTCCCACACCGCCGTGCCGATCTCCCGGACGGTGCCGCCGCCGGGCTCGCTCCAGGGCGTGCGGTCGTTGATGGTGTCGACCGCCAGGTCCCAGGTGGCCGTGCGGGCGTGCCACCGCTCCTGCAGGGCGCCCAGGGAGAGGCTCACCGGGCCCTCGTTGGTGCTGGAGACCGTGTCCAGCACGACGGCCACCCGACCGGTGCGGAAGACGGGGAGGGAGTCGGTGCGGTTCGTGCCCGTGGTGTCCCGGACCGTCACGGTGGCCGGGAAGGCGCCGAAGCGGACCAGGGTCCGGGCGTCGAGGACGTCCTCGTAGTCCTGGGCCACGACGCCGGCGCCCAGGTTGGCGGCGGACCCGTAGCCGCCCAGGACCTGGAGCCCCGAGGCGAACTCGGACCAGGGAAGGCGGACCTCGACGGTGACGGGCTCGCCCGGGAGGAGGTTCTCGTCCACCGAGGTCGGAACGACCTCCTGGCAGGCGACGGCTCCCGCGGCGAGCACGGAGAGGACGGCGATCTTGGTACGGTTCACGTGGGTTCCAGAAGCTTCAGGCGTAGGGTCGGATTGGGGCGGGGCCCGGGGCGGGTCAGCCCGCCGGACGGGGCTCCGGGACGACGCGGAAGGGCAGCGGGTGCAGCTCGGAGAGGCTCCAGCGAGCCTCCTCGTCGGCGCCGACGGAGATCACCTCCAGCTCCGGGGCGAACTCCGCCAGGACCTGGCGGCACGCCCCGCAGGGCGGGACCGCTTCCCCGGCGTCGGTGGCCAGCACCATGCGGCGGAAGGAGCGATGCCCCGCGGCCACCGCCGCGAAGACGGCCACCCGCTCCGCGCAGATGGTCAGACCGTACGAGGCGTTCTCCACGTTGCTTCCCGTGAAGACCGACCCGTCGGCGGTGAGGAGGGCGGCCCCGACGCGGAAGCCGGAGTAGGGCGCGTACGCGCCTTCCCGGGCCTCGCGGGCCCGCTCGGCCAGCGCCTCAAGCTCCATGGCTCCCCTCCTCCCAGATGCGCGGCAGGCGCGGTGTGAACCCCGTCAGGATCTCGTAGCTGATGGTTCCCACCCGCTCCGCCACCTCGTCCACCGTGATGCGCTCGCCCCCGTCGGAGCCAAGAAAGGTAACCACGTCACCCAGGGAAACCGACGGGACGGACGAGATGTCTACCACGGTCACGTCCATGGAGATCCGTCCCACGATGGGGACGCGGCGCCCGCCCACCAGCGCGTGGCCCCGGTTGCCCAGGGCCCGGGGGAGGCCGTCTCCGTAGCCCAGGCCCACCGTAGCCCACCGCTCCGGTCCCTGGGCCACGTGGGTGGCGCCGTACCCCAGGGTGTCCCCTTCCCCGGCGTCCCGGAGATGGACGACCCGGGCGTGGACCGACGCGACGGGACGCGGCTCCGGAAGCCCGGCCCCGATGCGCCCGCCGTACAGGAAGATGCCGGGACGCACGAGGTCGAGGGCGTGCTCCGGCGCCCGGAAGGCCCCGGGGCTGTTGAGGACGTGGCGGAGGAAGGGCCCGTCGGGACGGGGGAGCGCGTCCAGCGTCTCCTGGAAGCGGGCCCACTGCCGGGCCACGGTCTCGGGACCCTCGTCGGCGGAGTGGAGGTGGGTGAAGCACCCGGTCCAGGGAGCGCCGGCCCCGTGGGCCTCCAGCGCCCGGGGGGCCCATTCGGCCCGCCGCCTCCAGTCGAACCCCGCCCGCCCCATGCCCGTGTCCACCTCCAGGTGGAAGGCCGGCGCCCGGCCCTTCCGCCCCAGCTCGGCCAGCGCCTCCAGCGCCCGGACGTGGGAGACGGTGACGGTGAGGTCGGCCGCCGCGGCGGCCGGGAGCTCGTGGAGCCCCGGGGGGCTGAACACCACCACCGGACGCTCCGCCCCGGCCTCCCGGAGCGCCGCACCCTCCTCCACCGTGGCCACGCCCCAGCCCCACGGGTCCTCGGACACCAGGGCCCGCCACGCCGACTCCATCCCCAGGCCGTAGGCGTCGGCCTTGACCATGGGGACGAGCCCGGCGTCGGGGCCCACCGAGGCGCGCACGGCGGCGAGGTTCTCCCGCAGCGCGGAGGCGTCGATGCGCATCCACGCGCGGCTCCTGGGATCCGTTGACATAGAAGGTGAAAGATGCGAACAAGGAGCCGCCGAGCAACCCGCGCTCCCGCCCGGGGAGCCCCGCCCGACGCCCCTTCCCACAGGAACGCCCCCATGAGCTCCGAGGCCCCCGTCCCCCATCCCGAGGCGCCCCGCTTCCGGGGTCCCGGCGACCTGGACCGGGCCCTGGACCTGGTCCGCTTCCTCCGGGCCCACTGCCCCTGGGACCGGGCCCAGACCGCCGAGACCCTGGTGCCCCACCTCCTGGAGGAGACCCACGAGGTGGTGGACGCCATCCGGGAGGGCGACGCCGGCGCGCTCCGGGGGGAGCTCGGCGACCTCCTCCTGAACCTGGCCTTCCAGGTCGTGGTGGCGGAGGAGGAGGGCACGCTGGACGCCGGGGGCGTCTACGCCGTCCTGGAGGAGAAGATGGTGCGCCGCCACCCCCACCTCTTCGGGGACGGCGAGAAGAAGGACTGGGAGGCCCTCAAGGCCGAGGAGCGGGCCGCCCGGGGCGACGGGGCCGAGGGCGTCCTCTCCGGCCTCGCCCGGGGGCTCGACCCCCTGACCAAGGCCCACCGCATCCAGGAGCGCGTGGCCGGCGTAGGGTTCGACTGGGCCGACCACCGGGGCGCGTGGGAGAAGGTCTCCGAGGAGCTGGAGGAGGTCCGGGTGGCGCTGGAGGAGGAGGACGAGGCCGCCGTGGAGGAGGAGCTGGGCGACCTCCTCTTCGCGGTGGTGAACCTCACCCGCCTGGCCGGCGCCCACCCCACCACGGCCCTGGACCGGGCCAACCGGAAGTTCCACGCCCGCTTCGAGCGGCTGGAGGAGCTGGCCCGGGAGCGGGGGGTCGAGGTCCCGGAGGCCGGACTCGAGGCGCTGGACGCGCTCTGGGACGAGGTGAAGCGGGAGGGGCGGGAGGAGTAGCGCCCCCGGCGGTCGCGGGCGGGGCTCCCCTCAGTACCCCGCGTCCTTGTCCACCACGTTCCGCCAGCGGGTGTCCGGCGCCCCGGCGTCCGCCCCGTCCAGGAAGCAGGCGAGGTCGTGGAGGATGAGCGCCGTCTCCCGCTCCCAGAAGCGGTGGGTCACCGCCGAGACGTGGGGGGTGAGGAGGACGTTGGGGAGCCCCCAGAGGGGATGGTCCTCGGGCAGCGGCTCCTTGGGGAAGACGTCCAGCCCGGCCCCCCGGATCCGCCCGGCCCGCAGGGCCGCCACCAGGTCGTCCATCACCACGAGCTTCCCCCGCCCCACGTTCACCACCAGCGCGCCCTCCCGCAGACGGCCCAGGGCCTCGGCGTCGAGGATGCCCCGGGTCTCGTCGGTCTCGGGGGCGCAGAGGACCAGGACGTCGGAGGCCTCCAGGAGGCGGGACCACGCGTCCTCGCCGTGGAGGAGCTCGACCTCCACCGTGCCGCCTCCGGCCACGGTCTCCAGCCGGCCCTCGCCGGGATCGGGCCTCGTCCGCTTCGCCGCCACCACCCGGGAGCCCAGGCTCCCCACCCGCCGGGCGACCTCCCGTCCGATCCCCCCGAAGCCCAGGAGGCCCACGGTGGTGGCCGAGAGCTCGCCCAGGGGGGCGCCGGCCACGTAGTAGGGCTCCTTGGACCACGCGCCGCGGGCCTGGTTGCGCACCGCGAAGTCCAGCCCCCGCACGAAGTGGAGGATCATGCCCAGGACCGTCTCGGCCATGGGCGGCGCGTGGATCCCCGCCGAGTTGGTGAAGACCACGTCCCGCTCCCGCATGAGGGGCGTGAGCGAGCTCCCCACCCCGGCGGCGCCGGAGTGCACCCACTCGAGGCCGGGCCCGGCCCGCAGGACCTCCTCGGCGATCCCGTAGCCCATGTAGACCCGGGCGTCGGAGACGGCCTCAAGCACCGCATCCGATACCCGGGCGGCGCCGTCGCCGGAGCCGTCGTTGGGCTCCTCGATCACGCGCAGCTCCCAGCCGTCGGGGAGGGCGTCGCGGATCCGCTCCGGCACCCACCCGGGCATGGCCCAGACGGGGCGGCGGTCCTGCATGTGGAGCACGACGGCGTCGCTCACGTCCCGCGCCACCCTACGGCCGCAGCCGGTTCATCAGGCGCGGGAAGGGGATGAGCTCCCGGATGTGCGGGCGCCCCGTGATCCAGGCCACGGTGCGCTCGATCCCCAGGCCGAAGCCCGAGTGGACGAAGGAGCCGTAGCGGCGGAGGTCCAGGTACCAGTCGTAGGCCTCCTCGGGGAGGTTCTCCTCCCGGATCCGCTCCAGGAGGCGGTCCAGGTCGTCCTCCCGCTGGCTCCCGCCGATGATCTCCCCCACCTCGGGCGCCAGGAGGTCGTTGCACTTCACCGTGCGCGGGTCCTCCGGGTTCTCCTTCATGTAGAAGGCCTTGGCCTCCTTGGGGTAGTCGTACACGAAGAGGGGCTTGTCGAGCTCCTCCACCAGCGCCATCTCGTGGGGCGCGCCCAGGTCCTGGCCCCAGGTCACCTCGTGCCCCTCGGCGCTCAGCTTCTCCACCGCCTCCGAGTAGCTCATGCGATGGAAGGGGGGCGCCACGGCCTCCAGCTTCGTCGTGTCCCGCTCCAGGATCTCCAGCTCCTCGGCGCACCGCTCCAGCGCCCGCTCCACGATGTAGGAGACGAACCGCTCCTGGAGCCGCATGTTCTCGTCCGAGTCGGCGAAGGCCACCTCGGGCTCCACCATCCAGAACTCGGTGAGGTGCCGGCGGGTCTTGGACTTCTCCGCCCGGAAGGTGGGGCCGAAGCAGTAGACGCGGCGGAAGGCGGGAACGGCGGCCTCCACGTAGAGCTGGCCGGTCTGGGCGAGGTACGCCGTCTCCCCGAAGTACTCGGTCTCGAAGAGGGTGCCGGCGTGCTCCCCGATGGCGCCGGTGAGGATCGGAGTGTCGATCCGGGTGAAGTCCCGGTCGTAGAAGAAGTCGTGGACGGCCTGCTCGACCTCGTGGCGCACCCGGAGTCCGGCCCGCTGCTGGGAGGAGCGGAGCCAGAGGTGCCGGTGGTCCAGGAGGAAGTCGACCCCGTGCTCCTTGGGCTGGATGGGGTACTCCTGGGCCACGTGAAGGACCTCGAGCTCCTCCACGCCCAGCTCGAAGCCCCCGGGCGCGCGGTCGTCGGCCTTCACGCTCCCGGTGACCCGGGCCACCGACTCCTGCGTGAGGGTGGCGAAGGCCTCCCAGACCTCCTCGGACACCTTCTTCTGGAGCACCACGCCCTGCACCAGGCCGGTGCCGTCCCGGAGCTCCAGGAAGGCCACCTTCCCGTGGCTGCGGGTGGTCTCCACCCATCCGCTGACGGTGACGGTGTCACCGACGTGTTCGCTCAGCTTCCGGATCTCGACGTGATCGGCCATGGGCACCGCGGGGTTGGTTGGGGGCACGGGTCTCCGCGCGGAAGCCCGCGCGACGCCCAAATGTGCCAGTTCCCGGGGGAAAGCCATAGGCCCCGGGGCCGAACGGGACGCCGGGAGGTCGGCGGGCCTCAGCCCACCCCGAACATCTCCAGCCGCTCCCGGTAGCGGCCCTGGAGCTGGCGGCGGATGCCTTCGTGCTCGGGACGCTCCAGCGTCGGATCCGCGGCCACCACGGCCCGGGCCACCTCCTGGGCGCGGACCAGGAGGTCCTCGTCCGAGAGGAGGTCCGCGAAGCGGAGGCGCGGATCGCGGCCGTGCTGCTGGGCGCCGAAGAAGTCTCCCTGGCCCCGGATCTGGAGGTCGGCCCGGGCCACCGCGAAGCCGTCGGTGGTGTCGCGGAACACCTTGAGGCGCTCCGCCGCGCCCTCGCCGGGCTCGGCCACCAGGATGCAGTGGCTCGCCGCCGCCCCCCGCCCCACCCGTCCCCGGAGCTGGTGGAGCTGGGACAGGCCGAAGCGCTCTGCGTGCTCGATCACCATGACGCTGGCATTGGGCACGTCGATCCCCACCTCGATGACCGTGGTGGCCACGAGCAGGTCCAGCTCCCGGGCCAGGAAGGCCCGCATGACCGCGTCCTTCTCCTCGGAGGAGAGCCGGCCGTGGAGGAGCCCCAGCCGCCGGTTCGGGAAGACCTCGTCCCGGAGCCGCTCGAACTCCTCCGAGGCGGCCCGCAGGTCCACCTTCTCCGACTCCTCCACCAGGGGATAGACCACGTAGGCCTGCCGTCCCTGCTCCAGCTCCTCCTCGACGAAGGCGTGGACGGCCTCGCGCTTCGAGGGAGGCCGGACCGAGGTCTTCACCGGAGTGCGGCCCGGGGGGAGCTCGTCCAGGACGCTCAGGTCCAGGTCGCCGTACAGCGCCATGGCCAGGGAGCGGGGGATGGGCGTGGCCGACATGATGAGGACGTCGGGCGCCGGGGTCCCGTCCTCGCCGCCCTCGGCCAGCGCCATGCGCTGCTTCACCCCGAAGCGGTGCTGCTCGTCGACGACCACCAGCCCCAGCCGCCGGAAGGTGACGCCTTCCTGGATCAGGGCGTGGGTGCCCACCACCAGGGGGAGCGCCCCCGAGGCGAGCCCTTCCAGGACCCGGCGCCGCTCCGCCAGCGGGAGCCCGCCGGTGAGCAGCCCCACCTCGAGCCCCAGGGGCGCCACCAGCTCGCCCAGGTTGCGGGCGTGCTGCTCGGCCAGGAGCTCCGTGGGCGCCATGAGCGCCGCCTGGCTCCCGCCCTCCAGCGCCAGGAGCATGGCGAAGAGCGCCACCACGGTCTTCCCGGAGCCCACGTCCCCCTGCACCAGGCGGTTCATGCGCCGCTCGCTGCCCATGTCGTCGTAGACCTCCCGGAGGACCCGGGCCTGGGCCCCGGTGAGCTCGAAGGGGAGGGCCTCGTGGAGGGGGCGGACGAGGTCGTTGGTCCGGGCGTGGGGCATGCCCGGCGCCACCTCCATCTGGGTGTGGCGGACCAGCGCCTGGAGGAGCTGGAGGAAGAAGAGCTCGTCGAAGGCCAGGCGGCGGCGCCCCTCCTCGGCCTCGGCCAGGCTCCGGGGCCGGTGCAGCGCCCGGAGCGCGGCGGAGAGGCCGGGGAGCCCCAGCCGGGCCCGCCCCTCGGCGGTCGTCCATTCGTCGTCGTCGGCCCACTCCAGCAGGCTCTCCAGGTTCTTCTCGAAGATCCGCCGCAGGACCCACTGGGGGACGTCCTCCCCGGCCGGGTAGGTGACGAAGATCGTCCCGGTGTCGCCGGGCGCCTCGTCCTCCCGCCCCGCGCGGCCCATGACCGTGAACTCCCGGGGCTGGAGCTGGCGGCCGTGGAAGAACTTCACCGGGCCGGTGACCAGGAGCGTGTCCCCCTCCCGGATCTTCCGGTCGAGCCACGGCTGGCCCGGCCAGGCCACGGTGATCATCCCGCTCTCGTCCTGGAGGACGGCCTGGAAGATCCGCAGCCCCTTCCGGGTGGGGATCACCCCCTTGCTCCGCACCGTCCCCATGGCGGTCGCGTCCGCCCCGACCTGGAGGTCCCCCACCGGCGTGACGGTGGACGCGTCGTCGTAGCGGCGCGGGACGTGGTACAGGAGGTCCCGGGCGGTGCTGATCCCCAGGGCCACCAGCGCGTCGGCGCGCTTCGGGCCCACGCCCTTCAGGTACTGGGCCGACCGGTCCAGGTGGGAGTAGGCGCTCACCGCTCCCTGCACCTCCCGCGGGCCGACGCGGGGCCGGAAGGCCGGGGGCGAACGGGGACGGGGGCCGGGGTCACGACCCGAAGACCCCGCGCACGAAGGCGTCCACGTCGAAGGTGTCCACGTCCTCCACCTGCTCCCCCAGCCCCACCAGCTTCACCGGGATGCCGTGCTCCTCCTGGAGCGCCACCACGATCCCGCCCCGGGCGGTGGAGTCCATCTTGGCCAGCACGATCCCGGTCACGTCCACCGCCTTCTGGAACTGCTCGAGCTGGCGCACGGCGTTCTGCCCCACCGTGGCGTCCAGCACCAGGAGCGTCTCATGGGGGGCGCCGTCGAGCCGTCGCCGCACGACGCGGTCGATCTTCTTCAGCTCCTCCATGAGCCCCCGGTTCGTGTGCAGCCGTCCGGCGGTGTCGATGAGGAGCACGTCGGTGCCCCGGCGCTCCGCCGCCTCCAGGGCGTCGAAGGCCACGGCGGCGGGGTCGCCGCCCTGCTGCCCCCGGAGGAAGTCGGCGCCGATGCGATCCGCCCACACCTCGAGCTGCTCCACGGCGCCGGCGCGGAAGGTGTCGGCGGCGGCCACCATGACCGAGCGCCCCTCCTGCACCAGGTGGTGGGCGACCTTGGCCACCGAGGTGGTCTTCCCCACCCCGTTCACACCCACGATGAGGTAGACGGTGGGCGGGGTGTCGGCCGCGCGGAGCTCGGCGTCGACGGAGGGCCGGAGGATGGTGCGGATCTCCTCCTCCAGCGCGTCGCGCAGGCCCGCCAGGCCCCGGACCTTCCCCCGTCGGGCCAGCTCCTCCACGTGGTCCACCAGGCGGAGGGTCGCGGGCACGCCGAAGTCGGCGGCCAGGAGCCGCTCCTCCAGCTCCTCCAGCGACTCGTGGTCCATGCCCCCGGCCGCCACCCGCACGTCGGTGAGGGCCAGGTCCACGACCTTCTTCCAGAAGGTCTTCTTCTTCTCGGGCTTCTTCTTGAAGAGTCGGCTCATCTCGTGGGTGTCGATGCAGGGGCCGGGCCGCCGGAGCGACCCGCTTCGGGCGATGGCGTGTGGGGCGAGCCCCCCGGGCGGGGCGCCGTCCCGGCTGGGTCCCCGGCGCTCAGCGGAGGCCGACGCGGCGCCGGCCGATCCACTCCGCGCAGAGGAGGACCAGGACAAGAAGGTAGGGCCAGGGACGGGTCCGCAGGGGGGTCCCCGCCTCGGTGACCTCCGGACCGGTCCCGTCCCCGACGGCGGCCTCGGGCCGCCGGGGCGCCGGGAGGAGCTCGTCGGTGGTCCGGGCCACGTCGAAGCGGCCCTCCCCCAGGTCCCCCCCGTCCGCCCTCGTGGCGCGGTACGCGTAGCTCCCGGGCTCCAGGAGGCCCCCGGCCACCGGGCCCCTCCCCTCCAGCGTGTCTGCCGCCACCAGCGAGTCCCCCCTCGAGATCTCCAGGCGGACCGGGCCCGCCCCGGCGGGGAGGAGCCAGCGCGGCGCCGTCCCCCGGGGCACGACCCGCTCCACCGGGCGGACCCCCGCCCCGGCCACCGCGTCGTCCGCCGTGAGGAGCCAGCCCGCCAGCGCGCCCCAGAGCCGTCGGTACCCTTCCCGGGCGGCGCCGCCCCGGGCCGCCCATCTCCAGTACCCCCGGGTGAGGGGCACCACCATGCGCCGTCCGGCCTCCCGTCGGAGGACCACGGCGGCCTCGGCGCGTCCGGTGCCGCCGAGCTGCACCTGGAGCGGGGGGCGGGTGCCGTCCTGGTCGCTCACCAGGAAGAACTCCCCCAGGGGCGGAAAGCCGGAGAAGTCCTGCCCGGCCAGCTCCGCCACCACCGGCGAGGGCGGGAGGTTCGAGGAGGCGTACCACTCGCCCCCCTGCACCGGCGCGACCTCCAGACCCACCAGCTCGGCCCCGGCGCGGTCGTGCGGCCACGCGAGCACCCGGGGCGCGGCGGCGGGGAGGGCCCGGGCCCAGGCGTCGGCGTCCCCCTCGAGGCCGTGCACCACGAGGACCGCCGCCTCCCGGGCGGCCCGGCCCACGGTCGCCGAATCCACCGGGGCGCCGCGGTCCACGCCCCGCCCCATGGGGACGAAGCGGTCGGGGCCGACCCGGAGCCACCCGGCGCCGGGGAGCCCGGTGACCTGCTCCAGCGTGGGGAGGAGCCAGCGGGGCTCCCAGTCCGGCGCCAGCGACACCAGGACCAGCGCGTCCTCCTCGAAGCCCGCGGCGGCCCACGCCACCGCCTCGTCGTCCTCGGGGAAGGCGTCTCCGTCGAGGCGCACCGTGGCGGTGTAGCGCACCCGCCCCTCGGGCCCCGGAGGCGGAAGCTCCACCGAGACCCGGCGGAGCCGGCCCGCCGGGGGCGTCGTCCCGGACCAGGTGGCCACGACCCGCCCCTCCTCCCGGATCTCCACCTCGACCGAGTCGCCGGCGCCGTCGCCCAGGAGCTCGAAGACGGCATCCCGGGGACGGTCGCGGCGCAGGACGTCGGGGATCTCCAGCCCCACCACGCCCGCGTTGGGCACCTCGGCGCCGACGGCCTCGAAGTCCACGGGGCCCCGGGCAGCGGCGAGGACGGCTCCGGCCTCCACGCCGTCGTGGAAGCGGAGGTCGGAGAGGACCCGCACCTCGGCGGCCCCGGCCTCGGCGGCGCGGCGGAGCGCCTCGGCCAGCCGCGTGGTGGGCGCCCCGGGGGCGCGGAGGGAGTCCGCGGCGGCGCCGACCCGCAGGCCGTCGCCGAAGGTCACCACGCGCCACCCGTCCTCCTCCAGGGCGCGGGCGCGGGCCCGGGCCGAGTCCCAGGGGCTGGAGCGGCCCGGAGGGGCGGCGCCCATGCTCAGGGACGCGTCCAGCAGGACCCAGCGGGCGGTGGAGGCCCCGGCGTCTCCCCAGGGGAGCCGCGGATCGAAGAGGAGGGCCAGGAGCAGGAGGAGGGCGGCGGCGCGGAGGCCCGCCAGGATCCGGCGCCCCCGGACGGGGAGCTCGGCCCGGAGATACACCCAGAACGACCAGGCGGCCAGCGCCGCCCCGAGGAGCAGGAAGAGGAGGAGGCGGGTCACCCTCCCAGATCGTCTCCGGCCGGGGCGGACACGACGGGCTCCTGGAGGAGGGCCGCGGTGCGCGCCGGACCCGCACCGGGGATGGACTCCAGGAGGCTCAGGCGGGTGTCACGGTCGCGGATCCACTCCTCGAAGCTCTCCTGGGGGATCGGCATCCCCTTGGGGAGGTCCACGGAGAGGGGATCGATCTGGCGTCCGCCCCGGATCATCTCGTAGTGCAGGTGGGGCCCGGTGACGAGCCCGGTGGCGCCCACGTAGCCGATGACGTCGCCCTGGCGGACCCGGGTGCCCACGTTCACCCCCGAGCGGAAGCGCGAGAGGTGGGCGTAGCGGGTGATGAAGCCGTTGGGGTGCCGGATCTCCACCGCGTTGCCGTAGCCGCCCTTGGGGGCGCGGTGGATCACGACGCCGTCGGAGGTGGCCATGATGGGCGTCCCCGTGTCGGCGGCGTAGTCCACGCCCCGGTGGGCCCGCCACCGCTTCAGCACGGGGTGGAAGCGGCCTCCCGAGAAGCGCGACGAGATCCGCCGGTACTCGAGCGGCTTGAGGAGGAAGGCCCGTCGGACCGACTTCCCCTCGAGGTCGAAGTAGGAGCCCTCGTCCTCGTTCTCCGGAGCGAACCAGACCGCGTGGTAGGCCGTGCCCGAGTTCACCAGCTCCGCCGCCAGGAGGCGGCCGGTCCGCATGCTGCCGTCGGGGCGCACGTGGCGCTCGAAGGCGAAGCGGTAGGTGTCCCCCACCCGGATCTGGCGGGAGAAGTCGACCTGCCACTGGAAGACCCGGTCCAGGTAGTCGATGAGCCGGCTCCGGTCCGAGACCGGGATGCCGTCCAGCGCGGGGTTGCGCACCACCGACGTCCAGAGGACGCTCTCGATGGCGCCCGAGGCGAAGACGGTGTCGACGTACGTGGGCGTCTCGATGGTCTCGGAGCTCCACCCCGTGGGGGTGCGCACCATCCGCACCGTCTCGTCGGAGTTCACGGCCACGTCCACGCCCCGGAGGGCGCGGTCGTCGGGGAGGTAGCGGAAGGTCACCTCGGTGCCGGCCCGGATGCGGCGGGGGCTCGCCTGCTCCCGGAAGGAGAGCAGGAAGTTGTACTGCTCGGAGCCGTCCAGCGTCTCGGAGAGGATCTCCCCCAGCGTCTCGCCGTCGCGGAGGGTGAAGATCTCCACCTGCTCCGCGGGACGCGCGTGCACGACGTCCAGCGTTCCCACGTCGGGCGCGGGGCCACCGCACCCGGCGAGAAGGATCGCCGCCGCGGCCCCGAGGACCGCTCTTCCGAACTCGTTTGATCTCACCACTCGGATCCCTGGATCGCTCCGTGACTCCCCCTTCCAACCAACGGCCGCCCGGCGGGGGAGGGAGATCCCACCGGGCGGCCCACCATCCAGCGTGGCGCCGGGTCCTACACGGCCCGGGGCCGCGGAGTGCCGCTGTGCCACTTCATCCAACGTACTGCGGCCCGGAAGCCGCGCACCAGATGTTTCTCCTTCGAGAAGCCGTCCGGGCCGGCCCCTAGTCCATCTGTCGCCGGATGAAGGTGGGGATGTCCAGCTCCGTCAGCTGATCCCGGCTCACCGTCCGCTCCGGCATGCGTCCCAGGGGGAGGATCTGGTCGTTCCGGCTCCCACCCACGGCCACGCGCTGCTCCCGCATCGGCTGGGCCTGGGGGACCGGCTGCTGCTTGGCGGCCGGCTTCTCCTGGGGAGTGGGCTCCGGGGCCCGGGCGCGGCTCGGGGCCGGCGCCTCGGCGCGCGTCCGGCGGAAGTCGATGACCTTCTCCTCGTCCGCCGTGTCGAAGCCCGTGGCGATGACGGTGACCCGGATCTTGCCTTCCAGCTCCGGGTCGTGGACGGCGCCGAAGATGATCTCGGCCTCGTCCCCCGCCTCTTCCTGGATAATCGAAGAGATCTGGGTGACCTCGTCAATGGCGAGGTCCAGACCCCCGGTGATGTTGATGAGGACCCCTCGGGCGCCGTCGATGGACACCTCGTCCAGGAGCGGGCTGGAGATGGCCTCCTGCGCGGCCTCCTGGGCCCGGTTGTCCCCCTCGCCGAAGCCCGAGCCCATGAGGGCGGGTCCGCGGCAGGACATGATCGTGCGCACGTCGGCGAAGTCCACGTTGACCTCGCCGCTCACCCGGATGAGGTCCGAGATGCCCTGGGTGGCGTGGAGGAGGACCTCGTCGGCCTTCTTCAGGGCGTCCCGGAAGGACGTGCCCTTGGGCACCACCGCCATGAGCCGGTCGTTGGGCACCACGATCATGGTGTCCACGGCCCGGCGCAGCTCGGCGAGCCCCTGGAGGGCCTGGCGCTCCCGCTTCTTCCCCTCGAAGGAGAACGGGCGGGTGACGATGCCGATGGTGAGGGCGCCCATGTCCCGGGCGATGTCGGCCACCATGGGGGCCGCGCCGGTCCCGGTGCCCCCGCCCATGCCGGCGGTCACGAAGACCAGGTCGGCCCCGTCCAGCGCGCGGCGCACGTCCTCCTCGCTCTCGGCCAGCGCCTGCCGGCCGATCTCCGGGCGGGCGCCGGCGCCGAGGCCCCGGGTGAGCTTCTTCCCGATCTGGAGGGTGAGCTGGGACCGGGAGCCCTTCAGGGCCTGGGCGTCGGTGTTCATGGAGATGAACTCCACGCCCTCCAGGTCCTCGTCGATCATGCGGTTCACGGCGTTGCCGCCGGCTCCGCCCACGCCCACGACCTTCATGCGGGCGTTCTGTGCCGGGGTCTCCTCGAACTCGAAGATCATCATGTTCTCATCTCCCTCCTGCTGGGTGGTGGTGGTGCGCGAACGGTGGTGCACGGCTAGAAGAACTCCTTCAGCCAGGTGCCGAGCTTGGTCAGGACGCCGGACGTCAGCGTGGACGCTCCCTCGCCGGTGTCCTGGAAGCGGTCGGCACCCCAGAGCGCCAGCCCCGTGGCCACGGCGAACTTCGGCCGGCCCACGGAGTCGGCGAGGCCGCCCAGGCCTTCCCGGGGAACCCCCAGGCGGACCGGCGCGGCGAAGATCTGCTGGGCGAGCTCGACGATCCCCGGGAGGGCCGAAGCCCCTCCGGTGAGCACGATGCCCGCCCCCAGCTTCTCCATGAGCTCCGCGTCGTGGAGCTCCTTCTGGACGAGACCGAACATCTCGTCCAGGCGCTGCTCGATGATGTGCGCGATGAGCTCGCGGGCCACGGCGCGCTTCTGCCCCGGCGAGGGTCCGGGCATCTCGACCGTCTCCCGGGGATCCACGAGCTGGGCGAAGGCCGTCCCGTGGTGCTCCTTGGCCTTGCGGGCCTCGGCGTAGGGCACCGACAGCCCGCGGACCAGGTCCGTGGTCAGGGTGGACCCACCGAAGGGGAGGATGCACACGTGGCGGATCTTCCCCTCGTAGTAGGCGGCCACGTCGGTGGTGGTGGCGCCGATCTCCACCATGCAGACGCCCACCTCCTTCTCGTCCTCGGTGAGGACGGCCCGGGCTCCGGCCAGCGGCTCCAGGACCAGCTCCTGGACCCGGTAGCCCGCCCGGTTGACCGCCTTGCGGATGTTGGCGCCGGTGGTGATGGCGGAGGTGACCAGGAAGACCTCGGCCTCGAGGCGGACGCCGGCCATGCCGCAGGGGTCCTTCACCCCGCGCTGGTGGTCGACCCGGTACTCCTGGGGGATGGCGTGGATCATCTCGCGGTCCGGGGGCAGCGCGACGGCGCGGGCCACCACGTGGACGCGCTGGACGTCGTCGGGGACGACCTCGTCCTCGGACACCGCCACCACGCCCATGGACGTGGACGCGCGGACGTGCTCCCCGCCGATCCCGGCGTAGACCCGGTCCACGGTGACGCCGGCCATGAGCTCCGCTTCCTTCACGGAGGCCCGGACCGACTCGGTCATCTCCTCGATGTTGGTCACCATGTCGCCCCGGAGGCCCCCGGTGCGGGCCTGCCCGACGCCGAGCACGGTGAGGCCCGGGCGCCGGGGGTCCATGGAGACCTCCCCGATGACCGCGCAGGTCTTCGTGGTGCCGATGTCGAGGCCAGCGATGAGGTTGGCGCGCATCTCCGTACCGTCCTTTACCTGTGGTCCGTGCGACGGACCACCACCTGGTCCGCGTACCTGAGGTCGATCTCCCGGGGCATCCGTCCCCGCCCCGCCGCGTCGGCCAGAACCGTCAGGCCGTCCCGGATCCGCTCCGGCGACGTGTCGGGCCGCAGGAGGAAGTCCACCGCGGGCTCGCTCCACCGGGCCACCAGCGTGGCCGGGCCCCGCCATTCCACCGTGGACACCATCTGGGCGAACGCCGTGTCCGCCTCCATGAGCCGCCCCACGCTCGAGAGGAGGTCCCGGGTCGAAGCCGGAACCAGCCGGGAGCCGGGCGCCACGGGCTCCCGGGGAGCCACCACCGGGAGGTCGAGGCGGAGCTCGGCGGGGTCCAGGGCCAGGCGCACGCCCTCGGCGTCCACCGGCTCCAGCGTCGGGGTGGGCACCAGCGCCACCGGCCAGCGCTCCACCACCCGCACCACCAGGGTCGCGGGCATGCGCCGGCGGACGTGGACGTCCTTGACCAGGGGGTGGGCCCGCAGCCCCGCGATCCAGCGGTCCCGGCTCTCCCAGATGCTGGTCTCGGTGGTCACGTCCATGGCCTCGAGGACCTGCCCCCGGGTGAGGTGCCGGAGCCCGCTCACCTCCACGTCCTGGACCCGGAAGGCCTCCATGGAGGCCAGCGCCTCGGGGACCCGCCCGCCGTAGGCCCAGGCCAGGGCCAGGAGGAGCGTCGCCAGGAGGATCCGGAGCTCCCTACGCATGGGTCCGCTCCTCCAGGCGCTCGAGGAGCTCGGGGCCCACCGTCTCCACCGAGCCGGCGCCCAGGGTGAACACCACGTCGCCCGCACGTACCTCGCCCGCCATGGCGTCGGCCAGCCCCTCCAGCGCCTCCCGGTAGCGCACGTCGGCGCGCCCGGAGCTCCGGGCCGCGTCGGCCACCAGCTCTCCGGTCACGCCGGGGATGGGCGCCTCCCGGGCCGGGAAGACGTCGGTGACCCAGAGGAGGTCCGCCGACCCCAGCGCCTCGCCGAACTCCTCGGCGAAGTCCCTCGTGCGGGAGTACAGGTGGGGCTGGAAGGCCACCACCAGGCGACGCTCCGGATAGGCGGCCCGGGCCGCCTGGAGGGTCGCGGCGATCTCCGTCGGGTGGTGGGCGTAGTCGTCCACGACCACCACGTCGTCCGCGGCGCCCAGGAGCTGGAAGCGGCGACCGACCCCGGAGAAGTCCGCGCAGGCGGCGCGGATGGCGTCCCACGAGCTGCCCAGCCAGCGCGCGGCCGCCGCGGCGCCCAGGGCGTTCCGGAGGTTGTGCAGCCCGCCGAGCCCCAGCTCCAGGCGACCCCGCTCCTCCCCCTCCTCCACCAGGGTGCAGCGGACGCCGCCCACGTGGTGCTCGACGTCCACCGCCCGCAGCATGCTCCCCGCGGACGTCCCGTAGCTGTAGGCCTCGCCGGGGACGCCGGCCAGGAGGCGGGACGCGCCGGGGTCGTCGGCGCACACCACGACCCGCCCGTCGGGCCGCACGCCGTCCAGGAAGCGCCGGAACCCGGTCTCCACCCCGTCCAGGTCCCCGTAGATGTCCAGGTGGTCCGCCTCGAGGTTCGTGACCACGGCCACGTCGGGCTCGAGGGTGTGGAAGGACCGGTCGTACTCGTCGGCCTCCACCACGTACAGGTCGGAGCCGCCGTAGCGGAGGTTCCCGGACCACGCCGCCACCCGTCCCCCCACCAACCCGGTGGGGTCGAGGCCGGCCCGGGCCAGGATCTCCGTGGCCAGCGCGGTGGTGGTGGTCTTCCCGTGGGTGCCGGCCACCGCCACCACCCGCCCGGGGTTCACCCAGGCGCCCAGGGCCTGGGCTCGCTTGAGCACCGGAATCCCCCGCTCGTGGGCCGCCAGGAGCTCGGGATGGTCGGCGGGGAGCGCCGAGGTGATCACCAGCGCCACGGCGTCGTCCAGGTGGCTCGCGTCGTGGCCCACGGACACCCGGGCGCCCAGCTCCCGGAGCTCGCGGACGTTCCGTCCGTCCCGGACGTCGCACCCGCTCACCGGACACCCGCTGCGCAGGAGGAGCTCGGCGAGGGCGTACATGCCGGCCCCGCCCACCCCGGCGAAGTGCACCGGACCGCTCCCGGCCAGCTCGCGCAGATCCACGTCGACCCCGGTCATGCGGCCCCCACGGCGGGCGGGAGGAGCGTCACGATGTCCTCGGCGATGCGCCGGGTGGCCTCGGGACGGCTCCGCTCCCGGGCCGCCTCCGCCATCTCCCGCCGGAGCTCGTCGTCCCGCACCAGCTCGCCCACCCGGCCCCACAGCGTCCCCGCGTCCAGGTGGTCCTCCTCCAGCATCACCGCCGCCCCGCCCTGCTCCAGCGCCCGTGCGTTCTTGGTCTGGTGGTCCGCGGCGGCCGTGGGCAGGGGCACGAGGATGGCGGGAAGCCCCTGGTTCAGGAGCTCCGCGGTCCCCATGGCGCCGGCCCGGCTCAGCGCCACGTCGGCGGTGGCCAGCGCCGCCGGCATGTCGTCGATGTAGCCCAGGGCGTGGACCCACTCCGGGTCTCCGGCCTCGGCCAGCCCTTCCCGCACGTCGTCGAGGTGGGCGGGGCCGGTGGACCAGAGGACGTGGAGGTTCTCGACCTCCCGGCGCCCGCCGGCCTGGACCTCCGTCACCGCGTCCAGGAGGGCGCGGTTGAGGGCACGGGAGCCCTGGCTCCCACCCACGACCAGGAGGACCGTGGCCTCCTCGGGGATCCCGAAGCGCGCGCAGGCCTCGCCCCGGGCGAGCGTCTCGGCGGGCCGGATGGGGTTGCCGGTCTCCCGGACGCGCTCCCGGGCCTTCTCCGGGAGGTGGTCGGCGGCCTCCGGGAAGGCCACGTGGACGCGGGTGGCCCACCGGGCCAGGACCTTGATGGTCACGCCGGGCACGGCGTTCTGCTCCTGGAGGAGGAGCGGGACGCGGAAGGCGCCCGCGGCGATCCCGGCCGGTCCCCCGGCATAGCCGCCCGTCACGACGACCGCCTTGGGGTGACGGGCCCGGAAGAGCCGATAGACGCTCCACAGGGAGCGGGCCAGGGCCGGAAGGACCGTCCAGTTCGAGAGGAGCTCGCCGCGGTGGACGCCCTGGACCGGAAGGAGCACGTGGTCCTCGCCCCGCTCCGGGAGGACCCGGGACTCGATGCCCCGCTCGGCGCCCACGAAGACGGCGTCCACGTCGGGGCGGAGCTCCCGCACCGCGTCGGCCAGGGCGAGGGCCGGGTAGAGGTGCCCGCCGGTCCCGCCCCCGGAGAAGACCACGACCACACGCTCCTCATGCACGGGCCGTCCTCCCGGGCCCGGAGGCCCCGCCCGGGGCGGCCCGGGCCACGGAGATGAGGATGCCCAGCGCCGCCAGCGTCACGAGGAGGTTCGAGCGTCCGTACGAGACCAGCGGCAGCGCCAGCCCGGTGGGAGGCACGAGGCCGAGGCCCACGCACATGTGGAGCACGGCCTGGAGGGCCACGAGGCTCGTGAAGCCGATGGCCAGCAGCTCCCCGAAGAGGTCCGAGGCCCGCCCGGCGATGCGGAAGCCCACCAGGATGATGGCCAGGTAGAGGGCCACCAGGAACACGACGCCCAGCAGGCCCCACTCCTCGCCCACCATGGCGAAGATGAAGTCGTTGTGGGGCTCGGGGAGGAAGCCGAACTTCTGCCGGCCCTCGCCGAAGCCCACCCCCGTCACGCCCCCGGAGCCCAGGGCCACCAGCGACTGGCGCACCTGGAAGCCCGCGCCCGCGGGATCCGCGGCCGGGTTCAGGAACGCCTCCACCCGGTCGGCGCGGAAGCCCACGGCGAGCTGGTTGCGGAGGAGCGGCACCACCAGGAGGCCCAGGAAGACGAAGTGGCCGATCCGGGCTCCGGCGGCGAAGACCACCAGGACGCCCAGGAGGAGGACGAGGACGGCCGTGGAGAGGTCGGGCTCCATGGCGATGGGCAGGAGGAGGGCCGCCCAGACCAGGAAGAAGGGGCCCAGCCCCCGGGTGAGGGAGCGGAACTCCGCCTGCTTCCGGACCGCCAGCTGGGCCGTCCACACCACGATGGCGATCTTGGCGAACTCGGAGGGCTGGATCGTCACGCCGCCCACGCGCAGCCACCGTCGGGCCCCCTTGATCTCCGGCGCGATGGACTCGGTCCCGGGCAGGATCAGGAGGACGAGGAGCGCCACCGAGGCCCACAGGAGGGGCCAGGCGACGGCCTTCCAGAGCCGGTGGGGCACCGCGGCGCACACGCCCAGGACGACCAGCCCGGCCAGCGCCCCGGCGGCCTGTCGGAGCACGAAGTACGTGTCCGGCAGGTTCTGGCGGAGGGCCAGGACCGAGGAGGCGCTGTAGAGCGTGACCAGCCCGAAGGCCAGGAGGAGGAGGGTGAGGAGGAGGAGCGCGGCCGGCTCCCATCCCCGCCCCAGCCCCGAGTCGGGCAGGTTCCGGACCCCCGAGGGGGCCACGTCCACCGGCGGGGTCATGCGAGCCGCTCCCGGGCGAGGGCCTCGAAGGCCTCCCCGCGGTGCCGGTAGTCGTCGAACATGTCGAAGGAGGAGCACGCCGGGGAGAGGAGGACGATGTCCCCGGAGCGGGCCTCGGCGGCGGCGGCTTCCACCACGGCCGCCAGGTCCGAGCCCATGCGTCGGACCGGCGCGTCGGCGCCCTCCAGCTCGTCGGCCAGGCGGCCGCCGGCGGCGCCGTACGCCAGCACGGAGCGGACCCCGCCCAGCGCCGCCCGGAGCGGCCGGAAGTCCTCGCCCTTGTCCTTGCCGCCGGCCAGGAGGACCACCGGGCGGTCGAGGCTCCGGAGCGCCCCGAGCGTGGCGGCCACGTTGGTGGCCTTGGAGTCGTTGACCCAGAGCACGCCGTCGGCCTCGCCCACGGCGGCCAGCCGATGGGGGAGGGCGCGGGCCGTGGCCAGGCCCCGACCGAGGGACGCGGCGTCCGCGCCGGCCAGGCGGGCCACCAGGGCCGCGGCCAGGGCGTTGGCCCGGTTGTGGCGGCCCAGGAGAGGGAGATCCTCCGCGGGGAGGAGCGTCTCCTCGACGCCGTCCACCCGGAGGGTCAGCGCTCCGTCGCGCACGAAGGCGTGGGGGGCGCCGGGGGCCTCCCCCTCCCCGCCGGGAGCGGGGGCGGCGTCCCCGGCCCCGTCCTCGGCGGAGAAGCGGAAGCGGGTGCCCGGGGCGTCGGCGGCCAAGTCGTCCACCTCGTCCTCGCCCATGGGCAGGACCCAGCGGGAGGAGGGGGCGCCGTTCTCGAAGAGCCGGGCCTTGTCGGCGTAGTACGCCTCCACGGAGCCGCCGTAGTAGTCCAGGTGGTCCGGGGAGAGGTTCAGGAGCACGCCGATGTCGGGGGCCAGGGTGTCGATGCCGCCGAGCTGGAAGGAGGACAGCTCCAGGACGTACCACGACGGAGCCGGCTCCAGGAGAGCCAGATCCGAGGCGGTCGGGGCGAGCCCGGCGCCGACGTTGCCGCCGGCGGCCGCGGAGATGCCCGCTTCGTCGAGGAGATGGGTCGTCAGCACGGTGGTGGTCGTCTTCCCGTTGGTTCCGGTGATGGCGATCAGTTGACCGCGGTAGAAGCGAACGGCGAGCTCAGGCTCGGTGATCCACCGAACACCACGACTCCGGAGCGCCCGGAGCACCGGAGCGTCCGGCGGGATTCCCGGGCTGGCCACGACGAGGTCGGCCGCGGCCACTCGCTCGAGGTCGTGTCCTCCCCATTCCACCTCGGCGCCCGCCAGGGCTCCGAAATCGGTTCCACCAGCTGAAGCCGGAGGCTCGTCTCTCTCGTCCGACGCATAGACCTGCGCTCCTTTCTCGAGGGCCAGTCGGGCTGCGGCTCGTCCGCTCGCCCCCAGGCCGATGACTGCGACTCGTGCTCCGTCCAGCGTCCCACGTCCGCTCCGCTCCGTGTGCATTCGGCCCCGCTCACCGGATCTTCAGGGTGCTGATGGCGACCATCGCGCACAGGATTCCCAGGATCCAGAACCGGGTCACCACCTTCGTCTCGTGCCATCCGAGCTCTTCGAAGTGGTGGTGGATGGGGGTCATCCTGAAGATCCGGCGGCCCTCCCCGAAGCGGCGCTTCGTGGCCTTGAACCAGACCACCTGGGCCATCACGCTGAAGGCCTCCAGGACGAAGACCCCGCCGATGATGGCCAGGAGGAACTCCAGCTTGAGGAGGATGGCCACCACCCCCAGCGCTCCCCCCACGGCCAGCGACCCGGTGTCCCCCATGAAGACCTGGGCGGGGTGGGCGTTGTACCAGAGGAAGCCCATGGCCCCGCCGGCCAGGGCGAGGCAGAAGATGGCCAGCTCCCCCGAGCCCGGGAGGTAGAAGAGGCCGAGGTAGGCCGAGGTGTCGAACCGCCCCGTGACGTAGGCCAGGACGCCGAAGGTCGCGGCGGCGATGGCCATGAGGCCGGCCGCCAGGCCGTCCAGGCCGTCGGTGAGGTTCACCGCGTTGGAGGTCCCGGAGATCACCAGGCCCACGAAGACCACGAAGGCCGGCGGCCAGAAGACCGCGGACCAGTCGCTGAAGAAGGGGAGGCTGGTCTGGGTCGTGGGGAGGTCGGACATGGGCCAGAGGAGCAGGACCACGCCGAGGCCGAGGGCGAAGCTCCACTGCCCCGCCATCTTGTAGCGGGCCACGAGCCCTTCCTTCCGCTTCTGGATCACCTTCAGCCAGTCGTCCCAGAACCCGAGGGCGCCCATCCAGAGGAGGGCGGCGAGGGCCACGAGGGTGTACCGGTTGGTGAGGTCGGCCCAGAGGAAGGTGGAGAGGGCCGCGGCCAGGATGATGATGACGCCGCCCATGGTCGGCGTGCCGGCCTTGTGGGCGTGGTCCGGGCCGTCGCCCTCCTCCCGCACGACCTCGCCCACCTTGAGGTGGGTGAGCCAGTCGATCATCCGGGGCCCGATGACGAAGGCCACCAGGAGCGCCGTCACCACCGCCCCCGCCGTCCGGAAGGTGATGTACCGGAAGACGTTGAAGACGATGTGGTACTCGGCGAGCTGCGGAAACAGGTGGTAGAACATCAGCCGGCGCTCCCGCCGTCGGAGGATTCGTCGCCGGCCGGATCCGACCGGGTCTCGCCCCAGGCCTCCTCGAGCAGCTCGAGCAGGCCCTCCATCGCCACGCCGCGGGAGGCCTTCAGAAGGAGGGTCTCGTCCCCCCGGAGGCGGCTCCGGAGCTGAGGCCACGCCTCCCGCCAGTCCGGGGCGGTGAGGAGCTCGGGCCCGTCCCCGGCGTCCACGGCCCCGGCGGCCTCGGCGAAGGCGCCGGTGGCCACGACGAGCGCCACGTCGCGGGAGAGGGCGTGCTCGAGGACGCCCCGGTGCAGCTCCTCCGAGGCGTCGCCGAGCTCGAGCATGGTGCCCAGGACGGCCACGCGGCGCTCGGTGTCCAGCGACTCCAGGAGGTCCAGCGAGGCCCGGGCGCTCTGGGGGTTGGCGTTGTAGCAGTCCACCAGGACCTCCAGGTCCCCGATCCGGCGCCGCTCGCCCCGGAGGCCGCGGGGCCGCACGGAGGAGAGCCCCCGGGCGGCGGCCTCCGGATCCACCTCGAGGAGGTCCCCGACGGCCAGGGCCAGGAGGGCGTCGGTCACCACGTGGCGACCGGGGATGGCCAGGCGCACCTCGTGCCCGCGCCACCGGAAGCGCCACGCCCCGTCGGCGTCGGCCTCGGCCTCGTCGGGGCGGAGGTCCTCGTCCGCGCGCTCGCTCCACCCCGCCACCCGGAGGTGGGGGCAGATCTCCCGGGCCGCGTCCACCATGAAGTCGGGCTCGTCGCCCACGACGCAGCGGCCCTCCGGCGCCCGTCCCCGGAGGAGGTCCAGCTTCTCCTCCAGCACGCCCTCGACGCTGCCGAGCTTCTCCAGGTGGCTCTCGCTCACCGTGATCAGCACCGCCACGTCCGGGCGCGCCACGGCGGCCAGGGCGTCGATCTCGCCGGGCTCGTTGGTGCCGGCCTCCAGCACCACGGCCTGGGCGTCGCCGGGCGTGTCCAGGAGCGTCCGGGGGAGCCCGATGCGGTTGTTGAGGTTGGCCGGGGTGGCGTGCACCCGGTAGCGCTGGGAGAGCACGCCCACCAGGAGGTCCTTGGTGGTGGTCTTCCCGGAGGACCCGGTGATGGCCACCACCGGGACCGGCATGGAGCGCCGGCGGTGGGCGGCCAGGGCGCCCAGGGCCTCGAGGGTGTCGGGCACCGGGTAGAGACGGGCCTCGCCCTCGCCGGCCACCGGACGGGAGACCACGGCGCCGCCGGCGCCCCGGGCCAGCGCCTCGGCCACGAAGTCGTGGCCGTCGAAGCGCTCGCCCACCAGGGCCACGTAGAGGTCGCCCTCGGCCACCGAGCGGGAGTCCGTCGAGATCCCCGTGAAGCGCACCCCGGCCTCGGCCAGGTCGGTGCGGAGCCCGAGGGCGTCGCGCACGGCGGCGTCGGTCCAGACGAAGTCGCTCACGCGCCCTCCCCCGCCCCGGCGGCCAGGTGCTCGGCCACGACGCCGGCCTCGTCGAAGGGATGCTTCTCGGTGCCCACCACCTGGTAGGTCTCGTGCCCCTTCCCCGCGAGGAGGACCGTGTCCCCGGAGCGCGCCAGGTCCAGGGCGAGGCCGATGGCGCGGCGCCGGTCGACCTCCCGGTGGTGCGGCGTGCCGCCCAGCCCCTCGGCCAGGTCGTCCAGGATCCGCTCGGGATCTTCGGTGCGGGGGTTGTCGGAGGTCAGGACCACCACGTCCGCGCCCCGGGCCACCGCCCGGGCCATGGGCGCCCGCTTGGTCCGGTCGCGATCGCCGCCCGCGCCGAAGAGCACGACCAGGCGGCCCTCGGTGACCGGGCGCAGCGCGGCCAGGACGTTCTCGAGGGCGTCGGGGGTGTGGGCGAAGTCCACCAGGACGGTGAAGTCGCCCCGGTGCACGACCTGGAGGCGGCCGGGCACCGTGGGAGCGTCCTCCAGCCCCCGGGCCACGGCGGAGGGCTCCATGCCGGCCGAGAGGGCGATCCCCGCCGCGGCCAGGGCGTTCTCCACGTTGTAGCGGCCCAGGAGGGGAAGGCGCACCGGGACGCGCTCGCCCTCGGCCTCGAGGACGAAGCTCGAGCCGTCGGCCCGGAGCTCGAGCTCCGTGGCCCGGACGTCGGCCGGGCCCTCGAGGGAGAAGGTGCGCACCGTCCGGCCCCCGGGGTCGAGGGCGTCCCACGCGGGCTCGTCCCCGTTGACCACCAGGGTGCCCGAGGGATCCACCAGCTCGACCAGGCGGAGCTTGGCGGCCAGGTAGGCGGCCTCGTCCCCGTGGAAGTCGAGGTGGTCCTGGGTGAAGTTCGTGAAGGCGCCGACCCGGAAGGGCACGGCGTCCAGGCGGTGCTGGTCGAGGGCGTGGGAGGAGGCCTCCAGGACCACCGCCCCCGCGCCGGCCTCGCGCAGCTCCCGGAGCCAGACGGCCACCTGGACCGGGCCCGGGCTGGTCAGCCCGAGCGTGCCGGGGCGCGCCTCGCCGTCGGTCTCCAGGAGCCCCAGCGTGCCGATGGCCGCCGCGGGGGTCCGGGCCGAGAGGAGGTGCCGCGCCAGGAGGGCGGTCGTGGTCTTCCCGTTGGTGCCCGTGATGCCCACCGCCAGGAGACCGCCCCAGGGAGCGCCCAGGACGGCGCCGGCGGCCAGGGCCCCCGCACGCCGGCCGTTCCCGACCACGAGCTGCGGGAGATCCGCGTCCACGACGCGCTCCACCACGGCGCCGGCGGCGCCGGCCCGGGCCGCGTCGTCGACGAAGTCGTGGGCGTCCACCTCGGTGCCGCGCCACGCCAGGAACAGATCGCCCCGCGCCACGGCGCGGCTGTCCTGGCACACGCCCGAAACGGGTCGATCCCCCGCTCCGCGCAGCTCCCTCAGGAGCCCCGCGTCACGGAGGACGTTCCCCACTTCGGCCAGCGTCCGGGCGCGGTCAGCCATCGCCCCTCCTGCCGAGCCGGATGCGGACCGTGTCGCCGGGGAAGACCCGGGTCCCTTCGGCCGGACGCGTCTCCAGGATCACGCCGTCGCCCTCCTGCACGACCCGGAGACCCAGGCCGTGGAGGCGCCGCGCGGCCACCCGCACCGGAAGCCCGGACACCCGGGGGACCGGAACGCCGGAGGGGAGCGCGGACTCCATGTCGACCCCCTCGAGCCCGGCCCACGCGTCGTCGGTGGGCGGAGCCGGCGGATCGATGGCCTGGCTGGCAAAGCGGGCCACGCCCGGGGTGGGCATGCGCACCGGGCCCCGCACCGAGCGGAGGAGCCGCTCCCGGTCCAGGGGGGTGGCGCGGGCGGCCAGGGCGGCCTCCATGGTGGCCCGGGTCACCGGCGCCGCGATGGAGCCGCCGTAGTAGGCGCCCTTCCGGGGCCGCTCCAGCTTCACGAAGACCACGAGCTGCGGGTCCTGGGCCGGGAAGAAGCCCACGAAGGAGGAGTAGTAGTCGCCGGGCGTGTAGCCGCCGTCCGGGTCGTAGGCGCGGCTCGTGCCGCTCTTTCCCGCCACCCGGAAGGTGCCGAGGCGCGCCTTGGTCCCCGAGCCGTCCTCCACCACGTCCTCCAGGACCCGGGAGAGCATGCGGGCCACGCGCTCGTCCACGACCCGGCGGACCCGCCGCTCGCCGAAGCGCTCCACCGTCCGCCCCGTGGCGTCCCGGACCTCCCGGACCAGCCGGGGCTCCATGAGCTCGCCGCCGTTGGCGAGGGCGCCGTAGGCCATGGCCATCTGGAGCGGCGTCACGGACATCTCGTAGCCGATGGCCAGCGAGGCCGGGGACTGCCCGGACCAGCGGTCCGGCCGGCGGAGGATCCCGCCGACCTCGCCGGGGATCTCGATGCCGGTGGGCACGCCGAAGCCGAAGTCCCGGAGGTTCTCGTACTGGTCCCCGGGCTCGAGGGCCTGGGCGGCCTTGGCCACCCCGACGTTCGACGAGACCCGGAGGGCGTCGGCGATGGTGATCCGGCCCTCGGCGCTCACGTCGTGGAGGGTTCGCCCCGCCACGCGCCACGTCCCGTCCTCCACGTCCACGGTGTCCGAGAGCGACGCCAGGTCCCGGGCCAGGAGGCCGGCCACCGTGAAGGGCTTCAGGGTGGAGCCGGGCTCGTAGGGCGTGTTGATGGCCGACAGGGACGCGGTGCGCCCGTCGCGGATGGAGACGAGGGCCAGGATCTCGCCGGTGAAGGGATCCGTGACCAGGGCGTCGCCGCCCCGGGCCTCGCTCTCGGCGATGGCCTCCTCGAGCGCCTGCCGCGCGATCTCCTGGAGGTCCATGTCCAGCGTGAGGACGACCTCCCCGCCGGAGCGGGGCGCCTCGACGACGAAGGTCTCGCCGGGGATCGGGCGGCCCACGTTGTCCCGCGCCACCACGGCGCGTCCCGACGTGCCCCGGAGCAGCGAGTCGTAGGCCTGCTCGATCCCGCCCTGGCCCTGGTCGTCGATGACGACGCCCAGGACGCCGCGGGCCAGGTCCCCGTGGGGGTGGTAGCGCTGGAGCTCCCGCTGGAGGTAGACCCCGCGGACGCCCGACAGCCGCTCGCGCACGGCGGGGGGGAAGCGGCCGGGCACCACGCGCCACGGGTCCGACGGGTCCACGTAGCGGGCCGCCTGCCGGGGCGTGAGGTCGAGCGCCTCCGCCAGGAGGGAGGTCACGGCCTCGGCGTCCTCCACCTCGGCCGGCGCCACGCTCACCCGGTACGTCTCGCGGGAGACCACGAGGGGCGCGCCGTCCCGGTCCAGGACCGTGCCCCGGGCCGCCACGACCTCGCGGTCCGTGGTGTGCTGCGCCTCCGCCATGGTGCTCCACTCCGCCCCCTGCACCACCTGGATCTGCACGGCCCGCACGCAGACGGCGACGGACCCCAGGAGCCATCCGACCAGGATGAGGCGGCGGCGCCAGGGAGCGGGGCGCGGGGTGGGGGCGAATCCGTTCACGGCGTGCGCTCTCCGGGGAGGATGACCAGCTCGGTTGCGTCGGGGGTGTGCATGCCCAGGTGCTCCCGGGCGGCGGGGACCACGCGGCCCCGGCTCTCCAGGACCTGGATGCGGCGCTCCAGCTCCACGCGCTCGGCGGCGGCCACCGAGGCCTGGCGTCGGGTGTGGTCCAGCTCGGCCAGCGCCTCGAGGGCCCGGCTCTGACGCCAGGTCACGAGCCCCAGGGAGGTGAGCAGGACGACCACGGCGAGGCCGGCGCGCAGGACCGCGAGGAGATCCGTCATGCCGCCTTCCTCCACGCCCGCAGCCGCGCCGAGCGCGCCCGGGGGTTCCGCTCCACCTCGGCGTCGCCGGGGTAGACCGGCTTGCGCGTCAGCGTCTCGCCCAGGGCCTCGCCGCGGCAGACGCACATGGGCAGCTCCGGCGGGCAGACGCAGCTCCGGCTCCACTCCCGGAAGGCGTGCTTGACGATCCGGTCCTCCAGCGAGTGGTAGGCGAGGACCACCAGGACCCCGCCCTCCACGAGCACGTCCCGGAGCGCGGGCAGGGCCCGCTCGAGGATCTCCAGCTCCTGGTTCACCGCGATGCGGAGGGCCTGGAAGATCCGGGCCTTCTCCTGGGCGGTGGGGGGACGCTGGAGGACGACGGTGAGGGCGGCGACGAGGTCGTCGGCGGAGTCGACGCGCTCGGTCTGGCGCCGCTTCACGATCTCCTTGGCCAGCCGGTAGCCCCGGCGCTCCTCGCCGAGCTCCCGGAAGACGCGGCCGAGCTCCTCCTCGTCCGCCCGGGCCAGGAACCGCGCGGCGTCCATCCCGTCCTCGGGGTTCATGCGCATGTCCAGCTCCACGCCCCGGCGGAAGGCGAAGCCCCGGGCGTCCTCGTCGAGCTGGTGGGAGCTGACGCCCAGGTCCAGGAGGGCGCCGTCCAGGCCCCGGTCGCGGACCTCGGGGTCGGCCAGGGCCTGGTCGAAGCGCTCGTGGAGGAACCGGACCCGCCCGCGGTGGTCGGCCAGCGCGCGGCGGGCCTCCTCCAGCGCCTCGGGGTCCCGGTCCACGGCGATCACCCGGCAGCCCGGGCAGGCCTCCAGGAGGGCGCGGGTGTGCCCCCCTCCCCCGACGGTCCCGTCCAGGAACAGGCCGTCGCCGGAGGGCGAGAGGTGCTCCAGCACCTCGGCGACCATCACCGGCTCGTGGTACCCGCCGACACCCGTCTCGGCGGTGGGCCGGTCCGGGGAGGAAGCGCGCTCGTCCATGGTCACCGGGTCAGCCGGAGGGCGATGGAGTCGAGGTCGGCGTGTCGGCCCTCGACCTCGGCGCGGTAGGTGTCCGGATCCCAGACCTCGACCCGGTCCCGCATCCCCAGGAGGACCACCGAGCCGGAGAGGCCCGCCATCTCCTGCAGATGTGCCGGAACCAGGATCCGCCCCTGCTTGTCGGGGCTGACCTCCGCCAGCGAGCCCAGGAGCATGCGGACCGCGTTCATCTCCTCGCGGCCGGCGGACCCGTACTCCATGAGGCGCTCCTCCACCTCGAGCCACTTCTCCTCGGGAAAGAGCGTCAGGTGGGGCTTCTGCACCTGGACCAGGACGAAGCGCTCGACCTCGCCCCGGCGAAACGCCGAGGGGAGGCTGACGCGCCCCTTCCCGTCCATCTGGTGCTCGAACTGACCCCGAAAGACGCTCACCGGAAGACACCCTGGGTGGTATGAAGTGGGTCGAAGTGGGATGGTGTGGAGGCAGTATACGCCCGGGTGGCATACCGGGTCAAGGGTCTTTTTTTGAGAAATCCCATCTTCGCCGCAGGGGGCTTCTCGGCCCGTTCTTCCACCAGTTATGCGGTCTTTCGGGATTCGGGCCGGAAACAGATTTTTCCGATTGCGAACAAAAACCGAAGACGCCGCCGAAACCCGGCCCCGAGGCGGAGTGGGGCGAAGTGGGGCACAACCGGGTCCGGGAGGCGCCCAGGCGCCGGGGTGGGGCCGGACGCCCCGGGGGGACGGGGGCGGAGGACCCGCGGGGAGCCGTCGGGGGCGGGACGGACGGGGCGCGGGGGGGGGAGCCGCACACCCGAGGAGGCCGGGGTGCCCGGGGCGCCCTCCGGCCCGCACGGGGTCGGGTCACGAGGGGAGCCCCCGCCCCCGAACGCAGAACGGCGCCGCGGGGAAGCTTCCCCGCGGCGCCGTCGGCCTACGCTAGCGTCGGGTGGGAGGCCCGGGCGAACCCGGGCTCCCCCCGACGGAGGTCGCGGTCAGCGACCCCGCTCGATGATGGCTTCCTGGATCTCGATGTAGGTGTTCGTGTTCTCCAGGAACTGCGCCAGCGTGATGGAGGCCTGGGACGCGGCGTACTCCTGCCCCTGGCGGAAGAGCTCCAGGGCCCGCCGGAACTTCGGCAGGGTGGCCTGCGCCGTCTGCAGCGTCTGGGGCTCCTGCTCGGCCACCGCGCTCGTGTAGAGGCTGTAGCCGTGCCAGAAGTTCAGACGGCTCATGGTGGCGCTGCTCAGGCCCGGGAGCTGCTTCGCGGCCGTCAGCCCGTTGATGGCGTAGCCGTACCGGTCCTGCTGCACGCCCTTCTGGTAGGCGTCGGCGAAGATCAGGTTCGCCGCCGTCTCGGCCTGCTGGGGGTTGTCCCGGGCCACGCTGGTGAGGACCTCCACCGCGCGCTGCATCTGCCCGGCCTGGATCAGCCAGTTGCCCTGACGCATGGCGGCGGACGGGTGCTCGGGGTTGATCTCCCGCACCCGGTCCAGGGCCGCCACGGCCTCGTCCAGCCGACCGGAGCGCTGGAGCGCGTCGGCGTAGATGGACCAGAGGGCGTCCTCCTGGGCATGCGTCTCCAGCACGCGCTCACCCATGCTCACCGCCTGCTCCAGCTCCTCGAGCTGGATGTACGCGGCGATGATGTTGCGGAGGTGGCGGACGTCGGTGTCCGCGCCCTTGATCTCGAAGACCTGCTCGTAGGCGTCGATGGCCTCGCGGTACAGCTCCACGGCCTCCGGCGGCACCGAGCCACCGGCGTCCTGGGACTGGGTCGGCGTGCTCTGCACGACCTCGAGGGCCGCGGAGAACGCGAACCCACCGTACTGCTCCAGCAGGTCGGCGTTGGCGTCGTCGACGTCCAGCCCCGCCTGGATGAGCTGCATGGCGCCCCGCGGGTCCCCGGCCTGGGCCAGGTCGTACGCGATGCGCATCCGCACTCCGGAGTCGGAGGGGTTCAGCTCGAGGTACTGGGAGTAGTACTCACGGGCCTGCTCGTCCTGCTCCTCGAGCGCCGAGATGTAGCCGGCGAGCTGGAGCGCGTCCTCGTGGAACGGGTTCTCCGCCAGCACCGTCTCGAGCTCGGACAGGGCCTCGGAGTAGTTCTCCATCTCGTAGTGGATGCGGGCGCGCTGGTACCGGACCGAGGTGGCCTGAGGGTTCAGGTCCAGGGCCTGGTTGCAGTTGTTGAGCGCGTCGTCCCACTGCTGGCTCTGCGCGTAGTCGGCGCAGAAGGCCGCGAACCGCGTGAGCTGCACGTAGCGGTCGAAGGAGTCGAAGATGTGCTGCGCCGCCATCTCGTCCCCGTCGTCCTCCGGAACGGTGACGGACTCGACTTCGAACGACTCGCCCGAAGCGATGTCCCAGAACGCCGCGTTGACGGCGTACTGCTCGTTCCCCGTCTCGGTGTAGGACGCGCACAGCGCGACCTGGGCGTTCATCTGCGAGCCGAGCTGCCGCGTGCGGATGCAGTCCAGCTCGTCCATGTCCATGTCGAAGCGGTCGAGATCGTCCTCGATCTCGTCCTTCTCGATGGGCTGGTGGGTCACCGACGCCTCGAGGAGCTCGCGGAGCTTCTCCGCGGCGTCCTTGCCGAGATCGTCGTCGGCGTCCTCCATGGGCTGGAAGTCGGGCACGAGCACCCGGTAGCGCTGGTTGGCCTGCTGCGCCTGGAGAAGTCCGGGCACAAGCAACGACACCACCGCGAGCAACGAAAACAACGTCCTGAGCCGTCCGACCATGGCTGGGTCCCCCTGGGGTCCTACCCCTTCTGCTGGATGAATCGCTTCCTGGACGCCTCCCGGACCGGCCCCGGGCGACGTGATGAGCTGTGGTTGTCTTAAACCACGGAAACGCTGGAGGTCCCTCGGTCCGGGTCCCCCAGCGTGGATCGGGGCGGCGGGCACCTCCGTGCCGCCGCTCCATACGTATCGATCGGAGCGACTTTACAGCCCCTCCGCCGGCGGCGCCAGGGTCCGATCCACACGGCCCGCCCGAGCCCCCCGGACGAGGGCCCGGGGCTCAGTCCCCGGCGTCTCCGTGGACCGCGTAGCCGCGGGCGCCGAAGGGCCCGTCGAACGCCTCCAGCGCCGCGCGCACGTCCTCGGGCACCCGCGCGCTGGCGCCGGCAGCGTAATCGTACCAGACCTGCACCGTCTCCCCGCTCTGGAGCTTCTCGCCCTCGGCGGACCGCACCTCGTACTCCATCTCGAAGTGCTTCCGCGCCAGCCGGCTCACCCGGACCCCCACCGAGACGTCCTGGGGCCAGAGCACCCGGCGGTGCCAGCGCACCCGGGCCTCGGCCAGGATGTACCCCACGTCGTCGACGCCGCCCCGCCCCACCACCTCCCGCCAGTACGCCCAGCGGGCCTCCTCGAAGTACATGAGGGCCTCCGAATGGTGCGCGTGCCCGCCGACGTCGATGTCGCGGAAGCGGACGGTCACGGGATGGCGGAAACGGAAGCCGTCGTCGGCTTCGGGCACGGGCGGGCTCCGGTGGATGGAGAACGTTCTCTGGTGGGCGCGGACGCATCGGTGGTAGCTTGGGCCCGGACGAAACGCAACCGACCCCGGACGACCCATGAAGATGGCACGCCCGCTTCGCCGCGGACCGTACCGGCCCCCCCTGGTCCCGCTGCTCGCCTCCCTCGCCCTGTCCGGGTGTGCCGGGGGGAGTCCGGCCCCGGAGGCGACCACCCCCACGCCGACGGCGGCGACCGAGGCCGAATGGCGGGCGCTGGCCACGCCCCGGCCCGAGCCCCGGGACGGGGCCGCCCGGGTCGGGCTCGCCACGGTCGAGGTCCTGGGAAGCCCCTCCTGGACGCTGCCGTCCGGGGTCTCCCCCGGGCTGGCCGTCACCGAGCTCGCCGCCGCCGCCCTCCTGGACCGCCGTGACGTGCGCTTCGTCGAGCGCCGCCGCTTCGCCCGGGCCGCCGAGGCGGAGCGCCGCGGAGAGGATCGGCCCGCCGGAGCGCCCGCCGCCGGCGTCTCCCCCGGCGCCGAGCTCCTGGCCGCGGCGTCGTGGGTGGCTCCGGGCACCGGGTCGGCGTATCTGGAGCTCCGCCTCACCGACGTGGCCAGCGGGGGCATCGTCGCCACCGCCCGGGCGGAGACCCCCGTGGACGCCGACCCGGTGGAGCTGGGTCGGGCCGTGGTGGCCAGCCTCGGAGAGGCGCTCGAGGAGGCGGGGAGGCTCCCTCCCGGCGGCGCGGAGGGAACCCCGACGGCCGGACCGCCTCCCGCCGCCGTGCAGGCCTTTCTCGAAGGGCTGGCCGCGGAGGAGCGATGGGCCTGGGAGGACGCTCGCCGCCGCTACCAGACGGCGCTGGCCCGGGCGGACGCCTTCCCCGAAGCCCGGGCGGCGCTGGCCCGGACCGCCCGACTCCGCACCGGCGGGACCCTGGGAGCGAGCTGAGCGTTGACCCGGCCCGACGACGCCTCCCTCCCACGGCGGGCCCCCGACCCCGGACGCGCTCCCTCGAGCCCCGGGGCCGACCCCATCTCCCTCCTGGTGGTGGAGGACAACGCCAGCGACCGGTGGTACTTCTCCGAGATCCTGCGGGAGAGGGGCTTCCGGGTCACCTCCTGCCAGGACGCCGAGCGGGCGCTGGAGCTGGTGGAGCGGGAGCGCCCCCCGATCGTCCTCCTGGACCTCATGCTGCCGGGGATGGACGGCGCGCAGCTGTGCCGCCGGATCCGGACCCTCCCCGGCGGCGAGGACTGCGTGGTGGTGGTGGTGACGGGGCGGACCGACCGGCACGCCCTGGCGGAGGTCCTCAAGGCCGGCGCCGACGACTTCATCCGGAAGCCCGTCGACCCCGGCCTCCTGGACACCCGCCTGGCCATCGCCCGGCGCTGGGTCCGGGAGCACGAGGACCGGCGGGCCACCCAGCGGGAGCTGGCCGAGACCACCCTGGAGCTCGAGACCCTCTTCCGGAACCTCCCCGACGTCTTCTTCTCCGTGGATCTCCGGGCGGAGCGCCTGATCCAGATCTCGCCCGCGGCGGCCCCGATCCTGGGCCATGGGCCGGAGGAGCTCAAAGGGCGGCCGGGCCGGTGGCGGGAGCTCCTCTTCCCCGCCGACGCCGACGGGCAGGGGCTCTGGGACCAGATCATCAGCGGCGCCGTGACCGGGCCCGTGGTGCGGGAGCACACGATCCAGGATCTCGAGCGGGGACGCCGGCACCTGCGCCTCAACCTCTGGGTCCAGGACCGGGACGGAGCGCCCCACCGCGCCGACGGGGTGGTGAGCGACGTCACGGACCAGCGACGGACCACCGAGGAGCTGGTCCGCCGGAACAAGGAGCTGGCCGCGCTGAACCGCATCGCCGAGATCTCCCTCCGGTCCGGGTCCGCCACCGGAGCCATGGAGGGGATCCTGGCCGAGGTGGCGGAGCTCCTGGACGTGCCGGTGGCCGCCATCGAGGAGCTCATCCAGGACGAAGCGAGCCTTGTGGTCCGGGGAACCCACGGCGTCCCCAGGCCCGTGGGACCCGAGGCGGAGCTCGCCCTGCACCGCTCCCTGGCCCGCCACCCCGTCCAGGACGGGCTCCTGCTGGAGGAGCACGACCGCCGGATCATCCGGGACGAGGGTCCGCGCTATCTGGAGGGCACCGAGACGGGCACCCTGCTCATGGCGCCCCTCTCCGTGGGAACCCGGGTCACCGGCGTCCTGGTCCTGGCGTGGCCGGAGCGCCGCGAGCTCGGCGCCGAGGAGCGGCATCTGGTGGCCACCCTGGCCAACGCCGTGGCCGCCCACGTGGAGCGCCACCAGACCGAGGAGGCGCTGCGGGCCAACGAGACCCGCTACCGCGCCCTGGTGGACGAGCTCCAGCAGGCCAACGCCGAGCTCGAGTCCTTCGCGTACTCCATCTCCCACGACCTGCGGGCGCCCCTGCGCACCATGCAGGGCTTCGCCCACGCCCTCGTGCAGAACTTCGGGCACGACCTCGGAGACGAGGCCCGGGACTACGCCCGGCGCATCATCGCGTCCGGAAAGCAGTCCGAGGAGCTCATCAGCGACCTCCTCGAGTACAGCCGCCTCAGCTTCGGGGAGCTCGAGACCCAGCCCGTGGAGCTCGGCCCGGTGGTGGACGCCGCCCTGGACCAGGTCCGGGCCGACGTGGAGGCCGCGGGCGCGCGCATCCGGGTGGAGGAGCCCCTCCCCACGGTGGTGGGGAACCGCACCCTCCTCATCCAGGTCGTGTCGAACCTGCTGGGGAACGCGGTGAAGTTCGTACCCGACGACCGGACCCCCCGGGTGCGGGTGCGGGCCGAAGAGGTCGGCGGGGAGGTGCGGCTCTGGGTCGAGGACAACGGCATCGGAGTCCCGGCGGAGCACTCGGAGCGCATCTTCAAGGTCTTCGAGCGACTGTCCGCCACCGGTGAGCGCCCTGGAACCGGCATCGGCCTGGCCATCGTGCGGCGGGGGGTCCAGCGCCTGTCGGGACGGTGCGGGGTGGAAGCCTCGGACGAGGGAGGCGCGGCCTTCTGGATCCAGCTCCGCCGCCGGCCGGACTCGGGGTGGAGGCCCTGGGCCAAGCGCCCGTGAGGGTGGCTCCGGCGCCTTCCGGCGCCGGAGCCGTCAGCGGTCAGCCGCCCCGCAGCAGCCGCACCCGGCCGGAGCCGGTGTCGATGCGGATCTCCCCGCTCCCGTCTCCCAGCGTGCCCTCGACGTGGTCCCGACGCGCCGTGCGGATCCGCAGGGGGAAGTCCACGTCGATGCCGCCGCTCCCGGTGTCGATCTCGACCTCCGCGCCGAGGGACTCGGGCGCGCGCACGGTGACCGACCCCGAGCCCGTGTCCACGACGAGCCGACGGACGTCCCGGGTGAGGGTCAGGTCCACCGAGCCGGACCCGGTGTCGAGCACGAGGTCCGCCGCCGCGACGCCGGTCAGGTCGATGCTCCCCGAGCCGGTGTCCACCACGACGGACCCGGCGTCGATCCCCGATCCGCGGACGGAGCCGGAGCCCGTGTCCACCCGGACGTCGTCCCCGCGGACGTCACGGAGCGTGACGCCCCCGGAGCCGGTGTCCACCTCCAGGCGCCCGTCCATCCCCGTCACCTCCACGCTCCCCGACCCGGTGTCCACCGTGAGGGCGCCCCGCACGGCCCGGGCCCGCACCGCCCCGGAGCCGATGTCCACCAGGAGGACGCCGTCGACCTCCTCCACGGCGGCCTCGCCCCGGGCCAGGTGGAACGCCACCTCGGCGCCCGGGGGGACCTCCACCACCAGGTCGGCCCAGGCCTCGATCCCCCGCCCGGAGGCGCGCACGGTCACCTCGTCGCCCCGCCGCATCCCGTACACGCCGTCGTGACGCACCCGCTGGGTGGTCCGGCTGTTCCGGCCCATCTCCGGGTAGACCACGCGGTCGTCGGGATACACGACCGTGAGGGCCTCGCGGCCGTCCACCTCGAGGGCGCGGAGCTCGAGGCGGCCGGCGTCGGCGCCCCGGAAGGTGGCGCGGACCACCACGCCGTCCCCCTGGCCGGGCACGATGCGGGCCGCGCCCACCAGGTTGTAGATCGCCACCGGGCCGTCGGAGAGCCGTCGGACCTCCTGGGCCCGGGACCCCGTCGGGGCGAGTAGGAGGGCGGCCGCGGCCACGGCCAGAAGCGGGCGGTTCATGAGCGTGCTCCTTCGGTTCGTCGGATGGGTTCGCATGTCGGTCGTCAGCGCAGGCGGATGGTGCCGTTCACGGTGGAGAGCTCCAGACGGGGCCCACCCTCGCCCAGGACGCCCCGGGCGCTGCGCCGGCCGATGCGGCCCCGCACCTGGAAGGGGAGGTCCGTCTCCAGCCCCCCGTTCACCCAGCTCGCGTCCAGGTCGGCGTCCGCGTCGTCGGGAAGGTCGAGGTCGATGGACCCGTTCACGGTGGCGAAGCGGAGCCCCCCTTCGTCGTCCATCCGCCCCATGCGCGCGTCGATGGACCCGTTCACGGTGCGTGCCTCGGCGTATCCCGTGGTGGAGACGCCCACGTCTCCGTTGACGGTGCGCAGCGTCACGTCGCTGGCCAGGTCCCGCCCCTCCACCTCGCCGTTGACCGTGCGCCCGGAGAAGCGGACGCCCTCGGGGAGCCGGACCGTGAAGTTCACCTCCACGTCGTTGCGGCGGACGTTCATGTGGCCCTCGTCCCCCGGGGCGCAGTAGTTCTGCCGCTCGCCGTCCGGCGTCGGGTAGACCGCGCAGAAGGTGAGCCCTTCGTCATGCTCCACCATCTCCACGCGGACCTCGGAGGGATCGCTGCGCCGGCCCCGGGCCGTGGCCACCACCTCGGCCTCTCCGCCGGACGCGCGCTCGACGGTGATGCCCCCGTTCACCCCCTTCACCTCGAGGATCCGGCCGGCCGCCAGCGTCCCGCGCCACTCGAACGCGTCGGCCTCCTGGCTCCAGGCCACCTCGGGCCGGACCTGGTCGAAGGTGCGCTCCACCGCCCGTCCCACGTTGACCATGGCGCGCTCCACCGCCTCCCCGGCCCGCTCCAGGGCCCGCTCGATGCCGCTCTGCCCCTGGACCGTTGCCGGCCCCAGCGCCATCGCCACCAGGCAGGCCATCGTCGTCCCCACGCTCCGCGCTCCGCTCATCGTCGTCCTCCACACCGTTCGTGCCTCGTTGCGGGCCCCCTGGCCCGTCCGGTCAGGGTCGCTCCCCGATCCGGATCTCTCCGTCGAACACCCTCACGTCCATCTCCGCGCCGCCGTCGCCCAGGGTGAAGGCGAACCCGCGGCCCGACTCGAACCGCTCCACCACCACGGGGAAGTCCGAGACGAACTCCCCGTCGAAGGTGGCCACGCGCATACGCACCCCGGCGTTCCTGGGGATGCGCACCTCCGCGTCCCCGTCGTGGACCGAGACCGCGTACCGGCCCCCGGGGCGGATCATGACGTCGAGCCGGACGTCGCCGTCCAGCGTCTCCGCCCGCACCCGCTCCGCGTCCACGTTCACCAGCCTGACGTCCCCGTCGCCGCTCTCGGCGTCCACCGAGGTCGTCACCGCGTCCTCCACCCGCACGTCGTCGCCCTGGGAGCGGAGGACCAGGTCGCCCCGGGCCCCCACGGCCACCACCGACCCCTCCACCGTCGACGCCCGCACGCGGCCCCGGGTCCGCTCCAGGCGGATGTCCCCGTCCACGTTCCGCACGTCCACCGGTCCACCGGTGTCCCGGATCTCCACGTCCAGATCCCGTCCCTGCACCCGCACCTCCATCCACTCCGGCACCAGGAGGACGGCGTCCAGCTCCCGCTCGCCGGCGTGCCGCCCCCGGGACACGACCACCACCCGGTCCCCGCGGCGCTCCAGCCCCGCGTCCCCGCCCTCGCCCGACCGCGCCCGCAGCTCGACCCGGTCCGCGGTCCCGCTCCCCCGTACGTCGACCTTGCCGGAGAAGTTTTCCACCACCAGCACGTCGCCCCGGCGGACCGGAAGCGTGGTGTCGGCCACCGCCCGGGCGGGCGGGCCCGCGAGGGTCGGGATCCCGACGGGGGCGGACGCCCCGGGGGTCGGGACCGTCCCCCCGGCCAGGCCGGCCAGGACGAGCAGCGGAAGCGCCCTCACGAGCTCGCCCATCGGACGATCCCCGCCGCTTCCTGGAGGTAGGAGAGCTTCCGCTCGTACGCCCGCTCCAGGTGCTCCTGGAGGAAGTCGTTGGACGGGTCCACGGCCAGCGCCCGACGCGAGTCCTCGATGGCCCGCTCGATGACCGCCAGGTTCTTCTCGACCATCCGGAGCGTCTCCGGGTCCAGGCGATCCCGCGAGGCCTCCAGCGCCGCGCCGAGCTGGGCGACCTGGCGAGCCAGCTCCGGCGAGGCCCCGGGGGCCGCGGCGGCGGCGCGCACGGCGCCGGTGGCGGGCACCCCGGCCCCCTCCCCCGGCACGGGGATCGCGCCCCCGGGCGCCAGGGCCCAGGTGGCCGCCGAGGAGAGGAGGACCAGGACGGCCGCCGCGGCCGCGAGCTGGGGCGCGGAGAGGAACAGCCCCCGGCGACGGCCCGCGGGCGGACGGGGCTCCGTGCGCCGCGCGCCTCCCGCCGGGAGGTGGAGGACGTCCCGGTCCACCGGGGCCAGCGAGGCCTCGATGCCGGGCCACAGGTCCCGGGTGGGACGGACCTCCCCCAGCGTGGCGGCCTCGGCCACCACCCGGTGGAGATCGTCGAGGATCTCCCGGCACGTGGCGCACCCGTCCAGGTGGGCCTCGGCCGCCCGACGCTCGTCGGGCTCCAGCGTGCCGTCCACCACCTCCGAGAGGCGGTGGACCCAGTGCTCGTGCTCGTTGGTCTTCACGGTGCGTGTCCCTCGTTGGGCGTCGTGCCGTCTAGTTGAGCTGCTCGCGCAGGAGCATGCGGGCCCGGTGAAGCTGGGACTTGGAGGTCCCCACCGAGATCCCCATGAGCCGCGCGATCTCGTCGTGCTTGTAGCCTTCCACGTCGTAGAGGACGAACACGTCCCGGGCGCCGTCGGGCAGGCGCCGGAGCGCCGCCTCCAGGTCCATGGCGGCCCCGGAGCTGCGCCGGGGCGGCGCTTCCGCCCGGGCCACGGCCGCCTCGTCCGCCACGTGCCGGCGCTCCCTCCTCCGGTGCCGCTCCCGGGCGGTGAGGATGTGGTTCACCGCCAGGCGGTGCAGCCACGTCCCGAACCGGGCGTCTCCCCGGAAGGTCGAGAGCTTCTCCCACGCCCGGATGAACACCTCCTGGGTCACGTCCTCCGCCAGCCCGGGGTCGGTCATGCGGAGGGCCAGGGCGTGGACTCGGCCCACGTGGCCCTCGTACAACCGCCGGAAGGCCAGCGCGTCGCCGTCGGCGGCGCGCCTCACGTCGTCGGCTTCGGCTTCCACGGGTCCGGCGGGCTCCAGGACGGGTCGAGGTCGTGCGCGCGTTCGTGCCATCGCCTACTTCGACAGAGCCGGGCGCCGGGGGGTTGGAAAGGCCGTCTTGCGTCGTCGTACATCGTGACGCACCGTCCCGCCGTGGGCCCGTCCCCCTTCCCGGAGCCGTCGCATGCAGATCGTTCCCGTCGACCTCGTCGGACTCGTGGCCGTCATCATGGGCACCTCCATCGTCCTGATCCCGGTCATCGGCCTCACCGCGCGCTTCGCCCTGAAACCTACGGTGGAGGCGCTGAGTCGCTTCTTCGACCACAAGGGGCTCGACGAGACGGTCCACATCCTGGAGCGTCGCATGGCGCTCATGGAGCAGCAGGTCGAGTCCATGGAGGGCTCGGTGCGCCGCCTGGCGGAGATCTCGGAGTTCCACCACGCGCTGAAGGAGGGGGACGCGGAGGCCGAGAGCGGAGCCCGTCCCGCCGGGGAGCCGGCCCCGTGAGCCCGGACGCCGTCGAGATCATCGCCCACCGGGGCTACAGCGCCCGGGCCCCGGAGAACACGCTGGTGGCCCTGGAGCGGGCCTGGGAGGCCGGGGCGGACGCCGTGGAGTTCGACGTCCACACCGCCGCCTGCGGCACCCCCGTCCTCCTCCACGACGCCATGCTCAGCCGCACGACCAACGGCGTGGGGCCCGTCCGGCGCCGGACCTTCGCCCAGCTCCAGGCGCTGGACGCCGGAGGATGGTTCGACGCGACCTTCGCCGGGGAGCGGGTCCCCTCGCTGGAGGAGGCCCTGGCCGCCGCCGCCTCCCGGTCCGGCCGGGTGTACGCCGAGGTGAAGGGCTTCCGGGAGCTGGAGGACGTGGACCGCATGGTCGGGCTGGCCCGGGACGCGGGCATGCTGGAGCGCACGGTCTTCATCGCCATGAACTGGACGCTCCTCGACCGGATGCGGAGCACCGAGCCCTCGGTGCGGGTCGGCTACATCGTGGACGAGGTCGAGCAGGCCGCGGAGGGGATCCGCCGCGCCGCCGGGGACCCGGGGGCGCTCCTGGACTTCAAGGCCGCCCTCCTCCTGGCGGATCCCCGTCTGGCGGAGCGGGCCCGAGCCGAAGGGATCCCCCTGGCGGTCTGGACGGTGGACGACGTGGACGAGGCCCGGCGGCTGGTGGCGATGGGGGTGACGGGGGTCACCACCAACGAGGTGGAGACGCTGACGGCCTGGAGGGGCTGAGGGTCCCCCGCCCCGGGCCACGGCTCAGGCCCCGTCGCGCCCCGCGCCGGTCCCCTCGAGGAAGGAGCGGACGTCGCTCACCCCCTGCCCCGCGTCCTCCTCCCCCCCTCCCGCGGCGGGAAGCCGGAGGGTGAAGGCCGAGCCCTCGCCCAGCCGGGACTCGACCTCGACCCGGCCGTGGTGGGCGTCCACGATCCCCTTCACGATGGCCAGCCCCAGCCCCGACCCGGTGCGGTCGTCGCGGCTGGCCTGCCAGAAGCGGTCGAAGAGCCGCGCCACCTGGTCCTCGGCGATGCCGGGTCCGTCGTCGGTGACGCGGAGGACCACCTCCCCCTCCTCGCCGGCGGCCGCCGCGAGCCGGACGGTCCCGCCCCGGGGGGTGAACTTCATCGCGTTCCCCACGAGGTTCGCCAGGGCCTGGTGGATGCGGTCCGGATCCATGTAGGCCGGGGGGACGCCCGGGGGCACCTCCACCTCCAGCGCCACGCCCTCGCTCTCCCCCAGAGGCGCGAACTCCTCCCGGAGGTCGTCCAGGACCGGCCCCACCGGGGCGGACACCCGGTGCACGGTGAGGGCGCCGGCCTCCAGCCGGGCCACGTCCAGGAGGTCGCGGACCAGGCGGGCCATCCGGTCGGCGCTCCGCTTGATGATGCGGACCTGCTTCTCCCGCTCGTCCCGCTCGAGCGGGAGGTCCAGGAGGAGCTCCGCGGCCCCGGAGACCACGCCCAGGGGGTTCTTCAGGTCGTGGGAGACGATGGAGACCACCTCGTCCCGGGCGTGGACGGCGCGGCGCAGCGCCTCCTCCGTCTCCCGGATCACGGTCATGTCCGTGATGGTCAGCACGGCGCCCTTCGTCTCGAGCCCGTCCACCATGGGCTGCAGCGTCCAGCGCGCCGGGAAGGAGGTGCCGTCGCGCCGCCAGAGGACGTCGTCCCTCCGCTCCACCTTCCCGCTCCCCTCGCGGAGGGCCTCGAGGATGGGGGACTCGCGGCGGAGTCGGGCGGTCCCGTCGGGAAGGGTGTGGTGGAGGGTCTCGTGGACGTCCCGGCCCCGCAGCTCCCGCTCGGTCCACCCCAGGAGCTCCGAGCCGGCGCGGTTCAGCGCGATGCAGCGCCCCTCCAGGTCGATGCCCAGCACGCCGTCGCCCGTGGCCTCCAGGAGCGCGTCGATCTCGCGGCGGGCCCGCACGGCGTCCTTCCGCCGCGCCTCGGCCTCGGCGGTGAGGACGAGTAGGTGGCGCCCCACGAAGGCGACCACCAGCGTGGCCCCCAGCGCCAGGAGGACCAGGACCAGCGTCATGCGGAGCCGCAGGGACTGGGTCTCCGCCATCCGCGCCCGACCGGCCTCGACCTCCCCCTGGATCCCCTCCTGGAGCTCCAGCGCCGCCTCCTGGAGGGCGGAGTACCGGGTCAGCTCCTGGTCGAAGTCGTCCAGGACGGCCAGGCGGGCCGAGTCCGAGCCGAAGACGGTGTTGTGGCCCAGATGCCACCGGGCCGCCGCGTTGGCCAGCTCCGCCACCTGCTCGCGGACCTCCAGCTCCATCTCCCGGCCCAGGCGGCTCAGGCCGGCGTAGATGGAGTCCTCCTGGGGGAGGGCGTTCAGGTAGGAGTCCCGGTGGGTCCGGTCCCCGGTCAGGAGGTAGGCCTGGAAGCGGGCGAACTGCCGGGCCTGGAGAAGCGAGAGCTCGAGGCTGCGGAGCCGGGCGGGCTCCAGCACCTCGGCGGCCTCGTTCTGGTCCTGGACCATGCGCTGGCCCAGGAGGATGGGCACCACGGCCAGCGCCACGACCGACAGGGCCACGAACACCACCGACCAGAGCCACCGGCCGGGGCCGGGTCTGGAGGAGAGCGTGGGGGTGGGGTCGCGGTTCATGACATGGGTCCCGATGGGTTCTCGGGGCTATTCCTCCTGATGGTCTCCGCCCTCGTCCGTCTCGAACTGCTCCTCGGGCACCCGGAACGAGCGGGCGAGCTCGTCGTCGTCGGGCACGTGTCCCAGGACCCGGGCGGCGATGTGCTCCCCCAGGACCGGGCCCTGCTTGAAGGCCTCCGCCGAGCCCCCGCCGGCGATCCATGCATCTTCCAGGCCGGGATGGCGGTCGACGATGAAGTTCCGGCTGACCGACCCGCAGTAGTGGCAGGCCCGCGTCTCGTTGAACGGACGCTCCGCCAGCTCCGGGAACCACTCGGCCAGGACCTCCCGGGGCCGGTCGTGGTACTCGGCGTCGATCCAGCGCACGCTCGTGTCCGGATCGTCCCCGCGGTGGCCGCCGGTGCGGATCCGGAAGCCCCGGAAGTCGCGGGGGAGCGCGGGCCAGCCCGTGACGCCGGGGACGTTGTAGCTGGGGAGGGCGGGATGCTGGAAGCGGGGGTCGCCCGGGGGCGTGGCCACGTAGTAGACGTGCCCCAGGGTCCGGATCCGGATGCGCCGGCCCAGGAGCTCGGGGAAGTACTTCGGGAGCCACGGGCCCAGCGCGAAGACGTAGCTCCCGGCGTCCACCCGCTCGCCGTCGTCCAGGACGAGGGAGCCCACCCGGCCCTCCTCCGAGGGAAGGGGCCGAGCCCGGCCGATGCGGAGCTCCCCGCCCTCCCGGAGGAAGACCTGCGCCACCGACTCGATGGCGCGACGGGCCCGCACGACCCCCGCGTCGGGCTCGTGGAGCGCCACGACGCCGTCGGGAACGCGGATGGCGGGCCACCGGCGCCGTACCTCGTCGGCGTCGAGGACCTCGTGGGCCCGGCCCATGGCGTTCCAGTTCTCCACGGTGCGCTCGAGGAAGGGCGTCATCTCCTCCCGGAGGATGACGTCCCCGGTGGTGTAGTAGAGGGGCGGGAGCAGATCCTCCGCGTGCTCCTCGTCCCACGCCTTCCACCGCTCGATGGCCTCGGCGGCCCAGCGTCCCCACTGGAGGCCGTGGGGACGATCGCCGTAGCTGGTGCGGACGCCCCGGGTCTCCCCGCCGGAGGTGGCCCGGGAGTTGGCCGGCCCGTGCTGATCCACCAGGACCACCCGGGCGCCCATGCGCTGCAGGTGGAGCGCCGTCCAGGCGCCGAAGGCTCCGGCGCCCACCACGGCCACGTCCGCCGCCTGGCGGGACCGGACCAGGGGAGCCCTGCGGGGTCGGGACGCGGCGTCGGCGCCCCCGGCGCCCAGGGCCAGCCCGGCCCCGGCGCCGGCCACGCCCTTCAGGAAGTCCCGCCGCTCCATGCTCATCGGGCGCCCGCTCCGGCGGGAGCCTTCAGGCTCGCGTCGAAGGCGGGCGCGCCCTCGGCCAGCGCGGGACCTCCCGCCGGAAAGCCGTTCAGGCGGAGGATGTAGGCCACGACGTCCACGTACTGCTCCTCGGTGAGGCTCCCCGGATCGTCCTCGGGCATGGTGCCCACCAGGTGCTCGTAGAGGTCGCCCACGGTGCGGCGCTCCCATTCGAACTGGAACTGGGTGCCCCGCATCTCCGAGGAGTAGTGGCACTCCGAGCACCGCTCGGAGAAGACCTCGCGGCCGCGCTCGGCCTGCTCGTCCAGGTAGGAGGCGACCGGGGCCCCTTCCGCCGGGGCGGAGGAGGCGGCCGGCGCGGCGGCCTCGGGAGCCGGGGCGGGCGGGGCGGCGCACGCGGCGAAGGCCGCGGCGAAGGCCACGGCCAGGGGCGGGATGCGTGGAGACATGGAGGCGGGGCGGGAGGAACGGGACGCCGGAAGATGCCCGGCGCGGCACCCCCCTGCAAGCGTGCGCACACGGGGTGTGGCGGGGGGGACGGCGCCCTAGAGGAGCCCGTCGACGAGGTCCGCCAGCGCCTCGAACCGCCCGGGGTCGTCGACGTCCAGGACCGGGACGTGGGCCTGGAAGCCCGGCACGTCCGTGAGGACGGCCAGGTAGCGCGGATCGTCGGACGTGTAGAGCGGCTCGGCGTGGGCGGCCCGGCGGTAGACCTCGACCCGGGGCGCGTCCGAGCCCTTGAAGCCCTCGGCCACCACCACCTCGGCGTCGGGGAGGAAGCGGGCGACCAACCGCTCCAGGGGCTCTTCGCCCTCGGGCCCCCACGCGCCCTCCACCGCCAGCCCCTCGGGGCCCGCCAGGACCACCCGGGCCGCCCCGCCCTCGTGGCGATGCCGCCAGGAGTCCGTGCCTTCCCGGTCCAGGCGGAAGTGGTGCCCGTGCTTCAGGGTCATGACCCGGCGCCCACGGCGCGAGAGCGCCTGGACGAGCCCCACCACGGTGGTGGTCTTCCCGGAGCGCTTCTTCCCCACCACGCACACCACCGGGGGGAGCGGTGCGTCGCTCACGGCTCCACACCGGGCGGGCGGGCCCGGGCCTCGGCCCGCTCCCGGTCCTCCGGGGTGTTCACGTTGAGGAGGGCCCCCTCCCCCGCCCCGCTCAGCTCCTCCGGAGGCACCGCACGGCCCCCGACGGCGCGGAAGAGGGCCTGGAGCGAGCGGCCCTCGTCGGCGCCGACGCGCTCGTCGACCTCCTCGAGGAGCCCCACGGACCAGAGGGAGCAGAGGGCGTGGACGCCCCCGTCGGACCACGCCGGCGCGGCCGCCGGAGCCTCTCCCGCCGCCGCCACGAGCCGCTCCAGGAGCGGAGCGGTGACCAGGGGGAGGTCGCATCCCAGGAGGAGGACCCGCTCCCGCCCCCGCGCCCGGGCCTCGTGCAGGGCCGCGTGGAGGCCGCCCAGCGGCCCGAGCCCCGGGACCCGGTCGGGGATCCGCCGCACGGTCTCGGCACCCGCCACCGGGCGGGAGGACACCACGACCACCTCGGCGGCCACGGCCCCGGCGGCGCGGAGCACGCGCTCCACCATGGGGACGCCCCCCACCCGGGCCGCGCTCTTGTCGGCGCCGTAGCGGGCGCTCTCCCCCCCGGCCAGCACGGCCCCCAGGACGCCCCCGGCCTCCTTCGCCGCTCCCTCCGTCACCGGATCCGCTCCGCCCCGGCGTACACGTTGAAGCCGCCGTCCCGGGCGAAGCCCACCAGCGTCTGCCCGAAGCGCTCGGCCAGCTCCACCGCCAGGCTGGACGGCGCGCCCACGGCCACGAGGACCGCGATCCCCGCGGCCACGGCCTTCTGGACGATCTCGAAGGAGGCGCGGCCGCTCACCACCAGGACCCGCCCCTCCGCCGGGAGCGCGCCGTCCAGGAAGCGCCGCCCCACCACCTTGTCCACGGCGTTGTGCCGGCCCACGTCCTCGCGGACCAGCTCCAGCTCCCCCGAGGCCGCGTCGAAGAGCCCCGCGGCGTGGAGGCCGCCGGTGTCCTCGAAGACCCCCTGGGCCGCCCGGAGGCGGTCGGGGAGCTCCGGGACGGCGGCCGCGGCCAGCGTCGGCGTCCCCGCGGGGAGGACCGAGCAGCCCTGGGCCTCCACGGCCTCCAGGGAGGCCTTCCCGCAGACGCCGCAGCTCGAGGAGGTGTAGAAGTTCCGGCGGAGCCGCTCCACGTCCACGGCCAGCCCGGGGCGGAGGCGCACCTCCACCACGTTGTACTCCTGCTCCTCCGCGCCGCCCGTGCAATAGGTGATCCCGTGGAGGACGGACGGGTCGGCGAGGATGCCCTCCCCGCGCAGGAACCCGGCCGCCAGCTCGAAGTCGTCCCCCGGGGTGCGCATGGTGACCGCCACCGCCTCGGTCCGCCGGCTCCCGTCCGGCTCCCGCCAGCTCAGGCGGATCTCCAGGGGCTCCTCCACCGCCAGGACGTCGCGGACGCGCTCCGCGCCGTCGGCGCCGGGGCGGTGCCGGAGGATGCGGGCCCGGGTGGTGGGGCTCCGGCCCTTCACAGGAGGGCGGGCATGGACGCGCTCAGCCGTCGGCGGACGGGGCGTCGTCCGGGGCCGGGGCGCCGACGCCCGGCTCCGCGCCGGGGGCGCCGGCCGCGGCCTCGGCGTGTCGGGTGAAGGCGATCCCCTCCCCCGTCGTGGCGTCGGCGGTGGCCAGCGCCTCCCCGGGATGGCCCGGGCCCCGGCCGGCGCGGCCCACGTGCCCGGCCTCCACCCGCACCACCGCGGTGAAGTCGGGGATGCCGCAGTGGGGCTCCACCACGTCCCGGCGGATGAGGGGGTTCGCCTCGGGCCAGAAGACCTGGAGGTTCCGCTCCTTCATGTCCGAGATGCGGCAGCGGCCGTGGAAGACGCCCACCGGAGAGCGGAGGGTGAGGTCGTCGCCCTCCTCGAGCCCGAGGCGGCGCGCGTCGGCCTCGGCCATGAAGACGTGGTCGCGCAGGCCCCCGGTGAGGGGGTCCCGCTCGGCCTGGATCATGGAGTTGAACTGCTTGCCCCGGCGGGTGGAGAGGTGGAAGCCCCCCTCGGGGATGCCCAGCTCCGGCGGCTCCACGGCGTGGAAGCGGGCCCGTCCGTCGGGGAGCCCGAAGGCCCCTCCCTCGCAGAGGCGCGGACCGCCCCACTGCACGGCGTCGCCCTTCCCCTTCAGCTTCTCGATGCCGGCGTAGAACGGGACGGCCCGGGCGATGTCGTCACGGATGGCCTGACCGCTCCCGAAGCGGATGCGGTCCGCCTTCTCCGGCCGGACCCGCGCCGCCAGCTCCGAGAGCACCTGCCACTCGGCCCGCGCCCCCGGGATGCGGCGCCCGGGGATCTCGGGGGAGAAGTAGATGCGCCGCTCGGTGGAGGTCTCGGTTCCGCCGCCGGGCTGCTCGTACCGGGTCGTGGCGGGGAGGATCACCACCGTGTCCTCGGGCTCCACGAACATCTGGTGGGCCAGGACGATGTCCTGGTGGACCCGCAGCGGGACCCGCTCCAGCGCCTCCCGGCAGTACGCCGGGTCCGGGAGCGTGCCCAGGTAGTCGCCGCCCAGCGCCCAGAGGACGTCGATCTCGCCGCGGTGGGCGGCGTGGACGGTCTCGACCGCCGACAGGCCGCGGAAGGTCGGCACCTCGAAGCCCCACAGCTCGCCCATCTCGGCGGCGTGCTCCGCGTCCACGGGGCGGCCGCCGGGGAAGGACCAGGGCACCGCGCCCACCTCGGCGCCGCCCTGCACCCCCGAGTGGCCCCGGATGGGCATGAGCCCGCACTTCTCCCGGCCCACGAAGCCCCGGGCCAGCGCCAGGTTCACGATGGCCTGGACGTTGTCCACGCCGAAGCGGTGCTGGGTGATGCCCATGCTCCACACGAACACGGCGGAATCGGCCTCGCCCACGGTGCGGGCGAAGGCCTTCATGTCCTCGCGGGACGCGCCGCTGAAGCGCTCCAGGTCCTCCCACGACTGCTCGCGGAGGGAGGCCTCGAGCCCCTCGAATCCGTTGGTGTGGGCCTCCACGAAGGGGCGGTTCACCCACCCCTGCTCGATGACCTCCTTGAGCACCCCGTTCAGGAAGGCCACGTCCCCGCCCTGGTGCACCTGGACGAAGTCGTCCACCAGCTCGGTGCCGAAGACCGCCGAGTCGAAGATGGAGGGGATCCAGTAGCGCTCCATGGCGGGCTCCCGGAAGGAGTTCACCATGGCGATCCGGGTGCCCTCCTCCTTGGCCCGGTACATGTACTTGGTGGCCACCGGCTGGTTGTTGGCCGGGTTGGACCCGAAGAAGACCAGGAGGTCCGAGCCCATCCAGTCCGAGTACGAGCAGGTGGAGGCCGCGGCGCCCAGCGATCGCTTGAGCGTGGTGGTGCTGGGGGCGTGGCAGATCCGGGCCGAGTTGTCCACGTGGTTCGTGCCCAGGAAGCGGGCCGCCTTCTGCGCCACGTAGTACGTCTCGTTGGTGATCCCCCGCGACGTCAGGTAGAAGGCCAGGCGCTCCGGGTCCGTGGCGCCGATGCGCTCCGCCAGCAGCTCCATGGCCTCGTCCCACGAGACCGGCGTGAAGCCCTTCTCGCCCCGGCGACGGACCATGGGCTCGGGAATGCGACCCAGCTTCCGGAGCGCCTCGCCGTCCAGCGACTCCAGGTCGGAGACGTCCTCGAGGATCCCGGGCTCGAACGCGCCCATGGTGTTCAGGCGCAGGAGCTCCAGGCGCACCGTGCACAGGTGGACCCCGTCCAGGGTGAAGTCCCGCATCCCGGTGGTCCCCAGGGCGCAGCCGTCGCAGACGCCGTCGCCCAGGATCCGCATCCCGTACTCCACCTCGTCCCGGTTCTCCCAGAGGACGCGGAGCATGTCACGGATGTGATGGGGCTTCTCCTCGCCCAGGCCGAAGGGCTTGAGCGAGACCCATGTGGAGGGGTTCCAGCCGAACTCCATGGAGGCTCCGGGGAGCGGGTGCGGGGACGCGTGCGGGCCGCGGGAGGCGGACCGTGGTGAGGAACCTCCGGGCGCGGCGGGGCCGCCGTCAACCCGCCGCGCCGGGGCTCATCCGCCGGCCGTCAGAAGATCGAGGCGATGGCCGCCAGGATCCCGCTGCCCACCGCCGCCGCCATCGCCACCGCCACGTAGGCGCCGAAGCCCACCAGGATGGTCAGGACGGTGGCGCCGTTCCCCACGTCCAGCGCCTGCCGCACGCCCACGAAGCCCGTGACCAGCATCCAGATCGGCACGATCCAGAGCACGAGGCCGGTGAGCGGCAGGATGCCCAGGACGAAGAGGATCCCCGGGGCCTGGGCGAAGCCGAGGGTGCGGAGGAGCTCGCCCCAGGTGGCGGTGCCGTCGAAGACCTTGGTCCCCACCAGATAGGTCACGCCCGCCCAGATCCCCCACCCCACGAAGGCCGCCACGGCCGCCACGAGGGCGGCCCCGATCCCGCCCCCCGACTCGCCGATGGCCCGGGCGAGGGCCACCATGACCACGACCATGGCCGCCTGCCCGGTGGCGGCGGTGTCGTGCTCGACCTCCTCGTACGTGGCGATGTCGAGCTTCGCCGCCCCCATCATGCGGGGGACCAGGGCTCCGCGGGCCTGGGACATGGGCTTCCTCCGGAAGGGGTATCGGCCGGAGTCCCACGCCCCGGCCTCCCGGGAAGCTATCTCCCCGCCGCTCGCCGCGCTCCGGCGGCGCGTCGGGACCTCAGGCCAGGACCCAGGCGGCCAGCGCCAGGACGCTGCCCAGCGAGACCACCACGGCCCACGCCACCCGCCGCGTCCGCCGGTACCGGAGTGGGTCCGGGGCGTCGCAGAACGGGCAGGAGTGGAGGTCGGTGTCCACGGGCGTGCGACACCGTCTGCAGGGGTATCGGGAAGCCATGCGAAGGTCCGGTCGGGCCTGGGGGGGATGTCAAAGCTCGGCGATGCCTCCCCTCGCATCAAGAATGATGCCCGTTCGTCCACCTCCCGGACGGACGGGCCGCGCCAGCGGAACCGGCCTCTCGGTTGTCCAAGAGGGTGGCTCCACCCTACCATGGGGCCGGATGGACCCGAGGGCCGCGCGGAACCCGCCGGCCCCCAGCCACGACCCTCCCGGAGAGCACCCTCGACATGCGGATTCCCCACCCCACGACCCGCCGGGCCGGCCTCGTCGCCCTGGCCCTGGCGCTCCTGGCCGCGGGCGGCGTTCCCGCCCCCGCGAGCGCCCAGGACGCGCCCCAGCAGACCGCGTCGGCCGACACCAGCGTCTCCGAGGAGGAGATGGGGCACTACGTGGACCTCCAGCTCCAGATCGACGAGCTGCAGGAGGAGGCGATCCAGGAGATGGTCCGGATCCACTCCGAGAGCGGCCGCGCCCAGATCCGGGCCAACCTCACCCAGGCCATCGCGGCGGCCCACGAGGAGCACGGCATGAGCGCCGAGCGCTTCAAGACCATCACCTTCCTGGTCAGCAGCGACGAGGGGGTGCGGGAGCTCTTCGACCGCATCATGGAGGAGCGCCAGGGGGAGGGCGGCGGGGAGACCGGCGACGGCGGCTGAGGCCGGCCGCTCCCAGCGGCTCCACGCGACGAGGCCCGCGTCCCCCACGGGGGGCGCGGGCCTCGTTCCGTTCCGGGAAGTGGGCGCGGACGGATTCGAACCGCCGACCCCCTGCTTGTAAGGCAGGTGCTCTGAACCAGCTGAGCTACGCGCCCGGAGGGCGTGAAGGTAGTGGAGGCGCCCGGGGGTGGGAACCCGCCCCGGGCTCAGCCCACGGCTCGCCCGGCGGCCTCCAGGAGCGCCCGGTCGCCCCGGGAATCGCCGTAGGCCCACCGGATCTCCTCCCCGGGTGCCAGGACGGCCCGGACCCGACGCAGCTTCTCCTCCCCCCAGCAGTGGAGGCCGTCGAGGCCGCCCGTGGCGATCCCGTCCCGGAGGTGGAGGCGGGTCCCCACCACGCCGTCGCATCCGAGGAGCTCGCCCAGAGGGGCGGCGTAGACCTCCAGGGACGCGCTGGCCAGGAGGACGCGGTGGCCCGCCTGCCGGTGCTCCTCCAGCCTCCCCGCCGCGTCGGGCCGGAGCCCGTCGTCGAGGATCGAGCGCGCGAAGGCCCGGCCGGCCGCGTCGAGGTCCTCGACGGTCCGCCCCGCGACCAGGGCCGCCACCAGGCGCCGGTGCGCCCACCCCTCCCAGCGGCCCAGCACCCCGCCCAGGGGGTCCGGGCCCCGCTCCTCCCTCCAGGCCCGCGCCAGGTCGGGGAGCGCCGTCCACGCGAGGCCGGCCACGGCCCGGACCGTGGCCCCTCCCCCGGCGAGGAAGCGGAAGAACGGGACGCTCGTGTCCCGGCGCGTGAGCGTCCCGTCCAGGTCGAAGACCGCGACGCCCCTCACGGGTCGAGCGGGGCCTCGTAGATCCGGTACCGCTTGGACGGCTCGAGGCCGAACTGCCCGGCCAGGGCGTTGACCTCCCGGTTCCGGGCCTGGGTCCAGGAGATCTCCCCGGTCTCGTACTTGTGGCGGGAGCGTCGCAGGGACTCGTAGATGAGCAGGAGCGTGCCCCCCTTCCGGCGGTGCTCCTCCAGCACGCCGAACACCGCCCACCGGCCCCCGCGGAATCTCCGGGTCTTCAGCAGCCACCAGAGCGCGGGCAGGCGCAGCCACCGGGGGAGGCGCTTCACCCGGGCCAGGTGCTCGTTGACGTCCGGGAAGCCGAGGGACAGCCCGGCGGGCTCGCCGTCGACCTCGGCGATGAGGATCCCCTCGGGGTCCAGGTGGTCCGCCAGGTCCTCGGCGAAGCTCCGCGCCTGGGCCGGCGTGAGGGGCATGAAGTTCCACTCCTCCCGGAGGGACTCGGTGAAGAGGCGCGTGATGAGCGCCACCTCCTCGTCGAGGCGGTCCGGGCGTACCGGACGGACGGTGAGGGGAAGCCGGCGGCGCAGCTTCTCCACCAGGGGCTCGAAGCGCTCCGCGAAGCGGTCCCACTTCTCCGGGGCCATGGAATAGGCCAGCAGGTCCATGCCGCGCTCCAGCCCCAGCCGGTCGTAGACCTCGCCGTACCACGCCGGATTCCAGGGCATGCCGAAACAGGGCCGCTCGTGGAACCCCTCGATCAGCACCCCGCACTCGTCGTTCTGCGTCGGGTCGAAGGGCCCCCGCATCCGGTCCATCCCCGCCTCGACCAGGTCCGCCCGGACCCGCCGGAGGAGCGCCGCGGCCACGGCCTCGTCCTGGAAGGAGGCGAACCCGAAGAAGCCGGTCCGGTCCCCGTGGAACTCGTTGTGCACCCCGTTCACGATGGAGGCGATCCGGCCCACGGGCTCCCCGTCCCGGAACGCCACGTAGCTCCGGAGGCTCCCGATCCCGTGGAAGACGTGGTCGGGCTTGCGGAGCCCCGCCGTGTCGCCGGGGACCGGGGGCACGAAGAGGGGGTCGTCTCCGTGCAGGATCTCCGGCACGCGCTCGAAGAGCCGCCAGTCCCGGGCGCTGCGGCAGCGTCGGAGCGTGATCTCGCCCGCTCCGCCGAGTCCGCCGGGCTCCGCGTCCCGGTGCGCCTTCCCCGGAGCCAGGCTCATGCGTTGGGGGCCGGTCGGAGGACCGCCTCGCCGGACCGATCCCCCTCCCGGGCGCCCCACGCCGCCAGGACGTCGGCCAGGCGGACCCGGTCCGCCCGGGGGACCTCCGGGTAGGCCGGGACGAAGAGGATGCGCTCCAGGAGCCGTTCGGCGCGCCGGGGCGCCGTGTCCGGCCGGTCGGGGGGCACGGGCACGACGGTGAGGCTGCTGGCCCCGCTGGTGGCGTCGAAGCCCGCCCGCCGGAGGTGGCGCTTGAGCCCGGCGCGGTCGGACGTCTCCACGGGGAAGAGCCAGTGGGTGTGGGGGCTCGCCCCGGAGCCGGGCCGGCGGAGGGCGTCGCCCAGCCGCGCGGCCAGCTCCCGCCCTGCCTCCGCCCGGGCCGGCACCCGCCCCGAGGGCCGTTCCAGGCGTCGGGCGAGGAGGTGGAGGAGGGGCAGCGACGGCCGGGCGCGAAGCCGGTCCAGGATCTCGTCGCCCCGGAAGCTGCGGGCCAGGTCCTTGAGGACCTCGTCGAAGTCGCGCCCCGCGAGCCGGCACACGGCCCGGAAGAGGCCGAACACCGGCTCCCGGCCCACCACGGGGGTCGCCCCGTACTTGAGGCAGCGCACGAGCCAGGAGGTCCGGGGCTGGACCGGCCGGGTGGCCTGGATCTCCTCCATGGCGGCCCGGAGCTCCCCGTCGGCCACCAGGAGGACCCCGCCCCCCAGCGCCGTGCTCGTCTTGATGGGCCCGAAGCTGAGCATCCGCACGTCGCTGTCGGCGGCCCCGGAGAAGCCCCCCGGCACCCACGACTGGGCGCAGTCCTCGACGAAGACCAGCCCGTGCTCCCGGGCCACCGCCCGGGCGGGCTCGAGGTCGGAGACGGCCCCGAAGAGGTGGGCGGCCACCAGGACCCGCGCCCGGGGACCGACGGCTCGGGCGAGCGCCTCGGGGTGGGGCGCCAGCGTGACGGGGTCGATGTCCACCGGCACCGGCACCAGGCCGTGGGCGCGCACCACGCGCACCATGTCCGGCACGGTCACGGCGGTCATGAGGACCTCGCTCCCTTCGGGGAGGGCGAGGGCCGAGAGGAGGAGGTCGAACCCGCTGCGCACCGAGAGGCAGACCACGCCCCGGTCGCCGTCGGGGAGCGCCGCCCGGACGCGTCCCTCCAGCGCCGCCCGGTCGCCCCCCCGGACGGTCGCGGCCAGCCCGTACGCGACGTCGGAGGCCGTGAGGTCCAGATGGGCTCGGAAGATCATGGTTCCAGGGAGACCCGGAGCCGCGGCCGTCGAGGCGGGCGGTCGAGGAGGCGGGGCGCCTTCGACACGGAACGGTGCGTTGGGGCGCCTACAGGATGATGGCCAGGGGGAGGAGCACCACGTAGGCCAGCACGAGCAGGAGGGGCGCGGCGGTGATCGACCCCTGGGCGAGGAGCCAGTACCCCGCCACCAGCACGGCCAGCCCCGCGACGCCCAGGAGGGCGTTCACGCGGGTGAACTTGAGGGCGGCGGGCTGGCTGCCCCGGGACTTGGACGCTGCGCTCTTCTTGGCCATGGCCGAATGCTAGAGGGGGGCCGGGACGAGGTCAACGGCGCGCCCGGGGTTCAGAGGTGCTCCTCCAGCTCCGCGTCCGAGATGCCCAGGAGCCGGGCCGCCCGGGGACGATCGCCTTCGGTGAGGGTGAGGACCCGCCGCACGTGGCTTCGCACCGCCGCCGCCAGGCTCAGGTCCCGGGGGCTTCCCTCCTCGCCGCCCAGGACCAGGTGGTCCGGGCCCACCACGCTGCCCCGGGCCAGGAGGGCGCCGCGCATGAGGGTGTTCTCGAGCTCCCGGACGTTCCCGGGCCAGTCGTGCTCCCGCAGGCGCTCCATGGCTTCGTCGGAGACCCGGCGCACGTCCCGGTGGGTCTCGCGGCGGATGCGGGCCAGGAGGGCCTTGGCCAGGAGGGGGATGTCGTCCACCCGCTCCCGGAGGGGGGGCACGTGGATCTCCACCACCTTCAAGCGGAAGAAGAGGTCCTCCCGGAACCGCCCCGAGCGCACCAGCTCCTCCATGGGCTGGTGGGTGGCGGCGATGACCCGGGCATGGGTGTCCTTGGGCTCCTCTCCCCCGACCGGGTAGAACTGCCGCTCCTGGAGGACCCGGAGCAGCTTGCTCTGGAAGTCGGGGCTCGTGTCCCCGATCTCGTCCAGGAAGATCGTCCCCTCCCCGGCGAGCTGGAAGTAGCCCCTCCGGGAGGAGGACGCGCCGGTGAAGGCGCCCTTCACGTGCCCGAAGAGCTCGGATTCCAGGAGGGTGTCGGAGAGCGCGGTGCAGTTCACCGCGATGAAGGGCTCCTCGGCGTGGGCCGAGTGCTCGTGGATGGCGCGGGCCACCACCTCCTTCCCCGTCCCCGTCTCGCCCCGGACCAGGACCGTGGCCCGGTTACGGGCCAGGCGGCCGATGGTCTTGTAGATGTCGATCATGACCGGGGTGCGCCCCACCAGCGTGCCCCGGGGACGCGGCTCCTCCTCGTCCCCCTCGCCGGGCTCCCCCGCCTCGTCCCGGAGGGCCCGCTCCCGGAAGCACCGCTCGGCCACCGCCTGGAGCGCCTTGGGCGACACGGGCTTCACCAGGAAGTCGAAGGCGCCGGCCTTCATGGCGGAGACGGCGGTCTTCATGTCCTCGTGGCCCGTCATCACCACCACGGACACCTCGTCCAGGTCCGAGCGGATCCGCTCCAGGAGCTCGAGCCCGGTCATCCCCGCCATGCGCACGTCGGTGAAGACCAGGCCCGGCGGGTCCTTGCTCAGGTACATGAGCGCCTCCTCGGCGCTCTCCGCGGTCTCCACCTCGAAGCCCGCGTGGGAGAGGCGGGTACGGTACACCTCGAGGGCGTCGGTGTCGTCGTCTACGATCAGGATCTGTCGGCTCATGGTGCCTCTACCCCCGGACCCCCCGTCCCCGATCCGGTCCCGGTGTGATCCGGGTCCCAGAAGGCGGGCTCGTCGGGGAGCTCCTCGGCCCGCAGGCGGGCCATCCGCTCCCGCTCGTACCGGCGCCGGGTCCGCACCATCAGGAGGAGGACCAGCGCCAGCGCCATCCAGAAGACGGTGGAGTGGGAGAGCACGAAGAGCCACCCGTACCGGTCCCGCACGTGGCGGCGCCAGTCCTCCTCGAACTGGCCGGTGGTGACGCCGAACGTCTCCCGGAAGGCGGACTCGAAGGAGCCCGAGGCGCGCCACCGCTCCACCAGGAGCTCCATCCCCCGGGCGCCGCTGTCGCCCAGGAGGTACGCCACCGCGCTGGCGGCCAGGAGGTAGGCCGCGCCCGCCTCGGATCGACCCCGGGGCCACGCCAGAGTCAGGGAGTCCAGCGACGCGTCGCCCGTGGCCAGGAGGAGGCGGAGTCGCCACGCCTCCGCCAGGTCGAAGCCGCCCGAGGCCCACTGGGCGTACCCCTCGTCCAGCCAGCGCGGGACCCGGAGGTCCCCGAGGCGGGCGTGGAGCCCCAGGTGGGCCCACTCGTGACGGAGGACGCGCCGCCCCTCGGGGTCCAGGACCCGGGGGCCCTCGCCGGTGGGCACCACCAGGAGGCGGAGGGACGGCACGGCCACGCCGGCCCGCCACTCGGGGACCACGCCCCCGGTGAGGGCGTCCAGGACCGCCGGGGTGTGGGCGAGGACCGCCGTGACCCCCGACGGCCGGGGCACGCCCGGGAGCTCGGGCTGCTCCAGGAGGAAGGCCAGGACCCGCTCGGCCACCAGGGAGTCCCGGGGGGCGAAGCGCACGGTGAGCCCCGATGCCTCCAGGGCGCCGTAGCGGACCCCGTCCAGGGTGTCGGGGACGACGGCGGGGTCCGGGGTGGGGGCGACGCTCCCCGGAGCCTCCTGCACCCCTCCGGAGGCGTCCACCGGTCCGGCGAGCGCCACGACCAGCGTCAGGATCCCCGCGAGGCTCACGCCCCGCCCAGCATCTCCAGGTTGGAGCGCACCGCCTCGTTGCCCGGGTTCAGGTCCAGGGCCCGGCGCCAGAGGAGGACCGCCACGTCCTGGTCGTTGTCCTTGTAGGCGATGGTGCCGAGGCGGAGGTACACGTCGTCCCCGAGCCGCGGCGACAGCTTCACCGCCTTCTCGTACTGGACCCGCGCGCCCTCGGTGTCCCCCCGGGCGTACGCCTGGTCCCCCAGGTTCTTGTGGGCCTGGGGCGGAGTGGAGGAGCCGGCCACGGCGCGCTTGTAGAGGGCCTCGGCGGCGTCCATCTCGCCCCGGCGCTCCAGGACCGCGCCGGTGTTCACCAGGAGGGGACCCGACTCGGGGTACTGGGCCAGCCCCTCCCGGCCCACGGCCACGGCGTAGTCCAGGTCGCCGGCCACGGCGGAGGCGAGGACGGTGTAGGCGTAGTACAGCTCCGAGGGCTTCTTGAGCTGGGGCGAGGTCCGGTAGGCCCGGAGCGCCTCCATGGCCTTGCCCGTCTGGCGGGCCTTGAGGCGGAGGATGGCCTCCAGCAGGTGCACCTCGTGGTCCTCGGGGCGGGCCACCCTGGCGGCCTTGAGCGCTTCCAGGGCCTCGTCGTAGCGGCCCAGCATCTCCAGAGCCACGGCCCGGTTGCGCTGGATGGAGTAGCCGCCGGCCACGCCCTCGGGGGCCGCTTCCCAGCGCCTGAGCGCCTCCTCGTACTGGCCCTGGCGGAAGGCCATGAGCCCGAGCATGAAGTTGGCCCGGGCCTGGCGGGGGTCCACCTCCAGCGCCGCCTCGAACTCCCGGGCCGCGTCCTCCATCATCCCGGAGCGGTAGAAGGCCACCCCCAGGTTGAGGTGCTCCTGGAGGGCCTCGTCTCCGCCCGTCTCCTGGACCGTGGTCTTCTCGCCGGAGCGGCTGACGAAGCCCGCCTGGATCAGACCGTAGAGGGCCTTCCCGGTGTCGAACTCCACCAGGCCCGCCTCGTTCATGATGTCCGTGACCGTCCGGACGCCGTCGATGTAGGGGAGGATCTTCTTCTGCTCCCGGGTGAGCTCGACCTCCTCCTCGGCCTCGTCGGGGTGCTTGTCGAGCTGGAAGACCACGTCGAAGGACGGGATCTTCCGCTCCACCAGCGACCACTCGTCCACCCGGCGGGCCCCCTCCATGAGGAGGGACTCGGGCGGGATGCTCACCAGGAACATCCCCTCCTCGTCGGGGCGCTGCTCCGGGTCGAAGTGGAAGGACCCCTGGTTCCAGGTGAAGAGGTTGTAGACGGCCTCCTCGATCTGGAGCTGGATGTACTTCTGGAGCGCCTCCTGGTCGATGCTCCCCTGGTCCACCAGGATCTCGCCCAGGCGCTTGTCCCGGTCGTGGGCCTGGCGCTCCATGGCCTGGGAGAGGTCCTTGCGCGTGATGACGTGGTTGCGCACCAGGAGCTCGCCCAGGCGGTCGGGCCGGTTCAGCACCGACGCGTGGATGACCCGGCCGTTCTCGAAGTAGATGTAGCCGAAGTTGGAGCGGTCCGTGAGGCTCAGGCACCCGGTCTTCCGACCCATGCCCAGGAGCTGGCAGATGTCGGCCAGGCTCACGTCCTGAAGGGATCCCTCGATGGCCATGGGCGCCCCCTACTCCAGCTCTTCCACGATGAGACGCTCCAGCTCGGGCCACTGGAGTACGACGTTCTCCCGGGACGGGAACCAGCCACCGCCGGGGGCGGGGGCGGGCTTCGCCGCGGGCGCGGGCCGATCCTCGGACCGGGCGGGCGGCGTGGCCGGGGTCGCGGGCTCCGGCTCGGGAGCCGGGGGCGTGGGCCGGCTCGGGGCCGGCTCCGGCGCCTCCTGGGCCGCCGGGGCGGGCCCGGCGGGCTCGTCCCAGAGGGGCTGGGCGGCGCCCGTCGAAGCGGGCGCCTCCTCGGCGGCTCCGGACTCCACCAGCGTCAGGTCGTCGGACCGGGATCCCTGCTCCACCTCCAGCACGAGCCCGCCCTCGAAGCGCGAGCGGAGGCGCTCGTCGATGCCGGCCACCCCGGAGGGCGGTCGGTCGGCGGCCAGGAGCACCCGGGCGCCGCGGCGCTTGAGCGCCTCGAAGAGGTGGAAGAACTCGTCCTGGGCCCGCTCGGTCTCGGAGAGGTCCTGGATCCCGTGCACCAGGAGGAGGTCCACCGTCCACCACCGCTCCCGCCACGCTCCGGCCACCCCCTGCCCCAGCGCCCGGATGAAGTCCTGGGCGAACTCCTTGACCGAGGTCACGGCCATGCGGGACCCGGGGTTGAGCGTCTGGTAGCTCCGGCCCGTGGCGCCCAGGAGGGTGCGGGCCAGCTCCGGGGTTCCGCTCCAGACGTAGAGCGGGTTGTACTCCGGCTTCTCCGCGGTGACGAGCTGCTGCGCCCCCCGCACCGCGATGCGGGCGAAGTCGGTGAGCTCCTCCAGCGTCTTGCCGGGGCCCAGCCGCGGGAAGGGACGCTGCCGCTCCGCCACCGAGGTGAGGAGGGCCTCCGCCTCGTCCAGCCGGTCCGGGTCCTTCAGGAGCCCTTCGGCCGCCTCGGGCCACGGGTTCTGCAGGCGCTCCAGCTCCTCGTCGATCTCACGGAGGCGCTGCACGTCGTCCCGGAACTCGCGGAGGACGGTCTCCCAGTCGTCTGGCTCGTCCCCGGACTGGTGGGCCTTCAGGCGGGCGGTCACGAAGCCCTCGCGCTCCGCGGCGTCCACCGCCTCCCGGAACGCCTTCCGCCACGGCTCCTCCTGGGCCTCCACGGTCTCCGCCAGGGAGACGGTGACGTCCTGGAGGAAGGTGCCGTACTCGTCGTCGGGGCCGTCCTGGGGGACCGCCTCCCCCTGCCCCACCAGCGCCGGGACCTCCTCGGCGGTGACCTGCCGTCCCTCCAGGTCCTGGGTGGCGAAGACCTTGTTCAGCGCCCCGCCCAGCTCCCGGACGTTGCGGAAGGGGTAGCGGGCGATGCTCTCGGCCACGCCCGAGTCCAGCTCCTGGCCCCGGGACGCGGCCTTCTTCCGGATGATGGCGACGCGGGTCTCGAACTCCGGCGGCGCGATGTCGACGATGAGCCCCCCGGCGAAGCGGGAGAGCAGCCGGGCGTCCAGGCCGTCGATCTCCGCCGGCGGCCGGTCGCTGGCCAGGACGATCTGGCTCCCGCTCCCGGTGAGCTGGTCCAGGGTGCGCAGGAGCATCTCCTGGGCCTCGGGCTGCCCGGCCAGGAACTGGACGTCGTCCAGGAGGAGGATGTCCTTGCTCCCGAAGCGGTCCCGGAAGGTGTCCCGCTCGCCCCGCTGGAGGGCCTCGGCCAGCTCCTCCAGGTAGTTCTCCAGCGTCATGTAGCTGACGTCGGTGGCCGACCCCGGCCCCTTCACCGCGTGATGGGCGATGGCGTTGAGGATGTGGGACTTCCCGAGGCCCGACGCCGAGTACACGAACAGGGGGTTGTAGCTCGCCCCCGGCGACTCCGCGGCGCGGCGGGCGGCGGCGGAGGCGAGGCGGTTCGCGGGACCCACGACGAACGAGTCGAAGGTCAGCTTCGGGTCGAGATCCGTCATGACGGGTCGGATGTCCCCTCACTCTGGGACCGGGGAGTGGAGGGCGGACGGCCCTCCGGATCGCGGGCAGTAAGTATCGGCCACAGGCCCCGGGAAAAAAAGCCCCCGATCACGCCCCGGGCTCCTGTTCGTGGGCCCAGGCCCGCACCCTGGCCAGCTCCTCGGGAAGGGGCGCCCGGAAGCGCATGCGCTCGCCCGTGCGGGGATGCAGGAAGGCCAGCTCCGCGGCGTGGAGGAAGTGGCGGGGGGTGCGGCGGGCGAGCTCCCGGGCCCACTCCCGCTCGGGCCCGCCCATGCCCCGCTCCCAGTTGGCGCCGTACGTCTCGTCGCCGACCACCGGGTGGCCCAGCCACGCCAGGTGCACGCGGATCTGGTGCGTCCGGCCCGTCTCCAGCGCCAGGGAGAGGTAGTCGGCCCGGGTCCAGCGCTCCTTGACCCGCAGGCGGGTGACGGCGCGCTTGCCGCCCTCCACCACCGCCCTGCGCTTGCGGTGCCGGGGGTCCCGGCCCAGGGGCGCGTCCACGGTCCGCTCGTCCTCGTCCAGGTGGCCCCAGGTGGCGGCGCGGTAGAGGCGCTTCACCCGCCGGCGCCGCAGCGCGTCGGACAGCCCCTGGTGCGCCCCGTCGTTCTTGGCCACCACCAGGAGCCCCGAGGTGTCCTGGTCCAGGCGGTGCACGATGCCCGGGCGCAGCCGTCCCCCGACCCCCGACAGATCGTCGAGGTGGTGGAGGAGGGCGTTCACCATGGTGCCGGAGCGGTGCCCCGGTGCCGGGTGGACCACCATGCCCGCCGGCTTGTTCACCACCGCCAGGTCCTTGTCCTCGTAGACGATCTCCAGGGGGATGTCCTCGGGCTCCATGGCCACTTCCTCGGCCGGCGGCACGCGGACGCGCACCGTGGTGCCCGGAACGACCTCCTCGGACTTCTTGGGGCTCTGGCCGTCGACGGTGACGTGCCCCGCGGCGATGAGCTTCTGGATCCGCGTCCGGGAGAGCTCGAGCCGGTCGGAGAGGAAGGCGTCAAGGCGGCCCTCGTCCCCCTCGGCCACCGGGACCTCGCGCACGCGCCCGCCGTCGGCGCCGTCCTCCCCGCCCGGGCTCACGACCCGGACCTCATCCGCCGGCCCGACGGAGGCCCACCAGGCCGGCCACGCCGTCCAGGTCCACGTCGCGAACCTCGTCCAGCGACCGCACCGCCTCCTCGCCGTCCAGGACCAGGGAGGTGGCCAGGACCTCGCCGGAGATGAAGTCCCCGTGCTCCCGGGCCGCGGCCACCACCTCGTCCGCGCCGGCGATGCCCAGCTCGATGCGGTCGGTGATCTCCAGGCCCGCGTCCTTCCGGAGCCGCTGGACCCGGTTGACCAGCTCCCGGGCGAGCCCCTCGGCGCGGAGGGCGTCGGTCAGCGTCGGGTCCAGCGCCACGGTGTAGCGCCCCTCGACCCGGACCACCAGGTCCCCGGCGGCCTCCTGGAGGATCTCCACGTCGTCGGGCTGGAGCGCGTGGGTCTCCCCGGCCACCTCGATGGTGACCTCCTCCCCGTCCCGGAACGCCGAGAGGGCGTCGGGCGAGAGGCCGCGCACCGCGTCGGCGGCCTTCTGGGTGTCCGACCCGAAGCGCTGGCCCAGGGAACGGTAGTTGGGCTTCCCGCTGAAGCGCACCAGCTCCTCGGCGGCGCCCAGGAAGGCCACCTCCTTCACGTTCAGCTCGTCGCGGACCACGTCCAGGACCTCGCCGTCCAGCGCGCGGCCCCCGGGCACGAAGGCGTGGAGGGTCGAGAGGGGCTGACGCACCCGGATCTGGACCTCCTCGCGGGCGGCGCGCCCCAGGGAGACCAGGACGCGGGCGGCGGCCATGTCGGCCTCCAGCGCCTCGTCCACGGCGTCGGCCGAAGCGGGATAGCGCTGGAGGTGCACGCTCTCCCCGGTGAGGGCGCGGTGGAGCCAGTCCGCCGTGAAGGGCACCACCGGCGCCGCCAGGAGCGCGATCTCCCGGAGCGCCTCCCAGAGCGTGCGGAACGCGGCCCGGGCGTCGGCGTCGTCGGCGTTGCCCCAGAAGCGGGCGCGGCTCCGGCGCACGTACCAGTTGGAGAGGTCCTCCACCACGAAGTCGCCCAGCGCCCGGTACGCCCGGGTGAGCTGGTAGGCGTCCAGCTCCCGCTCCACCTCGCCCACGAGGGAGTCCAGGCGGGAGAGGAGCCACCGGTCCAGGAGCGGCCGGTCCTCCGGCGCCGGATCGTCCTCCGAGGGCGCCCACGCCTCCACGTCCGCGTACATGCGGAAGAAGCGGTAGGTGTTGAAGAGGGTGTCGAAGAACTTCCGCGCCGCCTCGCTGACGCCCTCGGGGTCGTACCGCTTGGGGACCCAGGGGTTGGACGAGGTGATGAGGTACCAGCGCAGCGCGTCGGCGCCGTGGTCCGAGATGGCGTCCCAGGGGTTCACCGCGTTCCCCTTGGACTTGGACATCTTCTGGCCCTCGGCGTCGAGGATCAGGTCGTTCACCACCACGTTCCGGTAGGCGGGCCCCTTCCCCAGCATGGTGCTGATGGCCATGAGGGAGTAGAACCACCCCCGGGTCTGGTCGAGCCCCTCGCAGATGAAGTCCGCGGGGAAGTGGGCCTCGAACTCGTCGGCGTTCTCGAAGGGGTAGTGCCACTGGGCGTAGGGCATGGACCCCGAGTCGAACCAGACGTCGATGACCTCCTCGGTCCGCCGCATGGTCCCGCCGCACTCGCACGTCCAGGTCACCGCGTCGATGAACGGCCGGTGGGGGTCGAAGTCCTCGGGGAGGCCTCCGGCCAGCTCGCCCAGCTCCTCCAGGGAGCCCACCCAGCGCACGTGGTCGGCGTCGTCCTCGCAGACCCAGACCGGCATGGGCGTGCCCCAGTACCGGTCCCGGGAGAGCGCCCAGTCCACGTTGCCCCGGAGCCAGTCGCCGAAGCGCTTCTCCCCCACCTCGGGCGGGTGCCAGGCGACCTGGTCGTTGTTGGCCAGGAGCTGGTCCCGCAGGGTGGAGGTGGCGGCGAACCACGTGTCGTGGGCCACGTACAGGAGCGGCGAGTCGCAGCGCCAGCAGTGGGGATAGGAGTGGAGCTTGGACTCGATGGCCCAGAGCAGGTCCACCTTCTCCAGCTCGGCCACCACCAGCGGATCGGCGTCCTTCACGAAGAGCCCGCCCACGCGCGCCACGTCCTCGGTGAACCGCCCCGCGTCGTCCAGGGGGTTCAGCATGGGGAGGTCGTGGCGCTGGCCGGCGGCGTAGTCGTCGGAGCCGAAGGCCGGGGCCATGTGCACGATCCCCGTGCCCTCCTCGGCGCTCACGAAGTCCTCGGCCACCACGGTCCACCCGTTCCGCGGGTCGTCGGGACCGGGCACGAGGTCGAGGGGACGGCGGTAGGAGAGCCCCGCCAGATCGGCTCCGCGATGGCGCGCGCGGATCTCGGCGCCCTCGCCGAAGATCTCCTCGACCTGGGCCTCGGCCACCAGGAGCCGCCGGCCGTCCCGCTCCACCTCGGCGTAGGTCAGCTCCGGATGCACCGCCAGGCCCGTGTTGGACGGGACGGTCCAGGGGGTCGTGGTCCAGACCAGGAAGGCGCGCCCGTCGGGCTCCCCGTCCTCGCCCAGCAGCTCCGCCAGGAAGGTCAGGGAGGGATCCTCCACGTCGCGGTAGCCCTGGGCCACCTCGTGGGAGGAGAGCGCGGTGCCGCACCGGGGGCAGTAGGGCACGCTCTTGTGGCCCCGGTAGAGGAGGTCCTTCTCGGCGAGCTGCTTCAACACCCACCAGACCGACTCGATGTACTCGGTGTGGAAGGTGACGTACGGCCGCCAGTACTCCAGCCAGTAGCCGATGCGCTCGCTGAGCTCCTCCCACTCCTCCTTGTAGGTGAAGACCGACTCCTGGCAGACCCGGTTGAACTCCGCGATCCCCACGGCCTCGATCTCGGGCTTGCCGCTGATGCCCAGCCGCTTCTCCGCCTCGATCTCCACGGGGAGCCCGTGGGTGTCCCACCCGGCGATGCGCGTGACCTGACGGCCCTGCATGGCGCGGTGGCGGCAGACCAGGTCCTTGATGGTCCGGCTGATGATGTGGTGCAGCCCCGGGCGGCCGTTGGCGGTGGGCGGGCCCTCGTAGAACACGAAGGGCTCGCCGTCGGCGTTGGCCTCGAGGGTGGCGCGGAAGAGGTCCTCGTCCCGCCAGCGGGCGAGGGTCTCCTCCTCCACCTCGAGGAGGGAGTCGGGAAGCTCGGGGTAGGTCATGACGGCTCGGGTGCGGATTCGGTGGCTCGGGAAGATACGGGACGCGGCGGGCGCCGCGGCGCTACAGGCGGCCCACCACCCGGCCCACGAGGCGGGTGAGGTCGGGCTCGGCGGTGGTGGCGGTGCGGATGATGGCCTCGATGTCGGCCTCCTCCAGCGCGTCCGGGAGGCACTGGTCGGTGATGATGGAGAGGCCGAGGACGCGCATCCCCATGTGCCGGGCCACGATGACCTCGGGCACGGTGGACATGCCCACCACGTCGGCGCCCATCCACCGGAGCATGCGGTACTCGGCCCGGGTCTCGAGGTTCGGACCGGTGACCGCCACGTAGACGCCCCGGTTCAGGCGGATGCCCAGCTCGAGGGCGGCCTCCCGGGCGCGCTCCTGGAGCTCCGCGTCGTACGGCACCGACATGTCCGGGAAGCGGGGCCCGAGGGCCTCGTCGTTGGCCCCGATGAGCGGGTTGTCCCCCAGGAGGTTGATGTGGTCGTCCAGGAGGACCAGCTCCCCGGCGCGCCACAGGGGATTCATGTTGCCGCACGCGCCCGAGGCCACCAGGACCCCGGCGCCCAGGGCGGCCATGACCCGCACCGGGAAGGTGACCTCGGCCAGCGAGTACCCCTCGTAGCGGTGGAAGCGGCCCTGCATGGCCACCACCGGCGTCCCCTCCAGCGTTCCCACGAGGAGGCGGCCGGAATGGGTCTCCACCGTCGGCTCCGCGAAGCCCGGGATCTCGGCGTAGGGGATCGTGGCCTCGGCCTCGATGCGCTCGCCCAGCCCGCCGAGGCCGGTGCCCAGGATGACGGCCACCCGGGGCTGGAGGTCGGTGTGGGCCCGCACCGCCTCCACGGCGGCGTCCACCCGGGCGCGGAGGGAGTCGGCGGGGGCGGTGGATGTCTCGGACACGGCGGCTCCCGGCCTCGTCAGCCCGTCCGACGGGGGTCGTCGTCGGGCCCCTCGTCGAAGGAGAAGCTCAGCGTCTCCCCGTCGGCCGAGTCGGCCCGCTCCCGGGCGGACTCGAGCCCGGCCAGCGCGGCCCGGACCTCGTCGGCCGCGGACGCGGCCGCCCCGTCGGCCTCGGGCTCGGGCTCCGGCGTGACGACGTCGGCCCCGGCCTCCTCGGCCTGGAGCTCGGGCGCGGGCGCCGCCTCGACCGGCGCCGCGTCGGCGCCCTCGGCCCCGGCCTCCCCCGACGCACCGTCGGCGTCGTCCAGGAACCCGCCGCCCAGATCCAGGTCGATGGCGCGGTCCTCCAGGGGGGCGCGCTCCTCCTCCACCAGCACGACGTCCAGCTCCCGCTCCAGGAGGCCCCGGAAGGAGCGGAGGAAGCGGCCCCGTCGGCGCTCCAGCTCCTCGAGGGCGTCCTGGGCCTGCTCCACCCGGCGCTCGGTGTCCCGCAGGAGGGTGCGGGCCTCGGCCTCCGCCTCCGCCTTCAGCCGGCGGGCCTCGGTCTGCGCCTCGGAGAGGACCAGGTCGGCCTCCCGCTGGGCCTGGCCCTTGACCTCCGTGCGGAGCTCCTGGGCCGTCACCAGGGCTTCCTGGACGGCCTTCTCGCGCCCGGACTGGGAGTCCACCTGCCGCTGGAGCCCCTCCACCCGCTCGCGGAGCTGGAGGTTGTCCATCACCAGCTCCTCCAGGCGCTCGGCGGCGAGCTCCAGGAAGGTGTCCACCTCCTGGGGGTCGTAGCCCCGGAGGCCCTTCTTGAAGTCGCCCCGCTTGTTGCGGACGTCCAGCGGTGTCAGGTCGATCATGCGTCTCGCTCCCCGAAGAGCGCCGTTCCGATCCGGACGAGGGTGCTCCCCTCCCGGATGGCGATCTCCATGTCGTTGGTCATTCCCATGGAAAGCTCGGGGCCCACCCGGTCGGTGAGCCCGCGGAGCGTCTCCGATATCTCCCGCAGGCCGCGGAACGTCTGCGTGAGGACCTTCTCGTCGTCGGTGTACGGGGCCATGGTCATGAGCCCCCGCACGTCCAGGCCGGGCAGCTCGGCCGCCTCGTGGAGCCGCTCCAGGGCGCCCTCGCCCTCGAAGCCGCCCTTGCTGTCCTCCCCCGAGGTGTTGACCTGGATCAGGCACGCCACGGTGCGCCCCGCCTCCGTGGCCACCCGGGAGAAGCGCCGGGCCAGCCGCTGCGAGTCCACGGAGTGGATCAGGTGCGCCGCCTCCATGGCCCGCGGCGCCTTCCGGCGCTGGATGTGCCCGATCATGTGCCAGGTCACCTCCCGCCCCTCCGTCTCCGCCGCCTTGTGCTCCAGCTCGCCCACCCGGTTCTCGCCCAGGTCGGTGAGCCCCGCGTCCAGCGCGGCCTCCACGGCCTCCAGCGGGTGGCCCTTGCTCACGGCCACCAGACGCACGGCGTCGGCGGGGCGCCCGGCCGACTCCGCGGCGGCGGCGATGCGCGCCCGCACCGCGGGGAGGTTCTCGGCCAGGAGGTCTCGGTACATGGAGCCCAATTCTAAGCTCTGGGGGATGGGGTTCACAGGGAGGACGGGAGGGGACGGGACCGGGGGACAAACGAAAGGACCCCGCCGGGAAGCCCGGCGGGGTCCTGTTCGCGCTCCTTCACAGGATCCGGGCTATCGGACCTGGAACGTAATCGGGAAGGAGACCCAGACCGGCACCTGCTTGTCGCGGTTCAGCGCCGGGCTGAACCGGTAGACCTCGGACACCTTCAGCGCGGCGTCGTCGAGGGCCTGGTGACCGGAGCTCTGGTCGATGCGCGTGTCCTGGACCACCCCGTTCTCGTCGATGAAGAAGTAGACGCGAACGGTGCCGCCGATGCCGGCGTCCCGCAGGAGCGGCGGGTACTCGCGCTCCATGGCCCGCACCACTTCCCTCCGGTTCTGGATGGAGGGAGCCACGGTGAAGGGCGTGAACGTCGGCGCGTCGGACAGGTCCCGGTCACCCGAGTTGTCGGGCGGCGGCGGCAGGTCCTCGACGGGGTTCTCCTCGAACGTCGTCGGGGCGATGGTGATGTCCTCGTCGATGTCCGCCGTGGCGATCACCGGCGTGGCCGGCCGCGCGATCTGCTGCGGTGGGGGCGGGATCTCGATCTCCGGGGGCAGCTCGACGGCTTCGAGCTCCTCGGAGGTGTAGGAGATGTCCTCCGCCGTCAGCTCGGGCCAGAAGGCGAACATGGCGGCGTGGATCGCCGTGGCGGCGATCATGGACCCCCAGAACCAGGTGCTGAAGCTCTTCTTCAGCCGGTCGTTGGCGGTCTCGTGGGTGTCTGCGACGGCGTCGGGAGTCATCGTCTTGCCCTCTGCATCTGCTGTTCGAGCTGGGAGGCGAACACGACCCGGACCACTCCGGCGGCCACCAGCTCCTTCTGGATCTGGTCCATGATGCGGTACGGCACATCACGGTCACCGCGGACCGAGATCACGAGCGCCCGGTCGCTGTTGGCGTACAGCGGCGCCACGACCTGGGACACCTCGTCGATGTTGTACTGCTGGTCGTTGATGTAGACGGAGCCGCTCTGCTCCACCCAGATGTTCAGGATGTTCTTGCTCTTCTCGTCGATCTTCTTGGCCGCCTGGGCTTCCACCCAGTCGATGGGACGCTCCTGATCGGTCGGGAAGACCGTCGTCACCATGAAGAAGATGAGGAGGAGGAACGCGATGTCCGCCAGCGACGAGGAGGGAATCTCCTCGGACGCCTTGGAGTTGCGCTCGAAACCGCCGCCCTTGATGGACATCGCTCAGTTCTCCAGGACCTGAAGGGAGATTCGCTCGGCGCTGGCGGAGTGGAGCGCATCCAGCACGTCGATCATGTACTCGTAGGAGGCCTCGGGGTGGGTCTTCACCGCGGCGATGAGGTTGGGGTTGCCCACCACCTCCTGCCGCCAGAGCCCCTCGATCTCGCTGGGACGCATCTGCTGGACCTGCTGACTCTCGCCCCGCTTCACGTCCACGATCCCGTTGGGCTGGACGATGAGGTGCAGGATGTTGCTCTGGCTCACCTGGACCTCGGACTGCTCCTCGGGAAGCACGATGGCCAGCCCCTTGTCCTTGGGGAACACCGTGGTCACGAGGAAGAAGATCAACAGAAGAAAGGCGATGTCGGCCGTGGACGACATCGGCACCTCGCCGCTGACGCGGGATTTCTTCTTGTCAAGAACCGCCATGCTGGCCTCGGATCTCTGTGGGAAGGGTCATGTGGATGTACAGGGTGTCGCGGAGAAAGGTTCCTACATGTCGGGCTTGGGGTCCCCGACGTCGGACTCGGCCAGCCCTTCGGGCTTGGCGTCCTCGGGAGTCGGGGTCCGGGCCGGGCCCACGCTGGCGGTGGCCTTGGGCGGCTCGGTCTCGTCGGTGCCCCGATCGATGGTGATCTGGCCGTCCCGCTCCAGATCCCAGGCCAGGTTGATGATCTTCTGCGCCCCGTGCTCCATGTCGACGATGAGCGTGTCGATGCGGGAGACGAAGAAGTTGTAGCCGATGTTCACCGGGATCGCGACCGTGAGGCCCGCGGCCGTGGTGAGCAGCGCCACCTTGATGCCGCCGGCGACCAGCGCCGGATCCACGTCACCGGCCTGCTCGATGGCCGCAAACGCCAGCACCATCCCGATCACCGTGCCGAGGAAGCCCATGAGGGGCGCCACGTTGGCGATGGTCGCGAGGATCACGAGGCCACGCTCGAGGAAGCCGAGCTCGATGGCGCCCGTGGTGGACACCGCGCGGTCGAACTCCTTCTGGCGCAGTCGGCGGTTCTCGATGCGGCGGAGCCCCACGAGGAGGATGGCCGCCGTCGGCCCCGGGGTCTCCGAGGCGATGCGGATGGCCTCGTCGAGGTTCCCGGCCAAGGCGGCCTCTTCGACCTGGTCCATGACCTTCTGGGAGTCCTTGTGGGCCAGCCAGAGGGTATATGCCTTGGCGATGATGACGCCGAGGGCGATGAGAGAGCAGAGCACGAGCGGATACATCATCCACCCGCCGTCGTTGAACAGAGTCAGAAGCTGATACTGAGTGCCCACAGAGAGGCTCGCTCCTTGAGTGAGGCCTGGTTGATCGGAGGTTCCCGGACAGAACCCGCGCAATGTACGGGGGCCCCGTCGGGGGTGTCAACGCGGTTTTCGAGGAATTTTCGGGTTTTGGGGGGGCGTTCCGGCCCTGGCCGGTGTCAGCCCTTGGCCGGGGCCGGTCGGAGAGCGGCCTCTCCGTCCGGCAGGACGCCCGAGAGGATGGTCCGGAGCCGCTCCGGAGAGACGTCCCGCTCCAGCGCCCCGCTCCGGGCCACCGAGATGTGGGCCGTCTCCTCGCTCACCACCACCACCACCGCGTCCGTCTCCTCGCTGAGCCCCAGGGCGGCCCGGTGCCGGGTGCCCAGGGAGCGGTCGGGAACGGAGGACTGGGTGAGGGGGAGGATGGCCCCCGCCGTGGTGATGACGTCGCCGCGGATGAGGACCGCGCCGTCGTGGAGGGGGGAGTACGGCGTGAAGATCGTGGCCAGGACCTCCGAGGAGACCCGGGCGTCCACCTTGCTGCCGGTCTGGGAGTACTCGTCGAGCCCGACGTCCTGCTCCAGCACCATGATCGCGCCCCACTTGTTGCGGGAGAGGCGCTCGGCGGCCTCGACGATCTCGTCGGTGACGCGGCTGCCCTCCAGGCGCTGGAAGGCCCGGAGCATCCGGCTCTGGCCGAGGCGGGCGAGGGCGGAGCGCAGCTCGGGCTGGAAGACCACCAGAGCGGCGATGGCGCCGTACTGGAAGAGGGTCTCGAGGAGCGTGCTGATGAGGATGAGGTCCAGGAGGCGGGCCGCCGCCCAGGTGAACCCCAGGAGGAGGACGCCGAGCAGGATCTGCATCGCCCGGGTCCGCTGGATGACCAGCAGGATCCGGTACAGGAGGAACGCCACCAGGAGGATCTCCACGAGATCCGCCCAGCCCGGCTGGAAGAACTGGAAGTCCCAGACCCTGCTCACCGGCCCGTTCCCGTCGCGCTCACCGCGTGCGATCCCTCCGACCCGCCTCGCTCACGCCCCGTCCCCGTCGGCGTCCCCGTCCCCGTCATGGAAGCCCGGAGCGGGACCGGGGAGCGGACCGTCGGCGCCCGGCAGCCCCAGGGGCGGCGGCGGCGCCGGGGAGGGCGCCCGGTCCTCGGTAGCCCGGCCCGGGGGCACCTCGTCCAGGGGCTCGGGCATGGGCGGCAGCGGCTCGCCCTCGGCCAGGAGCTCGATCTGTTCGCGATCCAGCGTCTCCCGCTCCAGGAGGGCCTGGGCGATGGCCTCGAGCAGATCCCGGTTCTCCTCCAGGACGACGCGGGCCCGGTCGTGGGCGTCGTCCAGGATCCGCTTGACCTCCTGGTCCACCAGGCGGGCGGTGTGCTCGGAGACGTGGCGCCGCTGGGAGAGCTCGCGGCCCAGGAACACCTCGTGCTCGCCGTCGCCCACCGCCACCAGCCCGATGACCTCGCTCATGCCGAACTGGGTCACCATGCGCCGGGCCATGTTGGTGGCCCGCTCGATGTCGTTGCCGGCGCCGGTGGTGACGTCCTCCAGCCCGAAGATCATCTCCTCGGCCACCCGACCGCCGAAGAGCATGGCGAGCTGGCCCTCCATCCACTCCTTGCGGTAGGAGTGGCGGTCCTCCTCGGGGAGGGACGCGGTGATGCCCAGCGCGCGGCCCCGGGGGACGATGGTCACCTTGTGGACCGGGTCGAGGCCCGGGATCCGGAGCCCCAGCACGGCGTGGCCCGCCTCGTGGTACGCGGTGAGCTTCCGCTCCCGCTCCGTGAGGACCAGGCTCCGGCGCTCGGTGCCGAGCATGACCTTGTCCTTGGCCTGGTCGAAGTCGTCCATGGCCACCTTGTCCGCGCCGCGACGGGCGGCCAGGAGGGCGGCCTCGTTGCAGATGTTGGCCAGGTCGGCGCCGCTCATGCCGGGCGTGCCCCGGG